>CAYOPZ010000001.1:0-263537 GCA_964406005.1 uncultured Bacteroidaceae bacterium
TGAGCGACAGCGAACGAGCTCACGAGGGGCATGAAATGCCACGAGTAATCCCCTTCGTTTACGGAGGGGAGGACGTCAATTGGTTCCCATACAGATGAAGAAGTTATATTTGCATTCTGAACAGTAAGTACATGTCTATCCGTGTAAAGAACATCAGCAAGAGATACGGATCACAGCTTGCGCTGGATAATGTCTCCTTCGAGATCCCAGAAGGACGGATCGCAGGCTTCATCGGCCCCAACGGAGCAGGTAAATCCACAATGATGAAGATCATCATGGGGTATCTTCCTCCCTCGTCCGGCGAAGTGTTTGTCAATGACATGAATGTTACGGAGCAGTCCCTCGAAGTAAAAAAAATCACGGGCTACCTCCCCGAATCCAATCCCCTGTATACAGAAATGTATGTCAGGGAATACCTCTCCTTCATCGCAGGCATGTACGGGCTAAGAAAAAGATCATCTTCCCTGGTGGAGGATATTATAAAACGCACCGGGCTCTCCCCCGAGAGCCATAAAAAGATCGGAGCCCTGTCGAAGGGATTCCGGCAGAGGGTGGGACTTGCCCAGGCCCTGATTCACGAACCGGATACCTTGATCCTCGACGAACCCACGTCCGGTCTCGACCCCAACCAGATCGTAGAGATCCGGGGCCTGATCTCGGAGCTGGGCCGGGAAAAGACCGTAATGCTTTCCACACATATCATGCAGGAAGTCGAAGCCATATGCGACAGGGTGATCATCATCGACAAGGGAAAAATCGTTGCGGACGAGTCCATGGAAGGACAATCCGGCAGGGAACTCGAAGAAAAGTTCAGGGAGCTGACCGGTGCCGTGAAGCTAAAAACCCAATCCTGATGGCGGAAAAGAAATGGTATGCCATATATACAAAGCCCCGCTGGGAAAAGAAGGTGGCTGCCGGGCTCGACGAAAAAGGGATAGAGAACTACCTGCCCCTCGTCAAAACCCTGAAGTTCTGGAGTGACCGTAAAAAATGGGTGCAGGAACCCCTGTTCAGGTCCTATATCTTTGTCCTCATCAGCGAGGACCAGTACCTTTCCTCCCTTCAGACGCCCGGCGTCGTCAAATATGTCACCTTTGAAAAAAAGAAGGTATCCATTCCCCCGGTGCAGATCGAAGCTGTAAGGCAATTCATCGAATCGGGAGAGGAGCTGCTGGCGGACCTGCCCGAAATGCACCTGGGAGACCGGGTAACGGTCACCCGCGGCCCCCTGAAAGGACTGGAAGGCACCCTTGTCGAATTCCACCAGAAGCAACGTGTAAGGATCATGATAGAAGGCATCCGGCAATCCCTGCACATCAAGGTTCCCATGTCCTTCCTGCACAAAACGGCCCGTTAACCCTTATTTTTGAACAATTTTTCATGATTTTATCCTTTATATTTATACATATTTTTTGTTTTTTATCCCTTATTTTTATACATTTATAAAATGTTCCCAAGGTCGATAATCGAAAATATCAAACAATGGTCTTCAAGGGGAGATCAGAATAAACCCCTTGTATTAAGAGGGGCACGGCAGGTAGGCAAAACAACACTTGTAAAGATCTTTGCTGAATCATACGATCAATATATATACCTGAATCTTGATCTAGAAAAAAACAAGACCCTGTTCAATATCCATAAAGATGTCCATTCCTTATTCGAGGCAATCTGCCTTCAGACAAAAACCATCCCTGTAAAGGGCAATACATTATTGTTTATAGATGAGATCCAGAATTCTTCAGAAGCGGTTGTAATGCTTCGATATTTTTACGAAGAAATCCCCTGGCTTGATGTAATTGCTGCAGGATCCTTACTCGAAACACTGCTAGGAAGAAAGATCAGTTTCCCTGTAGGAAGGGTTGAGTACCTTCCGGTAAGACCCTGCTCATTTGCCGAATTCCTGCTTGCACTGGGAGACCTGAAAAGCTTCGACCTTTTGCAGACTGTACCTGTTCCGGAATATGCTCATGAACACCTGATGCATCAATTCAGGCTTTACACCATTACAGGAGGGATGCCTGAAATCATAGATCATTACAGCAAAGAACAGAACCTGGCCGTCCTGGGAACAATTTACGACGGATTGATAACATCGTATCTCGATGATATTGAAAAATATGCGAGAAACCAGACCATGGTTGAAATTATAAGACATACCGTTACACATTCTTTTAATGCTGCGGGCTCCCGGATTACCTTCAGCGGATTCGGCAATTCTAATTATAAAAACAGGGAAATGAGCGAAGCATTCAGAATACTTGAAAAAGCATTCCTGTTCCAACTGGTATATCCGGTAACAGAGACAAGGCTGCCGATTACACCGAATATCAGGCGTTCATCAAAACTTCAACTGGTAGATACCGGTCTGGTAAATTATATGGCGGGATTACAAAGTGAATTATTCAATTCTACAGAACTGAGCGAGACCTATCGTGGCAGGATTGCCGAACACATCACAGGCCAGGAACTGCTTTGTCTGTCCGAATCCGTCCTTTTTAAACTGAATTACTGGACCCGTGATAAATCTGCAAGCTCTGCCGAGGTAGATTTCATCTGGCCCTACAGAGAATTTCTCATACCCGTTGAGGTAAAATCAGGCAAAGCCGGAAAACTGCGTTCCCTTCATCAATTTATCGACCGGACGCCACATTCCTATGCAGTTCGTGTATATTCCGGCAAATTCGGGATTGTTTCCGCCCGTACGTTATCCGGGAAAACATTCAGACTGATGAATTTACCCTTTTACCTCCTGAACAGGCTTCCCGCCTGTCTTGAACTCATGATTTCGCGTTCCTGGTCAGACTGATACGGGCCGGCTTCCTGGTTTTCTTTTTTTGACTACTTTTGTGTGACTTTTACAAATACAATCGGAAAACTTACAGCATCCAATGTTTAAAGAATCGAAAAGGCGTTCCGTGCTGAAAACCGTAAGCTGGCGGTTCTGGGCCACGCTCACCACGGCCATCCTGGTCTACATCTTTACAGGGAAAATAGAACTTGCCGCTGCGATCGGAGGCATAGAAATCGTCGTTAAAATGATCCTCTACTTCGTCCACGAGCGGGCATGGAACAACGTAAACTACGGGAAAAAGCAGCTTAAACCCGTCGTAATCTGGCTCACCGGCCTTTCCGGTTCCGGGAAAAGCACCATAGCTCAGGGCATTTACGAGTCGCTGAAAGGCAGGGGCCTGAAGGTCGAGCACCTCGACGGCGACCTGGTCAGGGACGTTTTCCCGAGGACCGGGTTTACGAAGGAGGAACGAGACAGGCATATCCGCCGGATGGGATTCCTGGCAAGCCTGCTTGAAAGAAACGGGATTTTTGTCGTGGCTTCGTTTATAGCCCCCTACAAGGAATCGAGGGATTTCGTGCGTGACCGCTGCGCCAATTACAGGGAAGTGTACCTGTCCACCCCCCTGGAGGTATGCGAGCAGAGAGACCCGAAAGGACTTTATGCAAAGGTCAGGAAGGGAGAAATCAAGAACTTCACCGGGATCGACGATCCCTATGAAACCCCCGAAGACCCGTTCGTGAAACTGGATACCTCCGATATCAGTATAGAGGAATCCGTTAAGAAAGTCTTACACAGCCTGAAAATATAAAAATTGACCGGTTTGTACCCAAACGATCAACGATATGAATAAATCAGCCCTTATCACCGGGGTCACTGGCCAGGACGGGGCCTACCTTTCGGAATACCTTCTGAAAAAAGGATACATGGTACACGGTATCAAGCGCCGGAGTTCCATGTTCAATACCGGAAGGATAGACCACCTCTACCAGGATCCCCACGTGGAAAGCCCCAACTTTATCCTGCATTACGGAGACCTGACGGATTCGACCAACCTGATCCGTATCATCCAGGAGACACAGCCCGACGAGATTTACAACCTTGGGGCCCAGAGCCATGTTATGGTGTCCTTCGAGACCCCCGAGTATACGGCCAATGCCGACGCCCTGGGAACACTGCGCATGCTGGAGGCCATCCGCCTCCTGGGACTGAAGGACAAAACCAGGTTCTACCAGGCTTCGACCAGCGAACTTTACGGCAAGGCACTGGAGATCCCCCAGACGGAAAAGACCCCTTTCTATCCCAGGAGCCCGTACGGGGCGGCCAAGCTTTACGCCTACTGGATCACCGTCAACTACAGGGAAGCTTACGGCCTTTTTGCCTGCAACGGGATCCTTTTCAACCACGAATCCCCCATACGCGGTGAGACGTTTGTCACCCGAAAAATCACCCGGGCCGTGGCCAGGATCTCCCTGGGCCTGCAGGACAGAATATACCTCGGCAACCTTTCTTCAAAGCGCGACTGGGGCCATGCCAAGGATTATGTAAAGGCCATGTACCTGATCCTCCAGCACGACGACCCCGAAGATTTCGTGATCGCCACGGGCATCACCACCGAAATCCGTGAAATGCTCCGGATGGCCTTTGCCGAAACGGGTGTTGAGCTGAACTTCGAAGGAAAGGGGGAAAACGAAAAAGGGATCGTTTCCGCATGCAATAACCCGAAATACCAACTCGAAAAAGGTAAAACCGTGGCCGAGGTCGACAGGCGGTATTTCAGGCCCGCAGAAGTAGACCACCTGGTGGGCGATGCCGGCAAGGCAAGGGCAAAACTTGGCTGGAAACCGGAATACGACCTGAAAACCCTGGTAAAGGAAATGGTTGAGAGCGACCTGAAAGAGGCCGAAAGGGAAATCCACCTGAAAAACGGCGGCTACGATACCCTGAACTACTATGAATAAAAACGCATTATGAACAAGAATGTAAAAATCTATGTGGCCGGCCATACCGGCCTGGTGGGATCGGCCCTGATGCGCGGGCTGGAACGTTACGGTTATACGAACATCATCACCCGCGATTTCCCCGGACTGGACCTGACAAACCAGCAGGAAACAGATGCATTTTTCCAATCGGAAAAACCCGAATACGTATTCCTGGCCGCGGCAAAGGTCGGGGGGATCATGGCCAACAACACCTACAGGGCCGATTTCATCCACCAGAACATCCAGATCCAGAACAACATCATACATTATTCGTACAAATACGGGGTCAAAAAGCTCCTTTTCCTGGGAAGCTCATGCATCTATCCCAAAAAGGCCCCCCAGCCCCTGAAGGAGGAATACCTGCTGACCTCCCCGCTCGAATATACGAACGAGCCCTATGCCATCGCCAAGATCGCAGGCATCAAGATGTGCGAATCATACAACATCCAGTACGGGACAGATTTCATCGCCGTGATGCCGACCAACCTCTATGGACCGGGAGACAATTACAACCTCGAAACCTCCCATGTGCTGCCGGCGCTGATACGCAAATTCCACCTGGGAAAATGCCTTGAGCAAAACGACTGGCCCTCCCTCCGTGAAGACCTCGACCGGCGACCCGTCGAAGGAGTCAGCGGGCAGGACGAAGATTCCCGGATCCTCGGCATCCTGGCAAAATACGGAATAGAAAAAAACAACGGCCGGGTTCAGATCACCCTCTGGGGCAGCGGCAAACCCATGCGCGAGTTCCTGCATTCCGACAACCTTGCCGACGCCTGTATATTTTTGATGAACAACACCACCTTCAAAGACCTTGCGGCCCTGTCTTCCATACAGGGAGAAGGCCAGCCGGAGATCCGCAACACCCACATCAATATCGGTACAGGGGTCGACCTCACGATCAGGGACCTCGCCCAGACCATCGGTGAAATCACAGGATTCAGCGGGTCCGTCGACTGGGACACCACCAAACCCGACGGCACCCCCAGAAAGCTCATGGACGTGTCCAAACTCTCGAAACTGGGATGGAAGGCAACCATCCCGTTAAAGGAAGGGCTGAAGATGGTTTACAGACAATACTCACTCTAATCCCGGTTCGCAATTTCTTTAACTTTGATCTTTTTAGCATATTTTTCCCTTATAGCATTCAACCTTTCTTCTCATAATTGAGGATTGGATTTATATTCAGAATGATGCTTATTACGTATATCACGCATCATTTTCACCGCATCAAATTCCTTTTTAGTCTTCATCATCTTCAAGTTTAAGTATTTCCTTCTGCAACAGAATATGACAGACATATGATATTCTGAAAACCGAACCATTAAATACAAATTTCTAAATCAATTAACTGAATAATAGTTCCCAATTTGAGAACTTTATATTATATTTGCACTCAGATGTAATTAATGGAAAGAATTTTTGCTAAAAGTACATTAAGAAAATATTGGGAGAAAAGACCTGATACCGAACAATATCTTAAAACCTGGCATGATATTGTTATGAATTCTGACTGGAAAACACCAAATGATGTCAAACTGACATATTCCAGTGCAAGTATTCTGAAAGACAACAGGATTATTTTTAATATTAAAGGCAATTCATACAGACTGGTAGCGAAAATCAACTTTGAGAAGCAATGGATTTTCATAAGATTCATCGGAACTCACAAAGAAAGAATATGATAAAATCGATCCAACTACAGTATAGAATCTGAGAAATGAATATAAATCCAATAAAAACCGATGAAGATTACAAATCGGCTCTGAAAAGAATGGAAGATATTTTCGATGCTGAAATCGGGACTCCTGAAAGCGATGAGGCTGACATTTTAGGATTATTGATTGACGAATATGAAAAAAAACACTATCCGATAGAGGCTCCGGATCCAATTGAGGCAATTAAAATAAGAATGGAAGAATTGCAGTTAAAGCAGGTCGATCTGGTGGATGTGATCGGCGGTAAAAGCAGGGTTTCCGAAATCCTTAACCGAAAACGTAAATTGACTGTCGGAATGATCCGCAGACTGACCAAACGATTGAACATCTCACCGGATCTTTTGATTAGCGATTATCCGTTGACAGGTTAGAGACCGAAAGCTTTTTTGAGGGTGTCGATATAATCGAGCTTTTCCCAGGCGAAGAATTCCACCTCCCTCAACTCCGTTTTCCCTCCGTTGATATCGGGATAGAACAGCACTTTTTCGACAAAATAATCGCGCCCCATATGGCCGTAGGCCGCCGTCTTACGGAATATCGGATTTTTCAGGCAGAACCGCCTGATGATCGTACCCGGCCTCAGGTCGAAAATTTCCTGCAGCCTGTCCGCCATCTCACTGTCAGGCATACCCACTTTGGAAGTCCCGAAAGTATTAAGGGAAAATCCAATCGGCCTTGCCACACCGATGGCATACGACACCTGCACCAGCACCTCGTCAGCCAGCCCCGCAGCAACGATATTCTTGGCAATGTGCCTCATTGCATAGGCGGCAGAACGGTCGACCTTTGATGCATCCTTCCCCGAAAAGGCCCCGCCTCCGTGCGCTCCCCGGCCCCCGTAGGTATCCACAATGATCTTCCTTCCCGTAAGGCCCGTATCGCCATGCGGTCCCCCGATCACGAATTTTCCAGTCGGATTCACATGCAGAATGTAATCATCAACAAAAAGCTTCCTCACCCGTTCAGGCAGTTTTTCCAGGGTACGCGGGATCAGAATTTCCCTGACATCCCTGCTGATCTCCTCCAGCATGACCTTTTCTTCGGCAAAATCATCATGCTGGGTCGAAACAACAATGGTATGTATCCCTGCCGGCAGGTTGTCATCGCCGTATTCAATGGTCACCTGCGATTTAGAATCGGGCCTGAGGTAGGTCATCACCTTGCCTTCCCTGCGGATTGCCGCCAGTTCCTGCAAAAGCAAATTGGCAAGAACCGAAGCAAGGGGCATGTAATCATCCGTCTCACGGCATGCATAGCCGAACATCATGCCCTGGTCACCGGCGCCCTGGTTCTCACCGGAATCCCTCTCGACGCCCTGACGAATATCCGGAGACTGTTCATGAATGGATGAGATCACCCCGCATGAATCCGCATCGAACCTGTAATCCGCTTCCGTATACCCGATGTCCCTGATCACCTGCCGCGCCACCTCCTGAACATCCACATAAGCCCGGGAATGTACTTCGCCGCTCAGCACCACCATCCCGGTCGTGACAAGCGTTTCAATGGCCACTTTCGATTCAGGGTCCCTTCGCAAAAATTCATCCAGCAAAGCATCGGAGATCTGGTCGGCCACCTTGTCGGGATGTCCCTCGGAAACCGATTCCGATGTAAAGAGGTAACTCATATACTGTAATTACTATAAAATACTAAAAAACCTAATGTCAAACTAAGGCATACGAAATAACGAATAATAACATTGATATCCAAACGCCTTAATAATGCAACTTTAGGGCCTGATTTCTGGTCTATTACAAGTGCAATTGCTAAATTCACAGCGAGAACAAATACTGATGATCAGACACCGGATCACGATACTGACCCTTGACCTGTTCCTGCTGGGTGTTTCCTATATCATCATTACCTGGATCAAAAGCGGCCTTGGATCATATCTTTCCTCACAATACCTCGCCGGACTTGGTATACTTGCACTAATATGGCTGTTCATTACCGGGGTTTTCAAAAAGTTCTTTCCGAAAACCCCGCCCCAGGGAAGCGTTACCCTGCATATAATCGTTATCAACCTGCTCATTTTCGGTACCATTGCGATCATCATGTACGGCGCCCGTTCGCTGAATTACTCACGCATTGTAATCTTCGGCACAATCGCACTGCTAACAGTACTTGAAATCATCGTATCCACAACTTACCGGCTTGTGATCCAGAACGGCAACGGAAACGGGGTAATTTCTCCCCCGTTAAGAAAAAAAGAAAAAGAACTCCTGCCCGAAGAGGCACAGCCGAAGACAGACCAAGATATCAGGATCAGGGATATCTCATTTTCAGCCGGTCAATTAAAAAAAGACATCATCGAAGAATGCGGTGAAATTGCGTACAATTACCTGTCTGAAAATATCGACCTGCTCGATCCCAGAAACCTGGTCATATCCACAACGACCCGTTTCAACATAGTCCATCAGCCCGACAATTACCTTAAAGGGGTGGTGAATTTAAAAAGGGTTAACGATATAAGATACATCAATAAATTCTTCGAGATCATCAATGCCAAGCTGCCGGCCGGCGGTACATTCATCGGGTGTGCAGAAACAAAAAACCTCAGGAAGAAACGCATCCTCAGAAAGTACCCCCCGGGCCTGAACTGGATCTATTATTTTTTCGATTACATCATTAAGAGGGTATTCCCGAAATTCAAACTCACAAAGAGGATTTATTTTTTCCTGACCCGGGGCGAAAACAGGGTCCTTACCCGCGCCGAAATACTGGGAAGACTTTATTCATGCGGTTTCCGGTCAGTGGACGAAGGATTTGTAAACGGTAGGTACTTTTTCAAAGTTCAGAAGAACGGCAAACCCATATATCCAAAAAACCCGACGTACGGTCCGCTGGCAAGACTTCCCAGGATCGGGTTCGAAGGCAAAATGATCCGGGTATATAAAATGCGTACGATGCATCCCTATGCCGAGTACCTGCAGGATTATGTGTATAAAGAGAATGACCTGCAGGACGGTGGAAAGTTCCATAACGATTTCCGGATCTCATCCGCGGGCCGCCTGATGAGGGCCCTGTGGATAGACGAACTGCCAATGCTGCTGAACTGGATAAGGGGTGAAGTAAAACTGGTTGGTGTCCGGCCTATAAGCGAACATTATTTCACCTTATATTCAAAGGAACACCAGGAGCGCCGCATCAAATACAAACCCGGACTTGTCCCTCCTTTCTATGCCGACCTGCCTAAAACACTTGAAGAGATCGAAGCATCCGAGAGAATTTATTTCGACAGATACGACAAACATCCGCTGCGTACAAACTGGAAATATTTCTGGAAAGCCTGGTATAACATCATCTTCAAAAGAGCCCGCTCGAAATAAAACTCCCCAAAAACTTGACTTTTAAATAAACATTGAGTAAAATTGTTACTCAATCTCATGCTTATGCTTGAGACACTGATCACATCAAAGACCCGGCTTAAGCTTCTTCTGAAGTTTTTCCTCAATTCCAATTCCAGTTCATATCTGCGCGAACTGGAATCCGAATTCCATGAATCCACCAATGCGATCCGACTCGAGTTGAATCGGTTTGAAGATGCCGGACTACTTAAAAGTCAGGTACGGGGAAATAAAAAAATGTACAAAGCCAACACACGTCATCCTTTATATGCAGACATCAATAACATATTGTTGAAATATATAGGATTTGATAAAATTATTGAAAATGTAATCCCAAAATTGGGGAAACTCAACTGTGTGTATGTGGTTGGTGAGTTTGCCCGAGGAGTAGATAATTATATTATTGATCTGGTTTTTGTATGCAATGAAATTAACAGAGAATATCTTGCTCGTTTGACTGCAAAAGCAGAAAAATTAATTAACAGAAAAATCAGGTACCTGATTATGAATAATGACGAATTTAATGGCTATTCTGATAAATTGACTGCTGATCAGGTATTGCTGCTCTGGAGTAAATAAATGTCATTCTGATAAGGCAAATCGAGGGAAGATTAAAGGTTTATGCTTAAACATTCCGTGGTCCAGAATGGTACTCAGGAGGCGGAGCTGTGAAAAAAAAGTTTATATCTGTAAGAGACCGCCTGGTGATTGATTTATGATGCCATTTAGAGATTAATGCAAATATATATGGTTAAATAAAAACAATTAACTTTAAAAAATAATCTTTATATCATGATCCGAATATTTGGATTCTATTTAGTCATTTTAGTATTCGTAAGTTCATGTACCTCACAAAAAAAAATCCTGTACCTTTCCAACTTAGATACTACTTCGGTTGAACAATTCCACACATTAGAACGTCCAGAATACAGAATACAGTACCAAGATATTCTCTATGTCAATATCTCGACGCTTAACCAGGAAATGAATACTCTCCTGAATCCAGGATCTCAATCTTATGCTGTTAATTTATTTCGGGATGAAAGAAGCATCTATATATTTGGATATACAGTGAGTGATTCTGGCACTATTTCTATACCGATACTTGGAGACATCCCTGTATATGGACTGACCCTTGCTGAAGTCAAAAACACCATACAGAAAAGAGCCAATGATCTTCTCAAAGACGCAACGGTAAATGTCAGATTGTTAAGTTATAAATTTACAGTAATCGGTGAAGTGAATCGCCCGGGCACCTATACCAATTACAACAACCAGCTGACCGTGCTTGAAGCAATCGGTACGGCTGGTAATATAACAGATTTCGGCAACCGTAACCAAGTACTGGTAGTAAGGCCAACTAAAGAAGGTTCACAAACCTTTCGTATTGATTTACAGGATAAAAACCTGCTTCAATCAAAAGGTTATTTTCTTCTCCCTAACGACGTTGTTATTGTTGAACCAATAAAAAGTAAACCTTTTCAGCTTAATATTCCCACAATGTCATTGGTATTGTCAACCATTTCGACATTAATGCTTGTAATTACCTTTATCACCACAAAATAAATCTTTCGATTTAACTATAAAATAGATAAACTAACTACCTGAATCTCTTAAAAAAATAAGTAAATCTATTCATTTAATGGAAGATAAAACATCGGCATATCCCACACAGCCAATAATTCAGGAAAGCAGGCCCATTAACTGGCGTAAATATCTGTTCTTATTCCTGAAAAACTGGTACTGGTTCCTTATTATGATTTTCATTGCTATTTCTATTGCCTATTTTAAAAATCGATACACCCTACCAATTTACAGTGCAACTGCAACTATATTAATCGAAGACGAAGAGGCTTCAAACGATGTACTTAATGAAATCAGGTCTGTTCGACGAATGAGAAGGAATACTGACCTGGCGAACGAGCTTGCCAAACTGGATGCATTCAGTCTTCATCTAAGAACCGTGGACAGCCTTAGATGGGATATTTCCTGGTCCGGACATGGAAGGGTTGCAATGTTACGACCCATATATAGCAATCCCCCGTATTATATAGATATTGATTCATCATCGGCACGTTGGTATGAGGATCAGTTATTTTACGTTGAGAAATATGGGGAATCAAAGTGTAAATTATATAATAGAAACGAAATTGACACCATTATTCCGATCAATACCTGGATTGAAATTGATGGCTGGAAATTCAAAATCTACAGGAGCGAATTTGATGCTGGATATGCTTCATACAGCTTTTCAATCAGAAAGCCCACAACCATTGCCAGGGAGATGAAATCAAAAATGAATTATCTTATTGATGAACAGAATGGTACAGTCATAACAATCAGTTCCCAGGGTCATATAGCACAGGAAGAAATTGACTATATTAATGCATTTTGTGAGAACTATAGAAATGCAGGTCTCGAATGGCGGCATCAAATTGCCGACAACACCCTCACCTTTCTCGAAGACCAGATTAAAATCATTCAGGATTCAGTTATTATGGCAGAGAATCAGTTATTGTATTTCCGGGTGAACAACAAAATTGTGGACCTTAGTACAGAGGGGCAACAGGTATATAATAAACTCTATAATTTTTATGAACAAAAAACTGAACTCAAACTGCAAAAGAATTATTATGAATATCTTCAAGATTACATTACAAACCGTGAAAATCCTCAGGCAGTAATTACTCCAACTCTTGTTGATGCTAACGATCAACTATTGATTGAAGCTGTTCAAAATCTGCAGGAACTTTATGAGGAAAGAGAACTTCTGGGTTTCTCTGCGGAAATGGAAAATCCCGAGCTGAAACAAATCAACACCAGAATACAATCTGCAAGAAATAAAATTCTAGATATTCTTGAAGGACTTATCTATAATAACGATTTAACCTGGAAACAAATAGAAACAGAAGAACAACAGATTGAATCAGAATTATTGCAGCTACCGCTTAATGAACAAGAATTACTGAATATCCAGCGAAAATACGATGTGAATAATCAATTTTATACTTTTCTCCTGCAAAAGAGAGCTGAAGCAGGCATACAGAAAGCATCCACTATTTCTAACGTAAGAATTCTAGATAAAGCAAGTTTCAATACCATTGAAACAATGGGAATTAAAAAATCCGTTATATTCTTATTCGCCCTTATTGTTGGAATACTTGTGCCATTTGGCATTATCATCCTGTCTGACTATATGGACACGACCATCAAGGATCGTTCTGACATTGAAGTAAATTCCGATCTTCCTATTCTAGGGGTGGTAGCACATGAAAAATCTGGAGAGTTTATTCCTGTCCAATCACGACCCGGAGCGGCATTTACAGAATCTTTCCGGCACATCAGGACAAATCTGCAGTATATTCTGAGAGAACCCCATCAAAAGGTGATCATGGTAACATCAACCATCTCCGGTGAAGGAAAAACTTTTATTGCGACAAATCTTGCCACTATTCATGCCATGAATAACCGGAAGGTGCTTCTGGTAGGTCTCGACCTGAGAAAACCATTTCTGCATAAAGTTTTTAATCTTGATCAGAGTGAAGGAATTAGTACATATTTATCTGGCCAGACAAAACTTACGGATATCATCCACCCTACCAATATTGAAGGTCTTGATGTAACGATCGCTGGTCCCGTACCACCGAACCCAGCTGAATTAATTGAAACCGATAATATGAAAAATCTCATCAAGGAGACAACAAATAAATATGAATTTATTGTCGTTGACACTCCACCGGTGGCACTTGTAACAGATGCTTTACTGATAAGCAAGTATGCTCATACAAGCATTTTCGTTATACGGCAAAATTATTCCCAAAAAGCAAGTTTGGAAATGATAAACAATATCAAAGCAAAAGAAGTTTTATTACTGGTTAATGATATTAAAGAACCAAAAGCATTGGGATACAGGTATTATTACGGATACGGTTATGGTTATGGCTACGGATATAACTACCGATACAAATACACAAGCGGATATTACCAGACAGAAGAAGAAGAAACCACTTAAAATACGGTAAAAACAGTTATCCCTGACATGAAAAATATTCTTGTAACGGGAGCAGATGGTTTTATCGGATCCCACCTAACGGAATTGTTACTTGAGGACGGCTATAATGTCAAAGCACTTTCACTATACAATTCATTCAATTCTTTCGGTTGGCTGGATAATATTGAAAACAACCGGAATCTAAAAATAATTTCCGGTGATATCAGGGATCCTCATTATTGCAATGAAATGATAAAAGGGACGGACACAATCTTTAATCTAGCTGCCTTGATCGCTATACCATATTCATATTATGCTCCGGCAAGTTATATCGATACGAATGTCATGGGCACGTTTAATATTTGCCAAGCTGCAAAAACAGCAGGGGGAATTCGTATTATACACATCTCTACCAGTGAAGTATATGGCACCGCAAAATATATTCCCATTGACGAACAGCACCCATTTCAGCCTCAGTCCCCTTATAGTGCCAGTAAAATAGGTGCTGATGCAATTGCCATGAGTTTTTATCATTCCTTCGGGCTACCCGTAACCATTGCCCGTCCTTTTAATACTTATGGTCCCAGACAATCGGCAAGGGCCGTAATCCCTACCATTCTCAGCCAGATCGCTTCCGGAAAAAAAAGAATAAGTCTTGGCGAGGTACGTCCAACCAGGGACTTCAACTATGTCCTTGACACCAGCCAGGGTCTCGTTTCATTGGCAAAATCGGATAAAACCATTGGAGAAACCTTTAACATTGGTTCCGGGACTGAAATTTCCATCCAAAATCTGTTTTACACGATCCGTGGATTGATGAAATCAGATTGTGAAATACAGACACAAAAGGAACGGTTCAGGCCTGAGAACTCAGAAGTACTGCGTCTAATATGTGATAATACGAAAATTCACACCTACACTGGTTACAAACCTGCCTTCTCCTTGGAAATGGGGCTTACAGAAACCATTAAATGGTTTCTTAATCCTGAAAACTTAAAATATTACAAAATTGACAGATACAACATTTAATCGTATCGTTGATTTTATCCGTACATTATACGATACAGATCTCCCCATACCCATTCATGAACCCTTGTTTTCAGGAAATGAAAAAAAATACCTGTCCGACTGTATCGATTCCACTTTCGTTTCCTACCTGGGTGAATATGTGAACCGATTTGAAAAGCTGATCGCTGAATATTGCGGAGTAAAATATGCAATAGCTACCATAACCGGTACGTCCGCCCTGCATATATCACTGAAACTGGCAAATGTTCAACCCGGAGACTTCGTCATCACTCAGCCGTTAACATTTATTGCCACAGTCAATTCAATCCGTTATCTGAATGCTGAACCGTATTTTCTCGATATTGATCCCGAAACCCTGGGTATGTCACCAGAATCATTAAAGCAGTTTCTTGAAAATGAATCTACTACAAGGAAAAATAATCAGACCGTTCACAGGAAAACCGGGAAAAGGATTGCAGCCTGTCTTCCTGTTCATACTTTTGGTCATCCAGTGAAAATCGATGAAATTCTCAGACTTTGTAACAAATATAATATCCCGGTTGTTGAAGATGCAGCAGAAGGCATCGGCAGTACCTATCGGGAAAGACATGTTGGGACATTTGGCCTGCTGGGTATTTTAAGTTTCAACGGAAATAAGATCATAACGACAGGGGGTGGAGGAATGATCCTTACCAACGATGAAAATTTAGCTTGGAAAGCCAAACACTTAACTACTCAGGCCAAAGTAAAACATACGACTGAAATTGTACATGATGAAGTCGGCTATAATTATCGTTTACCTAATCTGAACGCTGCGGTAGGCTGTGCACAGATGGAACGCATTGATGAAATCATCCATCTTAAGAGAGACCTAGCCAGTCAATACAGTATTTTTTTTAGCCAGACAGATATTCACTTTTTTAGTGAACCCGAACACAGTAAATCCAATTATTGGCTGAATTCAATCATTTGTAAAACGCCCCAAATCAGAAATGTCTTGCTTTCCCATCTAAATGATGCTAAAATCCTTGCCAGACCCGCATGGAAATTAATGACCGAACTTCAAATGTACAGGTCTGCCTGGAGAACAGATCTTTCAAACTCACATCGGGTCCAAAAACGATTAATCAATATACCCAGTTCAATAAAAACCTCGTGAAACAAAAATCATTGGTATTAATTGGCGGAGGCGGACATTGCAGATCCTGCATTGATGTTATTGAATCAGAAGGAAATTTCAGAATTGAAGGCATCTTGGATCTTGAAGAAAACATCGGGAAAGAGGTTCTGGGATACAGGATAACTGGGACAGATGGTAATTTGGCGGGCTTAATTTCTGAAGACACGTATTTTCTTGTAACAATAGGTCATACAGGAAATGTCCGACGGCGTATGGAGATCTACAATGAACTGATATCACGTAGTGCAAATCTTCCTACTATCGTATCTCCTTTGTCAAGGATCTCAACTTATTCAAAGATTGAAAATGGCAATATTGTCATGCATTATGCTTTTATAAATGCAGGCGCTTCTCTGGGTTCAAACTGCATAATAAATTCATATGCACTCATCGAACATGATGTTCAGATCGGATCACACTGCCATATTTCAACTGGCTCCAGAATAAATGGTGACTGCAGAATAGGTGATGCCTGTTTCATTGGCAGTGGTGCAATTTTGTACAACAATATTAAACTTTGCAGCAATGTTATTATTGCCGCAGGTTCTGTCGTCACAAAGTCCTTTTCAAATCCCGGACTCTATGCAGGTAGCCCGGCAAGAAAAATCAAATGAAAAAAACGATAATAATAGGTGAAGCCGGAGTGAACCATAATGGAAACATCAAACTTGCAAAGCAACTTGTCGATGTAGCCGTATACGCCTGTCTCGATTATGTAAAATTTCAGTCTTTCAAAGCCATAAGCCTTGTGACAGCCAGCGCAAAAAAAGCACAATATCAGAAAGGGGGGATTGACAGTTCAGAGGCATCACAGCAGGAATTGTTGAAAAAACTTGAGCTCAATCAGCGCGATCATCTTGAATTATACCAATATTGCAGGAAAAAGAAAATCGGATTTCTTTCCTCGCCTTTTGATCTTGAAAGCATAGACATGTTGGCAGCCCTAAAGCTGGATTACTGGAAAATACCTTCAGGTGAAATCACCAATTTACCTTATTTGAGGAAAATTGCCGGTTACGGAGGTAAGATACTGTTGTCAACAGGCATGTCTACCATTGAGGAAATAGGTAATGCACTGAGGATTTTACAGATGTATGGGACCAGAAAGAAAGATATTATTGTTTTGCATTGTAATACTGAGTACCCTACACCTCTGGGTGATGTTAACTTGAATGCGATGCATACCATAAAAAACACATTTGGTGTGGAAGTGGGTTATTCGGATCATACCCAAGGTATCATTGTTCCTATTGCAGCAGTATGCTTGGGTGCAGCAATACTGGAAAAACATTTTACCCTTGATAAAACACTCCCGGGACCCGATCACAGAGCTTCCCTGGAACCGGAGGAGTTAATGGAAATGGTAAAAGCCATCAGAGATACTGAAACCATCCTCGGGATTGATATAAAAAAGCCATCCAAATCAGAAAAGAGAAATATAGTTGTCATAAGAAAAAGTATTCACTTAAAAAAGGCCCTTCCCGAAGGACATATCATATGTGAGGAAGACCTTATCATGAAAAGACCTGGCAATGGAATATCCCCAATGGATTTGGAACAGGTAATCGGGAAAAAAACGATCAAGGAACTTCCTGTAGATCATAAAATATCCTGGGATGACATTTATAAACAGTAAATCTTAAAAGGGCTCATTAAAATATTTCTTTACAATCTTAGAGCCTGACTTCCAATAAATTCCGTTTAATATATATTTCATATTATAATGAGAGATCTGTCAAGGTTTACTATCCAAAAAGACGATACGGTTCTTGAAGCTCTGGAAAAAATTAATCATATCCCGGAAGCCTTGACCCTGTTTGTATTTGACCAGAAAAAGATTGTAGGAAGCATTACCGATGGAGATATTCGCAGGGGAATTCTTGCTGGAAATGAATTGGATGATACCGTTGAAAAATACATGCACAGGGATTTCTCTTATATTATCCACAATGAAATTGATACTGACAGAATAAGAAAATACAAAAAGAAAGGGATTCACCTGCTTCCTGTTATCAATAAGGATAAGGAATTAGTCCGAATTTATAATTTAGAAAAGCTTGAATCCATCCTACCTGTTGATGTTATCATTATGGCAGGAGGACAAGGCAAACGTATGCGGCCACTAACTGACCATTTACCCAAACCCTTACTTAAACTTGGTGATAAACCAATTATAGAACATTTGATCACCAGATTAACAAAATTCGGTATCGAAACCATTTATATTTCTGTCCACTATCTTGCTGATGAAATTTATAAATTTTGCGGCAACGGAGAAAAATGGGATGTGAGGATAAATTATCTGGCCGAGGATGAACCCTTGGGAACAATAGGTTCTGTTACTTTGGCTCAAAACCTGTCAAACCCGAATCTACTTGTGCTAAACTCGGACCTTTTCACAAATATTGATTTTGAAGATCTGTATACGGAACATATCATAGCCGGGGCAGATCTTTCTATTGCTTCAATTCCATATACAGTTAATATCCCTTATGCGATTTTTGAAATGGATGACAGGGCCGTTAAGTCCCTTTATGAAAAACCAAACAACACACATTATGTAAATGCAGGTATCTACTTAATGAAAAAGGAATTGCTGAAATACATCCCACATAATACGTTCATGAATGCCACGGATTTTATTCATTCCATGATTACCAAACGAAAAAAAGTCATTCATAACCCCATTGTGGGATACTGGATAGATATCGGAAAACCTGAAGATTATCAAAAGGCCCAGGAAATTGTTAAACATATTAAAAATTGAAGGTAATAGCCATTATAACAGCCAGGGGAGGTAGTAAAGGGCTGCCCGGTAAAAATATACGTAATTTAAATAATAAACCGTTGATTGCCTGGACTATACAACAAGCATTTGATGCAAATTCATTTGACAAAATCATGGTATCGACAGATAATGATGAAATCGCAAATATTGCTGCAAGCTATGGCGCCGAAGTACCGTTTATCAGACCTGCATATCTTGCCAGAGACGAGACCCCCTCTATTGATGTAATTTTACATGTACTCAATTTCTACGAATTAAAAAAAATCAATTATGATATTGTTGCACTTCTTGAACCCACATCTCCCTTACGTAAGAAAGGTGATCTGGAAACAGCAATCAGAAATCTTATCCTGCACTATGATTATTATGATGGTATCATTAGCCTTGGGAAAATTCAACTGGAGAATCCATTTATTGCCAAGATTGTCAAAGATGACAATATTCAGCCATTACTGGAATCGTCAGAGATTATACAAAATCGCCAGAAGTACCCAAACATCTATTTCCCATACGGAGTAATTTATGCAGTTAAAAAAGAAATCCTGAAAAAAACAAAATCATTCTATAAAGGAAAAATGTTACCTTTTTTCATTGAAAGATGGCAGAATTACGAGATAGACGATCTTTATGATTTTATGTGTGTTGAGACCATCTTTAAACATAAACTAATGGAAATCGTGCAATGAAGTTCTTGAGTATCGGATTAGGTTCCATGGGAAAGCGAAGGTTACGTTGCCTTCTTAACCTTGGTTATTCACAAATCACGGGAATCGACCCCAGACAAGACCGGCAGGATGAGGCAAGAAATCAATATAACATTAAGGTATCACAGGCCTTATCTGATTCTTACCTTGATGGTTCGGATGCAATGATTATTTCTACTCCACCTGACAAACATCTTGAATATGTAAAACTTGCAATAGATTATGGCATACCATGCTTTGTTGAAGCCAGCGTTTTGCTGGATCACGTCAAAGAATCTATTATATATAATAAAAAGAAATCATTTGTAGCGCCATCCTGTACAATGCTATTTCATCCTGCTATAAAACTGATAAAAGATCTTGTTCTATCAGACCGATATGGAAAGGTTAAAAATTTTTCCTATCATTCCGGCCAATACCTGCCTGACTGGCATCCATGGGAGAAGGTACAGGATTACTATGTTTCAAATAAAGCAACAGGAGGGGCTAGGGAGATTGTACCATTTGAACTAACCTGGATTACTGCATTATTCGGATTTCCCAGTAAGATAAAAGGGTATTATTTGAAAACAACTGATCTGGGTATTCCGATCGATGATACTTATTGCATCACCCTGATGTATCCCGATATGGCCGGTACTCTGCTTGTCGATGTAATTTCAAGGATTGCAACCAGGCAACTGATCATTAACTTGGAAGAAACACAAATAAGATGGAATTGGGAGAACTCTTTCATAGAAATTTTCAATACTAAACATTCAAGGTGGGATACTTTTACTTTTACCAAAGGTATAAACGCACCAGGTTATAATGAAAATATAGGAGAAGAAATGTATATTAATGAAATACAATCCTTTGTCAAAGGAATTTCACAACCCTCCAAATACCCGAATTCGTTGAACCGTGATCTTAAAATTTTACAGTTACTGGAGTCTGTGGAAATTTCAAATAAAGACTAGCATGGAAATATACCGTGACAAAATACACCAGTTAATACCTGGAGGGGCGCACACATACAGCAGAGGAGATGACCAGTTCCCAGCCAATGCTCCTCCTGTGCTTGTAAAAGGGAATGGTGCATGTGTATGGGATCCAGAAGGTAATAAATACCTTGATTATGGAATGGCTCTACGGGCTGTTTCACTCGGTTATGCGAACCGGAAAATCAATGATGCAGCCATTCGTGAAATCCGGAATGGTAATAATCTTACCCGCGCATCCATTACAGAACTTAAGGCTGCTGAGGTCTTAATAGACTTGATCCCTTCTGCGGACATGGTCAAATTTGCTAAAAATGGTTCCTCAGTTACAACGGCTGCGGTCAAATTGGCCCGTGCTTTCACCGGGAAAAAAATGGTTGCAAGATGCATTGATCATTCTTTTTTCTCTTACGATGACTGGTTTATCGGTGACACTGTAGCCAACCGTGGAATACCAGAAGAAATCTCGTCGATGACAACTAATTTCAAATATAATGATATTGAATCCTTGAGGTATTTGTTCGAAAAATATTATGGCAATGTCTCATGTGTAATTATGGAACCAGCCACCATACAGTCACCGTACGACAATTATCTGCAGGATGTAAAGAAACTTTGTCGTGAAAATGGAGCCCTGTTCATTTTGGATGAAATGATCACAGGTTTCCGATTTCACCTGCAAGGAGCACAAACCATGTACGGGGTAGAGCCGGATTTATCAACTTTTGGCAAAGCCATGGCCAATGGTTTTTCAGTTGCAGCACTGACCGGTAGACGAGAAATCATGGAGCTGGGAGGAATAAAAAAGGCAGGTGAAGAAAGGGTTTTTCTTCTATCAACTACCCATGGTGCAGAAATGGGAGGTTTGGGAGCGTTTATACAGGTTGTTGAAGAATATCAAAATTCAAATGTAATTGATCATCTTTGGGATTATGGAAAGAAATTGATAGAAGAAAGCAATGCAGTCTCATCTGAAATGGGACTCAAAGATTATTTTTACATAGATGGCTATCCATGCTCACCTGTCGTCGTAACAAAAGATAATTCCGGAGATGTATCTTCCGGATTGAGGACCTTGTTCCAGCAGGAAATGATAAAGTACAAAGTATTAATACCATGGATTGCCCTTTCACGAGCACACGGAGATTCAGAATTAAATCAAACCCTGGAAGCACTGAGGGAGGCTCTGAAGATTTATAAAATGGGCCTGGATAAGGGATTTCAACGATACCTTATCGGACAACCCGTCAAACCTGTTTTCAGAAAATTCATATAAAATCTTTTCATAGTAAAAAAGTACTCAATAGAGAAGAAGAAGTACGGATACTTGTAGCCATCAATAAATTTCAGGTACAATAATAAGTTGTTTATGAAAAAGAAAAACTTGGCCATTGTTACTACCGGAAGAGCGGATTATGGATTACTATATCCCTTGATACAATTGATTTTACACAATGAGAAATTTAACCTGGAACTGATTGTGACAGGGACACATTTCTCTGTCATGCATGGAAAAACTATAACAAATATTGAAAATGACGGCATTGAAGTGAATGAGAGAATTGAAATGACCATGATGGATGATTCCGAAAACGCAATTTGTAGCTCAATATCATTGGGTCTTACAGGTTTCTCGGGATTATATAAAAGAAAAAAATATGATTTAATTATTGTATTGGGGGACAGATATGAATTATGGTCAATATGCATTCCGGCGATAATACATAAAATCCCTATCGCACATATACATGGAGGTGAATCAACATTCGGGTCAATTGATGATTCGATTCGAAATTCAATCACAAAAATGGCAAGTTATCATTTTGCATCACTCGACATATGTGCCCGAAGGATAATTCAAATGGGAGAGTTCCCTGATAGGGTTTTTACCGTTGGTGCAATAGGCTTAGATAACATAAAAAAAATGCCCTTAATGGAAATGACTACATTAGAGAAATACACGGGCATTGATTTTAATAGAAAAGTTGCTCTAATTACCTATCATCCAGTAACATTAGAGAATTATAATAGTGCAAGTAAACAAATAAAAGAAATATTAAATGCGCTGTTGGATACAGATATAATATCAATGATTACGATGCCAAATGCTGATACTGGTGGAAATGAAATATTTAAAGTAATTAAATCATTTGTGGAATTATATCCCGATAAATTTAAGATTGTGTCAAATTTGGGGCAAAGAGCTTATCTCAGTGTAATGAAATATGCAAAACTAATGATAGGCAATTCATCAAGCGGAATTATAGAAGCAGCATCATTTAAGCTGCCTGTAGTAAACATTGGAGACAGACAAGCCGGCCGCTATAAGCCTGATAATGTTATTGATTGTATTTGTACAAAAAAAGCAATTATAAAAGCGATTAATCACGCTGTCTCAAAAAATTTTCAGGAGTCAATATCACAACTAGTTAACCCTTATGGGGATGGATCTGCAGCAGTCAATATTGTCAAAACATTAGAAAAGATTAACCTGGAAAATAAGGCTGATATACTAAAAAAAGGATTTTTTGATATTAAAAATGAGTTTATTTCTGATTCACCTTTGTAAATAATAATAGATCGAGGATAAGATGCGAATATTATACATTGGTGTAGTTGATTTTAGTTATCATTATCTTGAAGTGGTATTGCACAATGCCGGTACTATATGCGGGATAGTTACTTCAAAAAAGAAAATAAATAATATTGATTATTAAAATCTTACGCCGCTGGCACGTGAATATAACATTCCAATATTATATTGCAAAAACATTAACCAGCCCGAAACCATTCATTGGATAAATGATAAACAACCTGATATAATTTTCTGCTGGGGCTGACCACAAATAACAAAAAAAGAATTGCTTTCCATACCGCCAAAGGGAGTAATTAGTGTACATCCCTCCTTACTACCACATAATTGTGGCAGGCATCCTATTAATTGGGTCATAGCTCTTGGGCTCAAGGAAAGTGGTTTGTCATTTTTCTTCATGGATGAGGTTGCAGATTTAGGTCCGATTCTTACCCAACAAAATAATGTATTCTGCAACATTCCAAATTAAACTGTTTTTTTCCAAACTGGTTTCCGGAAATTATAATACAATGTAATCTTCCTCTTCCAGTAGATGAGAATAAAAAATATTATTGGTTCAGCTGGAATTTCTGCTTTCAGTATTAAAAAGCTGGATTCAGATGTAGTTTATTTTGCCGGAGGCAGTGTCTGGAAAAGCATAGTTCAGATAATTACGAATTTTTATGTATTGACTTTAATACAACCAGAAGAGATGGGCATATGGAATTCCATCATCCTTTTTCAAACCTATTCCGTTTTTGTGCAGGTCGGTGTAATTAATGGATTCAACAGGGAATTTCCTTATGAAATGGGGCGGGGTAATTCAACGGATGCTACAAAACTGGCGGAAACTGCACAGTGTTTTACATTGTTCTCCATCTTATTGGTAATGATCACCGGTATCATTGTCTTCTTCATACTGAATAGCTCTTCCCATCTACTTAACATATCCCTTCTGGTGATTGTTCTCCTGTCTGGAATGAGATTTTATGAACAGTATCTTGCCTCCACCTTCAGATCAAATCAATCATTTAAAAAACTTGGTAAAATATATTTCGCAAGGGGATTGCTGGGCTTGTTGACTTTACCCCTGGTTATTTATTATCTGTACCAAGGATATCTGATCAGGATTCTTTTAGCTACCGGCCTGACTGTATTCCTGATGCATATGATTCGTCCTGTCAAAGTAAGGATCCGCTTCAGTAAAAAACATTTCTTAATTATGCTGAAGTACGGAATATATATTTTTTCCCTGAGTTATATTTTTACATCTTCGGAAACGCTTGACCGGGTATCATTATTAAAATTCATGGGCCATGAATACGTGGGTTATTATTCGGTGGCATTCATGGCCTATAATGCATTCAGGATGATCCCTGTAACCATAGCAAATTATATTTATCCCAAATTAAGCCTGGCAGTTGGAAAGGATGAAGATAAAAAAAACCTGTGGGCAAAAGCTTTCCATACCAATATTGTCATGCTCCTTATATTACTTCCCCTGGCGTTTTCAGGCCTATTAATTATTCCATACATTATCTCAAACTTTTTCCCTATGTATGAAATGGGTATTTCTGCAACTCAAATTATATTGTTTGCCGGAGTGTTTTCCGGTGCAAGTATAGGAGTAAACCTGCTGTGGAGTATGAAAGCCTGGAGAAAAATGGCAATCGCACAATTAGGAGGTGCCCTGTTGAATGCTGTCTTTATCTTACTGGGCATAAAACTAATAAAGGATCCACTTGTCGGTGTTAGTACTGGCGTATTGGTAAGTCAGTTTTTATACTTTCTGTTAACAAATATCCTGAACTTTCGGGCTACTCATCGCTGAGAAATCATGAAAATAAAATATCTGTACTATCATCCACTTACAGGTAAGATGGAACAGGATTTTTATATTGATAAGCTAATTGTTCACCACGACATAGATTACTGGGATCTAACAAAGCTATATTACAATGATATTGTTGTCCCGGGGGAACTAAACAAAAACTATATAAAAAAATTCTATACGTATGAAGACCTAATAAAAGCGATAAAAAAAAATAAGGAAGGAAATACGATTTATATGATTATGATGCATTTCTCATACCATACCATTCCCCTATTCAGGATATTAAAACAAAATAATTGCATTACTTCTTCCATTATATCAAACGGATTTCCTTCCCTCAATTATCTTAAAAGATGCAACCATATGAAAATCAGTCCAAGAGATCTTCAATCAAGGAACAACTCATTATACAAAATACTCAAGATCAAAACACAGAATTATATTGCCAAAACATCTAAAAGGTTAAACCTCATTTCCGAGTACCCATTCGTTTTTCTTTCCGGAGAGTTTAACTATAAGCGATTCCCTGAAATTGAATCACGAATCATGATCAATTTTTTTGATTACGATGATTATTTGAGTTCACTGCAACAAAATGAGAACTCCCTGATCGATTGCAGTTATTGTGTTTTCTTAGACGATTTTCTTATTGATCACCCTGATTTTAAAATGAAATCATATAAATTATTTAACTCCGCGGATTACTTAACGGAACTAAACCATTTTTTTAATGGAATCGAAAAACAAACCAACATAAAAGTAATCATTGCGGCACACCCCAAATCGAAATACGCTAAAAATGCTTTTTATGACAGAAAAATTATTACACACCATACCCGTCAGCTTGTAAAATATTCAAATTTTGTAATTACACATATGAGCACATCTTTAAGTTTTGCCATACTGTACAAAAAACCCATTCTCTTTATTTCTTCAGACCTATTAAAAAGATACCTTTCATATAATCACCTGTTTATCAAACAACTTGCAAAATATCTTAATGCTTCATATATAAATATTAATATAGATGTGAAAGTTGACATGAACTCTATATCTGTTGATGATACTAGATATGAAGACTATAAATATGCATTCTTGACCTCAAAAGAATCCAGGAACCGGTTGTCATATCATATTATTAACGAACATCTGAATAACCTTTTTTCTCAAAGATGAATGAGTCGTGTTTGATATTGACCGCTACGATTAATCCTTGCGGTATGCAACAGGCCAAACGAAGTGATATACACTCACGGGAACAAGATTACCTGAAGGCACTCCAATATTACAGCAAATTCAATATTTCATTGGTTTTCTGTGAAAACAGCAATTCAAATCTGGATAAACTTAAATCGGTGGTTAACTATACAGACCGGGATATTGAGTTTTTTGGATTTGACGGTAATGACTATCCCAAGGAAAAGGGGAAAGGCTTCGGGGAAATCGGTATCCTAAAAAATGCCTTTGAAAAATCACAAATAATAAAAAAATCCAGGTACATTATTAAAATAACCGGAAGATTGAGTATTATGAATCTTGCAAAAATATTACATCGTATAGATAGTCATAAAATTACCACACCTGATATTTTTTGTAACTTCAGATCAAATCTTGCCTTGGCCGACAGCAGATTTTTTATAGCAAAAAAGGAGTTTTATCCCGATTACCTTTTCCTTTTCCATGACCTGATCAATGATTCATCCGGAATCTATTTCGAACATGCTCTTTCAAGAGCAATCCATTTGGCACTGAGTGAAGGGATGAATTGGCTTCCAATGCCCTTGCCTCCTGTGATCAAGGGTTATTACGGGACAAGAAATGCAAAATACAAGACCGGCTTGGTACGCAGGATGAATAAGCATATTAGACATTACATATTGAAATATTCATACCGGTATTGAACAAGAGGATTAAATATTTTCTGGTCCGGGTTTTACAGGCAATTTTTTTTGAAAATTATTTTTTCAAACAAATATTTCTCAAACCTCTTCTCAAAGAAACACATGATATTCAAACCGTACTTGAAATAGGGGCAGGAATAAACTCATATCTGCGAATGATAAACAGAAACACGCATATTACTGCATTCGAAATTGACCGTAACTCGATAGAGTTAGCAAAAAAAAGAGGCCTTTACGATAATTATATTATGGGAAATGCAACAAAACTGAGTGATCATTTCAGCAATAAATCATTTGACATGGTTGCAGCTTTCGACCTGATAGAACATCTGCCTAAGAAACAGGGTTACCAACTGATTGATCAAATGCTGAGTATTGCGCGTAAGAAAATCGTAATTCTGACACCGAATGGTTTCCTTGAACAGGAGCCTTTTGACAACAATCCATACCAAAAGCATCTTTCCGGCTGGAATTACACTGAAATGAAAAAAATGGGATTCACAGTTTATGGAGTCAATGGACACAGAAAATTACGAGGCATGTATTCCAGACCTGTTCTCAGACCGGTGATATTAGGAAAATTTATCTCTAACTTATCCTGGCTAATTCTGAAGGTATTTGGATGGGAAGATAAATCGTTTTCAATAATGTGCTTTAAACAAAGTGAACCATCAATAAAGTAGTGTTTAACAGTACTTGGGATTATCAATGGATCGGATAGGCGGAGAAGTAAAAAAAAGGGGGGGATCTAAGAAAGCTCTTCCCGGAAAACCATTGATATCGGTTGTTACGGCAGTCAAGAATGGAGCTTTGCACCTTGAGCAGACGATTTTATCTGTTATTAAACAGAATTATAGTAACATTGAATATCTTATCATTGACGGGGGATCCACCGACAGAACGATTGATATCATTCAAAAATATGAGAAATACATCGATTATTGGAGCAGTGAACCCGATAATGGAATATATGACGGAATGGATAAGGGTATCAAATTGGCCAATGGCAGTTATTTCCTAGTCCTGAATTCCGACGATTATTATTGTTCAAATGATATATTTTCACTCATAGCAGATTATATCCTTAAATATCCTGATATTGATTTCTTTTTTGGTGATGTTTTCGTAATTACGCATACCGGACATATCAAGAAAAGGGAATCCTCCATTGACAAAATACGATTTTCAAATACCGTGCATCACCCGGCTATGGTACTTAAAACAAAAATATATAAGGCATTAGGAGGATTCGACAAGAATTTTCAGATCGCAGCTGATTATGAATTGGTTTTGAAGCTTCTGGCTGGACAGTACAAATGGAAAAGGATACCGGAAGAAATTGTTTATTTCCGAAAGGGCGGAATGTCTTATCTTAATAATCAATCCATATCTGAATACATACGTATTCTGAAAAAACACAATTATTATAGTGCCAGATTGTTCCTGCATGCCCAGATCATAATACTCAAAAGAATCTTGCTGAGAATGGCGTTCTCCACCAGTGATAAATAAAAGGGACCTTTTTCCGCAATGCAATATATCTATTATACCCTTTTTATTGCTTCGTTCGTTTTTCTACTTGTCAGGAAGAAAGGTTTTATTATTTACCTCCCACTATTAAATGTAATTCTTGATTCTGCATTTTCTGTTTTTGAATCTTTGAGTTTCCTTACTTTCCTGCGTCCACTTGCTTATCTGATTCTGTTTTTCTATTACAGAAATGTATTATTCAGATTAAGGATATTCAGACCCATCTACATTTTCATGGCATATACCCTTTGCCTGGTATTCTTTTCCTCTGAGCTGTTCGTTTCCTTTAAGGGTTATATGCAATCATTTATTTCTATATTCATGATTGTAATAGGTTTCGAATACATCAGTAATGAAAAAAGATTAAAAGAACTTAACGGAACGCTTGTCATTGTTATAATGTTTTCCGTGGTGGCATCCATAATTGGATATACCTTCGATATTGGAAGGGTTTTGGAATATACAAGAATAGGTGATACCGAAGAACAGATTGTAGGATTGCTCGGAAGTTCAGGATTATACTCCGCAACCTTTGCCATCTCAATTCTACCACTCATACTTTATTTCATAAATAATAAGTTATGGCGCATAATGATTATTGCAGTGGCTATTATATGCTATATTTTTATCCTTTTAAATGTTCGCCGGACGGTGATTCTGATTCCGGTTGTAGGCTATCTGACCTATTTATTATTTATGCCAAGAAAAATGAAATTCATATCCGGACTTATAGGAGCAACTGTTATAATACTCCTGCTGAGTCCAATTTATTCTGACATGCTGATTTCAAGATTGGAAATCAGGGAAGAGCAGGGAAGATTTGAAAGAGATTTTATTAGAACCGAAGGTAGGTATATTGAAACTGTCGGTGTGGTTAAAAATACCTTTAGTTTTTCAAACCCGATAAACAGTTTGTTTGGGGAAAACATATATGCAAGCGGTTGGGAAAACAGGGAAAGAAGTTCACGAATGCTACATACCGATATTTCCGTTTTGCTGCATGATACCGGCCTGATAGGTTTTCTCATATATTTTCTTATTTATATCAGAATTCTGAAACTTGTACATCTGAGAAAAAATGTTTACTCAGATCGTGTTAAAATCTTTCGAGCCATCCTTTTAAGCCTTATCATGGTTTCTATTTTTGCTTCCTTGAACGGAAGTATTCTTCTTGTTTCTCTCAGATCACTGATTTTTCTTTATTTCGGAGCCTTATTAAGGCTTACTCTTTCATATCAGCCGGTTACCAGAGTTCAGATGAGACCTGCTCCCTTTCAAAAAAGACCCCTAATCAGTAACATCGGAGTTGTATGAATCAATCCTCATTTATCATATCAAACAAACGTCTTGAACAGGATAAGGAAGATTATTATTTAAGTAATGAATCTGGTAATTGTCATATAAATCTGCGAAAGATACATGGAAATAGAATTCATCAGTACGAAACGCAGGATCATTCCATATTTATCTGTTCAAACCCAGGATTCCACAAGGAATGCATAGGAGAAAAAGGTCAGGTAAGGATGAAAATCGGAACCATTGAGAATATGCTTGTAAAGATGCAATGGGGATTTGTAATGATCATTCCAAAAAATACATCTAAAGTAATCCTCTATAATGATCTATACGGCATCTTCCCCATATACCATTACCACCGAAATGATTGTTTCATCCTCTCTGACAGCTTTACTGAAATCAGTCGGCATATTGAGAACTTGACCATTGATTATCATGCAATATCTGATTATTTCCTCCTTAACTACACACTGAATGACAGAACACTAACAAAGGAAATTCATCGGCTGGAAGGAGGCAGCAGATTAGAAATTTCCAATGGTGGAGCAACTGTAAATAAAATCACGGATATTGCTGAATACATCATGGAATCCGGTTATGCCAAAATAAATTACAGTAGCCTTCAACGATCACTGGTTGAAAATATCAGACATAATATAATTCCCGGTAAAAAAATAAATCTCGCCCTCTCAGGAGGATTTGATTCGAAAGTAGCCCTGGCAATTTTAATGTCATCGGGAGAAGATTTTTCCGCATTTACTTTTGGAGCAAAAGGAAGTATTGATCACAAAGCGGCTATGTCCATTGCCGAACAATTTCATCTCCATTATCAATTGATTGAAATTAATGACGAATCTTTTTCCTCTGCGAATGACCTGATCTTGACCTTTATTGACAAGAATCCTGCTCTTCCCATGATCCTGGATCTGATATCCTATGAATATGTAAACAGGAAGATCCCTCCATCAAATCTTGTCACAGGAATAATGGGAGGGGAATTGATCGCTGGTCCAGTAGTGATATCCGAAGTCATTTTAACAAGGTCTGCCAAGGTTTTGATAACCAGCAATACTGTACGGGAACTCAGCTCGGGTTTACAACAGAACTATAGCGAAATCCCTTTCCTAAACGATAATTTCTTTTCAGATCATCTCCGGGATTACCTTCAGACACTTGAAAAATACCGGCCTCTTAACAATGATAATCACTGGAAAAATCTAACCAATTTTCTCCTTAATGAAACGTATGCCAAATTTTTTGGTGTTGTCTTTAACAGCGTTGCGGTCAATCACAATTTGATTAATCCGTTCGTAGATATTGATTTTCTCAGACAATTATTGAATTCCAGGTTGAGATATACCCGTATGCAACCGTTCTCAAAAAATCCTGCCGCTCATTTCCGGTCAAGAAGGTTGTATCCGAACCTTATTGAAAAAATTTATAAACCAGCTCTGTTCACTATGATGGACAGAGATTATATGCTTGCAGATATCTATTACTGGCACAGATTCCCCAGGTCGATCTTCAGGTATATACAGAATCATTATCTTATGAAAAACAGAGCTGAAAAACTGAAAACCCTGAATTATATGAAATGGTTCCGAAAGTTTCTCATCATGAAACTGGAAAATTCTGAGATTCTGGAATTTCCTTTTATTAATAAGAAAAGGACAACAGATTTACTGAAAGTCATCAGAGAAAATCATGAGGTGCCGGATTATACAATAAGGAAATTGATTATGCTCCTTGGTTTTCATTATTTCCATGAAAAATTCAAACATAAAATCTACTATTAGACCTCCGGGATATGAACAATATTACCATTTTACTGGATTATAAGGACCGGTTCGAGACCAAGTATACAGCAGTTCCCTACAGAAGTGGAATGAGTAAAATCCTATTGAAGAAATATTTCAAGGAATCAGGATTGGATGTTGATTTCATACATTTCCCGGAGGTTGATTTTCGCAATCCCTCTATAATAAACAACATATATTTATATAGTTCATCGGAAGATCCGGGCAGCTATTATAAGCAGTATATCGAAGATATTATATTCGGACTTGAACTTACCGGTGCCATAGTCATTCCAGGCTTTAAATACCTCCGGGCACACCATAACAAGGTGTTTATGGAAATAATCAGGGACATTTCTGAATGTCCGGAAATAAAAACTTTAAAAACAATTTATTACGGCTGCCTGGAAGAGTTGGCCTTTAATCACAATCAGCTTGCGGGACAGGAAATGGTCATTAAGCCAGCTGAGGGAGCGAAAAGCAGGGGCATTCACCGTGCCGGATCACTGGAAAAAATTGAAAAAAAGGCCAGAAAAATCAGTAGAACAAAAAATTTCTGGAATGAAATAAAAGACATCGTACGGCCTTATCTTCACAAAGGGTATACCCCGGATTCCAAGTACCGTAAAAAATATATTGTACAAAATTTTGTCAACGGTCTGGGCGGTGACTGGAAGGTGCTGATTTACGGCCTAAAGTATTACATTCTTGAAAGGGAAAACCGCAGAAATGACTTTCGGGCCAGTGGTAGTGGCCTATTTTCATACCCGGAAAATGTGAATTCTGCATTATTGGATTATGCAGAAAAACTATTAAATTATTTTAATGTACCTAATATTTCCTTTGATATAGGATTTGACGGAGAAAAATTTCACCTCTTTGAATTTCAGTTTCTTTATTTTGGAACAACCACAATTGAAAATTCCAGGTTTTTTTTCACACGGAATGCTAATGAATGGCAGCTCATTGAAGCCGAATCGGAACTTGAAAAAGTATATGCCGAAAGTGTTTCCGGATTTATCAGCAAGTATTACGGGGACAGTAGATGAGAGTTTTATTCGTTTCTAGCGGTAATAAAAGAAATGGAATCTCTCCTCTTGTTTTAAACCAGGGTGAATCACTCAGAAAAAACGGAGTCTGTGTAGTTTATTTTATGATCAAAGGAAAAGGGGTCACCGGTTATCTTTCCCAAAGATCTGAATTACGGAAAACAGTAAAAAAAGAAGGGATAGACCTGATACATGCACATTATTCTCTGAGCGGCATGCTATCTACCTTCTCAATGACAGGTAGGCCCATTGTGGTTTCTTTGATGGGCAGTGATGTTTATGCTGCTTTCTTTTGGAAAATCCTGGTACGATTGTTTTCATATTACTCGTGGAAGGCAGTTATTGTTAAAACTGAAGCAATGAAAAAAAAAATACGTTTGCATAATCTTCATGTTATCCCTAACGGTATCAACATGGAGACCTTTAAACCTCTGGATCCCTTGGAATCTAAAAAAAAATCCGGATTCGATAGTAAAACCAAGCACATATTGTTCCTTGCAGATCCGGCCCGTAAAGAGAAAAACTTCCCACTTGCAAAACAGGCATGCCATCTCTTATTAAAACAAACCTCTTCTAAACTGCATGTCATTTTTGAAAAACCTCAATCCGATATTCCTGTCCTTTTATGTGCTGCTGATGTTTTGTTATGCACTTCGAAACACGAAGGATCCCCTAATGTAATCAAGGAAGCCATGGCGTGCAACTGTCCCGTTGTCACTACGAATGTTGGAGATGTTGACCGATTAACGGGAGAAATTACAGGTTGCTATATTGCCAACCATGATCCGGAAGAAATTGCCAGTTATCTTTTTAAGGCAATTCATTTGGGAAAAAGGACAAATGGGCGTGAACAGATCCTTAAGCTGGGACTGGATGAGAATAGCGTCAGCAGTTGCATCATAAAGGTGTATGAAGAAATCATCACTGGATCATAAAGCACTTAAGCCAGGTGCTGTAGTAATCGATGGCCATGTCCAGGGACTTGCCATTACACGTTCTCTTGGTACACAAGGTATTCCCGTAATGATCGTAGAAACCCGCCCGGGTATTGCCAAATATTCCCGGTATTGCAGGAAATCCTTCATCTCACCTCCATACGAATCATTTGAATTGATCGAATTTTTAATAAAGCTTGCAGAGGAACAAAACATAAAAAACTGGGTTTTGTTCCCCACCAATGATTATGCCGTACAGAACCTGTCAAGGAATATCGCTTCACTCTCTCAGTACTATAGAATTTTTGTTCCCCCCATTAATCTTACTGAACAGTTACAGAACAAAGAAAGATTGATTAATTGCGCCACGGAGTGCAGTATTCCTGTACCTTTTACATTTTATTTGCCTGAATACAAGGACTCTGAGTTAGAATTCCCATTTATAATCAAAGGAAAAACCGGTCTGGAATTCTATAAAACTTTTCGTAGAAAAGCACTTGTAGTTCATAACATGAAGGAATTTTCTGCTAAACGGGATTTGATCATTAAAAAATATGACCTCACAAAAGTTATGGCTCAGGAGATCATTCCTTCAGCTGGTGATAATCCTACCGTATCCTATGCTGCATTCTGCACGGACGGTAGGGTTAAAACCTACTGGATGGGTGCCAAGCTCAGGGAACACCCTGCACGATTCGGTACCGCAACGTTTGCCCAGAGCGTTCATATTCAGCTGCTGCATGAATACTCACAGAGAATTTTAAAAAAACTGAATTACTCCGGAATCTGCGAGATTGAATATCTATGCCATCCTAGGGATGGAGAATACAAACTAATTGAAATCAATGCCCGCACATGGCTTTGGATAGGCCTGGCCACAAATTGCGGTATTGATTTTTCACTGATTTTATATAATTATGCAAATAATAGTTTAAATAATTTTAAAACGCAATATGAATTAGGAAAAAAATGGATGCATATTTATACTGATGTTTTCTTTTCTATGAGAGAGATCATTAAAGGGAATCTCGGAATGCAGGAATGGCTCAGATCAATCAAGGGGAAAAAATCCTATGCCGTTTTTTCAAAAAAAGATATAAAACCATTTCTGCTAGAAACAATCAAATTGCCTATTTTGGCATTGAGAAGAAAAAGAATGTAACAACAAATAATTATCAGAAGATGAACTATCTCGAGATACTCACATATGTTTTCGAGGCTTTTGTACTATCAAGCAGCATTTTCATTCTTTTAACCATTAAAGGAGCATTTCATGTCAGACATCTGTACCGTGACAATCTCTTACTTTTTTTCATCTCGGCAGGTGTAATTATTTTATACCGTATGCTGTTTCACGTAAACCCGGTTTATATAATTATATTTATCATACCAGGTTTTGTTTTTATCAGCTTTGTCATACTACTGATTTATCGATTTTACAGAAATCCCAGAAGGAGGATCAATGCCAGACCAAATGAATTCGTTGCACCCGCTGACGGGCAGGTAATATATATCAAAGAAATTGAAAAAGACCAGATTCCGGTTTCCATTAAGAAGCACCGTTTGTCAAAGCTGGAAGAACTGACAAAAACAAATCTCCTCGAGGAACCATGTTATCTGATTGGCATTATCATGACCCTGTTTGATGCTCATATTAACCGGGCACCAATGACAGGCACCGTGATTCTCAGCCAGCATACTAAAGGAACATTCCTTGGTTTGAAAAAACCTGAATCGACAATTACCAACGAAAGAAATACCATCGTTATTGAAAATCAGGCAGGCTTCAAGGTCGGGGTTGTTCAGATTGCATCCCGTTTTGTAAAAAGGTGCATTTCAACAGTACAGAAAGGCGAGATGGTCTCTCAAGGAGCACCTATTGGGAAAATCAGGTTGGGATCGCAGGCAGACCTTATCATTCCCAGAAACAGCACCATAAAAGTCCGCAATGGCGAACAAGTATATGCAGGCATTACGGTTATTGCCGAATTTGAGAATACTCTATAAACCATGAATTTACTCTTCGATCTTGGTCATCCTGCCCATGTACATCTGTTCAGACATACAATTCACTCACTCTCCAGGAAAAATCACAAGGTCATTATCACCACAAAGGATCAATCCAGCATTACCAAACTTCTTAATGCCTACCGGTTTCCTTACATCTGTCTTGGCACCAAACATGATTCAATTGTGGGGAAAGGAATCAGCCATATCTGTTATGTGATAAAGACCCTGCACATTGCACTCAAACATAAAATCGATATTGCAATAGGATCTTCCATTACAATTACACACGTTTCCAGGATAATCAGGATGCATTCCATTGTGCTTGATGATGACGACAAGGAAGCTGTGCCAATGTTCGTAAGATTTGCACATCCATTTGCCGACACTATACTATCACCTGATACGCTTGCACATCAGAGAAATGGATACAAACACCTTGTATATCCAGGTTATCATGAACTGGCCTATCTTCATCCCAACCATTTTAACCCAAACCATTCCATTCTTCATCAAGTTGGTCTTGATGAAAAGTCCACCTACTTCATATTAAGGTTTGTCGCATTGAAAAGTTATCATGATATTGGTCAAACAGGATTAACACCGGATCAGAAACGAAAAATTATTAATATATTAAAACCCTATGGTAAAATATTTATTACCTCAGAACGCGAAATTGAAGAGGAATTCAAACCATATTTACTGCAAATTCCACAACAAGATATACATGATCTTCTGTATTTCGCAACTTTGTTTATTGGGGACAGTCAAACCATGACTACTGAAGCCGCTTTGCTGGGTGTGCCTGCCTTTAAATGCAATACTTTTGCTGGAATCCTCTCCGTGCCCAATGAATTGGAAAAGAAATATGGTCTCTGCTATTCTTATCATCCAAAAGATTTCGACAATCTGATTTCCAAGCTCAGGGAATTGTTGGAAAAAAAGAATATAAAAAATGAGTGGCACAAAAAAAGAGATTCTATGCTCCGGGAAAAAATAGACGTATCGAAATTTCTTACATGGTTTATAGAATGCTATCCTGAATCACACCGTCTGATAAAGCAAAATTCATCTTATGCTTATCGTTTCCTGCAATATAATCCTTCCTCTCGATGATGGACTTTACCATAAAGATCTATCGTGAATTGCTGGAAGTTCTTAGTAGGCATAATTTTCATTTTCAGACTTTCGCTGACTTCGACCGAACAACCCAGAGCCGTACGGTAATCCTCCGGCACGATGTGGATAATCTTCCCCGGAATTCCCTCGAATTTGCAAGAATACAGAACGATCTTGGCATTTGCGGTACCTATTATTTCAGGTCAGTCCCTCAAAGTTTTTCCATGAATATTATTGAGCAGATCTCGTGTATGGGTCATGAAATCGGTTATCATTATGAGGATGTCAGTTTCACGGCAGATGAATGGAATAAATCCGGTAAGAAACGATATACCGAAAAAGAACTTACTGACGAGGCTATAAAGCGTTTTCAGCACAACCTGAACAGGCTTCGTAAAATTGCAAGTATCAGGACCATATGCATGCATGGAAGTCCCTTAAGCAGATGGGATAACCGGATATTATGGAAATACCATGATTACAGGAATTTCGATATAATGGCCGAACCTTATTTTGATCTGGATTTTTCCAGGGTCCTTTACCTTACCGATACAGGAAGAAGATGGAATGGCGGACATGTCAGCATAAGGGACAACCTAAATAATACGAATAAAAAAAATCTCTTTAATGACTGGGTTGTTCAACCCCATCCAGATTGCGCACTAAACCTTTCAATGGAACATGCCAGCTTTCAGCAACAATACATCTACAAAAAAACGAAAAGCATAATGGCTTCAGCTGAGCGATCCGGATTACCGGATCATATCATGATGACGTTCCACCCTCAGAGGTGGACAAATGATCCTCTGCCGTGGCTGAAGGAACTGATTTTTCAAAGGCTGAAAAATGTCATTAAATATTTCCTCGTGAAAAATCACGGTTTTACTGAACAAGTACCTTGCGCATAATTTTATCATCAATGTTAATAATGTACCAGCCTGCCGGATAAGCTCCCATGGATATTGAGGTTTCAGGTCCATTTATTTTTTTAATCTCCAAAAGACGACCGTTGGCCGTAAAAATACGGAGAGTTAAAGTTTCATAAGTATTCCCATCAATCGTCAGATTGATTTTATCATGGGTAGGATTGGGATAGACCGTCACTTTCAAAGCAGAATCAAATCTCCCGGATATGGTAGTTTCATGTTCCATCCCGTTTAAATCACTGCTTTTTTTCTGATTCATTGCAGTTTCACAGAACAATCCATAACCTTTCCCTTTTTTTCGCTTTGAATAGTATGAAACACTCTTTTCAGTCTTTTGCCATTGATCATTTTCTGTATCCCACTCCATTGAATAATACAAAATATTATTGCCTTTTTTATCGTAAACTGACACTTCCTTCGACACATTGATCCATGCATTGCGAGCTGAATCCCATTCCTGGTCATTGAAATATGTCCTGCTACCGTGCCGGTTGTAGGAATAAAATATCCTGTAATCACCTACCCAAGATTCATTGTCCTCATCCCATACAGATTTACACTTATAAATAATATTCTTTCTTCTGTCATAATTGAATTCCTCAAGTGTGAAATTTACCCATCTTTCATTGTCTCTGTTTTGAACAATCAGTGTCAAGAGATTTCCTCTTCTGTCATAGGATCGATAATTGCGTTGTAATAATTCCCACCTGGAGTTACCGCTGTTCCATTCCATAGTGATTGCCGATACCAGATACCCTTTGTTATTATAATAATTGGTTACCTTGTACCTGTCCCACCAGCCTTTCCCGGGAACCCAATATTGAATCATTTTCTGGGACAACCTTCCCGGATTTAAATAATTGTTGACATCCCTCCTGTTATTTAACCATCCTTTGCTTTCTCCCTGCCAAATTTGTTTTATTATAGTATCGGGGTCCCCATTCTGATTATATGTATAAAAATACCGGAAATGGCTCTGCCACGATTCTCCAACAGTATCCCAGTTTTGCCGCAGGTATTGCTCCTGTAAGTCTTCATCATTAAGTGCATAAGTATTCCTTATACCATCCATGAATTTATTATCTTCATAATTCCATGTCTTATCAAATAATTCACTATAGCCTGTTCCACAATATTTAACATAAAAACAATCTTCCCATGATTGTTGCTGACTGTTCCATACCTGTTTCAGATACGTATCTCTGTATCCATTCTTCAGGTAGGCATAAAAATCCCTGTATTTGTTAAACCAGTTCCCGTTTTTGAAAAATTCGGAAGCTCCTGTAAGTGGCTGACCATACTTATCACGGGTAAGAACCCTATACCGTGATTCAAATTCCCAATCTGCTCCAGAACTTATGAAATGATCAGCAGAATCAAGCACCAAATCGGCTTGAATATGTTTCCTCATGTAATATCCATGGGAATATCCATCGTCATATTTGGTTGATGCTACTCCAAATCCTGAGGAATATGCTGTTCCTGCTGTTAGTAACGATACAAGCCCGAATAACAACATCCTGCTCAAATATGTAGGTACCATAACAAATTTAGATTATTATATACCTTAATACTGGCGACAGTGAGATGGGAAAATCCCAGATGCCTTCACTGCCATGATTTTCTTGGGATAAACATTCGTAAATATACATATAAATATATAACTGAGGATAACCATATCCATTACTGGTAAATCAGAACATCAATTTTCCTTAAGAATACGAGTAAATCATGAATAGGTAACCAAGTTACCAAAATTTCCGTATTAACAGAATCAGTATAATAATCCATTTAAAAAAACATGATCCTTTTATTTTTTCCGATAAAAATATTTTATATGAATAATCCCCTGTAATAATTAAAAAACTTAACTTTTAGTGATTTTCAGTGCAACCCTTTTTATTATATTATTGTCTTAATTGAGCAATTCCGGGGTATATAGCTGATGAAACAAAATCAGACCATGAAAACACATTGGATCAGGATACCATTTTTGCTGGTTATATCTTTACTGTTCACCAATGATATATTCAGTCAGGTTGTGGGAAATCCGGGTAGTAGTCAATCTGCCGTAGAGGTCTGTGTGCCAGCGGCATATGACATAACCTACCGATTTGAATTTATAAGTCCGGCGAATCCTACCGATGATAACAGGGTGTTATTCCGCTTAATAGACATTGATGACGGGAGTCTTATATCTTACCGTAATTACCTGAATGTACCCGTTCAGACAGGTCCTGGTCCTCTTTTTAGAAAATATATTGAACAAACCCATCGCTTCGACCTGCCTGTCGATGGAGACTGTGAATATAAAGTGGAAATATTCTTTTATTATGAAGGTACATTTGTCTCCTCAGGCACACAGATCCAGTATGTAGGGAACTGGCATACTGATGATGAGGCCAATGGCACGATCCAAATTACTCCCGATATACAAGAGGTCTGTGAAGGAGATAGTCTGATTGACTTTACATTTCAGGATGCCAGTGATTTTGCATGTGTTGACACCAGTCTTCAAAATCCAAATTCCATAGAAAGAAATGTTCAATTTGTATATAATACCAATCCCACAATCGGCCAGGGAATTCCAAATCTTTCAATCGACGTTTATGGCACCACGGTAATACTCACAGATGCAAACGGAGATCCCGTACCAAATTCCTGGACAGTGGATCCGACCGACGGCAGTATGGTTCCCGCATATTCAACTCCCAGTGGATTTTACGAAGGGCATATTATTTCAACAGGATTCGCACCACAGGGAGGATCACAGTTAACATATCCTATTTCCTTTCCAGGAGATGATACATTTGTTGGCGACTACTTTGAAGTTACAGTTCGCAACTGGAATTTCTGTAATATGTGGAATGGAAGCCAATCAAATCCTAATGATGCTGACGCAAAAACCTCTACTGCAAGAATCGTTATTATTGATTCACCAGATCCACCAACTGCTCCGGATAAGACAATTTGTGAAGGAGGGGACAGGACACTCACAATTACAAGTGCCCCGGTTGGTGAATTTCAGTGGTATTCCAATCCGGATAGAACAGGATTGCTCGCTACAGGAGCTAGTTACACCCAGCCTCAAACTGCACCTGGAACATATGAGTATTATGTTACTGACAAAGCCATAGCCGGAAATAACTGTGAGAGTCAACCTACAAAAGTGACTCTTGTAATCAATCCTATCCCTAATCAACCTGATATTAATAATACCGGCCCATTGAATTTCTGTTTTGATGGCGGTTCCACATCTGTAACCCTCACTGCAGATCCCAACGATCCTCCTTCCATTACTTCATATCAGTGGTATCAAGATGGGAATCCTTTTAGTACGAGTAACCCGATTGTATTGAATCAGGTATCACACAGCGGAGATTACACTGTAAGAACTTACGGCGTAGCCCCAACCTATTGTGCAAGTTCTTTATCGAATCCTATAACCGTCAATGTCTATGCACTGGCTACTACAACAACTCCGGTTGATGACGAAACTTGTGATGACGATAACATGACTACCGGAAATGCTTCATTTTCTGTTACGACCGGAGGGGCAGCTCACACGATAACTTGGCAAAGATATAATGGCATAGGATATAATGACATTCTGGGACCGACCAACCCTAATGATGGATGTACCTATTCAGGCTATGCTACTGAAGATCTGTCCATTTCCAGCGCTGATATTGGAATGGATACGTATCGTTATAGAGTTAAATTGCTTACTACAGCGGGAGGATGTTATACCTATTCAGGTTCTGCAGGTCTAACTGTTCATCCTGTAGCAGATGTTCCGACACCTTCAGACGAAACGGTATGTGAACTGGATCCGGCCCAGTTTGTTTCCAATGCCACAATTTCCTCGGGAAGTATTACTGCATATCAATGGCAGAGAAGAAACGGAGGCTGGACGAATATTAATGCGGGAACTGATGGAGGTGTTTACAGTGGTTACAATACGAATACGCTTGATATTTCCTCGGCAGCCGAATCTATGGATAGCTACAGATACCGCCTGGTAACTACATCTGATCAGGGATGTCAGAAACGTTCGAATACTGGTCGTCTTTATGTAGATCCCCTGGCCGACATTACCACACAGCCATCCGACGCGGAGATATGTTCCGGTGAAAATACCTCCTTTACCGTTACTGACGATGGGAATCCTACTGTAACGAATTACCAGTGGCAGAGGAGCACGGGCGGGCCCTTTACCGATATCGGTGCAGGAACCGATGGCGGCATCTATTCAAACTGGGACCAGGCGACCCTTACGGTAACGGGTGCGACCACAGCCCGGGATGGATACCAGTATCAGTGTGTGCTAACCACCGGTGGACCCTGTACAATTACCTCCAATGCTGCCACACTGACCGTTAATCCCCTTCCGGCAGATCTTTCCGGAAACGTGACGGTCGTCGAACCGCGCATATGCTACAGTGACAATACCGATATTACCATTTCGGGAACAGAGGCCAACGTCGATTACTACCTGAGGACGGGTGGCGCAGATGTGGTCGGTCCGGAGAGCGGGCCGGGTCTGGTCACACTGAACACGGGAGCCCTGACTTCCAACACGACCTATGAGATCCATGCCTTATATACTGACGGTACCGGCTGCGACCTGATATTCGGATCATTCCTTGTTACGGTAAACAATGAGCTTGCGGTGACCGCCAGTGTTGCCGATGCGGATGCGACGATTTGTATCGGGGATGCAACCACTTTCAGTGTAGGATTTACCGAGACCGGTTTCGGCAGCGGGTATACCTACGACTGGTCGGGGGATAACGGGGACAACTTTTCAGGGAACAATGTCCTGTTTACCCCTGGTGCACCGGGATCTCCGGTGACGTATACCGTTACTGTGGCAGACGGCTTCGGTCCCACTGTAGGACAATGCGAGGCCATTGCGCAAACTCCCCTGACCGTGAATGTATTACCGGGAACCCCGATAATTACTCCCAACCCGGGAACGACAATATGCTATGGCAGCGGTACGATCACCCTTACCGCAGCCGCATCCGATGCACTTACATACCAGTGGTATGAGGGCGGGGTTCCCATGACGGATTCCACGGACGCGGATATTGTCCTTTCGGAGGTGGCGCATTCGGGCAGTTATACGGTACGTGCATACGGGATCAACCCTACCAGTTGCGAAGGACCGCTTTCAGCGCCTACAGTGGTTACCATAAATCCTTTGCCGACGCCTTCCGTTTCCGGGGCCAACAGTGTCTGCTTCAATGCCACCGAGACATATACTACCGCAAACGTCGGCGGGCACAGCTACCTGTGGACCGTGAACTTCGGTACAGCTGTGACCCCGTTGACCAACAACAGTGTTGACGTTCAATGGGACAACGGCACCGGTCCGGGCTGGGTAAGAGTGCAGGAGACAATCGATGCGACGGGATGTGTTGTTGAAACACCTCAGTATTCCGTGACCGTACTTCCCGGTGCACCCGCCGGGGCTCCAACCGGACCGACCGGGGTTGCCGAGGTGTGCAAAAACGGTTCGATCGCCCTCGACTGCGGGGATGTGGCAGATGCCACGCAGTATGTATGGGATGTTTCATGGCTCGGTGTGGGTGACGATGACGATTTTATCACGGGTACTTCGGATATCAATATCGACCTGACGGGGGTTGCGGCGGGGAATCGTAGCGTCAAGGTGAAGGCAAGGAACGCCTGCGGAGACGGACCGTGGACAGGCCTTAAGACATTCGATATAAACGATCTGCCCGACCTGTCGGCGGCATCTGACAACGTTTGCAGCGACGACAACAATTCCATAACGCTTGGAATAGACAACGGCGGGGCGTACGGGATTACCTCGGTATCATATACGATCAACTCGATCACCGATAACGGAATGACCGATTCAGACGGAACGGACAGGGAAGGACTCACGGGACAACCCGCAAATGTACTCCAGAACGAGACCTGGACAAATGTTTTCACCAATAACAGGAATGCCGTCTATTCAATCATACCTGTCAGCGACAAGAATTGTTCCGGCCTGGCTGAAGATGTTACAGTGATCGTAAAGCCCAAACCTGATCTTTCCAGTCTTTCCAGTACGGTATGCAGCAAGGCTTCTTCTGGCATAACCCTTGCCATCGACAACGGCGGGGTGGATATTACCGGTGTGACCTATACGGTGACCTCCATCAATGCCGGGGGGCTGACCGATCACGACGGAACGGACATCACCGGAAATTCAGGGGGTGCCAACCTGATCGCCAACGAACAATGGCTAAATCTCGGAACAGACGACGTTGATGTGATATATACCATCAGCCCGCTGGGCGATAACGGCTGTACGGGAGAATCGGAAACCGTTACGGTTACGGTCAAGCCCCAGGCCGATCTTACCACCCAGACGACCACTGTCTGCAGCAAGGACGCCACAGGGATCACGCTTACCATTGATAACGGCGGAGGAGATGTCGGGTCCGTCACGTATACGGTGAATTCCATCAACCATGGTGGTTTGCTGACCGACTACGACGGTACGGACATCACCGGAAACTCGGGCGGGGCCAATCTCATCACCAATGAAGAATGGCAGAATACCACCGCGAATAACGTAAATGTGTTATACACGATCACTCCACAGGGTTCCAACGGTTGTCCAGGTGAACAGGAGATCATAACGGTTACCGTGAGACCTGAAGCTGACCTGTCTGCCGCATCCAACACGGTATGCAGCAAGGACCTGAGCGGCCTGACGCTCGGCATAGACAACGGCGGAGGAGATGTCGGGGCTGTAACCTATGAGATCACATCCATCAGTGCCCCCGGGCTGACCGATTATGACGGTACGGACAGGACCGGTTTTACGGGAGGAACCAACCTGCTTGCAAACGAGCAATGGAAAAATACCACGGCCAGTAACGTGGATGTGGATTATACAATCACCCCGACAGGTACAAACGGCTGTCAGGGAGAATCCGAAATCGTTACTCTCACCGTAGAACCCGAAGCCGATCTTTCCGCCATTTCGAATACCGTCTGCAGCAAGGATCTTTCAGGGATCACCCTTTCCATAGACAATGCCGGCGCCGCCGTAGGGGCCGTAACATACCTGATCACCAACATCAATGACGGAGGCCTGGTCGACGAGGACGGGACCGATATAGACGGTACCTCCGGGGGGTCAAACCTGCTGGCGGGCGAACAGTGGAGAAACACGGGGGCCAATGATGTCGATGTGGTCTATACCATTGTCCCGACAGGTACAAACGGCTGTACGGGTGAAGCCGAAACGGTAACCCTTACAGTCAAGCCCCAGGCTGACCTTTCCGCTGCCTCGGCCACGATCTGCAGCAGGGATAATGTCGGAATCACCCTCGCAATAGACAACGGGGGAGGAGATGTCGGCGCGGTTCAGTATACCGTAACCCTGATCAACGACGGCGGGCTGATCGATGACGACGGAACGGATATCAGCGGAAATACAGGCGGGGCCAATATCATCTCGAATGAAAGATGGAAAAATATAAATATCAATAATGTAAATGTAATCTATACCATCACTCCGGAAGGTGCCAACGGTTGTACGGGAGAACCTGAAACCGTTACGGTTACGGTAAGACCGGAACCCAATCTGTCTGCAATCACCAATACGGTTTGCAGCAAAGACCTCTCCGGGCTAACCCTGTCGGTCGACAACGGGGGAGGTGCAGTGGATCCCGTAACCTATACGGTTACTTCGATCAACGACAACGGGCTGAGCGATTATGACGGCACGGACATTACCGGCAACAGCGGGGGAACAAACCTTCTTGCTGGCGAAAGATGGCAGAATACCACGGCCAACAATGTGAACGTGGTTTATACCATTACGCCCACCGGCAACAACGGGTGCGCCGGAGAGCCTGAAACGGTTACCCTTACCGTCAGGCCCGAAGCCGACCTTTCGGATATCTCGAATACCGTCTGCAGCAAGGATCTTTCGGGGATCACCCTTTCCATTGACAATGCCGGCGCTACTGTCGGTGCTGTAACCTACCTGATCACCAACATCAATGACGGAGGCCTGTTTGATGAGGACGGGACCGATATAGACGGTACCTCCGGAGGGTCGAACCTGCTGGCCGGAGAACAGTGGAGAAATACAGGTGCAAACGATATTGACGTCGTGTATACCATCCGGCCCACGGGAACCAACGGATGTGCCGGGGAAGAAGAGACGGTTACACTTACCGTAAAACCGCAACCCGACCTCTCGGCATTGTCGGGAACCGTATGCAGCAAATCCGATGTGGGGATAACACTGGCAATAGACAACGGAGGAGGAGATATTGGAGCGGTTACCTATTTCATAAACAGCATCAACCACGGCGGACTCCTGGTGGATCATGACGGTACGGATATTACCGGCACTTCGGGACCCTCAGGTTATATATTCGGCGAGCAATGGCAGAACCTTACAGCCAATGACGTGGATGTGGTTTACAACATTACGCCTACGGGAGCGAACGGTTGTACAGGAGAGCCGGAAAACATTACCATCACTATCGAGCCGGAGCCCGACCTGGCTGCCGCTTCCAATACGGTTTGCAGCAAGGACGGCACGGGCATTACCCTCTCGATCGATAACGGAGGTGGAGATGTCGGGGCGGTTACCTATACGGTTACCTCGATCAATGCAAACGGACTGACGGATCACGACGGAAGCGACCTTACCGGTACATCCGGACCATCGAATCACATATCCGGCGACCAGTGGAAAAACACCACGGCAAACGATGTGAACGTCATTTATACAATCACTCCCCAGGGAGGGAACGGTTGTACGGGCGAACCCGAAACAGTAACGGTAACCGTAGAGCCTGAAGCCGACCTTTCCACAATTACAAATACGGTCTGCAGCAAGGATGTGTCGGGACTGACGCTCTCGATCGACAACGGTGGAGGGGACGTGGGGGCCGTCCAGTATACCGTGGACCTTGTGAACGACGGGGGACTGACAGACCTGGACGGAACGGATGTCACGGGAACGGCCGGAGGATCGAACATACTTGCCGCTGAGCGCTGGAAAAACACGACCAACAGCAGCGTAAACGTCATCTATACCATTACCCCTGAAGGCGCAAACGGCTGTACGGGAGAGGCCGAAACAGTGACCCTTACCGTCAAACCGGAACCGGTTGTTTCAGTACAGACCACCACCATATGCTCCGATGTGCCGCTGGATTACCAGATCCTGCTTGATAATTTCACCAATCCGGGCGACAATGTGACCTTTACCTGGCCCGCTCCTTCCCTTGATCCCAATGTTTCGGGAGGGACTGCAAGAGGAACCCCGTCTGCGGCGAACATCACCGACGTGTTTACGAATGTATCCGGGTCTACCGGCGATGCAACCTATACCATTACACCTTATTATGACGGATGCCAGGGTGATGATTACAACTTTGTCGTTACCGTAGGTTCTGAGCCCGTACTGGCCGACCTCGACCAGGATGCATGCAGCAATGTCCCGACCGGCCTCATCCTTGATGTGGATGCCGGAAGCGTGCCCGCTGCGGAATACAATGTTCTGACAAGGACGGTGGATCCTGCACTGGCTGTGATCTACCAGAAAACCGTGCCCAGTTCGGCCGTCTCAGATACCTTCCTGCAGAGCGAAACCTACAGGAACCTGACCGGTGTTCCCAGGACCGTTGTTTACAGCGTCGAACCGGTGTTCGGCCCCGGATGCGTGGGCAATGCAAAAGACATTACCATTACGGTCCAGCCCGAGCCCATACTCGCACTCGGACAGACCAAAACCGTTTGCAGCGGCGTTGCCATCGACATGGAGGTCCTGCTGAACCCGGCCAATACGCCTGCGGGAAGCAACTTCTCATGGAACCTGCCGGTGATGTCGGATGCTTCCGTACAGGGGACAACGGCAAGCCACATCGCTGCAGATCCGCCGGGAACAATACATATTACGGACGCGCTCGACAATTATACAGGCGCCCCGATAACGGCTACCTATTATGTCATTCCGCAGAGCGCAAACGGCTGCTACGGCGATTCCATACCGGTCGTGATCACCATAGATCCTTTCCCGAATACCGGAACCATGGACGGGGATACGGCCCTTTGCGGCGGAGCCACCAATAAAGTGTATAACGTCAATGCGACAGGTGGGTCGCAGTATACATGGGACGTTCCCGCCTCACTGGGGACCGTTGCATTCGGCGGGGGTATCAACGATGCCTTCGTTATCATCAATGCAAGCGCGGGTCCCGCTACGGACACCATTTCCGTGATCGAACAGAATTCCTACGGCTGCCTTGGCGATACGGTGAAAAAAGGAGTTGAGGTATTCCCGTCACCGCCTCCTTCCGTCATTACAGGCGACAACCCCGTCTGCGCCGGAGACACCTCCAAGGTATACTCTGTACCGGACAATGCCGGATCGGTCTATACCTGGACACTCCCGCCGGGATCGAGTATCGTTTCAGATCCGAACCTGCACGAGATCACCGTCAACTTCGGCACGATGAGCGGAAACATATCGGTAACCGAAACCACCGTGGCTGGATGCGTAACCGGCCATACACCGCTCGCCGTAACGGTGAATCCTCTCCCGAACGCCGCCATTACACCGGATCAGTCGTCCATCTGCACAGGTGAGACCGTAACGTTTACGGCAACGCCAGCCTCACAGCCGAATTACAAATTCTATGTGGACGGCGTTTTGGCACAGGACGGCGCATCCGACACCTATGCCACCGACTCGCTTGTCAACGGCGAAGGGGTGACCGTCGAGGTCACCAATGCCTCGGGCTGCTCAAAGGTTTCCTCCGGTTCGTACGTGCTTGTTCATGATCTGCCCGTGGTAACACTGAGCAGTTCGGATGCGGATGACAGGATCTGCGAGGAAACCCTTGTCACCTTCACCGCGGTTTCGGGAACCGCCTCGGGATTTAACTTCCTTGTGAACGGTGTTTCCGCACAGAACAGTCCGTCCACGACCTTCGATATAGATACGCTCCATGACGGCGACATAGTAAGCGTAATAGGAACGACCGTATTCGGCTGCAGCGATACGAGCAATGCCATTACGACCACGGTCGATCCCCTGCCTGTCGCCCTTTTTGCAGGTGATGCCACCATCTGCGAGACGACAAGCACGGATCTTACCGTGACCCTTTCCGCAGGAACGGGTTCCTTTATACTGGATATCGATAACGGTGTAGGCAGTATTAGCAATTACGACAGCGACGATCCCATAAGCGTATCGCCCGCCGCCACGACGACATACAACCTCCTTTCGGTACAGGATGCGAACGGCTGCCTGGTCACCGCGCCCCATGCCAACATCACGGGTGCGCCCACCGTCACCGTGAACAGGGACATCGTGGTTACCATCGAGCCAACTCCCGTTACCGACTGCCCGGGCGAAGACGTATTGTTCCAGGTGGCTGTGACAGGTACATCGCCCGTATACCAGTGGAGAAAAGACGGTTCTGACCTCAGCGACGGGGGCAACATCAGCGGTGCCACTACCGACCAGCTCAATATTGACGATATTTCCGCGGCAGATGCAGGCAACTATGACGTGAAGATCACGGGTGCCTGCCAGCCCGATTCGAGCAATGTGGTCGCACTTACTGTACTCGAAGATATCAGCATCACCAGCGACCCGGTGGATGTGACCGAATGCCCGGGCGATACCATTACATTCGGCGTAGCCGCTACGGGTACAAGCCCCACCTACCGGTGGAGGAAGAACGGAACCCCGTTGCTCGACGGAGGGTCCCTTTCCGGCTCGCTGACCGATACCCTTACCATCTCGGGCATTACCACGCTGGATGCGGGAACCTACGATGTGATCGTAAGCGGAACCTGCGAGCCCGATACATCGGCTACGGCCACACTGGCGCTGAATACCCCGCCGCAGATCTCCACCCAGCCGGTTGCCGCTACCGTATGCGAGGACGGGGCAACTTCGTTCTCGGTGGATGCCGGGGCCACGACCTCTCCAACATACCAGTGGGAAGTAGACGATCACCTCGGCGGCGGTTTTGCGGCCATCACGCCAGGGGCCCCGTATTCCGGGGAAAATTCCGCCAGCCTTGCCATCAACCCGGCGGTAAGCGCCATGAACGGGTTTACCTACAGGGTGCTTGTGGGCGGAACGTGCAGCCCGGGCATATATTCCAGCGAGGTCGACCTGACCGTGAACGAGAAGCCGGAGATCACCGTACAGCCCACCGACAGCACGGTCTGTGAGGATGCAAGCGTAACCTTCAGCGTGAATCCGGGCGCCACCACGACCCCGGTATATTACTGGGAGGTAAATGACGGAGGCGGATTCGACACCATTACCGGAGCGCCTTACATCGGGTACAACACCTCGCAGCTCGGCATACTGAATACCGTTTCCTCCCAGAACGGGTACCAGTTCCGCGTGAACATCAGCGGTGCATGCGCGCCTGATGTGATATCCAACATTGCTACACTTACGGTCAACGAAAAGCCCGAGATCGGGACCGACCCGGTCGATGCGACCGAATGTGAAGACGGCCTTGTCACCTTTACCGTCGATCCGGGTGCGACCACGGCCCCGGCATACCAGTGGCAGGTGGATGCTGGCGCCGGCTTCCAGGACATTTCCGGCGGGGTATATTCGGGTGAGACTACCGCAACCCTGACTGCCGATCCCATTTCATCGGGAATGAACGGCTACAGGTACAGGGCAAAAATTACCGGTACATGTGCACCGGAAGCCATCTCCAGCCCGGCCTCCCTGACCGTAGACGAAAAACCGGAGATCCTTGCAGATCCTTCCGATGTGACGGTTTGCGAGGACGACAATACAATATTTGTGGTAAATGAAGGGGTGACGACAGACCCGGCATTCGCATGGGAATACAATACAGGATCGGGATGGAATCCCGTTCCCGCGGACGCCATGCACAGCGGCATAACCAACGATACGCTCTACATAACGGCAGCTCCCTCCACTTCCGACGGATGGCTTTACAGGGTGACGGTAAGCGGGAAATGCGCGCCATCGGTTACTTCGGCCCAGGCAGAACTTACCGTGAACGACAGGCCCGAAATCCTTTCCCAGCCTGTGGATTCCACGATATGCGAGGATGCCAACGCCGCCTTTACGGTAGATGCAGGCGCGACCACGGGCGTTACCTACCAGTGGCAGGTTAGCACGGGCGGAAGCTTCAGCAACATATTCGGTGGATTGTACAGCGGAGAAAATTCAGCCACCCTTTCCATCACGGGTGCTGTATCGACCATGAACGGGTACCGTTACAGGGTGCTTGTGGGCGGCGATTGCACCCCGAGCCTGGTCTCCGATACGGCCGTCCTGACCGTTCTCGATAAGCCGGAAGTACTGATCAATCCTGTGGACGCCACCATCTGCGAAGACGGCAATACCCTCTTCGGGATCGATGCGGGCGTTACCACCAGCCCTGTCTACAGGTGGCAGGTCAACGACGGCGGCGGTTATGTAGATGTCGTGGCAAGCGCCATATATTCCGGGGAAGATACGGATACCCTCAATATCACGGGGGCACCCTCTTCCATGACGGGATACGAATACCAGGTTATCGTCAGCGGTACATGTGCCCCGGATGCCACATCGGGCGAGGCAACGCTTATTGTCTGGGAAAAACCCGAGATCATTGCACAACCCCAGGATTCGACCATCTGTGAAAGCGGCGGCGCCAGCTTCGGGGTGGATGCAGGGATGACCACCAATCCTTCCTACCAGTGGCAGGTCGACCAGGGAAGCGGCTTCGGCAACGTGTCCGGAGCTCTCTACTCGGGCCAGAATTCCGCAACACTGAATATTTTCAACGCTCCCTCCACGATGAACGGCTATCTCTACCGGGTCATCGTTTCGGGCAACTGTGCCCCGGCGGACACTTCGGCTTCCGCACTGTTTACCGTAAACGACAGGCCGGAGATCCTCACCCAGCCCTCGAACGCCACCGTATGTGAAGACGGAAGCACGCTCTTCGGGATTGATGCGGGCGTAACAGACGGCGCAACATTCGTTTGGGAAGTGAACGACGGAGGCGGATTTGCTGCCATCGCACCGGGAGCGCCCTATTCGGGAGAAGATACAGATACCCTTGACATAAACCCGGCCGTAAGCGCCATGAACGGGTATACGTACAGGGTCGTGGTAAGCGGCATCTGCACGCCTCCTGTCACATCCAATACGGTATACCTGACCGTGAACGAAAAGCCGGAGATCCTGACCCAGCCTTCCGATACCACCGTTTGCGAGGGACTGACGGCAGTATTCAGCGTGGATGCCGGCGTGACCACCAGCCCTGCCTACCAGTGGCAGGTCAACGACGGCGGCGGATGGGCCGACGCCACGGGCGGCGTCTATGTCAACGACAATACGCCCAACCTGGGCATTACGAGCACCAGCACCCCCATGCACGGTTACCAGTACAGGGTAATCGTAAGCGGGGCATGTGCACCGGCCGATACCTCGGTTACCGCAACCCTGTACATCAATGAAACCCCCGAAATATCCGTACATCCTTCGGATACGACACAATGCGAGGACGGCAACGTGATATTCGGTGTCGACGCAGGGGTGACCACCGCCCCGGCATACCAGTGGCAGGTAGACCAGGGTTTCGGGTTCATCAATGCAACGGGCGGCGTCTACAGCGGGGAAAACACAGATACCCTGACCATCACGGGCATCACCTCGGCCATGCACGGATACAAATACAGGGTCGTCGTAAGCGGAACATGTGCGCCCCCTGTCAACTCGAACCAGGCCTTCCTGTACGTGAACGAAAAACCGGAAGTGGTTGTGGATCCTTCTAACGTAACCATGTGCGAGGATGACAATGCCATATTCGTCGTCAACCCGGGCGTGACCACCGGCCCGACGTTCCAGTGGGAATACGATACGGGCTCCGGGTACGGTCCTGTGCCGGCGGATGCCATACACAGCGGCGTTGACAACGATACGCTGTTCCTGACCGCAGTTCCCTCTGCAAGCGATACCTGGCAGTACAGGGCCGTTGTAAGCGGAACCTGTGCCCCCGATGCGACTTCCACGGCAGCCCTGCTGACGGTTTACGACCGTCCGGAGATCACACTGCAGCCGGAAGATTCAACCATATGCGAAGACGGGGATGCAGCCTTCACGGTTGATGCAGGGTTAACCACGGGAGCCACCTACCAGTGGCAGGTAAGCACGGGCGGCGCATTCCTGAATGTGTTCGGCGGGGTATATTCGGGAGAAAACACCGCCACACTCCAGATCACAGGGGCGCCCAATTTCATGGACGGATACATGTACCGCGTTATGATCGGCGGCGCATGCCCGCCCGATATAACCTCCGATACGGCTACGCTTACCGTACTTGAAAAACCCGAGATCGTATCCCAGCCCATGGATGATATCATATGCGAGGACGATTCGACCTTCTTCGGGATCAATGCAGGCGTTACCACCGGTGCGGTTTACAGGTGGCAGGTGGATGACGGAGGCGGTTATGCCGACGTCGCAGCCAGTGCCATCTATGCGGGAGAAGATACCGATACGCTTCTTGTACGCGGAGCCCTTTCAACCATGACGGGATACACATACCGGGTGATCGTCAGCGGAACCTGTGCACCGGCCGATACTTCCGCGGATGCGGAACTCACGGTATATGAAAAGCCGGAGATCACAAGCCAGCCTTCGGATTCCACGATATGTGAGAACGGCGATGCAGGCTTCAGCGTGGTTGCAGGCTCCACGACCTCGCCCGGCTACCAGTGGCAGGTGAACGACGGTGGCGGATGGGCTAATGCCTTCGGCCCCGTATATACAGGAACCTTCTCGGCCGACCTGCAGATAACCAACGCACCTTCGTCAATGAACGGGTACCTGTACCGAGTGATCATCAGCGGTGCCTGTGCCCCGGCGGACACCTCCGTTGAAGTGACCCTGACCGTGAACGAAAAACCCGAGATCGTGGTCCAGCCCACCGACCCGGTGGTCTGCGAGGACGGCAGCACCATCATCGGCATAGATGCGGGCGTCACCACCAACCCGGCATTCGAATGGCAGGTGAACGACGGCGGCGGATATGTTACGGCCAATTTCGGGCCATACACCGACTGGGATACCGATACCCTTGTCATAGACCCGGCAACCAGTGGCATGGACGGATATACATACCAGGTCATCGTAAGCGGAACCTGTACGCCGCAGGCAACCTCGGACGAGGTCACCCTTACCGTGGACGAAAAACCCGAAGTGCTCGAACAACCTTCCGATTCCACCGTTTGCGAGGGAAGCACCGCAGGGTTCAGCGTGGATGCAGGCGTGACCACACAGCCGGGATACCAGTGGCAGGTGAACGACGGGGGCGGATGGAGCGACATCAGCGGGGGAGACTACTTCGGGTACATTACCTCCAACCTGCTGCTGACCACAACCAGTTCGGCCATGGACGGGTACCAGTACCGTGCGGTCATCAGCGGCAAATGCGCCCCGGCAGATACTTCAAATGCCGCTACACTGACCATCCTTGAAAATCCGGAGATCCTGAGCCAGCCCGAAGATACCACGGAATGCGAGGACGGTACGGTGAAATTCGGGGTTGACCCGGGCATCACCACCGGCCCGACCTTCCAGTGGCAGGTCGACGAGGGAAGCGGATTCGGCGACATCACGGGCGGAATATATTCGGATTACGATACGGACAGTCTCATCGTTGCAGGGATCACATCTGCAATGCACGGCTACCGTTACAGGGTGATTGTGGGCGGAACATGTGCACCGGAAGTAACTTCCGACCCGGCACAACTGTTCATCAATGAAAAGCCGGAGATCTCCAGCGATCCGGCGGACGAAGCGGTTTGTGAATTCGACGGGGCCACATTTACGGTTGCGGCAGGCGTGACGACCGACCCGGAATACAAGTGGGAATACGACCAGGGCATCGGGTCATGGATAGATGTGCCCACCGATGCCACCTATCCGAACCCCGACAGCAGCGTACTTGTGATCACGACAACGGACATAAGCATGGACGGCTTCAAATACCGTGCTGTGGTCAGCGGCAAGTGTGCACCCGGTGTTACTTCGGGTGAAGCCACGCTGACCGTGTATCAGCGTCCGGAGATCACACTGCAGCCCGTGGACGAAATCATATGTGAGGACGGAAATACTGCATTTACCGTGGATGCCGGCCTTACGACAAATCCCACCTACCAGTGGCAGGTGAGCACGGGCGGCGGATTCAACAACGTCGGCGGCGCCGTATATTCGGGCGAAACCACGGCAACGCTCACCCTTACCGGCGCTCCTTCGGGCATGGACGGATACCTCTTCCGCGTGATCGTCAGCGGGCAGTGCAACCCCTCCGTGACATCCGATACGGCTACACTGACCGTGCTTCAGAAACCCGAAGTACTTGCACACCCGGACGATGCTGCAGAATGCGAGGACGGCAGCGTGATATTCAGGGTGGATCCGGGCCTTACCACGGCTCCCGCCTACCAGTGGCAGGAGAACAGCGGAAGCGGCTGGGGCGATCTTAGCGAAAGCGCAACCTATGTGGGTGTGACAAACGATACCCTGACCGTCAACAATCTCACGGCCGGCATGCACAACAATGAATACAGGGTGGTCATCAGCGGAACCTGCACTCCGGATGCAACATCGAATTCAGCCGTGCTGACCATATACGACAAACCTGAGATCGTTACCCAGCCTGTCGACCGGACCATCTGTGAAGACGGGAACACCACTTTCACGGTAGATGCGGGCGTAACGACCAGTCCCGCCTACCAGTGGCAGGTGGATATGGGCAGCGGCTTCAATAATGTTTCCGGCGGGTTCTACAGCGGTCAGAACTCCGCCACCCTGAACGTTACCGGCGCCGTTTCGGCCATGAACGGTTTCAAATACCGGGTCATCGTAAGCGGATACTGTGCCCCGTCGGACACCTCTGCAGAGGTTACACTGACCATTAACGAAAAGCCAGAAGTAACGGGACATCCGGCCAATGCGATGGTTTGCGAAGACGGAAACACCGGCTTTAAGGTGGATGCAGGGGTTACGACCAACCCGGTCTACGAATGGCAGGTGAATGACGGCGGCGGGTTCGTAACGGCCGACTTCGGGCCTTATTCAAACTGGGATACCGACAGCCTCGAGATTGCGGGCGTCACCTCGGCGATGAACGGGTATTTATACCGTGTAAAAATTACAGGCGACTGTACGCCTGAGGCATTCTCCAACAATGCAGTTCTGTTTGTACAGGAGAAGCCCGAAGTGCTTGCTGATCCGCAGGATTCGGTCATCTGTGAAAACGGGAATGCAGCCTTCACCGTGGATGCAGGTGTTACCGCGAGCCCTTCCTACCAGTGGCAGGAAAACGACGGAGGCGGATGGACAGATGTTTCGGACGGCGGAAAATACGTGGGCTCACAGACCAGTAACCTCAGTATTTTCAACGGGGAGGACTTCATGGACGGATACCGTTACCGCGTGGTCGTCAGCGGAGCATGCACCCCGGACGCCACCTCGGCCGATGCATTGCTTACCGTGAACACCCGGCCGGCCATAGTCAGCAGTCCCACGGACGCAGTGATCTGTGAAAACGGGGATACCAGTTTCACGGTTTCGGCCACAGGATCCGACCTGACCTACCAGTGGGAGGTCGACCAGGGTAGCGGGTACAGCCCGGTATCCGACGGCGGGGTATATTCAGGCGCCACAACGCCCACACTGACCCTGACATCGCCCGACCGTACCTACGACGGGTACAAATACCGCGTGCTGGTCAGCGGATACTGCACACCGGCAGCAAGCTCCGGCATCGCACGGCTGACCATAAACACGGCCCCGGAAATCTCCGACCAGCCGGACGATGTGGCCCTCTGCGAATTCAACAATACCAACTTCCAGGTTAGCGCTGCGGGCGGAGGCCTGTCATACCAGTGGCAGGAGAACGACGGAGGCGGATGGTCCGACATCTCGGATGCCGGCAATTACATCGGCACCGCCACACCTAACCTTAACATATTCACCGTGGATTCGGCCATGACGGGATACCGGTACAGGGTGGTCATATCCGGTCAGTGTACACCGGACGCCACATCCGCCGAAGCCACCATGACAGTGAATACGGCCCCGCTGATTACGGCGCATCCGCAGGACACCATTACCTGCGAGACCGTATCGGCCGGCTTCTCGGTATCGGCCGTCGGAACGGGACTGACATACAAGTGGCAGGAGAACAACGGCGGGGGCTTCACGGACCTTGTCGAAGGCGGAACCTATACAGGCACCGATGCGGCTACGCTCAGTATCAATGCACCGCCGGTATCCATGAACGGCAACACCTACCGTGTGATCGTAAGCGGCACCTGCGTACCGCCGACGACATCCAACATAGGGCAGCTTACCGTGAATACCTTCCCGGCCATCATGACCCATCCCGACTCGTATGAGATCTGCGAAGACGACAATGTAACCTTTATCGCGGCCGCCAGCGGAACGGGAATCACCTATCACTGGCAGGAAAATTCGGGTTCGGGATTCACGGACATCAGCGACGGCGGGATTTACTCGGGGGCCAATACCACGACACTTACACTGACCGGCATACCGACCACCAATGACGGTTACAGGTACAGGCTGCAGGTACGCGGCACCTGCGCTGCGATCAATTCGAGTGCGGCCGACCTTACCGTGAACCCGAACCCGAGCGCCAACATTACGGGCGACGGTGACTTCCCGCTTGTCTGCGGCGGACTTCCGCTCGCACTTAACGGGAATCCTTCGGGAGGTTCGGGAACCTATTCCAGCCACCTGTGGACCGGTGACGTATTGCCGCTCGACGCGGTAAACATACAGTCGCCAACCTTCAGTACGGTAGCCGACGGTTCCTATAACCTGACCTATACGGTCACCGACAGCAAAGGCTGTATCGCAAAAGACCTGGTGACCATCACCAACGACAGGCCGGATGCAAACTTCGTTTCCAACGCGAAGCCGGCATGCGGTACGGTGACGGTAGATTTCACCAACCAGTCGACGGGAGCGGTATCCTACCAGTGGGACTTCGACGATCCCATGGACCCGGGTACCGTAACGGATACGGATCCGTCGCACGGATTCGCCAACTTCACCTCCCAGGTATACTATTTCAATGTCGAACTGGTAGCCTTCTCATCCAACGGGTGCACCGATACCTCGAGACAGGTCGTAACCGTATACCCGAGCATAGATGCAAGCTTTACCAGTGACCAGTATGAAGGTTGCAACCCGGTTGTAGCAACGCTGGATGCCATACCCGGCGGATCGAATTACTTCTGGGATTACGGCGACGGCAATGCGGAGAACGCGGGAGCGCAGATCGTACACCAGTTCAACAATACGGGTACGGATTCCGTGACCTATACCGTATCCCTGACAACCACATCCTTCTACGGATGCGTGGATACCAAAACACAGGAGATCACTGTATACCCGCTGCCTACGGTGAACTTCACCGCCGATCCCATCATACAGCAATACCCGGATGCAACGGTGAACTTCAATAACCTGACAGCTACCGGATCCTGGTCATTCGAATGGAATCTCGGTGACGGAAACACCTCTAATGAGTTCAGCCCGTCGCATACCTATGCGGAACCCGGGATGTACACGGTAACGCTGACGGCGGAAACGGCCCTATGCGCGGACAGTGCCGTGCACCAGATAACCATTGAGCCGGCCTCGCCGGTGGCCGCCTTCTCAGAGCCTGCAGCAGGATGCGCACCGCTGGAGATACAGTTCGAGAACAACTCGCAGTACGGCACGAGCTATGTATGGGACTTCGGCAACGGAAGCACCTCCTTCAAGGAGAACCCGACGTTCACATACTACGAATCGGGGATCTACTCGGTTACCCTGACCGTATTCGGGCCCGGAGGCACGGACAACTTTACACAGCTTATCGAGGTAAGCCAGACCCCGGCTGCCTATGCGACAGTGGCACCGCAGTTCGTATTCGTGAATGATGTTCCCGTGAAATGCTTCAACCTGACCACCGATACATCCGGTGTAACCTATCTCTGGGAATTCGGCGACAATCAGACATCAACCGAAGTCGAACCTATTCACGTATACCAGGAGCCGGGGCGTTTCGATATCACGCTTACGGCCACCAACGCCAACCAGTGTTCGAGTTCATACACATTCTCGTACGTGGAAGTCGAGCCTGCCGGCGAACTGGTATTCCCGAACGTATTCAGGCCCAACCCGGACGGCCCGGGAGGCGGCGAGTATGTACCCGGACAGGACAATAACCAGGTATTCTTCCCGGGCGTCTACGACCAGGTGATCGAATACGAGCTGACCGTCTACAACCGCTGGGGCGAGCAGATCTTCATAAGCCGCGATGTGAACATAGGTTGGGACGGATACCTCGATAACGGGAATATGGCCGAACAGGGAGTCTATGTCTGGAAAGTCAAGGGCAAGTATGCCAACGGCAAGAATTTTGTCCACGTAGGCGACATCACGCTGCTGAAATAAACAGGATACGCGAAAAGGTTACATTAAAAACAACCCGACCGGAACGGCCATTATATCTTTTTCAAATGTTTTGACCTCCTGGTCATTTGAAAGAACATAGCGTCCCAGTACAGGTTTGTCAAGAATTGTATCGATCCTCTTTAAATTTCCAATATCGGCTTTGGTAATGTTGGAACTCATTTTTATCTCCAATGCGTAATAACCGTTTTCCTTTTCTATGATAAGATCCACCTCCAGGCCCTCCTGCGTCCTTAAATGATACAGGCTGACAGGCAAACCAGAGGTTTTAACCTGTTTATGGATTTCCCCGGTCACCATGCTTTCGAATTCCGGCCCGGTCATACCTCCTCTTTTCTGCAGAACGGCCAGTTGAACCCCGGGATCGAGGTAATGCAGCTTCGGACGCTTTACGAGCCTTTTTCTTAAATTCCTTGTCCATGGTCTCAGCAGTATGGCCTGATAGCTGATTTCAAGGTATTCAATAAATTTCTGCGCCGTAGGGATGGTAACACCGGCTTCTGCGGCAAGTCTGCTGAAATTAACCGGCTGACCCGTCAGCAGGGCACTCATCTGCTGAATCTTAACAAAAGGTTCCAGATTACGGAAATCCGCCAGATCGCGTACATCCCTTTCAAGATATGTACAAATGTAATTCTTCAGCCAGTCATATTTTTCTTCAACTGACCATGACTCATTAAAAATCGCGGGATATCCCCCGAACCGGCTGTAGTGTTCAAGGACTGAATTCCTGGATGCATGATCCGGATGATGCTGAAAGCCGGGGGGCAGTTCTACCTGAATGCCCTTGACGATCTTTATAAAATAGGAATCTTCCACGGTTTCATCCCAGCCCCCGGTCATTTGCTCGGGTAAAGTCAGGGGAAACAGGTCCAGGACGGAGCACCTCCCGGCAAGGCTTTCCTTAACTTTCTCAAGTAGCAATAGCTGGCTTGACCCTGTAAGCACATACCGGGTTTCAGGAAACTGGTCGTAAGTGGATTTGATGCTTTCTATAAGCGAGGGCTGTTTTTGCACTTCATCGAGAATGGCCCTGGGATAAGTGTTTTGCCATTGAGAAGCCGTCAGCCCGGAATACCGGATGCGCATTACCGGATCTTCAATGGACAGATACTGATATCCCGGAAATACTTTCTTTACCAGCGTGGTTTTACCTGTCTGACGGGCGCCTGTCAGAACTATAATCCGGGGCGTATCGGAACCTGATTTCTCCTGAAGTATCACTGCAAGAGTCCTGTTTTTCATTTCTATTTTATATTTTAGCGTAATTTATATAATGATACTATATATTTTACGCTAATATATAAATTTATTTCCAGCTTCCTGCAGTTTTCTTCCAAGTATATCATCCTCTGCTGTATTCATTGGGAAACAGGGGATTATTTTACCTTTGTCATGATTACAACAGCATTATGAAAATTCTGACCATTCTGGGTGCGAGGCCGCAGTTCATCAAGGCTGCAACGTTCAGCGCCAGCCTGAATGATTTTAATAAAACCGGGTCCGCAAAGATCTCTGAAAGAATACTTCACACAGGGCAGCATTACAATTACGAGCTGTCAAGACAGATCATCGAGCAACTGGGCCTGCCTTTGCCCTATATGAACCTGGGTATCGGATCCGGAAATCATAGCAGGGTAACAGGAGAAATGATGATTAAAACGGAAGTGCAGATACTGGCTGAAAAGCCCGACTGGGTGCTGGTCTACGGCGATACCAACAGCACGCTCGCCGGTGCCCTGGCGGCTGCCAAGCTGAATACCAGGGTTTGTCACATCGAGGCCGGACTGCGCTCTTTTAACAGGAATATGCCCGAAGAGATCAACCGTGTGCTTACAGATCATGTTTCCGATCTCCTCTTTGCCCCGACAATGGCTGCAGTTACAAACCTCCGGAATGAAAATATACATCAGGGCGTTCACCATGTGGGAGATATCATGCACGACGCAGCCCTTCGGTTCGGGGAACTTGCCGGAAAACAGCCGGATATACGTAAACGGCTGGGTATTTCCGGTTACCTGCTGGCAACCGTACACCGTCAGGAGAATACCGATAGCAAGGATCGTTTGTCGGTTATTTTCAATGCATTCGACAGGATTGCCACACACGACTGCCCCCTGGTTCTCCCCATCCATCCGAGAACGGAAAAAATGATAAGGCAATTTGATATTACTTCCCGGAATAAATACCTGAAGATCATCCCCCCCGTTTCATTCCTGGATATGATCACGCTTGAAAAAAATGCCAGGGCCATCCTGACGGATTCGGGCGGTGTCCAGAAAGAGGCCTATTTCCATCAGACGCCATGCATCACCCTCAGGGATGAAACGGAATGGACCGAAACGGTCGAGGCAGGGTGGAACCAGGTCACCGGCATTAACGAAGAGGAGATCATCAGGGCAGTTGACAATGCCCGCCCGGGAAAAATCATCGAGGATTACGGAAAGGGCGATGCAGGCCGGAAAATGATCGAATTGCTGCTTGATTTCTGAAAAAAACCTCCTTCGTATTCATTGAACAATTGCCTGAAATTTGTGTAAATTGTAAACCTGATTTCCGGGCTGCATGAGATCCTTTTTACATAAATTCCGCTCCTGCAAACGATTTCCCGTCATGGCGCTTGTTGCGGTCTGCCTGCTTTACGGCCACACACGTGCCCAGACCGTCTATTACAGTGTACAGAATACGGACCTTTATGCCTTCCTCGACGAGATGGCTTCCGGACAGCTGATCGACGTGAATGCGGCGGTAAAGCCCTATTCGCGTTTGTTCATCGCCCGGAAGCTGGATGAGCTGGACGGCCTTCGTGACCGGCTCAATGCCCGGCAGCAGAAAGAACTGGATTTCTACCTGAAGGATTTCAACAAGGAACTCAGGCCTGACAAACAATTCGATAAGCGTTTCGATGTTTTTTATTACAGGGATTCCCTGTTCACCTTTTCGGCCAACCTCATCCTGGGTGCGGAATACCATACCGGCGGCAGCGGGGATGCGTTTTTCTGGCGGAACGGGGCGGAAATATTCGCTTACGCGGGAAAGCACCTGGGTGTGTATGCAAGCCTGAGGGACCACCACGATCCAGAATTCCTCGTACGGGAACGCTACCTGACCCGGCGGATGGGGGGAAACCACAAGGGGAACGGTGATTTCGAGGAAATGCGCGGGGGGATCTCCTGGAGCTGGGAATGGGGCAATATAGGGATTGTCATGGGCCACAATGCCTGGGGATCGGGTTACAACGGGACCAACATACAATCAGGCCGCACGCCCGCATTCCCGCGGATCAGCCTTCAGATGAAACCCGCGGACTGGTTCGAATTCAATTATTACCACGGCTGGCTGGTATCGGAGGTGGTGGACAGCAGCCGTTCCTACTGGATCAACAACCTCGTGGGAGGCGATTACAGGGAGGTCATGCACCCGAAATACATCGCAGCCAACATGTTCACTTTCACTCCCGTGGAAAACCTGAAGGTCTCGGTGGGAAATTCCATCGTTTACACTGATGTAGGCGTCCACGCGGGATACCTTATTCCCGTATTCTTTTTCAAGGCCGTGGACCATACCGTCAATGCCGGAATGGACAACATGAATTCGCAGATGTACCTGGATGTCAGCTCCAGGAACATCCGTAACCTGCATCTATACGGCACCTGGTTCGTTGACGAGGTGAGCATAAGCAATATATTCGACTCCGGCAGCCATTCGAATTATTTCAGCTGGAAGCTCGGGGGAAGGCTCAGCAATTACCCCTTTCAGAATTTTTCCCTTACCGGGGAATGGACACGCAGCAATCCGAATGTTTTCAGGCATTATGTTCCCACCCTTACCTACGAATCGAATATGTACAACCTCGGTCATTACCTCGGCGACAATGCAAGGGAATATTACCTGGCGCTGGATTACAGGCCCTTCAGGGGGCTCCGCATGCAGGTCTCCTTCCTGAATGCAAAAAAGGGTCCCGACCATACGGAGCTGGGAACGCCCCGCCTGGGGCTGAAATTCCTTGAATCCGTGGAATGGGAGAATACGACCCTCCGTTTCAGGGCCCGCTACCAAATTATCAACGACGGATATGCCTGGGCGGAATACGCTCTCAGCAACATCAGGGGCAACGAAACCGACAAGTACACGCATCCTCTCCTGCACGGAAAGACCGGCACCCTGAGCATTGGAGCGAACTTCGGGTTCTGAACCGGTTATTTCAGCAATTCCAGTCCCTCGGTGGCAGACGACCCCCCCGGAGTATGAAGGAGCGCTTTCTGGAAAAAGACTTTCGCCTCCCTTGTATGCTGAAGCTTCAATTGGGTCCAGGCAAGCATGGTGAGCGCATCGTAATCAAAAGGGTAGAGATTGACCACCTTGTCAAAATAACGCAGTGCCGTTTCGTAGTCCTCCCTCCCGTAATAGATCAGCCCGAGCCTGTGCATGGCGACGGAATTGTTCGGCGTGATCTCCAGGATCTTTTCGTACTGGCCGATGACCATACTCCAGTTCCCCATGGCCGCGCCCGGATATGCAATCCCGAACCTTGATTCCACCGCATAGGGCCTCAGGTTTATGGCTTTGTTGTAATAAGCCACGGATTCCGTGAAATTTCCGGTTTCATAGCTCAGCCATCCCAGCCTCAGGTTGATCTCGTAGGAATCTTCCTTGTAGACGGATTTCAGAGAATTGATGGCTGAAACAAAATTCCCGGCCGCTTCCTGGAGATAGCTTTCCTGGAAGGCATCCTTGGTTTCTGAAAAATCCTGGGCACTTGCAGCAGTGTATGACAGTACCAGCAACAATACCGCAGCGCCGGTTCTGAATGATTGTACTTTTTTCATGATAAATATGTATTTAAGACATAATCCGTAATATCCCCGGGAATCCTATATTTTCCACAGGACACCCCCGAATACTGAGAAACTGTTATATGTCAGTGGATTGATTAGCGCTCCGCCTTCAGTATCAAGGGGAACAAAGCGGCTCCTGTACTGTACCCATCTTACCCCGAGGGATATTCTGGAACCCTGCCCGAGAAAAGGATATACCAGGATCGCGCTTACCTTGTGTTTCATTTCTTCCGGTCCGTTGTAAACAACGTATCCGTTCCCTTCCAGGTAGTTGCGCATTTCCCCGTGGGCGCCTGACACCTCGAGCCAGAGCCTGGAGGCAATCCCGGCGCCCAAAAGATACTCCGGGATCATCCTTCTGCCGGTCCCCTTTTCCGTGACCTCCACCTGGGTGTTCAGATATGTCCCCAGGTACAGGTTCAGGTTTCCCCCTGGAAAAAGTGTGAATCCGCTTCGCAGGAGTATCTGGTCAGCCCCGTTCAGGTTCGAATAGTACCCGCCGAGGGCAATATCCAGTGGACCTGCAGTCTGCTTCAGCGCCAGCCCTCCGGCAAAATCGGAGGCATGCCGTTCGGTCATCGAGACCTGGCTTTGGGACCCGAACCCGTTTCCTCCCTCGCTGATCACCTGGTAGCGTATCCCCAGGTAATGGAATGAGGGCGAGGCTGTGAATCCACTGCCCAGGGAGAAGGAAGGAGACAGGTAATACTGGTGCTGGCTTACCTTTCGTCCGTCAACGGTGGTTACTGTCAGGCCGTCGTGATAATACAAAAAATCGGTTTTGTTCAGCCGGGTATAGGCCTGTATGACCGAGATGCCCGGCCCGACCCTTTGCTGCAGGCTGAAGCTGGCATTGTGGTAGTTCCTTGTTATGACCTGATACCCGTATGAATAGTCCCCGAAATAATCCTCCGCCCCTTCAGCAAGATCGTCATTCTGCACCCTGCTGTAAAGGTATTCGGCAGACACGGATTCGATGAATTTTGAATCTTCCGGGGGAAGCTTATCTTCCAGTATCCCCGTAAAGGATTTCTTCAGTATTCCGGCCCGGGCTGTCTGTCCGCTGTAAAGATAACTGTAATAAAGATATTCCAGTGCGACGGGATCCCCTCCGCTGAATTCCAGGGCCTTGTTGAAGTGGCCGGCGGCTGCCCGGTAATTTTGCCGTTCAAAATAAGCGATCCCTATCCGCATCCGCAGGTAATAATAATCCACATCCTTCCGGATGGCCTGTTTCCCCTCGTATACCAGCCGGTCCCAGTCTCCTTCGAGGTACCTGGCATAGGTGGAGGAATCAATCTCGGTAAAAGACTGCGGGAAGGCGTTTCCGGCCGCAATGCCCGCAAGCAGTATTATAAGCGCTCTATGCATTTTGCCCTGATATTGAATTTTTCGCCGTTTATTTCGAGCCGGCTGATCCCCTGTTCGGTGAAGGAAACTATGAAATCTATCCGTTTCAGCACATGTCCCAGAATAAGATTGACTGCCGATGATTCAAGCCGTATCTCCGTTGCCGAAACCTCGTTGTCTATCCAGGCATATCTGAGCTGAAATTCAGCATCCAGGAATTTCCAGAACGGAGCCAGGAAATCCTGCAGGCTCAGAAACGGCTGTCTGAACAACAGATTCAGGGGATACCTGTCCTTCAGAACCATGTCCTGGTAAAATCCCGATTGCAGCTTGAAGCATGCAAGGAATAAGTAATACAGCAACGAGGTCTTGTCACCCTGGAAGTGCGTGAAAAACAAAAGGTTTCCGTCATTCGTGAAATATGCCCTGGAGCGGGTGCCCGCGCAGGATATACAGGTGTTGTTATAGGGATCCGTCAGTACCTCCCAGTTTTCCCGGCGGCTGCTTCCGTTACCGATGATGCCGAAACTCATCTTTTCCCCTGGGATCAGGTGCATGGCCTTTTTCAGCAGGTCGTGATTTTCAATATTCGAAACCTTATCATCTTTCTGGGGATAGTCAAAGGAAGACAGTCTGAATCTCTCATCCTCGTGAAGTATGTAATGGCTGAAAGGGTAGTCCAACGTAACGGAACCTGTGTAGGGAGTGGACTGGAACTGGAAATGCAGGTGCGGATATGGGGACCTTCCGGAATTTCCGCAACGCCCCAGGACATCCCCTTCCTTTACCCTTTCTCCCGGTTTTACCGTTACGGATCCCGGTTTCAGATGGCTCATGGATGTAAAAAGGTAGTCCGAATGCCTTATGATCACTGTATTCCCCCAGTTGTTCTTCAGGTTCACATCCCCTATGGTGTTGTCGGGAATTTCATCCGTGACATGTTCTACCGTACCTTCTGCCGGTGCCAGGACCTGCTTGTCATAACAGTAGTAATCCTCCGGGCGGTCCCCGCTTCCGGAATATTGCCCTCCTTCGGTGCCGGTAATCACAAAATCCCATGCATGGCGGAATTCGTCCTTGTGTGTGTGTTCTCCGTCATGGGCCTGGGAGACGGTCCAGATCCCGTAAAAGGGAAGTCTGACGGGGATCTTGTCCGCGTGCCGGAAACGGATAAGATCGTTGTGGAAGGAGTAGAGGTTCTTCTCGGGAGTGTTTTGCTGAATACGGACCTCTGAAAGTCTTTCGGAAGCTTTCGCCCTGAATTTCAACGCATAAAGGAATAACAATACAACCACGTTGAACGGAAGGGAATAGACGGGCAGACTGAAAACCTGAAATATGCCTGAGACACTGATGGTCACCATGGCCACCATGGGTATCAGTATCAGCACCCACAGGTAGGAACGGCGGGAGGGAACGATAAAAAACCCTCCCAGGGCGATGGAGGTGAGAATGTAATTGAATCCTATGTAACTGTAGGAAATCTCCGAAATATTGGCGCCTATGACCTGGTAAAATACATAGGCCGTATAAAATCCGAGTAGTGAAAGGGTGAAGGATATACGGGAATAATAAAGCAGCCCTATAGCCAGTATCAATCCGGACAAAACACTGTACTGGAAAAGAATGGCGCCCAGCGAGATAAGGTATATCCTGAGTGACCGGGTGATCTGCAGACCGTTCCACCACTCGTAAACCGATACAAGGGTGCTTCCCCCTACGGTATACAGGTCATTTAATGTAAAGATCCCTCTTTCGCTGATCCCCAGCGTTGCAAATTCCCTGGTGGCCAGTGTCATGATCCAGATTGACAGCAGGAAGGGTATGCTCAGGAAAGGAAGGGCGTATTTCCCGATCACTCCTTGCATGGAAACAGAAACGAGCAGCGTCAGCACGGCCGAAAGTATTACAACAAAAACAAGCAGGGGGCCGGGTTGAAAATAAATACCCAGGCCCAGGCCAACAAGCAGGCTGTTGAAACCGAAAAGACCCCTGGAAACGTTCCTCCTGTCAAAACCCAGCAAAAAGCCTGCAAGATTAGTCGTCAGTACGGAAAGAAGTCCCAGGGAGCCTGCATAGACATCGAAGAAAGTAATCAGAACAAGGATCAGGGCAAAAAGTCTGTTGTCGGAGAAAAATACCTGTGAATACGAGTTGGCCATCCCTGTCAGAAAAAGCCTGATGTCTTCCCTTTTGATCATGCAGTAGTGCGTTTTTTCACTTCAAATGCCCGGGGATCGTCTCCTGTTGCGTGATGTTTTCAATGGTTTCCCGTTTCCGGATGACATACGTTTTCCCGTCTTTGCCGATCAGGACAACATTGGGCCGCAGGGTGATGAACTGCATCCACTGTGTCATGTTATATGCACCTACCCGCCTGATCACAAAAGGATCGCCCTTCTTCAGAAGGGGAAAGGCGATGGCATCCCTGATCACATCAATGTTCATACATAGGGGACCGTACAGGGTTGTCTCCTCGAGATGCTCCGAGACAGGCACTGCGGGATACACTTCATGTTCGTACCAGAAGGATGTGAACAACAGGTTTACCCCCACATCCACTATGGTTGCCCTGTTACCTCCCGACAGCCGTTTGTTTGCAATCACCGATCCCAGAAGAAATCCCGCATCGTCTATCAGGGCGCGTCCGGTTTCAAGGATCAGTATGGGAAGGTTGTGGGGATCCAGCTCGGAATTCAGCAATCCGGAAGTAATCGCCTCGGCATACTCTTCGAAGGAAGGTGTGGTATCCGTGCCCGGATAATAGGCTCCTTTCAGCGTGTTTCGGGATGCAAAACCTCCGCCCATATCGATGTATTTGATATGAATCCCGTACTTCTTATGGACACCATGGGCAAGGTCCGCCAGCTTTCCCGCTGCGAGACCGTATGCATCGGACGACATCATATAGGTCCCTATATGGGCGTGGATCCCGGCAAGCTCGATCCTGTCATTGATCATGATCCGGTTTATTGCTTCCCATGCATCCCCGTTTTCATAATTGAATCCGAAACGGTCCCACATCGGGTACACTCCCGTATCCATGTTCACCCGGACGGCCACCCTGGGTTTTTTCCCCTGGTTCTCCGCAAGCGCCAGGATTGAATACATCTCGTCAAAATGGTCGATATGGATAAATGAGTCGTTCCCGATGGCCTTCTTCAGGCCCTCATCCGTCTTGTCCGGACCGTTGAACAGGATCTGGCTTCCCTTCACCCCGTTGTGTACCGCCTTGTCGTACTCGAAATCCGAAACCACCTCCGCCCATGATCCTTCCTGGTGAAAGATACGGCAAACAGCATCCAGGTAATTGGTCTTATAGGACCAGGCAAACTGTATCCTCGGGTAGCGGCTCGAAAAAGCATTTTTTGCCCTGCGGTAAGTCTCCCGCATGGTTTTTTCGGAGATCACGAACAGGGGTGATCCGAACTCTCCGAGCAGGTCTGATACGGAGTGATCTTCAATATGGGTAACCGGTTCCATACGTGTTTTCATACCGAACTTTCCCGGCATCCCTGCCTGGAGCCTCTTTATATAAGGTCTTTCAAAAGGTTTTTTGGCCATGGTTTGTTTTTTTTATAATTCTCCAAGTGCCGAGAGCTTTTCAAATTCCCCGACATCCGTGATCAGGTCGTAGGAATACCTGATGAACATTTTTCCCGTCTCGTATTTCGTGTAGGTTTTCACGTCCATACCCAGCGCCAGTTTTACCAGCGCTTCTGGCAGGTTCTGTCCCGCACCGACCGCCAGGTACACCCATGCCGGTATGCGCGGGTTTATCTCTATGACATACAATTCGTTTTCATGCGATTTAATGATCTCCAGTTCCATGCCTCCCCTCCATTTCATGTCTGAAATGAGCTTGCGGGTCATTTCGAGCAATCTATCGTCATCCAGCGTGATCCCCGCCCATGCTTTCCCTTTGTCCGTAATATACTGCTTACGCATGGGTACCGCTCCGATTGTATTCCCTTTCCCGTCGCCAAGGGCTGCTACATTGACCTCGGTGCCCCGGACATACTCCTGTATGATCACCGGGAGCCCCCATTTGGCAACGATCTCGTTATAATGCATTTTTACCTGTTCGGGATTATAGGCCAGGTAGGCATCATAAAATTTACCCTTGACCATCAGGGGGTACTCGAAATCCTCTTTCAGTTCCCCGATTTCCTTGTGGCTGGAAACGGGCTTGCTGAACGGAACCCTGAGACCGTATTTCTTCCCGAAAACCGGGAGATTGGACTTATGCCTTTCCTCGAATTGCCCGAGGGTAGGCAAAAAAGTGCAAATCCCCGCATTTTTCAGCCTGCCCTCCGATTTCATGAAAGCATACAATTCGGCATCGAAATTCGGGATCAGCAGGTCAATGCGGTCCTTCCCGTGTATTTCCAATATCCGTTGAACAAGAACATCCGTGCCGTCAGAGGGATAAGGTACCCTGTAGCTCCTGTCCACCACACCGTGCATATAAACGGCAGGCTCGAGGTTTTCATAGGCCAGCCCGACGATGCGGGCCTTAAAATCCTGTGATTCACGGATGCCCCTTATGACCGGCACCCCCGGGCCCGGGTTGTCCGTATTGTTAAGTCCGGTCAGCGCAACTGTGATCTTCTTCCTATTCATCTTCCTCAATCAGCCGGAATTGCCGCAGCATTCCTATGAAATCATAGTAATATTTTTCAAAACCGGCGATGTCTATTTCGTACTTACCGGTCATGGCTTCAGAGATTTGCTCTGCAGATTTTCCCTCCTTCAGGTGCTGAAGAATCTCCCGGCCGACAGGATTGACCGAGTAGGATTCCCCGCTGGTCGGATCGAATATAAAACCGTTCTCGCTGACGGCCATATTGCTTTTTATTTTCATGTGTAAGTGTTATGATAAAATCGGCATTATTCACCTGCCCGCAACCTGATACACACATGACATTGCTTCCACCCGTATATTTTCGCTATAATTTAATGATTTTATCCGGAATTTATTCCAGTCCGCTGCGGGATGCATGAATATACCAGGCCTTCCTGTGATTCATTGATGCCTTGAGCAGATTCTGGTAGACCATACGAATATCCTCATTGTCAACCTCCCTGTCCAGTGCATCTTCCAGGTCGGCAATGTCCATATCCTCAATCTGCAAACCTGCCCTGACGGCATCCTCATACGAAGCACTCCCTTCTTCTACCAGCCTTATATAAAGATCCCTGAACCGGGGGTCAGAGAATTCCCCGGTTTTGTGATTTTCGGCCGGGTCTTTCAGTTCATACCTGTCTAACAGAGCCTTTACCGAAGACGTATGCTGTTTCTCGCTCTCCCTGATGTTTTTAAACGCAGGTAATGTGTATTTTTCTGAAAATGCAAGGTAGACATCATGTGCCAGGAATTCCTCCTCCCTCATTTGCCTGAGGCTTTGTATTTCCTCCCGGGACAGATCTTCTTTGGAAAGCCCCGTTAAACACTGGGCATCGGTCGCGGCATGCATGTGCAGCGCCAGGACAAACACGATAAATGTAAATCTGTACGTTTTCATATTTTGATTTTTTAAAGGTGAATTCTCATATTAGACCATGAGACTATAAAACGGTTTATTTATATATTTCTATATTTATATGTTTTAAAACATTCCGTTGCGTACATTTTTATAAATGAAATATTAAACCTTTTCCAATTATAATTGTCCTATAGGATAAAAAAGATCTCTCCGGTCAACTTCAAAAAAAACGAATCAATGAAAAAGCAATCCGTCCTCCTTCGTTCACTGTCTTTATCAATGCTGGTATTTTTAGTCATGACCGCCTGTGCGCAAACTCCGGATACGGAAATCGACAGGAAGGTTCGGGCTTTCCTGGACAGTAATCCGAGAAGAAATTACAATATGAATGTCCCCCGGGCAGACGGAAAATTGTTGCACGATATAATCCTTGAAAACAACTATAAAAGCGCCCTGGAGATCGGTACGTCAACGGGCGTATCCGGAATATGGATCGCCTGGGCCCTCAGCAAGACAGGAGGGAAGCTGATCACCGTCGAGATCGATGAAAACCGTTACAGACAGGCCCTGGAGAATTTCGAGAAGGTGGGCCTTTCCGACTATATAGATGCCAGGCTGGCCGATGCGCATGACCTGGTGCCCGCCCTTGAGGGGCCCTTCGATTTCGTTTTCAGCGATGCCGACAAGAACTGGTACCGGAATTACTTCATTGCGGTCGATCCGAAGCTGGTTGTGAACGGATGCTACGCCACGCACAATGTTTCCGACAGGGGCTACAGACAGAACTCGGCTTACCTGGATTTCCTGAGACAGCTCCCCAATTATGAAACCACCGTTAATAACAACGGATCGGGAATGGCCATCTCTTACAAGAAATCGGCAAAATAAACCGGGTTACCTGTCATCGTTATGACCGTCATTCTCTTCCCGGTCATATTTGCAGCACAGGGGTAATTTGTCATAGGCCTCCTGGCTGGCTTTGAACATTTCGGTATCGTGGCCCGCATCTGCAATGGCCATATGGATCTTTTGCAGGTCTGCCTTCCCCGGGTCAAAGGTGACTTCAAACATTTTTGACTCGATGTTCCAGTCTGCAGATTTTACGCCATCAACAGAACCGGCGGCCTTTTCAATACGCGCCTTGCACATTTCGCAATTCCCGCTCACCCTGAACTTTTCCGTTTTCACATCCTGTGCAAAGGCTGAAATTCCGAATGCCATAAGCATCATTAAACTCAGTAAAATTCTTGTCTTCATGATTAAAATATTTAGGTTAAACATCATTCCCTATTGTCTTCTCAGTCTCAATGCATTGGATATCACCGAAACCGAACTGAAGCTCATTGCCGCAGCTGCGATAATCGGGCTTAGCAGAATGCCGAAGAACGGGAAAAGAATCCCGGCAGCCACCGGAACCCCGACGGAGTTGTAAGCGAATGCGAAAAACAGGTTCTGCCTGATGTTCCGCATGACCTTCCGGCTCAGGTCCCTTGCCCGAACGATCCCGTTAAGGTCCCCCCTGACCAGGGTGATCTCGGCGCTCTGCATGGCGATGTCGGTCCCCGTTCCCATGGCTATTCCGACATCCGCCAGTTCAAGCGCCGGGGCATCGTTTATGCCGTCGCCTGCCATTGCTACTTTTTTCCCCGATTCCTGGAATTCTTTTACCTTTTTAAATTTATCTTCGGGTAAACAATCCGCCTGGTATCCGTCGAGTTTCAATTCTTCTGCAACCGCCCTGGCCGTGTATTCATTATCACCTGTCAGCATATGCACTTCGACATCCATATTTTGCAGGGCTTTAATTGCTCCGGCTGAGGTAACCTTGATGGTGTCTGCGACACTTACGATCCCTTCCACCTTTTTCCCTGCCAGTAAATACATGACCGTTTGTCCCGTCGACTGCCACTGCTTTACCAATTTTCCCGCTTCGCCGTTAAGTTCTGCGCCAAAGTCTTCCAGCAGCCGGCTGTTCCCCAGCCCGATCTTTCTGCCTTCGTGAATCCCGGTGACCCCTTTCCCGGTGACCGATTCGAAGTCACTGACCTTCCCGGGTTCAATACCCCTGTCTCTGGCCCCTTTCACAATGGCTTCTGCAACGGGGTGCTCGCTGTATGCATCGACACTTGCCGCCAGACGGAGGATCTCCTTGTCGGATGATCCCGAAAATGACGCGTAATTCTTCAGAGCCGGCTTTCCTTCGGTAATCGTGCCGGTTTTATCGATGATCAGGACGTCAACCTTATTCATTTCCTCTATTGCGCTGGCATCCTTTACGAGGACCCCCGCCTGGGCGCCCCTGCCGGTCCCCACCATGACGGACATGGGTGTGGCCAGCCCCAGGGCACAGGGACAGGCAATGATCAGGACCGAGACGGCATTGACAAAAGCATAGACCAGTGCCGGTTCAGGTCCCCAGAGGGCCCATACGGCAAACGTCACCAAGGCGGTCCCGATGACGATCTGTACGAAGTATTTCGCCACCACGTCGGCCAGTTTCTGGATGGGGGCGCGGGACCGGCCGGCTTCATTGACCATATCTATAATCTGTGCCAGCAGCGTGTCGGAACCGACTTTTTCCGCCTTCATCTCGAAGGAGGTCTTGCCGTTGATCGTTCCCCCGGTGACCCTGTCATTTTCCGTCTTATCGGCGGGTATGGGTTCTCCGGTGATCATGCTTTCATCCAGAACGGCATTTCCGCTTGTAATGATCCCGTCCACGGGTACCTTCTCCCCGGGCCTGACCCTCAGGACATCGCCGATCACGACATCCTCAAGGGGGATTTCCTCTTCCCTGCTGTTCCGGATGACCCTTGCCACCGGCGGCACGAGGCCCAAAAGCGCCTTAATGGCGGAATTTGTCTTGCTGTGCGCCCTTAATTCCAACACCTGTCCTATCAGGACAAGCGTTAGAATGACCGCCGCAGCTTCGAAATATAAATGTACGTTACCCTGCTCATCCTTGAACTGAGACGGGAATAAGCCCGGGAACAAAAGGCCCAGTACACTGAACAGATATGCCGCACCGACACCTATGGAGATCAGGGTCCACATATTCGGCGAATATCGCCGTATGGAGCTCCATCCCCTTTTGAAAAAATCCCGTCCTGAATAAAAGACCACGGGGGTGGCAAGGATGAATTCGATCCAGGACCAGAATTTTTCAGAAGCAAGTTTTTCCGGGTTTAAAAACGGGATTAACCCGGACATGGCAATAATAAATAAAGGGATGCTCAATGCCAGGGCGATCCAGAATTTTATCCGCATTTTCCGGTAGGCCCGCTCCTCCTGGCTGCTTTCCTCACCTTTCTCCGGGACAAGGTTCATGCCGCACTTGGGACAGCTCCCCGGTCCTTCCTGCCTCACCTCGGGGTGCATGGGACAGTAGTAAATGCCCTTGCCTGTCCCTGTTGACTGCTCCCTGTGAACTGCCGGATCCCCGTGAGATCCATTTATGTGATGCCCGTGGCCACTGGCTGATGTATGTTCCACATGATGAGGAGAACCCGCCGATTCGGATTTTTCCCTGCTCAGAGCCTTTCCTTCGGCGGTTTCCTCCCCCAGAGGTACCAGGTGCATGTTGCAGACGGGGCAGTCCCCGGGTTCATCGTATACTTTTTCCCCCTCACAACGCATCGGGCAGATATATTGCTCCTTGGTCATTTTCTTAATACTGCCTTATTTCAGGAGATACTTTGTTTCTGATCAAGGTACTCCTCCTTGCCTATTTCACCCCTGGCATACCTCTTGTTCAGAATGTCAAGAGCGGAGTTTTTATTACCCCCTGCAGGATTGCCGGAATTGACAAACCTGGCGATTATCCACAGGGCGAGAAATAGGATGCCTGCAAAAAGAAACCATCCGACACCCATTCCCCAATGAAATCCATTCATGTGATACATGATGATCCTCCTTTTATTAATTTATTTATAAGTTATTGCTGTTCCGACTGTTCACCTTTCGGCTGCGGGCTTGATTCCGGCAAAAAACCTTCCTGGTGCATCATCCGCATCATCATCTGCATCATATCCGGATGCTGGGCAATCACACCGGTCAGCTGCATGCAAATGGTGGAATCCGTATTACACTGGTCCATCAGGTGCCCCATCTCCTGTAAAATCTCCTCATTAACACTGTCACCGGATGCCATGCCCATCATGTTGCCGTATCCGGTCCCCATGTGAGAGGCTTGAGTATTGGTTCCATCGTATCCCATCATCCCGTTGCCGTCCCCCATATGGCCATTCTGCATATGGTTACCTTCCAGAAGGTTATTCATCATCACTTGATTTCCTCTCATCATGGTCATGGCATGGGCATTCCCGCTCATCTGATCCATGAATTCCATCATGAGATTGTGATCATTCATTATGGTGTTGAATACATCTTCCCTCGTATCCCTGTTCTTCAGCAGGGTTTCGACATCACCGCTCTGTCCGAGGACGTTAACCGTGAACAGGGTGATCATTGATAAAATCATTGCTGTTGTTTTCATGATATTGAGTCTTTAATTGTTAATATTCCAAGATGCCTTCATAGCATTCACTTGCCGGATCTGCGTGTCCCGTACGGGCCGGGATTCCTCTGGTCCGGCATTAATATGAATGCATTCAAACCGGCATTAATTTCATATTGCATACCGGACAGTTCCCGGGATGGCTGTAGGTTTTGTCCCCCTCGCAACCCATGGCGCACCGGTATTTAGTAGTCTTTTCTTCACTTTCGCCGGATCCGGAATGAGATATCCCGGTATCCTTAATATTACTATGACTTTTTTTCCATTTCATGATCTTTGATTTTTAGATTTAAATATCCTGAAATTCAAGTTCGTTTATTTTGTTCTCTAAAATTACAAAGTCTTAGTAGTCATTGCCTTATATAATTATGGGTATGTTTTATATAATTCCCGGCGTTAGAATAAAATTATTTCTCACGACAATGAATTTGCTTTCAATCCTGCCTGATTTGCCAGTACAATCGCATTTCAACGGGCAAAAGGTATCTTGAGGACCTTCCATTATGATTCTTCTGATTATGCCAGTGAATCAATTACTTTCTGAAGTTTTTTCTTAATGTCATCTGCAATTACGGCCAGGTCCGGATTCGTTATGGAAATCATTGACGCAACAGGGTTTACTGCGGCAACCTCGGTTGCCCCTGCTTTGGTTTCCTGGACAATCACGTTACAGGGAAGCATAGTCCCTATCTTATCCTCAAGTAAAAGTGCTTTATGTGCATATGGAGGGTTGCATGCGCCGAGGATTTTATACTGACGGAAATCCACATCCAGCTTTTCCTTCAGCTTTTCATGTATGTCTATCTCGCTTAATACACCAAAACCTTCATCCTGCAGAGCTTTTTTTACCTTCCGGACAGCCTCGTCAAAGCTGTCCTTAACTGTTTTATCCAAATAGTATTTCATGTTATATTGATTTTAGGGAACAATGATCAAAAAGCCACCCCAAGGGTGAACAGAGCCTGTGTATCGTACTCCCTTTCTTCGGTTACCGGAACCTGGACACCCACACCCAGGGCAGTTTCGTCGGCTATCCTGAATTTAAGCCCAAGCAGTGAATAAAGGCTTGTTCCATCCTGTGTGATTTCCCCCCTGAGTTCCAGTTCGGGATACAGCATTTCCGATGCCCTGAAAATAAATGAACCCTCGTATTCGGCCATCTTATCGGCCAGGTTGATGTGTGTATTGGCATCCATGACCATGATGTCCGGTACGGTGAGCCGGCCCGACACCCCGAAAAGATATTTAAGTTCGTTGGATCCCGGTCCGGGTCCGGTCGGAATGCTGATCTGTCCGAATATGCTAAGCCCGTTGCGGAGCGAGGCATCATGCAGGGGACTGTACATCAGCATCACCTCGGAATAGCCGGAGGATTTGATCCCGTCAGTGCGGACATGTAATCCCAGGTTGGGCAGCAGACCTGCTTCAAGATGCAGGGCTATGTCCCTGTCGGCCAGGGAATCCACCCTTTGCTGAAAGGGTGTAACGCGCATGCTCACCTCTCCGGGTCTGTCAGGCAGTGCCATATGGGCAAGAAAGGGATGGACGAACATATCGGCCATTCCCCCGTTCTCCTCATCCTGGCCCGAAACATTTAAGGCCGTTGCGGCCAGGAGCAGGGCGGTAAAAACTGAATAATTCATTCTTTTCATAATCCTTCTGTTTAATAATCAATCTGTATTTTCTTTCGTTCGGTACAGGTTCAGTCAAACGACTTGAGATAATTCATCAAATCTATAAGGTCGGCATCGCTCATCCGCCACCGGGGCATGTCCCTGTCGAGCGTTTCCCCGTCGGGATGTTTCCCGTTCTCAACGGCATTCTTGAAGTCCTCGAGAGTGTACTCTTCATGGTTGTGTTCGGCCTCATGCCCGGCTTCTTCCCCTTCTTCTTCCTCGTGGTGGTGGTTGGCCAGGGCGGACCAGCGTATGTCCGGTGAATCCATGTAAAACATATGCATCATATGGCGGCCACCACTGGCGTCGGTACCGTGGCACGAAACACATGCCAGCTGGCCTCCCATCATCATCATCCCCATTTCAGGGCCACCGGTATAGGATATTCCGGATCCGCTTTCACTCGTGGCCGTATAATAAATGCGTTCCCCGTTTGAGCTGAATGATCCGGGGGCCCAGGCAGTTCCGTACCCTGCAGTCCCGTCGTAGTCCGCCCGTCGGTTACATCCGAACTGCAAAGCGGAGATGGCAAGCATTATCGTAAAAATCAGTCGGTATTCCATAGTTGTTGTTTTATTAAAAATGAGATAAAATTAATACAAGACAGAACTGTAGAAGTCTGTATTCAGCAGATTTAACCGGCCCTTAACATCTTTTTGACGGCATCATTGATATATTTCTTTGCGCTCAGGACTGCCTTGGCGCCTTCGCCTGAAGCAATAATGATGCGCTTTCCCGTAACATTTGTGACGTCCCCACATGCGAAAATGCCTTCAACATTCGTTGAGCAGTCCTTATCTATTACAACCTCTCCTTCCCTGTTCAATTCAAGAAGGTTCCCGCAGAATTCCGTATTTGGAACAAATCCGACCTGAATGAAGACTGCCTTGCATGGTATTTCTCTGGTTTTAAGACTCTCTTCAGATTGAATAACAATGCCTTCGACTTTCTCCCTGCCAAGAATTTCCAGTACATCGTTGCCTTCCAAAATCCTGATATTGTCGTTGTTTGCGAGTCTCTCGATATTTTCAGGATCAGCCAGCATTTTACCCTGGGTGACTATGGTAACCGTGCAACCGATTTTCAATAATTCCTCCGCTGTCTGAAGTCCCGAATTCCCTCCTCCGATAACCACCACATCCAATCCTTTAAACAAGCCAACATCGTGCACCGAACTGTAAGATATTCCCTTGCGCTGCAGCCGGTCCTCCCCCGGTATTCCAAGCTTCCTCTTTTTCATGCCTGTGGCAATGATAATTGCCTTTGAGGTAATCCTGTCCTTTCCTTTGGTAAAGATTTCAAACTCCCCGTGATGTTTTTCAATTTTGATCACCTTGTCTATTTTGTGTGCCAGGTAATGTTCATTCAGGAACTGATCCTGGAATTTATCTATCAGTTCTCTCCCTGTAATGAAATCATACCCCATATAGTTCTTGATTTTCGAACTGTCTATCGCCTGGCCCCCGATTTCACTGGTAATTAAAAAAGTATTGATTCTTGACAGGGATGCATAAACGGCAGATGTTAAACCTGCCGGCCCTCCGCCTATGATAACCAGATCATATCCGTATCCCGGGGTGAACTCATTCGGTGAACTTTTAAATTTATCCAGGCAGCCCTGCGAACAAAAGTAAAAGGTCGTGCCTTCATGCTCGAACCGGTATTGCTCGTCTTCAATCTCCATTCCGCAGACCGGATCTCTATGGCTGTTCTTGTTCATAATAATGTACAATTGCAGAATTCAGGCCGTGGCAGTGATTTTCCAACTTATCGTGGTAAGAATTCATATTGCCAGAAGACCTTTTTCGTTTGTTCTCACTTTATAAACCTCGTCAACCGGAGACTGAACGATTATCCCATCTCCCTCATAACCTGTTACAGCACTTCTTCGGATCACCGCTATAACCTTATCGGCATGCTCATCTGCAATCACGATCTCAAGTTTAACAACCTTATAGGACCCGGTAATCGGAAACTTATCACTAATATGGATATTCTCACGATCTGAATACTGCCCTGTCCCCTGGCATTCAACAAAAGTCATGCAACAGAATCCTGCTTCGTTCAGAGCCTTGTAAACTTCGTCCGTTTTTCTTTGCCTGATATATGCTTTGATTAATTTCATGTTTTAACAAGTTTGTTGATTTTATTTTCCGGACAGTCTGCCAGATCCTGCAATTGACATTTTGCACAGCCCCCGTCCTCATCCGGATCACCGCCTTCCAGCGAACAGCCGTGTATCGTGAATTCCGCATTGCGGTTAAACAATAACTTCACGCCAAATGCCAGCATGGAGAAAGCCACGATAAATGCCGATATAATAAAAACCTTTAAAAACATTTGATCTGACAATAGTTATTTCTCAACACCAAAGTTACAATACATTAACAGTCATTCCTTTACACAATTATGGATTTGATGTTCATAATTTTTCCATTTAGAATTCGAGTGTTTCCCTTGTCTCACCGCATCCCATCATGGCTTCCCCGAAATAGGGATTCCGGATCTCCTTAATGCTGCTAAACCAGTAGGCTCCTTTTTCACCGATGGCCATTGGACAGTACTGGTAATAGACCGTTCCTTTCTCAAGACCGAAGGTTTTCAGGGTGTTGTAAAAGGCCGAATTGAAGGCCGCAAAGGCAGCCCGCTGTCCTTCAATATCCTTTCCGGCCAGGATTTTATCCATTGCCGGGGCGAGTGCACCCAGTTGAGTCATCCACTGCATATGGGCGTTCCCTTTTAAGAGCTCCATATCGACGGACTCCAGCGCTGATTTTACATTTCCGGCATTCTTCAATACCTCTTCCTCATCGGAGGCCACGAAGGCATCTTTCATAGTGAGATAGGCATCGTATACACTCTGAAGCTCCTCCCTGAATTCATTGCTCACAACGGTTTCGGCCGCTCCGGATTCCCCGGTTTCTGCTCCGCCGGCTTCCGGGGTTCCCGGACTTTCTCCGGTACTCCGCTCCATATCCTGACCGGAGGAAGAGCCGTTCCCTGAACCCATGTCCATGTTCATGTGACCCGTCGACGCGGTGCCACCCTCAGGGTTCATCATACTCGGGAGTCCCGCGAGCTGCGCCGCCGCATCGATCCTGAACACCCCGTTGACGGCGATTTCCTCTCCTTCTGCCAGACCCTCGCTTACCACGTAAAAGTCACCGGCTTCCGGTCCCAGAACGATTTCGCGATACAGGAAGGTCGGAGACGGACGATCCGGAATCTTAACGTAGATCACCGCCCTTTCACCCGTCCATAATACGGCCGATTTGGGGATCATTATCTTATCCGCTCCGCCGGCAATGGTCGAATGCAGCCTGCCGTTCACGAACATGCCCGGTTTAAGCCGGAGTCCCGGGTTATCCATTTCTATCCTTACCTTCGAGACACGGGTTTTATTGTTAATAAAAGGATCGATGTATGAAACCTTCCCGCTGAATACTTCTCCCGGCAGCGACTGAACGGAGAAAACGGCTTGGTTTCCCTGTTTTATCCACGGCAGGTCGCTCTCGTAAGCGTCAAGCATGATCCAGATCTTTGTCAGATCTATAACCTGGAACAATGCACTCCCCTCCTTTACGTAATCGCCCAGGGCCACGTGACGCATCATTACGGTCCCCGATATGGGCGAAAGCACGTCAAAATACAAACGCGGTTCCCCTTTCCTTTCGATGTCTGAGATCTGTTCATCGCTCAGGTCCCAGAGCTTAAGTTTTGTCTTTGCCGCTGAATAAAGGGCAGGCCTGGTTTCGCGGGTTGCTTCCGCTTCCAGCAGCTCCTTCTGCGCTGCCACCAGGCCGGGAGAATAGATCGTGGCCAGTTTCTGGCCCCTGGTCACATTCTGTCCCGTATAATTTACAAGGAGTTTTTCGATCCGGCCCCCAAACCGGGCGGTCAGTTCGGCAATGTTCCGTTCGTCCGGTTCAACCTTGCCCTGCAGGAACAGATCGCGGACCGGTGTCCCCTTGGTGATCCGCAGGGTTTGTATGTCCGCCAGGCTGGCTGACGCCTCGGTCATCGAAATTTCGTCAGGATTGAATTCGCCGGATTCGCTCTCGAGAGTGGATAAAGGGATCAGCTCCATCCCGCAGATGGGGCAATTCCCGGGCTTGTCCTCCCTGATCTGCGGGTGCATGGAGCAGGTCCAGATCGTGGCTTCCGCCTCACTGTGCTCGTGTTCTGCAACGGTTTCCCCGGAACTTTTATCACCGGAATGGAATAACACGCCCCCGGCCAGCAATCCGACGATCAGGCCGCCTGCGATCCATCCGAGATTCTGTCTGATTTTTGTGAACCATGTTTTCATGATATCATGTTTTAAATTATTTACCCGTTAAATACATAATGAAGGAGGTGGCTGCCTCATGATCGGCCCTCGCTTTTTCTGTTTCAAGGGCGTATTTGAGCACCTGCCGTTCCATCCGGAGCACTTCTTCGAAATTTGCGCTGTTTGCCGCATAATCAACCTGGAGCAGATCCACGGATTTCCTCGCCAGGTCGGATTGTTCCCGGTTAAGCTTTATTCGCCTTTCGGCATCCCTGAGATCGCGCCAGGCACCTTCGAACAGGGTTTCAAGCAGGTTGGTTTTGTCAATTTTTTCTTCCTGCCTGGCCGCTTCCATGTAGATGGCCTCCCCAACCTTGGCCCGGTATTTTTCCCGGTAGAGAGGTATTGAAATCCCGACGGTTGGAAAAACAAAGGCATCCTTCCCTGCCAGGTTGTTCTCTCCCTTCCCGGTCACCATGTATTCGAACCCTATTGAAAATCCGGGCAGCCCGGACTTCCTTGCCGCCTCCTGTCCGGACTTCAGGGATTCAATCTGGCGATCCAGGCTCAGCAGCCGGTGGTTCCCTGCCCGGATACTGTCGAGAAGTGCATCTTTATCCCCGGGCAATGCAGTAAGCCGGAGGACATCGGGCAATTCAACGGTTTCATCGGTTTCGCTGTTAAGCAGATTGTTGAACCTGGTTGTCTGGACACCCATATTATCTTTAAGCAGGGCCAGCTGGTTCTCCAGGTCCCCGATCTCTATCTCCAACCTGTAGTTATCCACCGCCGATACCAGGCCCGTTTCAATCTTGACAAGCACCAGGTTCCGGAATGTATTCAGGATTTCCAGGTTTTCCCCGGTAATGCGGATGGCCTGCTGCGTAACATACAGATTGTAATAAGCATCCCGGATATCGTTAAACAGGCTTGATTTTGCTTCTTCGAAGGCTTCGTATTTCGCCTCCGCCATCCGGGTTGCGGCATCCGCCCTGTCTCCCAGCATCCCGAACCAGGGAAACATCTGGCTTGCGGAGAATTTGAATTCCTGAGGGCCCATCCGGGTTTCAACCGGCCTGATGAAATAGCCGAACATCACTTTCGGGTCCGGCAGGGCTTTGACCTGCGGGATGTTTTCCAGGGCGGCAAGATATTCGTTGAATTTCACCTTAAGCGCAGCATTGTTCATGGCCGACCTTTCCAGGTAAGTGTCGAGGTAATCCTGCGATGCTGCGCTGAATGAAATGAAGGAAATAAGCAGAACGAATATGAATTTACTGGTCTTCATTGTATTCCGTTTTAGATGTTTCTACAGGTTTCCTGGTTATTTTATTCTCCTGCCACATACTGTAAAGTACGGGAACGACAAAAATGGTCAGCACCTGGAATATCATCCCGCCGAACGAAGGGATGGCCATGGGAACCATAATATCCGATCCCTTGCCGGTTGAAGTAAGTACCGGGATCAGGGCGATTATCGCGGCAGCGGCAGTCATCATGGCCGGGCGCACCCTGATCGAACCCGCTTCCAGTACCGATTTCCTGACCTCTTCCCTGGTCCTGGGCTTGTTCCTCCCGAAAACCTGTTGCAGGTAGGTGCCTATTATCACCCCGTTATCGGTGGCGATCCCGAACAATGCCACAAAACCCACCCAGACGGCAACACTCAGGTTGATCGGGTGCATGTCGAACATATCGCGTATGTTGATCCCCCCTACCGAAAAATTCATGAACCAGTGCTGCCCGTAAAACCACATCATCAGGAATCCCCCCGAGAAGGCCACAAAAATTCCCGTGAATATCATGGAGGAGGTGACAACAGACCGAAACTGGAAATACAGGATAAGAAAGATCAGGATAAGGGAGAGCGGTACCACCAGCATCAGGCGTTTGGTCGCCCGTATCTGATTTTCGTAATTACCGGTGAACACGAAGCTTACCCCGGGAGGAATTACCAGTTCCCCGCTTTCTATCTTTTCATCAATGAACTTGCGGGCATTTTCAACGACGTCCACTTCGGCATAATCCGGTTTTTTATCGAAAATGACATAACCCACGAGAAAGGTATTCTCACTCTTGATCATCTGTGGCCCCCTCAGGTAGGTTACCTCCGCCAGTTCCCCCAGGGGCACCTGGGCTCCGGCAGGGGTTGGAATAAGGATCTTTTTAAGATCCTCGGGGTTGTCACGGAATTCACGTGCATACCTAACACGCACCGGAAATCTTTCCCGGCCTTCGACGGTCGTGCTTAGTTGCATGCCACCGACCGTGCCGCTGATGGCAGTCTGAAGGTCTTTGATGCTCAGACCGTACCTGGACGTGGCCCCCCTGTTGATCTTCAATTCCATGTAAGGCTTGCCGACCACCCGGTCTGCAAAAACCGATCTTGGTTCGATGCCTTCGACCTGTTTAAGGTTCCTTTCCAGCTCGAAGCCTGTTTTTTCGATGGTCTGGAGATCAGGTCCGAAAACCTTTATGCCCATTGGGGCCCTCATCCCGGTTTGCAGCATGATCAGGCGGGTCTGTATGGGCTGTAGCTTTGGTGCCGACGTCAATCCCGGAATATTCGCTTCCTTCACGATCTGATCCCAGATGTCATCGGGCGAGGCAATGTTGTCTCTCCACTGCCTGAAATATTCTCCCTTTTTATCCTCTATCAGATTATCCCGGTCAATAAGCCGGAAACCGTCAGTTACGGGATTATAGCGGCCCCCGTCCTTTAACACATAAGATTCGTCCCTGTCTACACGGAACCGCATCCTGTGCCCGTCTTCATCGAGTATGTATTCCGGTTTGTAATTGATGATATTTTCGAACATAGAGATCGGCGCCGGATCCAGGGCTGAATTCACCCTTCCCCATTTCCCGACTACCGATTCGACTTCCGGGATTGAATTCACCTTCTGGTCCAGCATGCGTATTACATCTATGTTCTCCTGGACCCCCGAATGCGGCATGGTTGTCGGCATAAGCAGGAAAGAGCCCTCATCCAGGGCCGGCATGAATTCCTTTCCTACTCCCGGCATAACCCGGGCGACCGATTTCCATGCCCCGGTTTCCTTAATGAAATGCGGCATGAAACCGAACATGCGGTCTACTCCCTGCCAGCTGACAATGCCGAAAAGGATAAATACGATGGGTATGGCCAGGAATTTCCATTTATTTGCCAGGGACCACCTCAGGATGCTCCGGTAATATCTTACGATGAGCATCAGGGAACCCAGTACGATGGTAATAATGGATATTACGAACAATAAATTGGCTGTCAAGCTGTTTTGAGCCCCGAGCGGCATCCAGATCCCGGTCAGGTAGAAAAGGACCACCAGAAGTGCAACCGCGATGTTAATGTATTTCACAAAATGCCTTTTATTCTCCGGCCACCTGTCTTCCAGCAGGTTATTCATTCCGACGGCAACCAGGGCAAAAGGTATGATCGAGCGGTCAATGACCCCCGCCACCAGACCGATGGCTATAAGGATGATGCTCCAGATTCTTCTTGTACTGATTTTCCGGTTCCGCAAGGCAAACAAGATATTCGCCAATGTGGGAATGATAATCAGCCCGATCACCAGTCCCGATACCATGGCAAAAGTCTTCGTGAATGCCAGCGGCTTGAACAGTTTTCCTTCTGCAGCCTGCATGGCAAATACCGGCAGGAAACTTAAAATGGTTGTGGTCAGCGCCGTGAGTACCGCTCCGGCCACCTCGACGGTGGCGTCATAGATCACGGTAAGCAAGCGTTTCCCCCGGGCATCACGGTTCTCGGGCATCTCAAGATGCCGGACTATGTTTTCAGTGAATACGATCCCCACATCCGCCATTACGCCGATGGCGATGGCAATGCCGGAAAGGGCCACGATGTTCGCATCCACCCCGAAATTCCTCATGACGATAAAGGTCATCAGTACCCCTATTGGCAGCAGGCTGGAAATCAGAAAGGAGGCTCTCAGGTTCACCACCAGCACGATCACCACAATGATGCTGATCAGGATCTCCAGGGTCAGGGCTTCTTCAAGGGTACCCAGGGTCTCCTTGATCAGGCCCGTACGATCGTAAAACGGTACGATGGTGACCTTCGAAACCGAGCCGTCGTCCAGGGTTTTTGAGGGAAGGCCGGGGGCGATTTCTGCAATTTTATCCTTGACGTTCCGGATCACATCCATCGGGTTGGCTCCGTACCTGGCTACAACGACCCCTCCCACGGCTTCGGCCCCGCCTTTGTCGAGGCCCCCTCTCCTTGTTGCAGGGCCATAATTGACGTGGGCGACATCCCTGAGCATGATCGGCACGTTATCGTTCACGGCGACCACGCTTTCTTCGAGGTCTTCAATGCTTTTTATATATCCCAGCGCCCTGACCAGGTATTCCGCCCGGTTGAATTCTATCGTCCTGGCTCCGATATCAAGGTTGCTGTTTTTTACCGCCGCCATGATCTGGGCGACGTTCACCCCGTGGGCCTTCATTGCATCCGGGTCGATATCGACCTGGTATTCCTTGATAAATCCCCCGATGGAGGCCACCTCGGATACCCCTTCCGCGGAAGTCAGGGAATACCTCACATAAAAATCCTGGATGGTACGCAATTCCTGCGGGTCCCATCCGCCCGAAGGATTCCCTTCTTTATCCCTCCCCTCCAGGGTATACCAGTAAATCTGTCCCAGGGCGGTCGCATCCGGACCAAGCGCGGGAGTGGCACCTTCCGGAAGTGTCCCTGCAGGGAGTGAGTTGAGCTTTTCCAGGATCCTGGTCCTGCTCCAGTAGAAATCCACATTGTCATTGAAAATCACGTAGATGCTGGACAGCCCGAAGATGGAATTGCTGCGGATGGTTTTCACCCCGGGGATTCCGAGCAGCGAGGTGGTAAGGGGATAGGAGATCTGGTCCTCGATGTCCTGGGGGGATCTTCCGGGCCATTCGGTGTATACGATTTGCTGGTTTTCCCCGATGTCCGGGATGGCGTCCACGGGAACCGGGTCCCGGGGCAGCACGCCCAGATCCCAGCCGAAGGGTGCGGTGACCAATCCCCATGCAATGAACCCTATCAGGACGATGAAGGTCACCAGCCTGTTTTCAAGGAAAAAACGAATGATTCTGTTTAACATACTGAAAAGTTTATGATCTTATTGAACAACCTGGGAAACAGAGGTATCCGTCGTGCAAGTGGACACAACGGCTGCTGTCTGTTCAACGGAAGATCACAAACGATAGGTCTGCAGGGAAGGCAGGTTCGTATGGGGGTTTGACGGGGGACCAAGTCCATGCTGTTCCGGAACACAGAAACCGTCCCGAATGGTCAAAGCGTAAATTGTTGTCGTCAGGGGTATCACATGGTAATCCTGATCAGAAGTCAGGTTAAAGACCGGGGCAGTGTAGTCGACGGCGAGTTTATAGGTGTCGGTCTGCTCGTGACAGCAGCTCTCATCCATGTCGCTGCAGGTTTTCGCCTTGCCGAACAGGCTGTACGAAACCAGGTTGTCCCCGCAGTAATGCTTATCAATGGTCACTCCCGTGGTACTGATAACCAATACCAGCGAGAAAAAAACATGTATAAGTTTATAAAGCATTGGGAGGCAAAAATATTTACCCTGCAAAGAAAGGGAGAATAATGAAAGAGATTTTATAGAATTTTCGAATAATTGTACAAAATTATTGCCGGCAGGCATCCCCTGTCAGGTGTTATTTACATATCATCCGGTATGACCGCCAGGTCCTTGAATGGCAGATAATCGGCATCATTCCCCCAAACGATCAATCGGGATTCGCTTGATGCTTTTGATTTTTTTGAAATGGGAAGGGCTCAGGCCCGTTACTTTTTTAAACTGGGTGCTGAGATGTTGAGAACTGCTGTATCCCAGCCTGTAAGCTATCTCGCTGAATGTCAACTCGTCATATACGATCATTTCCTTTATTTTCTCGATCTTCTGAAGGATAATGTATTTTTCGATCGTAATGCCTTCGACCGATGAGAAAAGCGTGCTGAGACTTGAATAATCGGCCCCGATCTTCCGGGCCAGGTAGGTGGAAAAAACCATATGCGGGGGAATCTCCTCCCCGTGGTGAATGACGTTGATGATCTCGGTCTTTATCCGGTTTACGGTCCGGCTCTTATGATCGCTGATGATCTCAAATCCCTCCCTGTCAAGAGTCTGTCTCAGTTTCTCAAATGTTTCAGTATCCGGTCCGGCACCGAGTATGAGTTCCCCCAGACTGACCGATTCGACATCCAGCCCGAGTCCTTCCGCTGATTCCCGCACTGCCCTGATGCATCGCGGGCAAACCATATGCTTGATATAAATCGTATACTTCTCAGACATAACTTGTATTTCCTTATAAAAATTGACCGGGACAGAAGGTATTCAGCCTGCTTATCCCGGCTTCCGTCATTATCCGGCCAGGCAGACTATTATTTTTTCTTCGCCTGGGCGGCGACGGCGGCGGCCTTGGCCGCGATCTCCCCGGGATCTCCCAGGTAATAATGCCTTATGGGCCTGAGATCCCCGTCAAGCTCATAGACCAGGGGGACACCGGTCGGAATGTTCAGCTTGATGACCTCTTCCTCGCTCATGTCGTCGAGGTATTTTACCAGCGCTCTCAGGCTGTTGCCGTGAGCGGAGACCAGTACCTTTTTCCCGCTCTTTATGGCCGGAGCAATAGTGTCGAACCAGAAGGGCAGGAAACGGTCAACGGTCAGCTTCAGGGATTCCGTGGTCGGAATGTCCGCCTCGTCCACATCCCTGTATGCCGGGTTATTTCCGGGGTAACGCTCGTCTGTCTTCTCCAGTGCCGGAGGGGGAACATCATAGCTCCTTCTCCAGAGAAGCACCTGCTCCTCGCCGTGCTTTTCGGCGGTTTCGGCCTTGTTGAGCCCCTGCAGGGCGCCGTAATGCCGCTCGTTCAGGCGCCAGTTCTTTTCTACGGGTATCCAGAGACGGTCCATTTCCTCGAGGCAGAGCCAGAGCGTCCGGAGGGCCCGCTTCAGAACGGAAGTATAGGCTATGTCAAAATCATATCCTTCCTCCTTCAGGATACGCCCTGCATTTCTGGCTTCCTCTATCCCCTGTTCGGTCAGATCCACATCGGTCCACCCGGTAAACCTGTTCTCCTTGTTCCAGGCGCTTTCGCCGTGACGCAATAAAACTACCTTGTACATTTCCACTGGCTTTTAAAATACAATTCGCAACAACGGACCCCAAAGTTAACAAATTAGGCTACAAGTTCTGCCTGATGTATTCGGGAAAAAGTTTCACCTTTTCAATTTCCTCCGCAGGGTATACCAAATTCTTAAAATCAAGTGACTTCATCTGAAAATCCACTGTGTTGCATACTTCCAAAATCCTTTTTTTAAGATCCTCAACGGAACCGATCTGCAATTTCTCCTTCAGATATTCAATGTTTGGCATGGTTTTGCCCCGGAGATACATGACATCATAGAAGTCCCGTCCCTTCAACCTGTCAAGCATGGCCGCAATTTTCATCGAAAGCAGGATATCAACCGGGGTCGTACTGATCTGTGTCATGATATTGAACTTCTGAATGATGATCTTGTCCGGGGTATATTTAAAATAATGGGGTTCTGCCTCAATTTTTATATGGCACTTTTTTTCTTTATGTCCTGTTAATTTAAGATCAAACAACAGCCCGGGGAAAGAAATTATTCTTCTGAACGCATTCAGTTTCGAATCGGTACTCCTGTCCTCCGCTTTTACAGCGAAACCTTCGGCATGTAATCTTGCCACTACTATACCGGTCAGATCACTGAACTCTTCTTTACTCAAATGAAAACAGTCAAAATCCAGATCTTCGCTAAACCTGTTGATCTTATGAATAATCCGAAGGTTGGTTCCGCCGATAAAACTCAGTTTTTCAGACCATTTTGAATTGAAAATCGCATCCAGCATCCTGTAGTGGATCAACTCTTTTACCATGTATTCATGATACTGGGGATTGCCCCGGAGCTGCGGTGGAAAATATTTCTGTATTTCTTGTATATCCAGCATTTACATCAGATCAATGAATAGACTGTCATCATGCTTAGAATTCTGTCGTTCAGGGCCCTGTTGCTGAATCGATCGAGGTAATTATAAAACTTTGCCCTGTCGAGCCCGGCCAGTACATTATGATCGAACCTGAGGTTTTCCATATCACTGCGGGCTTTGTACTGAGTACCGATATAAAAAAAATCCAGGATGGCCTTTTCCGGCTCGGCAATTAAAATTTTGCGTGTTCGGGCCGGATCATCAAATGCTGCAGTTGTAAAATCCATTAATGTATGACCAAAACCATAAATTGATTCTTTTACCGAGTGATACGAGAAGTTCCCTATCAATGTCTCAAACCCGTTTGTTTTTCTGGTGGTAATGGAAGTGGTTGAATAAACTCCTTCCGGGATAAGATTGTAATGGGATAAAGCCGTATGCAGGCTGATATAGGAAGGCTGATAGATCAGGTTTGCGGCAAGCCAGGGTATGTTTTCCCCGGTTTTGTTACCGGAAAAGCAATACCAACCGTTCCTGATCTTCAGCAGATAACCTTTTTCCTGCCACCTGACCAGATTCATCCGGTTCATGCCGGGAAACATTTTCCTGATGTCCCTTATTGAAAAGACTTTGAAAGGCTCCAGCTGCTTTCTGAATTCAAGCCACATTTTTTCCATTTTGAATATAAAAGTATATAATAAATGAAACTAAATCAATTTATATTTCTTTTTTTATATAAATTTATATAAATATGGAAATAAAATTCAGGGTAATCAGGCCTGGCCTTTGTATTCGTATCCCAGTCTTTCAATGGTTTCCCTGATCCTGGCCAGATCAATGTTTTCCCCGCTCATGGATACTTTCCCGGATGCCAGGTCCGCATTCACGCTTTCCACGCCCACGATCTCACGGACGTTATTTTCCACCGTTGCCTTGCAATGGCTACAGGTCATGCCTTTTACGATAATTTCAATATTTCTCATAGCTGGATGGATTTTAAATTCCACGTTTTCCGTTCTTCTGTGTCTTCCGAAAAACCCGGACAGGTATTTCCGGTATAAAGCGTGCAGTATCAGGCCGGCGAGCAAAAGTCCCGATGCTGTCTGCAGCCACCCGGGCAGGATCCCGTGCACATGCCTGCCGGACTGAATGTCTGAAAGGGGACTCAGGAACCAGTCTCCCGGCATGAAACCATTCACTATGGCCCCGAAGAAAAAGGCGCCGGCGATGATGGACAGCAGGTACAGGATCAGGGTCCTTCTTCCGAGTACATTTCCTATCACTGTCATGGTTGCGGCATTGGTTGCCGGTCCGGCCATCAAAAAGACGATGGCCGCCCCGGGCGACAATCCCTTCAGCATGAGTATGGCCGCGATGGGTACCGAGCCGGTGGCACATACGTAAAGCGGAACGGCCACGATCAGGATGAGGAGCATCTCGAGGTATTCATTGCCCAGGTAAGCGGTGAAAAAGCTTTCGGGCACCAGCACATCGATCAGTGCGGCCAGCAGCAGCCCGATCACAAGCCATTTTGCAATGTCTTCCAGGAATTCAACGAAGGCATATTTCAGCATTCCTGCAAGGCTCCGGTCGGCATCGTCGTTATTGTCACCCCTGTTCTTTGTTTCATTTTTCCCCGCTTCACGGGTCTTTCCGAAACGGTTGGTTATGAATCCCCCGAAAATCCCGGTGAACAATGCGATAACGGGCCTGATGATGGCCATGGGAAGCCCGAGAAGCGAATAGGTGACCATGATGCTGTCGAGTCCCGTCTGCGGGGTGGATATCAGGAAGGAAACCGACGAACCCTTAGAGGCCCCGCTGTTGAAAAAAGAGATGCCCGTGGGGATCACGCCGCAGGAACACAGCGGCAGCGGTATACCGATAAGGGCGGCATTGACAACGGAGGCTGAATTGGGCCTGCCCAGGTATTTGTATACCTTATTCCTGGGAAACCAGACATACAGAATGCCGGCGAACAGGAATCCCAGAAGGAGGTAGGGAGCCATTTCCAGGGTAAGGGCCGCCAGGGCCCCCAGGAATTCCGTTACAAGGTTCAGTATCGTCTCCATCATTCATATCCACGATCCGGGTCCCCGCTCCATTCGGGATGGGAGAACCCATATTCAAACAATCAAGGCATGCCTTTTGTTTCAGCTCTTGTTGATCATCCCGGTTTCATCACAGCACCCGAATTCCATTTGCAGCGTGACATGCTCCACAAGAAATTTTTCATGAAGCATCCGGCTGACCTGGCGGCGCAATGCATCCGTCTTGCTGACGGGGATATCTTCCGAGAGGTCTATATGCCCTTCGAAATGGATCTGCCGGTCGTTCAGGCTCCACGCATGTACATGGTGTATATTGCTTATCCCGTCAATTTTTTCAACTTCCTTTTTGATGGCTTCCAGGTCAAGTTCCCTTGGAGAGGACTGCATCAGGATATCGAATGAGTCTTTCAGAAGGAGGTAGGTTTCCCGCAGGATATACAGGCTGATCAATATCGTGATGAAGGGATCGATCCAGTAGATACCGAATTTCCAGATCAGTATCCCCCCTGCAATGACCACAAGGGAAGAAAGCGTATCCCCGAGAAGATGCAGGTATGCCGCTTTGATGTTGATGTTCTTCCTCGAATCCGGCCGAAGGAGCACCACCGCAATGAGGTTGGCCGCAAGTCCTACGGCAGCCACGAAAAACATAACGGCCCCCTTGACGGGAGCGGGATTCCGGAACCGTTCAATGGCCTCATATACCAGGAATATGCAAATGGCGGCGAGGATCACCGAATTCAGGAAAGCCGCCAGGATCTCCACGCGCTTGTAACCGAAAGTCTTGCGGGCATTCGATTTACGTTTGCTGATCCTGTGGGCGACGTAGGCCAGCATAACCGCAAGTCCGTCTCCCAGGTTATGTACGGCATCGGAAAGCAGCGCAAGGCTGCCTGATATGATCCCCCCGGCAATTTCCGCGGCAGTGATGGCAAAATTCATAAAGACCGCAGCCAGAAGGTTTTTTTCACTGATGCCCGGGTTCGAATGATGATGAGGGACCTCTTTCATTTTTGATAAGCTTAAATAAACAACAGCAGGCTGAGGGCCATCACCGCCATCCCGGCTATCAGGCCGTATATCGAAAGATGATGGTACCCGTATTCCCTGGCTGTTGGAAGCAGTTCGTCCACGGAAATGAATATCATGATGCCGGCCACCGCACCGAACAGGACCCCGAGCATGGATTCGTTGAACAGGGTTGCCAGGAACAGGTATCCCAGAACGCCTCCGACAGGCTCGGCAAGGCCGGACAGAAAAGAAAGGAAGAAAGCCTTGCGCTTGTTCCCGGTGGCATAATAGATGGGTACGGATACCGCGATCCCTTCCGGGATATTGTGTATCGCAATGGCAATGGCAATGGGTATGGCGATGCTTGCATCGTTCATCCCTGCCGCAAAAGTCGCCAGTCCCTCGGGAAGATTGTGCATTGAAATGGCAACGGCAATCAACAGCCCTACCCTCATCAGGCCGCTTTTCCTGCTCTTGTCCCCCCGCAGTTGAATGTCTTCGACCCGCCTGATCTCATGCGGGTTCTGAAAGGCAGGCACAATTGTGTCTATGCTTCCTATAACCAGTATCCCCCCGAAAAACGACAATACCGCATACCAGCTTCCACGAGTGAGCCCGAAATTGTCCCGGAAGAGCTCAAATGCCTTCCCGAGGATTTCGACAAAGGAAACGTATATCATCACCCCTGCCGAAAATCCAAGCGATGCACTCAGAAACCGGGTATTGGTGGTTTTCGTGAAAAAAGCCATGGTACTTCCTATGCCTGTTGAAAGACCGGCAAACAATGTCAGTCCGAATGCGAATAATACGTTGCCTTGCATTCTGAAATATCTGGATCAGGTATCGAAATTCCTGCAAATTAAACTCATACCGGCCATTTAGATAAATTTCCCGTTTGTTCAGCCCAGCTCGAGCCGCTCCAGCCAATCCACAATCCTCAGGTCGGTAAGCTCTGCCTGGTTTTCCTCGTCGATCACCAGCCCCACGAAACCATCCCCTCTCAGGGCCATGGATGCTTCGAAATCATATCCCGATCTGCGCCATCCGCCTGTTATCCTGCAGCCGCTGCGGCTGATCACGTCATAAAGCTTGCCCAGTGCGTCGGCGAAAGTGTCGGGATAGGATTCCTGGTCCCCCAACCCGAATAATGCGACCGTTCTGCCTTTCAGATCCAGCTTTTCCACAACCGGCAGCGCGGCATCCCAGTCTTCCTGCAACCTCCCGATGCCCCATGTGGGGATCCCAAGGATAAGGTTCCTGTAATTCATCATTTCTTCACACCGGGTCTCGCCTATGTCCAGGAGGGCAGCCCGGTCGTTTCCCAGCCGCTGGCAAATGCGGACAGCCACCGATTCCGTTTTCCCGGAGGAAGACCCGTAGATTATGCCTGTATCTTTCATTCCTGTCTGAAATACCAAAGCTCCTCACAGCAAGCTGCGGGGAACCGAAGCAAAGCTGAGCTCGACGAAGTCAATGCGCTCGCAGGATTCAAAGATATCAATTAAGTGCCTGCATTGAAAACTTCCACCCAGTGCCTTGCCTCCACGCCTGTGCCATGTGCAATCTGGTGGCGGCAGCTGAACCCGCAGGCCACGACAGCCGTCGTTTCCTCTTTCCCGCGGACGGCCGGGAACAGACGGTCCTCTCCCATTTTCAACGAAAGGTCGTAGTGTTCCTTTTCATAGCCGAACGAGCCTGCCATCCCGCAGCATCCCGTATCCAGCACTTCGACCGATAACCCGGGAATCCTTTCGAGAACGGTCTTCATGGCATCGGTCCCGTAGAGGGATTTTTGATGGCAATGGCCATGAATCATGATCTTCCTGTAGGCGGAAGAAAATTTTCTGTCAATACGGCCGGACTCGATCTCACGGGCAAGAAAAACATCTATCATCATTACATTTTCCCTGATAAGCCTGCCCAGTTCCACGTCTTCGATCAGGTCGGGAAGGTCGTCCGTAAGGGCAGATGCACAGCCGGGTTCGCAAACCACTATTTTAAGCCCCTCGTCAATGAATTCCTTCAGGCGGCGTAGTGTTTTTTCTCCCTCTGCCCCGGCTTTCTCCAGGAAGCCGTGGGAAATCCTGGGCCGCTGGCAGCAGCCTGCCTTTGCCAGGATCACTTCATACCCGCACGATTCGAGCAGTTCCACGGCTGAGATCCCGACGCTGGTCTCATGATGGTTCATGTATGTATCGTCGAAAAGTACGACCTTCCCTGTATAGTGCCCGTTCCTGCCGGGCCGGCCGGCAAACCATTTACGGAATGGTTTTTTTGCATAAAAAGGCAGTACACGCCTGCTGTCTATACCCGCCAGCCTTTGAAGCGACCTGCGGAACAGCATGGTTTTCTGGAGCCGGTTGACAAGGGGCGCCTTCCAGCCTGCCATTCTCGCCGCCATTCCGGCAGATCCCGCAACGAGCCTCTCCCTGAGCCCTGTGCCGTTTTCCCTGTGGTAATTCTGAAGGAACTCCCCTTTCAGCTTTGCCATGTCAACACTGCTGGGACATTCCGATTTACAGCCCTTGCACGAGATGCACAGGTCCATGATCCCGAAAAGCTCCTGGCTGGTGAATGCATCCTCCCCCATCTGGCCCGTCATTGCCAGGCGCAGGGCATTGGCCCGTCCCCTTGTGGAGTGCTCCTCATCCCTGGTGACACGGTAGGAAGGACACATAATCCCTTTCAGGTTCTGCCTGCAGTCTCCCACGCCGTTGCACATTTCCACCGCTGCGGCAAAACTTCCTTCATCCCGGTAATGGTATTGAGTCGCAAATGCCGGCGTCTTATAATCCCTGCCGTACCGGAGGTTACTGTCCATGGGGCCGGGATCGACAATCACCCCGGGATTCATGATCCCGGCCGGATCGAACAATTGCTTGACCTCCCTGAAAGCCCCGTAGACCCGGGGACCGAAAAACTTCTCGAGGAAAGGGCTGCGGACCCGTCCGTCCCCGTGCTCCCCGCTGACGGAGCCTCCGTATTTCCGTACCAGCCCGAATGAGTATTCGGCGATGGCTTTCATATGATCGATGTCTGCCTGCTGCTTGAGGTTCAGGACGGGCCTGAGGTGTAGCAATCCCACGCTTGCATGCGCGTATATGACCACCGGAACATCCCGGCTGCGGCAGAATTTCAGTACCCTGTCCACGTATTCCGGCAATGCATCCAGCGGCAGTGAAGCATCTTCTATGAATGCCAGGGGCTTGCGTTCTCCCTTTATGCCATACAAAAGTCCCAGACCGTCTTTTCTTACGTTCCAGACCATGGCCTGCCCGGCCGGTTCCTCAAGCACCGGCCAGTGATAACCTGTCCCGGCCGCCTGAAGATCCGCGGAAAGGGCCCCAGTCTTCGCCCTTACCTCCTGCGCAGTGTCCCCGAAGAATTCCACGATCAGAATGCCTCCGGGGTTCCCTTTGATGAAACCGCACATCGGGGCCGTTTTCCTGTTTTCCCGTGCCCTGCGAATGACCTCTTCGTCAAGGATTTCAAGGGCCGACGGCTTATGTTCGAGGATGCGGGGGACGGAACGGATGGCTTCCTGCATATCCTTAAAATGTACCGTACATAGGATCTTATGCCCGGGAAGGGGTTCGAGATTGATCTTCGATTCAAGCACAATCCCCAGGGTGCCCTCACTCCCGGCGATAAGACCGGAAAGGTTCCATATACCGGTATTCACATAGGCGTCAAGATTATAGCCCTGTACGCGGCGCATTGTTTTCGGATATCTCCGTATGATTTCGTCACGGTTCCTGTCAACAATCCCTTTCAGGACCGATACCAGCCGGTATTCCCGTTCGTTCTTCCCTGCGGGACCTTCAAGGTAGTCATTTACCAAGATGTCCCTGAAAGTATGTACTGTACCGTCTGAAAGCAGGACCTTTGTTTCCAGTATATGATCCCGGGTAAGGCCGTAAACTATGCTTCTTGTCCCCGAGGCATTGTTCCCTATCATACCTCCGATCGTTGCACGGCTGCCCGTGGCCGGGTCGGGTGCAAAATGCAGGCCGGTTCGGGACAGGATGGAATTCAGTTCGTCGAGCACGAGCCCGGGTTGTACCCTTGCCCATCTTTCCCTGACATTGATCTCCAGGACCCGGTTCATGTATTTCGAGAAATCGATCACCATAGAAGAGCCTGTTGCCTGCCCTCCGAGGCTGGTGCCGCCGCCCCTGGGAAGAATGCTCACATTATGGGCCAGTGCGGTCTTTACTGCATGAACAACGTCTTTCGCATCCAGGGGAACCACAAGCGCAACGGGACGGATCTGGTATATGCTTGCATCGGTGGCGTAGATCCCGAGGGTGAAATCCCTGAATGACACATCTCCCTTTATACCCTTCCGGAGATCAAGCTCAAATTGTTTTCGTCCGGATACTTCCAAGATTCATGTTTTTCTTTCAATCGGCCCCCTCTGCATCCCCGGCTGCCTTCCGTCGAAACAGTACAATTATCAGGATCCCCGTCAGCACAAAGGGTATGCTCAGCCACTGACCCATGTTCAGGGCCATGCCGGCTTCGAACGAAACCTGGTCCTCCTTGATGAATTCGATCAGAAAGCGCATGCCGAAGACAAGGACCAGGAACAAGCCGAAAAGGATCCCGGGGCGGGGTTTGCCTCCCGTCCTGTTATATATCCGCAACAACAGGATGAAAACAAGCAGATAGGTCAGGGCCTCATAGATCTGGGTGGGATGCTTGGGGACCACTTCCAGGTTCCGGATGAAAACGAAACCCCACGGAAGACTTGTCTGTATCCCGTAGATCTCGGAATTCATGAGGTTTCCCAGACGGATAAGACATCCTGCAAGGGCAACCACCACCACGATGCGGTCAAGGATCCATATGAAAGGTTTCTTATATTTCCTTACAAACAGCCACAATGCCAGCAGGATGCCAACACCGGCACCATGGCTCGCAAGTCCCCCGTGCCAGATCATAAGTATTTCAAGGGGATTGCTCAGGTAATAACGGGGTTCATAAAACAGGCAGTGTCCGAGTCTTGCCCCGATCACCGTCCCCAGGGCCATGTAGATGGTAAGCTTGTCGAGAAGCTCAACCGGGAGTCCTTCCTTTTTAAAGAAACGGAGAAAGATCAGGTAGCCGAAGAAAAAACCGGAAGCGAACAGAAGCCCGTACCAGCGAATGGCGAAGTTCCCCACCCGGAATATTTCGGGATTCATATCCCAGTTGATTGCACCGATTATCATGGTCCTGTCGTTTAATGAACCGCAGGCATTCTTGCGGTAAAAATAAATATATTTGCAAAACGCCAAAGTTAATCAAAGTTGCAGAGAATAATTCACATCCTGATTTCTATTTTCCTGTTTGCAGGCCTCTGGGATTGCGCCAAAACGGGAAATCCTTCCGGCGGGCCCAAAGACATAACTCCCCCTGTGGTCGTAAGGTCAAGACCGCTGAACGGGTCTGTGAATTTTACGGGCAGCCAGATTGAAATCACGTTTAACGAGTACATCAGGCCGGAAAATTTCAGCAGGCAAATTGTCGTTTCTCCCCCGCTCAGGGAGGGGGTTGAAACCCGGATGAGGGGAAAAACACTGGTTATCGACCTGCAGGAGGATCTTCTTGAAAATACAACCTATACCCTGGGTTTCGGTCAGTCTGTCAAGGACCTGAACGAGGGTAACGTACTGGAGAATTTCACGTTTGTCTTTTCCACCGGGAATTACCTGGATTCACTGGCGGTAACGGGTACGGTACTCGGGGCCTTTGATCTTAAACCCCTGGAAGAAGCCGTTTATGTAATGCTGTACGCCAGCCTGGAAGATTCCGTCCCGTACACAGAAATCCCCGATTACCTGGGCAAGACAGATGAAAACGGCGCTTTCCTGATCAACCATGCCAGCCCGGGTACCTACCGTGTATTTGCCCTCCAGGATCAGAACCTGAGCCTTAAATACGACGGCCCTGAGGAACAGATCGGTTTCCTGGATACATCAATTGTCCTGTCCGCCGCCTACAGCATGAAGGACAGCCTGCTTCTGCAGACGAACGATACCCTGCTCCTGCCCACAAAGGACAGCCTTCCCTTCAAGGGCCTGGCCCGGTATGCAATGAGGGTTGATCTGCTTGCCTTCCGGGAAGACAACGAACCACAATACCTGATCAATAATAAAAGGGAAGACAGGAGAAAGCTGATGCTGCTTTTCAATAGGGAACTGACCGACACGGTGATCCTCGAACCCCTGAATTTCAGCCCTACGGAAAACTGGTTCCTTTACGAAGAATATGTAATGAAAGACACCCTTGTCTACTGGCTGACCGATTCCCTGATCTATAATATGGACAGCCTGTTGATCCTGGCCCGATACAGGGTAACCGACAGCCTTATGAATTACGTTCCTTTTAACGACAGCCTGGAATTCTATTACAGGGAGCCCGTACAGCCTACATGGTGGTTAAGGAGAAGAGAGGCAGTGGAAGAAACGGAAAAGATAAGCCTGGCTTTGAATGTGCGGAACGGACAGCGCTTCGATATTTTCAGGGACATTGTCATCGAACCCTCCCACCCGGTACTTGAACCGGATACTTCCAGGATCCGGTTCGAATACATGGAAGATACGCTGTTTATGCCCGCAGCCTGGTCCCTGTACAGGGATCCTGACCGGCTGCGTGTATACCGCCTCAGCACCATATGGAAGGAAGAATGCCGCTACAGGCTGGTAATATATCCGGGCGCATTCGAAGACATTTACGGTGTCACGCACGATACGGTATCCGTCAATCTCCAGACCAGGCACCGGGATCATTATGCCAGGATCAATATATACCTGACGGGAGTGGACGCTCCCAGGATTATCCAGGTACTGGATAACAAGGGCAATGTGGTCGCATGGAAAACCACGGATAAGGACGGCATGGTTGAATTCCCCTACATGGAACCTGCCACCTACACCCTCAAAATGATTTATGACGACAACGGAAACGGCAGGTGGGATACGGGGGATTACCTCGCGGGAATACAGCCTGAAAAGGTACGGTTTCATCCGGGAACCCTCGCAGTCCGCTCCAATTTCCATTACGAAATAAACTGGAATTCCGGAGATTGACCCATTCCCGGTCGGTCTATATCAATAATTTATTAAATTAGCTAAATCAACACACATCATTCATTGTCATGAAGAATATCATTGTCCCCATTGATTTCTCCAAGGATGCACTGAAAGGGCTCGATCTTGCCCTGATGTTCACGAGAAAACAATATACCAACATCCAGATGGTGTACGTGCAGAAAAAAAGTTCCGATTATAACAGGCCCGGATCATTCGTAGAAGAAAAGAAATGGGCTGAGAAAAAGTTCCAGGATATTCTTGCAGACTACGAATCCAAAATGGAGAATGATTCCAAACTCCGCTTCATCATCAAATCCGGAAAAATTTACAAGGAGATCGTCAACCAGGCCGAATCATACAAAGATTCCATGGTGGTTGTTTCCACGCACGGAGCTTCCGGATTCGAGGAATTTTTTATCGGCAGCAACGCGTTCAAGATCATATCGGCCACTGAAATGCCGGTAATGACAATCCGCACGGGTAAGATCCCCGAAAACATAGACCATATCGTTCTGCCCATCGACGTAACGATAGATACCCGGCAGAAAGTGCCTCTGACGGCTGAGCTCGCCCAGTTGTTCGGTGCCGAAGTGCATATCATAACCATCAGTTCATCAAGGGGCAAGAGGATCATTTCACGTCTGAATGCCTATGCAAGCCAGGCTGCCAATTACTTTAAGGCCAAGGACGTGAACTACAGGATTAAGAACCTGTTCGGCGAGAACGTCGTTGACCTTGTCGTGGTTTATGCGGATTCTGTGGATGCGGATCTGATAACCCTCATGAAGACCCAGTCAAAAAGCATCAGCTTCGTGGGCAATTTTACCCAGCAGATCCTGAACCGTGCCACCATTCCCGTGCTTACACTTTCAAACAGGGAAACGCATATCATGACCGGGTTCAGCACCTTCGGAGACTGAGCCGGTCAATTCCTTCCTGAACATCCGGGCTATGCGCTTTTCCCTTATCCGCACGGGGATCAGTAAAGAAATAAAAAGCAGGACCCTGTTCCAGAAACCGGGAACAATGACCGTTTTTCCCTTCATCATTCCGTCAATGGCAATTTTTGCGACTCTTTCGGCCGGGAGTATCACCATGCCTGCCTTTTTTCCGTGGCTGTCGATCCGGCCGTAGGTGCCGGTATTCGTACGCACTCCATTCGGATTTACGACGGTGACGCCGATCCCGGATCCACTCAGTTCCCTTCTCAATGCCCTGGAAAAACTGAGGACAAAGGCTTTCGATGCTGCATACACGCTTTTATAGGCAATGGGATAATAGGCTGACAGGCTTCCCGTATTCAGGATATGGGCCCCGGGTAACTTTTTCAGCTCGGGAATAAACAGGCGTGACAGGAGTACAGGGGCACGTACATTCAGCATTATCCTCTCATCGCTGTATTCCGGGGAGGACCTTTCGAATTCTGCAGCCCCGGCAATGCCTGCATTGTTGACCAGTATCCTGACCCGGTAACTGTTTTTCATGCACCATTTGTGGACCTCCAGGGGAGCGCCGGGCTGTGTCAGGTCTATCCCCAGTGTTGCTACCTTTACGGAAAACTTTTCCCTTATCTCCACGGCCGTCTGTTCCAGTTCCGGAGTCTCCAGGGCCACCAGCAACAGATCAATCTTCCTTCCGGCACATTCCCTTGCAATGGCTTTGCCTATTCCGCTGCTTCCCCCGGTGATCAGTGCATATGTTGTTCGTTCAGCCATTTTATGGTGATTTTCATTCCTTCCTCGAAGGGTATGGGATCATATCCCAGCTGGGTTTTTGCTTTCCGGCTCGATACCAGCCAGTCGTACCTGTACCTCCTTACCACATCGGGTGTAAAGGGAGGGACTCTTCCCTTCCATCCTGCAAAGATCAGCAATATATATGAAACCCAGACAATCACAGGCACCGGGACACTCACCAGAAAACGCCTCCGGCCCGTGATCCGGTTCACGATGGCAAACCATTCATTGAAAGAAACATTTTCTCCTCCAAGCAGGTAACGCTCTCCCCTGCGACCTTTTTCCATGGCCAGTATCATACCGTCGCTTACGTCATCGACATATACATAATTACCGATACCCTTTCCGTTACCCAGACGAATGTGCCATCTGCCTTTCAGGTACAGGTCGAGCAACCTGGCCACATTGCTGGTGCTCAATTTACCGGGGCCGTATACGCGTGAAGGATTCACAATGACAATGTCCATGCCCCGGCCGACATATTCGCGTACTTTTTGTTCTGCCAGGGCTTTGGACCGTATGTAATGGGTAAAGAGTTCCGCCGGACAGGGCGCGTTCTCATCCAGCGGTTCCTTCCCTGACGGTCCGAGCACACCTGCAGTCGAGGTAAATACCACTTTTTTCAGTCCCTGATCCATCGCGCATTCCAGTACATTTACAGTACCTTCCACATTCTGCCTGTAGATCACCTCCGGACTTTTCGCCGTAAGGGTGGCAAATGCGGCAAGATGATATGCCTGTTCACAACCCTGCATGGCCTTTTCAATGCTTATCCTGTCCGTCAGGTCGCCCCGGAACCAGTGTATCCTTTCGTGCCGGATGTCCCCGATCCTGGAAACATCCCTGTACAAGGCATGGACCTCTGCGCCGGAGCGGACCAGCTTGAGAACCAGGTTCCCTCCTATGAATCCTGTCGCCCCGGTAACAAATATTCTCATTTCTGCGAACGATTGATAGCCAAAACACGCATCTCCGGATTGTAATACAGGGAAAACCATTCAGTGGTAAGGGCCAGGGTAATGTGCGTCAGCAATGCAAAACATAGGGACCCCGTCTGCAGGCTGAAATAACAGAAAACAAGACCTGCCGGGACGGCCCCGAATGTTTCCAGGGCCCCCCGGTGTATGTGCGCGAGTGCATAATAAATGACATTGATGGCAATGGCCGGCCAGTACCCGTACGATCCGAAGCTTGCAAACAAAAGGAATCCCCTGAACATGAATTCATAACCTGCAATATAGACCATCCAGCTCACCGCGCTCAACAAAACCAGCCCCGTATCCCATACCCTGCAACGGATCTGGGGGTACAGGGCAAGATTCCTTTCACGGCGTGATATAAAATACACCAGTATGAATATAAGGATGCCTGAAACCAGCCAGAATGGTATGATCCTGCGAAATGCATCCGTGTTCAACCCGAAATCCCGAAGCGGCTGCCCGTATAAAAAAAGCACCAGAAGGGCGGGTATGAAACCGAAAAGAAAGGTTCCCAGAAGCCTGCTCAGAAGTACCCTTCTCACGGATGCCGCCTCCCGGCCAAAGCGACGGTTCAGCCACAGGCGGATCCTCTTCGATCCGGTGAACAGAAAATGCATCGCAAAAAGGACAGGAACCACGGCAATGGCAATGTTTCCTTTCAGGGACGCACCGGCTGGCTCAATGACGATCATAAAGCCCGAAATTGATGAAACGGTTAAACGGAACCAGCAGCCTGAAAGCCTTCAGGGTTTCACGGGCCAGGTCGCCTGACAAAAGCAGTTGTTCGTCAAAACCTCTTGTGACCGTATAACTCCTGTATTTGAGCAGATCAATGTACTCAAAATCCTTCGGAAAACCTTTGGGGGGTGTTTTCAGCCGGTCGCCGTCCCACAGCTCTCCGAAATATTCCACGAATTCCCTGTCCCGGATAACGCCTGTAAATTCTTCGGCATTCCCGTATATTTCATTACGGATCGCTTTCAGCACGGAAGGTTCGGGGCGGTAAACGCCCCCACCGGCAAACGCCCCGCCCGGCTCAAGGTGGAAATAGTAACCCGCATTGCCGGATTTTTTCCCTCCCCTGACAATGAAGGCGCCGAAATTTGATTTATAGGGAGACTTGTCCCTTGAGAACCGAATGTCCCTGTTGATCCTGAAAACCGCTTTCCGGGGATCCACCGGCCCCAGGTCGGGATCCATGATCCCGAGTTCATTCACAATACCTTCGATAAAGGCAAGGTATTCCCCCCTGGCTTCTTCATAGCGGTCCCTGTTTGCATGGAACCAGTCCCTGTTGTTGTTTGCCTTCAGGTCCTTTAAGAAAGACAGGCTTTTTTTCATGGCATTTCAGGTCTATTTTTTGTATCTTTTTGATGTGTTTCCAATCAAAAACCTCCGGATAATATAATAAAGATTTACTTATTTCAGGAGCTTCGGAACAGATTAAAACAGACCAGACAACAATCCCGATGAAAAAAACACTTATCCTGGTGGCCGGCGGACAGGGAAAAAGAATGGGTTCTGAGCTTCCCAAACAGTTCCTCAGCCTGGGAGGACGGCCCCTGTTGATGCAGACCATGGATCTCTTCCACCGCTATGACGGCGCCATGACAATTGTCCTGGGCATTGCGGAAGAACATGTCTCCCACTGGAAAAAACTATGCAAACAGTTCCGATTTGATGTACCCCACCTCATCACTCCCGGCGGTGAAACCCGTTTTCATACGGTGAAAAACGCCCTCCTCAAAGTGCCGGAAGGTTCGCTCGTCGCCATACACGACGCCGTAAGGCCGCTGGTTACCAGGGATACGATCGACCGCTGTTTTACCCTGGCACAACATACAGGCGCCGCCATACCCTGCGTCGATGTACCGGGTTCCCTCCGTAAAATCGACAAGGGAAGAAGCAAAAGGGTGGACCGGAACACATTCCGTCTTGTGCAAACGCCACAGGTATTCCTTTATGAAATCCTCATGAAGGCTTACCGGCAGGACCATTCCGATTCATTTACCGATGATGCGGCTGTCGTGGAAGAAGCAGGATACCCGGTTTCGGTAGTGGAGGGCAATCCGGAAAACCTGAAGATCACTATCCCCGAAGACCTGGTCTGTGCTGAATCCATCCTGGAGGCATTCAGGGCAAGATCGGGACTCTATTAAGATATTGTATCCGGGTCAGTCTTCCAGGAAGGTTTCAACGATCTCCCCCTTCAGGCTGGTTTTCCTTTCCACTTTTTCCGGATTGCCCACATATCCCACAAAACCGCCTGTTGTGGCATCGGCCTTCAGGTACCCGCTTGCCGATACCTTGGCCTTGCCCGTGCCGCTTGCACTTACGGTGACTTCCCTGCAGTTGAACTGGTAGCCGTTGAAAGTCGCATTCGTTCCGGCCTTGATATCGGCGATCTTTCCCTCTCCCGTCAGGGTAAGTATGGATCCCTGCGATATATTGGCCTTCAGCGAATCGCAATAAAGCTTCAGCCTCAGGGCCCCTCCATTGTTCATCCTGATATCGAGCCTGTCGAGAAAAAGTGTCTCGTAAGACCAGACGGCTGCGCGGGCGGTGACCTCCATACCGGTAAGCTGCCTGAAGTGAATCCTGACCTTAAGGTCCGCATCCCTGTAATTACCTGTCTTCATCCTGACGGACAGAATCCCGTCCTGAACCTCTGTGATCATCTGTGCCGGCTGTGCTCCCTCAAGGTCGATCTCCACGGATTCCTTCTCCGAAAGGATCAGCTCCGCATCGATCCCGCTGGTAATACTTATGGCATGAAATGCCTCCAGCTCACGTACGGTATTTACCCTGTCCTGAGACCTTGCGGAAAAAGAGAGGAAGATCAGGGCTGCAATCAATAAAAATCTTTCGCTCATAGGTAAAATTTTTTCCAAAATTAAACCAAATTATTTCGGGAATAAAGAATTTTTACCGGAACTCCGGGTAGCTTCACCGACGATAAGGCTCTTTTGGCCTATTATTCCGCCTGCAGCAAAAAAATTAACTCCATCTTAACAATGCAATCGGGAGGATGGGTTATATTTGCGACCCCGGAAACTTTTATTGTATTTATTGTTTCCGCAGTTTAAAATGTTTTCCCTATGAATACGGATCTGCAAAACATTCTGGAAAAAGTTTCAAAACTATACCGCAAGTACGGGATAAAGAGCATTACCATGGATGATGTGGCAAATGAGCTGGGGATATCCAAAAAGACACTGTATCAATTCGTGTCGGATAAGACAGAGCTTGTCGAAAAGGTCATTGATTATTCCCGTAACTGCAGCTTTGCAACGATGCTGGAAAAACTGAAAGGCGGATTGAATGCCATAGAAGAACTGATTGAGGTAAGCGTCCAGCTTAATGCACTGATGAAGGATTACAGTCCTTCCTATCTCTACGACCTGAAAAAGTACTACCCGGAAATACATGAAAAGCATATGTCGGCCCGCAGAAAATACATGTACGAATCCATGCTTGCGAATATAAGGAAAGGAAAGAAGGAAGGCCTTTACAGGATGGACCTTAACGATAGGATCATAGCCAGGCTTCATCTCCTGAGGATTGAAAACCTCAGTGAAAGTGAGATCTTCAGGGAAGAGGAACTGCATACCACGGAATTTTTCAGGGAGGTGTTCGTCTACCACATACACGGGCTGGCCACTGAAAAAGGTCTCAGGGTGCTGGAAAGGAATATGCACAGGCTCGGTTCGCCGGAAAATCAAATGACACAATAAAACAGACAGATATGAGAACATTGACCATAATCATGTGCTTTATGATGCTCCCCGCCGCATACAGGGGATACGCACAAACCGGGGAAGGAACGAAATCCTTCAGCCTGAAGGAAGCCCAGGACTACGCTGTCCTGAACAACAGTACCGTCCTGAATGCCAGGCTGGATGTGGATGCCGCCAGGCAACGGATCTGGGAAAATACTGCATCCGGCCTGCCGCAAATTTCTGCCAGCGCGGGATATACAGATAACCTTCAGCTGATGACCACACTGATCCCAGCGGAATTTTTCGGGGGCGATCCCGGTACCTTCATGCCTGTTCAGTTCGGTACGCAGCACAATGCCTCGGCCAGTATCATTGCCAGCCAGCTGCTTTTCAGCGGTCCGTATATCGTCGGCCTCCAGGCTGCATCCAAATACAAGGACCTTACGGAAAAAACATTAATCAAATCCGAATCCGATATCAGGGAAGCCGTCGCCCAGAGCTATTATTCCATACTGCTGGCTGAAGCCAGCCGGGATGCTTATGCGGAAAACCTTGAAAGTATGAGGCAGCGGCTGGAGGAAACCAGGGCCATGGTCGAAACGGGTTTTCTCGAGGAACCGGATCTTGACCAGATACAGATCGCAGTGAGCAACCTGGAAAATGAATACAATTCGGCCGTGCAGATGGCAAAACTTTCATACAGGTTCCTCCTGTACATTATGGGTTCTGACATAGACGCGGAAATATCCCTCTCGGAGAACCTCGACGACATCATTGCAGACCTTTCGGGAGACCTGCTCCGGCAGGAGTTCGTTGTCAAAGACCATATAAATTACAAAATTCTCAATACACAGGAACAGCTTGCCTATCTCCAGGTAAAGCTGAACAAATACGAGTACCTGCCTGTGCTGTCGGTCAATCTGAACCATTCCCAGAGTGCCATGAGAAGGACTTTCAATTTCCTTGACTTTGACCAGGACTGGTATCCTTCCACCCTGCTCAGCTTTAACCTGAGCGTACCGGTATTCAGTTCGGGGATGAGAAGGGCCAGGATAGGGCAATCCGAAATCGAGCTTGAGAAAACACAAAATCTCAAAACCGATCTTGTCAGCGGACTGGAGCTGACCGTTTCGCAGGCAAGGATAGCTTTTAACACGGCATATGAAAAATACCTTAACGAAAAGGACAACGTCAGGCTGGCCCGGAAGGTGTTCGACAACACTTCCGTAAAATACCGTGAAGGCACGGTAAGCAGCCTTGAGATGAGCGTAGCAAGCGATCAGCTGACCGGTGTGAATACGGGTTATATCTCAGCCATGGTGGAACTTCTTAACGCCAGGCTGAAACTGGAAAAAGCCCTTGGAAACCTTTAAACTGTCAATCCATGAATCATATGAAAAAAATATCCATTGTTTTAATCCTGCTTGTCCTGTCAGCCTCCTGCGACATGAACAGCCCCGATGCGATCCGTCAGCGGATCACCAGGAAAAAGGATGCGGCCAGAAGAATAAACGATAAGATCACCGAGCTTGAAGACGAGCTCGCTGAAGTCGACACTTCTGAAGACACGAAATACCTTGTTCCGGTCTCATTGAAAACCTTGAAGCCTGAATCATTTGAACATTATTTTGAGATTACCGGCAGGCTGGAAGCCGAAGCGGATGCCTTTATCAGTCCCGAAACCAACGGCCAGATCAAAACCATCCATGTGGAAGAAGGTCAGTATGTAAAGAAGGGACAGCTGCTCGTTTCCCTGAATACTTCCGTTACGGAAAGCAGTATCAGGGAGGTCGAAACAGGTCTCGAGCTGGCCACCAGGCTGTATGAAAAACAGAAGGACCTTTGGGACCAGAACATTGGATCAGAGATACAGTACCTGGAAGCCAAAAACGCCAAGGAGTCTGCCGAAGCAAGGCTGGCAACGCTCCGGGCCCAGCTGGACATGGCGCGGATCACCGCTCCTTTCTCCGGGGTGGTCGAAAGCATTATGCTCAGGGAGGGTGAACTTGCATCTCCGGGAATTCAGGTGATACAGCTCGTAAGTCTGAAAAATCTTAAAATTTACGGCGATGTATCCGAACGCTATATAGGCAGCCTGAAAAAAGGAGATGTTGTGCTTGTCAGTTTCCCTGACCTGGAAGGCCTGAGCATGAAAGTCCCCATTTACCGGGTCGGAAATGTGATCGACGACAAGAGCAGGACATACCGGATCGAGATGAAGCTGGAAAACAATGAAAACAAACTGAAACCGAACATGTATACCACCATACTGATCAACGACTTCAGTGCCGGGGAAGCATTGGTCGTACCTTCGATCGCGATCAAGCAGGATATACAGGGCAACTATCTGTATGTGGCCAGGGAAGAGAACGGTCGCCTCAAGGCACGAAAAAGATATGTCACAAGCGGTATGTCATACAACGATCAGACTATGGTCACAGGAGGTCTTTCCGAGGAAGAGGATGTGATCATTGAAGGATCCAGCCTGGTATCCGACGGTGTTGAAATTACAACGAGATAAGGGAAAATGAGTGCAAAAGAGATCAAAGACACCGTCATCAGGAATTTCGGGCTGACGACCCTCGCATTGAGAAACAGGAATACCGTATTCCTTCTGGCAATCGTTATCCTGATTTTCGGGGGCATTTCATACCGTATACTCCCCAAAGAACTGTTCCCTGAGATTGTCATACCTACCGTCCTCGTTCAGACGACCTATTCCGGCAATGCCCCGGTTGATATTGAAAACCTGATTACCAGGCCGCTGGAAAAAGAGATCGAGTCTGTAAACGGGATCAAGGAACTTTCTTCCACCTCCGCCCAGGATGCTTCCATGATCTTCGTGGAATTCAATACGAACGTGAACATTGACAAAGCACTGTCGGACGTAAAGGATGCCGTTGACAATGCCAAGAGTGAACTCCCCAACGACCTGATGTTCGATCCCCTGGTGATGGACATAGACCTGTCTGAATTCCCGATCATAAATATCAACCTTTCCGGGGATTTCAGCCTCGAGGAATTGAGAAACTATGCAGAATACCTGGAAGATGAAATCGAAGGCATCCCGGAAATATCGAAAGTGGAGATTCAGGGATTGAACGAGAAAGAGGTTACAATCGATGTCGACCTGTACAAGCTGGAAGCCCTGAATCTGTCGTTTTATGATATACAGAGGGCAATCATTGAAGAGAATGTTTCCATTTCGGGGGGGGAGATCAAGCTCGGTACGGCCAGGCGTGCGATCCGGACCATGGGAGAGTTCAAATCGCTGGAGGAGATCAGAAACATCATTATCAAGCGGGAGAACGGGAAGGTCGTATATCTTAAGGACGTGGCCGATGTAACGGAGGGATACCCCGAACCCGACAGTTATGCAAGGCTGAACAGGCAACCGGTGGTATCCGTCCAGGTGATAAAGAAATCCGGTGAGAACCTTCTCTCCGCCACAGACCAGATCATTGAAACGGTAGACCGTGCAACGGCATCCGGAAAGATCCCCGCAGAGATGAGCCTGACCCTTACAAACGATCAGTCGGATTATGTTCGCGTGCAGCTTAAGAACCTGGAGAACAGTATGATCATGGGTGTAATATTCGTTGTGCTCGTACTGTTTTATTTCCTGGGCACGAGGAATGCCCTTTTCGTTGGCATTGCCATTCCCATGTCCATGTTCACATCCTTCATAGTGTTCAACCTGATCGGCTACAACATCAACATGATCATACTGTTCTCCCTGATCCTTGCCCTGGGCATGCTGGTAGACAACGGGATTGTGGTGGTGGAAAACATTTACCGTTTTGTCAGCAGGGGCTACAAGCCCTTCGAAGCGGCGCGGCAGGCAGTCGGTGAGATCGCCGTGCCCATCATCACCTCCACCGCCACCACGCTGGCCGCCTTTCTGCCGCTTGCTTTCTGGGGAGGCATAACGGGGGAATTCATGAAAGAGCTGCCCATTACGCTTATCATCGTGCTCAGCTCATCGCTGTTTGTGGCACTGGTAATCATCCCGGTGTTCTCGGCCACGTTTATCCGGGTAGGCGGCTCAAGTTATAACAGTACACCCGATACAAAAAAAGGCTATAAAATTGCGCTGGGGATGATTGCCCTTTCTATCCCATTCTATATTGCGGGTCTCAATATCATCGCAAACCTGTTAAGTCTCTTCGCCCTTATCGGCATCCTTAACCTTGCCTTTTTCCACAAGGCGGAACTGTGGTTCCAGAAGGTATTCCTGGTCTGGCTTGACAGGATATACCTGAAAACCCTGAAATACGCATTGCGCGGATTCAACCCTGTGCGGTTCTTCATCGGGACCATCCTCCTGCTTGGCTTTACCATGTTCCTGTTTGCGGTAAGGGCGCCGGAAGTCAATTTCTTCCCTGTAAATGCCCCGAATTACATAAATGTCGTCGCCGAATTACCCATAGGCACGGACATCACGGAGACCGACAGGTTCATGCGCGAGCAGCTTGAAGAAGACATTTTCAGGATACTGGAACCCTACAGGGATATTGTCGAATCGGTGCTTACGACGGTGGGCCAGGGAGGAGACGAGGACCTCAGCAACCTCAGCGTCGGGGGAACCCCCAACAAGGCAGCCTCCACCATTACCTTCGTGGATTATGAATACCGCCGGGGAATCGATACAAGAAAGATCATGCGCGAGATCAGCGAGGCCCTTATTGGCGCCTACCCCGGCGTCCAGCTTTCCATTGAAAAGGACGAAATGGGACCGCCGGCAGGAGAAGCCATCAGCATCGAGATCACCGGAGAGGATTTCAACGAGCTTATGTATCTTGCGGATTCCATGATGGATTTTATTGACATGGCTGGCATAGACGGGATAGAGGGATTGAAAAGCAACCTGACAATGGGCAAGCCGGAGCTTCTTGTAAATATTGACAGAGAGAAGGCCAGCAGTTACGGTGTCTCCACCACCCAGATCGCCAATACGATCCGGACCGCCCTGTTCGGACAGGAGATCTCCGATTTCAAGGTCGGCGAGGATGAATATCCCATCTGGTTGCGGCTCCAGGAAAAATACAGGTACAACGTGCCCTCCCTGATGAACCAGAAGATCATCTTCAATGAGGAAGGAAGGGATATCGCGGTGCCTATCTCGTCAGTGGCGGACATCAGCTACAGCACAACATACGGTTCCGTAAGAAGGAAGGATCTGGAGCGGGTCATAACCATTTACTCCAATGTAATAGAAGGTTATAATGCGACAAGGATCAATGACAATATAGCCAGTGTTCTCCATGATTTCGAGCTGCCCGAAGGATATACCTACGCATTTACAGGCGAACAGGAGGAGCAGGAGGAAACCATGGCATTTCTCGGCAGGGCGATGATGATCGCACTGGCCCTTATCCTGCTGATCCTGGTGACACAGTTCAATTCCGTTGTCCGGCCGCTCATCATTCTTGCCAGTGTGGTTTTCAGCACCATAGGCGTATTCGGTGGGATTTCCACCTTTAAAATGGATTTCATCGTGGTGATGACCGGCATAGGTATCGTATCCCTGGCAGGTATTGTGGTGAATAACGCCATCGTGCTGGTCGACTATATCGAATTGCTCAAGGCGCGCAAGCGTAAGGAACTCGGTCTTGAGGAAGGGGCCGTTCTCCCGCTCAACGCGGCCACCGAATGTATCATACAGGGAGGCAGGACAAGGCTGCGCCCCGTTCTTCTGACAGCCATTACCACGGTGCTCGGGCTGCTTCCGCTTGCCGTGGGACTCAACATAGACTTCGAAGGATTTTTCTCGCACTTTGCACCGAACATTTACTTCGGCGGGCCGCAGGTAATTTTCTGGGGACCCATGGCCTGGACTGTGATTTTCGGGCTGACTTTTTCAACTTTCCTTACCCTTGTCATTGTACCTGTTATGTACAGGCTTACCACGGTGATACAAGACAGATTAACCCATCTTTTCTTGTTCCGTAAAAACAATTCCCATCCGGCTTCCACCGGATAAAAACTTTGCGCTCCGTCTCCGGGCGGGGCGCAAAGTTTATTATATTTAGGGTATGCAAAAAACGCTGCTGGTCATTCTGCTGTTTGCCATCCTGATCGTCATTTTTGCACTTCAGAACAGCGCCGAAGTGGTGATCAATCTGTGGTTCTGGAGCATTAACATATCCCTTGCCCTGATCGTGATCCTGGCATTCGCCCTGGGAGCCCTTGTGGGAATTCTTTTTTCCATTCCGCAAAGGCGAAGGAAAAAATCCCTCTCCCCGGTCCGGGATTCCAATGAGGCGACAGGCGAAGAAAATATGTCTGCAGGCGAAGCAGATGACGGGGACCCAGAATTTGAAGATCTCACCGAACCCTGATCCTTTTCAGGTTTCTCTCATCCATGGGATAACCGAGCCGTTCCCATTCTTCGAGGCCCCCTTCCAGATTATAGACCCTGGCAAATCCCCCGTCGGTCAGGAACTCGCATGCAACCGGACTCCTGTAATCATTGGAACAATATGTAAAAACAGGTTGTTCGTGGTCGCAGGTATCCAGGATCTCTTCGAGGCTCTGTATATCGGGAGCCAGGAGTGCCTCCGGTATCCGTTCTTTCCGGTATTCTTCATAGGTACGCGTATCCAGCAACAGCGGATTTTCTGCCTGGTGCAGACGGATGAAAAATTCCTCAGCCGGAAGATGTATGCAATTTAACACCTTATCCGGCTGTGCAGCCGGCTTTATACCGGCAAACAACGGAAACAGAACCAGTAAAAACCAGGTTTTCATTTTCTGCGGCTTCGGTTTGCCGTATTTGTCCTGATCAAAGTTAAACTTTTTCAGGTCAGATGATATTCATGCCACAATTACATAAAGGTGTAAAAAACGGGTTTGAGCTGCACCGGCGATTTTCTGAACCTGTTGTTCCCCAGGTTGTGTCCGGCATGCGAAAATGTGCTGCTGAAAAACGAAGGGCTTATGTGTACTGCCTGTACATTCGGCCTGCCCAGAACCCGTTTCCGCAGTTACCGGGACAATGCCGTGGCCAGGTTGTTCCAGGGAAGGGTGACGATCGAAAATGCAACTGCGTATTTCCATTACCAGAAGGGCAGCAGGTACCGTAAGCTGATCCACGACCTTAAGTACAAAGGCCGGAAGGACATCGGCAGGGAGCTGGGAAGGATCATGGGGCTGGAGCTGCTGGACTCGCCCTATGCCGGTGTGAACCTGATCCTGCCCGTGCCATTGCATCCTGCAAGGCTCCGGCAGAGGGGCTACAACCAGTGTGATTCCATTGCAGAAGGGCTGTCCCGGAGCCTGGGGATCCCGCATTGCGATAACCTGCTGGTAAGATCACGTCAGTCCGGTCCCCAGACAGGCAAATCCCGTTACCAGCGACGGGAAAATGCAGAACCCGGATTCGGCGTTAAAATGCCCCCCGGGCTTGAAAACATGCATATCCTTCTGGTTGATGACGTCGTCACCACAGGGGCAACACTCGGTGCCTGTGCCACGGCCGTACTGAATGTGCCCGGAACAAGGGTCAGCGTTGCCGCACTGGCCTATACAGGAAAGCTGTTCTGAACGGATTACTTCAGGACCACCCAGCCTCTTTCCCTGGAAATGGTCTTGATCAGGGAAGAAATGGTAATATACTGCTGCATCAGTGGATTCACCGCTTCGATACTGTCATCGCCGGTCTGGATCTCACGGATCTGCTCTTCTTTTTCACGCTGGGCCATTTCGAGGATCTTGCGCTTGTACTCTACAAGCGCCTTGGGCACGTTCTTTTTCAGGAGCATGTCTTCGGTTTCCACCATGGCTCCCTTGCGCTTGTGAACCTTGCTGAGGCTGTAGGGTGAGCTCAGCAGGTCAACGGCCAGCCTGCTGATGTCAGGATCATCATGGTTTACAAAATGCTTTATCTCTATCACTTCTCCTTTCTGCAGAAGGTTGTTTACCTCCTCAAAAATTTTCCGGTAGAGCAGGTTCCTGAATTCAAGTTCATCATTCAGGATCTCATTGACTATATACTCTGCGACCGAAATGTATTCGAGCCCGGAGTGTTCGTCCTGGATCTCGAACAATCTTTCGTTGCCGTACTGGAGAAGGAAACGGACCAGTATCTTTTCCTGTTCCTCGCTGTACACCTCCCCGATGAATGATGGAAGGGGAGTGGATTGAAGCCGTACTTCTTCCTGCCTGGTTATTTTACTGTACCGTTCTTCGGCTTTCTTTTTTCTCAGCCTGTACACCTGGGAGTAAAGAATCCTTTCCTCCGTATCGAGCATTTTCGCACATTCCTTTATATAAACGGAGCGTGTAACCGTATCGGGAATCACCGATATGGAACGGATCACATCATTGATCAGGCCTGCCTTCCGAACGGGATCACGGCCCGACTCCTCAAGCAGCAGGCGGGTCTTGAAGGAAATGAAATCCTTTTCATTCCCTTTTATATATTCAGCAAATTCGGTAGCGCTCATCTTTTTCGACCATGAATCCGGATCTTCCCCTTCCGGCAGGGGGATCACCCTGATGTTAAGACCCTCTTCCAGGATCATGTCTATGCCTCTTAACGAGGCTTTTACACCCGCCTCATCCCCGTCATAAATAATGGTTATGTTATTGGTGAAGCGCCTGATCAGCCTTATCTGCTCGGTTGTCAATGCAGTACCCGATGAAGATACCACATTTTCCACCCCTGCCTGGTGCAGGCCGAGTACATCGGTATATCCTTCAACCAGGTAACATTTATCCTGCTTCACAATGGCCGACTTGGCAAAATACAATCCGTAAAGTACTCTGCCCTTCTGGTAGATTTCCGATTCGGGTGAATTCAGGTATTTTGCCATCCTGTCATCCGACCTGATGATCCTTCCCCCGAATCCGGCCACACTGCCGGTCAATCCGTGAATGGGAAAAATGATCCGCCCGTGAAACCGGTCGCTCCGGTAATTGTCCTTCTGGATCGTCAGGCCCGTTTTCTCAAGGTATTCCGTCTTATAACCCTCTTTCAACGCGGCCTTTGTAAACGCGTCCTTCTGCCCGGGGCTGTAACCCAGCTGGAATTTACGGATCACCTCTTCCCTGAATCCCCGTTCCCTGAAATAAGCCATCCCTATGGATTGCCCTTCGGGCGTGTTCTGAAGGATACCGGTGAAGTACTTCTGGGCAAAGGCCGTCAGTATCAACAGGCTTTCCCGTTCGTTTTTCTGCTGTATCTCCTCCGGACTGGGCTCCTTCTCGACAATCTCGATACCGTACTTTTTTGCCAGGTACCTCAGGGCCTCCGGATAGGTCAGCCGTTCATGCTCCATCAGAAAACCAACCACATTCCCTCCCTTGCCCGAACTGAAATCCTTGTAAATACCCTTTGCAGGGGAAACAAAAAAGGAGGGTGTCTTTTCGTTGGTAAAGGGGCTGAGTCCTTTGTAGTTCTGTCCCGATTTTTTCAGTGTGACAAAATCGGAGATCACCTCGACAATGTCTGCCGTTTCAAAAATCCGGTCTATGGTTTCCCTGTCGATCATACTGCTAAATTACTAAACTTTGGCCATCTTTAACTCCGGTTCCCGGGTCATGAAAAGCCGTGCTTTTTTTTTAACTTGGGAAATCATATCCCGGCATCCTTACTCGAGAGAATATGAAAAAACTGGTGGTTCTGACCGGTTCCGGAATAAGCGCTGAAAGCGGGATCAAAACCTTCCGTGAGATGGGGGGATTGTGGGAACAATACGACGTTCACGAAGTAGCCAGTCCGCAGGGATGGGCCGAAAACATGGACCTTGTTCTCAGGTTTTATAATGAACGCAGGAAAAAACTTCTGGAGGCGGAGCCCAATCCCGGTCACACCGGCCTGGCCGGACTGGAAAAGCACTTTGATGTGCAGATCATCACCCAGAATGTCGACAACCTTCATGAAAGGGCGGGGAGTACCAGCGTCCTTCACCTGCACGGAGAGCTTATGAAGGCGCGCAGCACAAACGATCCCTCGCTGATATATGAACTTGACGGGTGGGAACTGAAACGGGGGGATACCTGTGAAAAAGGCTACCAGCTCCGTCCCCATGTCGTCTGGTTCGGGGAGCCCGTACCGCTGATCGAAACCGCCATTGAAATTACCCGCAGCGCGGATGTTTTTGCCGTTATCGGCACCTCCCTGGTGGTCTATCCGGCAGCCGGATTGATCGACCACGTCCCTGAAAACGCCCCGATCTACCTGGTCGATCCCAACGATATTCCCGTTCCCCTGTACAGGAAGGTTGAGATAATAAAGGAAAAAGCCGGAACAGGCGTGGGTATTCTCAGAGAAAAACTGCTCGGTGATTGAACCATCTCAGAAGCTGATCCTGTAAAATGAAAGTTCCCTGAACCTCAGTGACGGGATGACCATCTCGTCATCCAGAGGGTCGTACCAGGCCAGGGGCACGGGTGTCTTCATTCTCCTTTTTGTCTTGCGGTAAAGTATGGCGCTTGTCATTTCGCCGGAAGGTCCGATTCCAACGGATTTCAGGGCAACCTTGTTGGTATAGTTGAAGGGACGGACCTTTTCCTCTGCCGGCCAGGCCCCGTTTTTCAGATTGTCGTTATAAACAATCTCGACCTGGTTCTCATACCATGGTGCATGTACTGCATAAGAGCAGTAATTGTAACCGTATTTGGGGTCGTAGTTCTGCCTTTTTACAATGTTTCTCTTCCAGTTCAGGTTCCCGCCCGGGCTGAAGCTTGCCACCATAATATTCATGTAGGTATTGTAGGTCTGGTCATACTGGTTTTCCGCAAGCATGATCATGTCTCCGTTGTCCCTGAGGATCAAATGATTCATATGGAAACCGTACATTTCTTCCAGCTCTTTTTTCCCTTCCAGGTTCATAACCTCATTCAGAAAATAAGGCTCGAGTTCGTTAAAACGGATATTTTCGAACCGGTTTTCCCGGTTGTTGACCTCGAAATACACAATCCCTTCGATGGCATAACGGTTATGACTCGGAGAATAAAACCCCACGCAGCTCAGATCATGGTCCCTGCCCGGCTCTATCTGCATGTCTCTGATATACAGATTCGGGAAATCCACAGGGTACTGGTTTACCGTCCTGCCGCTGTCGGTGAGCGCCATAAGGAAATACCTGTTTTTCATTTCCCCGAACAGGCTTAAAATGTTCTGGGCATCCTTCAGGCTCATTATGAAAACATCCCCCTTGTCATTTACTTTCACGATGGATTCCCTGGGAGCCCTTTTCTCGTAAATGATTCTTTCATCCCTTTCCCATTCCAGAGAAAGATCCTTCCCGTACATCTGAAAATGCAGGTCCTGTATATTCTTGCTGTAAACATCCTGCTGACTGTAAACGAGAAGCCTGTCTTCCTTCCTCGAGAGCTTGAAATTGAATTCAGCGAACCAGCCTTTGAAATGTGGGATTTCCATCACCTTGCGCTCATCGTCCAGTTGCCGGAGATTGCTTTTATCGATGGTTTGCACATACAGGATTTCCCTGTTAAACCTCAATTCGGAAGTGAACAAATAGATCCTGTCGCAGAAGTAGAAAATGGCTTCCAGGTCCCTTTCGCGAAGGCCCCGGTGAAGGATTAAATAATTGTCGTCGGTGGAGTGAAAATCATTGTCATAGTGTTCCAGGTAATACCGGTGGTCCATGCCCAGTGCATAATAACCTGTCTCATCCCGACCGAAAATCTGTGGAATCTCACGGGAAGTGGGTATGACCATCTCTTCGCCCTGTTCCAGGGTGATATCCTCATTTTGTTCCCGGAAGATCTGTTCTCCGGTGCCCTGCCCGCAGATTGAAAGCACTCCGGTCAAAATAAAAATATGTAAATACAGGATTCTTAACACCGGTGATTTTTCCACAAAAATAATGCCTCCGTCCCAATATTACACGTAATTGTCAGGGTAAGTTCTTCCGCCCGGCATAAAGAAACAGGCAAACCCTTGAAAAATAATCCCTAATTCCTTAATATTGCACTCCGGTACTGCCCCGGGCCCATAGCTCAGTCGGTCAGAGCATCTGACTCATAATCAGGGGGTCGCTGGTTCGAGCCCAGCTGGGCCCACCATAACAGCCTCAGGGCTGTTTTTTTATTCACGCTGGGCTCGAAGCTGCCCTGCAACCTGGCCCCTCCCTGAAATGATCCACAGGATCATTTCTTTACGGTCGGTCCTGAGCCCAGCTGGGCCCACATATGATAACCGTCCACTTGGACTTTAGTAGGCTATTACAGGTTTCTGATGCACAAATTCATTTGAGTTCATTTGCTTTATAATAAAGTCTGCGAGGTCGGCACGACTGATTTTTCGTCCACCCTTGGGACAATGATTCGATCGAACTCTGTATTTTCCTGTATAAGGTTTATTGGTTAGATAAGTTGGACGTACGCAAATCCAGTTAATATCCTGCGTATCGTCCAAAACTGTTTCCCATCTGGTTTGATCGTAATACACTTTGTTGAAATTAGGACGTATGATGCGGTTCATGAAGAAGTTGTCAGTAGAAGGATCACTCATATCAATTAATCCCGAAGTGATTGTGATAAGCTTTTCTATTCCTGCAGATCTCATTGCAACAAGGATATTTCTGCCACCCCGGGAATATATTTCGGTATAACCATTATCTGTACCTGTACCCAATGCAGATATAATCAAGTCACAACCTGTAAAAAACTCTTTAAGTTTATCAAGGTCGAAAACTCCTCCTTCACACATTTCAATCTGACCTTCATGCAATTGCTGAATATCTTCAAGGTCAAACTTTGCGGGACTGCGTACCAACACTTTTACGTCAAGATTATCCTGAACCAGTCTTTTTAATATCTCGGATCCGGTTTTCCCCGTTGCTCCTAATAAAAATACCTTCATCTTTTTCTAAATTCTGTTAATCCTGAAATTCTGACAAAGTTAGGTATACTGGATATGCTGTGCTTTTAAGAATCGTATAAAAACTGGGACAAACCGTGCATTTTTAAAATCTGATCATTAATTTCATTTAATATGTGTATGGAAAAAGGTTTTTTATGGAAGTTCGTTCTGACGATAAAGCGCTTACATTGTAGCGGAAGCCCTGCCTCCCTTAACGCTTTCGACCTTAACTGTATATTTATTTCCCCCTTTAACGATCCACCTCACCTTGACCCGGCTGTGACCGGGGATATTTTCCACTTCAATCCTGGCCGGATTGTCCTTCTGCTCGGTACAGATGTTCATATCCTCGTTGATGACATACATTCCTGCAACCACTTCACCGCCTTCAATTGTAACATAATCGGGCGGGTCTATCCTGTACCTGAGATTCTGACCTGAATGAGTGGGCATCATCCGGCGGTTTGCAATTGTGGCAGTGACCTGTTTAAGGTTTCCTTCGATCTTTACTATCTTAATATCGGATACTTCCAGCTTTGGTGTCTGGTACGCATGGTAGATGCAGAAAGCACTGTTCCTGTGAGCGTCAGCTTCCAGAAGGAAACCCGGGTGCAGCCTTCCGTAATTCTTGTCAAAACCGCCGATTTCAACCATACCGTACACCGGGTGATCATATTCCTCCCAGGGAATGAATGCATCTTCAAATAGCAGTAATTTATCGAATTCATAACTGTCCACGTTGTCTTCATCGTAGAACATCAGATAAGATGTCCACAGTTCATTTGAATAGATATAGGTTCCGAGGAATCCGTACCACCAGTCGAGTTCTCCCCCGTATACGGTATACAGGTCATCCCATATGGTAAGCAGGCTGTAGCCCGGGATCATTTTTTCTCCCACTTTCCCGATCTCGTTCATCACAAATTCATCCGCCCTTGTATAAACTTCGGAGCCACCTCCCTGTATACTCGGTCCCTTGAGGATCATCCCCCCGGAATTATGGAATGTCTGGGCGCCTGCAATATTCCGATGCTTCAGTCCGAAGTCCCTGACGGCCCTGTTTTCCGGGAAAGTGAACGGATATTTGTCTGCCCCGTACTGCACATAATCAGGTTCCCAGTTGTAGCCCCAGTCACGGTTTGGATCATAAAAACCCGGTCTGTCCTCGTTTACCAGCCCGTCGCCATCGTTATCCAGCCCTTCATATCCGAGCAGCTCATATTCTCCTTTTTCCCCGGGAGCCACACGTATCATTCGCCTGGGGTCGGAAGGATCAACCCTGTACTCCCCCTCCGGGTTTTTCCGCCTTATCTGGCTGATCACGCCGTCATTGTTCAGATCATCAAATCCGTCTTCGTCAACCAGTCCGTCGCGGTCGTCATCCCTGGGCATCATGCCTGACCTGGGGGAGTGCTGGGTATTGGCCTCGTAAATAAAATCTTCACGGGCATCAGGATTTATAGTGGGTATGATATAGAAGACCTTTTCATCGAGAAGCTCATGTATAAAATCATTCTCCCCGTACATTTCGGCAAGGTACCATGCGGTATACATAGCCATCTCCGAACCCTGCAACTCGTTTGAATGGATGTTCCCGTCGATATAATATCCGGGCTTGCTGCCAGGGTCGAGGTTCCTGTGATTGGTAACGATAAGGACAAGCATGTCCCTGCCTTGATATGATTTTCCGGCAGATTCCACCTTTACCAGATCGGGATAGGCCTTTTCAAGCTTTCCGGCGAAATCGCTTATGCCTGAATATGTATAATACTTATCCCAGCTCATATTAACCTTTGGATTTACAGGCGTGCCGGCAGCCTTGAAGAACAATTCGCTGTCCTGTGCTGAAAATTTCATGCCTATCAGCAATGCAGCTGTTATCAACAGTATTTTACGGATCTTATTCATCATTTCGGGTTTATTGTTGTTTGATTATTTCAGCTCGAATGTTATTTCAGCCGATCCGCATTGAATCGCACCGATGGTAATGGTATATTTACCTGTTCCCATGACGAGCCAGTTCGTTTCCCTGGTTTCATCGCCGTTTAACCGTTCAAAGGATCCTATCGCCCTGCCGCTGAGCAACGTAAAATCATTATCCGATTTCAGTACAATTCGCATGTTTTTGACCCACTTTACCCTTTCACCTATTTTACTTGTAGTTGCGAAAACACCTTTATTGTGAACCTTAACGGTGATCCGGAAAATATCATTGTCAAGCTTCTCTGTTTCAAGGTCGAGAAACTCCAGTCCGGGATGCATCTTTGCAGCACCGGTAATAAAGGTAAAGTTTGATTCTATTAAACTGTCGAGTGACCCGGCAGGGGGAGTGGTCAGTGCAAAAGGCGGAATGCCTCCTACCTCGACCTGTTTCCCGGGGAAATCGGGGTGGTCAAGCTTTTCCCACGGAATAAAAACATCCTCATAGGAATGATCGGCCGCAAATTTAAGAAAGGAGGCTTCTTTCGATAATCCTTTTTCGGCAGGGAACCACCATCCGGGGGTTGAATAACTGTATCTGCCGTAGTGGTAGTAGGCCCATTCCATGAAATTGCCCGCTTCCCTTTCAAATCCGGGTGAACCGGTCAGTCCTGTAATTTCAAGATATTTTTCAGACATCAGGTTGTTAAGAATTTCATCTTCTTCCAGGATCGTGGTGATTTTTGCGGGCCCCCTGCTTCTGCCTTCTCCGCTTCCTTCTCCACCTTCTCTGACTTCCCTTGCCTTGAAAGGTTCGCCCAGGTTATCCTGGGGTCCATATGAGAAAACAACAAATACATTGAAGTGATCATACAGATAATCGGCAACTGCCCTGGATTCATTTTCCGAATTGGCATTAATGCCGGCCAGACGCCCGTATTCTTCATACTCGAAAGTAAAATTATTGTTAAAGTTCACGCCTCCCTCGGTATCTTCGTTAAAAGAGCCGTCCCCGTCATTGTCTATCCCTTCGGTCAATACAATCCAGTCTCCTGTTTCCCCTTTGGCAAGGTCCGCTTCTATCATCAGCCTGGGATCATCTGCGTCAGTAATATAAGTTCCCGAAGGATCCTTAATACGCATGAGTGTAATGATACCATCCCCGTTCAGGTCCTCATAAGGATCTTCATCGGTTCTGAAATCCCTGTCGTTATCGGTGGGGTTGGCATTGACCAGCCGTTCATACTTCGGATTTCCGAAATACTGGCCGGTGGCATCCGGATTGACATTCGGGAAAAGGTAGAATGTTACCTCATCCAGCAGGGATGTGATATCGGGATCACCTGCCTTTTCAAGGAGCCTGGCGGCAAAACCTGCGACCAACTCACAGCCCAGGGGATACCTGCCATCGATCCCGCCCAGGATGGCTACCCCCGGCTTGCCGTCGGCGTCATCCCGGCCGATCTTCAATACCAGGATATCATTGCCTGCAGCAGTCCTTGCAATGGATTCCAAACTGCACAGGTCCGGGTAATTCCCGCTCAGTTCCTTCAATATCCGGTTCATCTCGTCGAGGGTATGATAACCCGACCGGGCATTGGCCTGAGAAGTCCAGCATACCACACAGATGGTCATACATAAAATAAACCTGTAAAGAATTTTCATGAGTTATTGGTTATTTAAATTAAAACACCCTTTAAATTACGACTTATTTTTCTTGCCTGATAATTTTATATGTGCCTCACTGATTTTTTTATCCGGTAAAACCGATGGGCTGCCGAACATCAGATCTTCCCCGGTGCCGGTTTTCGGGAATGCAATTACTTCCCTGATCGAGGTCTTCTTTTCCAGTATCATAATTAACCTGTCTATGCCCCATGCAATACCTCCGTGCGGAGGCGCACCGTATTCAAAGGCCTCAAGCATATGGCCAATGCTTTTTTTCATGTTTTCCAGGTCATATCCCATGTTTCTGTAGGTCGCCTCAAGTATTGCTTTTTTGTGCGCACGTATCGACCCTCCCCCGATTTCATTGCCGTTAACGACCAGATCATATTGCTGGGAAATGATACTTCCTATATTCTTTCCCTCAAGGTGATCCTGCAGGGATCCTTTTACAGGCATCGAGAAAGGATTGTGTGAAAACGTCCACCCGCCGTTGTCTGTTTCTTCAAACAGGGGGAATTCAATGACCCATGCCGGGTGTAATTCATTTGCCCTGATCAGGTTGATCATTTTTCCCAATTCCAGCCTCACTTCAGAAAGTGCCTTATTGGCCGTTTTATAATCTGCCGCCGAGAAAAATACAATGTCTCCCGGAATTGCTTCGACCCTCTGAATGATCCTGCCGGCAATATCTTCCCCTAAATACTTTATTATCGGAGATTGCAGCTCATTTTCATTTACCATGATATAAGCCAGTCCGCCCAGGCCGTTTTTCCGCGCAACCGCAGTTAAATGTTCGATCTGCCCTTTCGACAAGCGTTTTTCAGATAAGCTGCCGCCTACCTTTATACATTTTACGATACCGCCTTCATCAATGGGTTTTGTAAACACCTGGAAGGAAGTTTCCTTAACGATATCGGTAATGTCTTCCATTTCCAGGCCGAAACGCAGATCGGGCCTGTCTGTGCCGTATTTTTCCATCGCCTCGTAATACCTGAATACCTTAAATGGAAAAAGCTTCCATTTATTCCCGTAAATCCTTTTGACAATCTCGTTGAATAAATTCGTATTGACGTCAATGACATCCTGCATGCTCACATATGCCATTTCAATATCAAGCTGGGTAAATTCCGGCTGCCTGTCTCCCCTTGAATCCTCATCCCTGAAGCAACGGGCAATCTGAAAGTATTTGTCGAATCCCCCGACCATCAGGAATTGTTTGAATTGCTGCGGGGCCTGGGGTAATGTGTAAAATCTCCCCGGGAATTTCCGGCTTGGAACAATAAACTCCCGTGCTCCCTCATCCGTGCCGGAACTTAAGATCGGAGTTTCTATTTCAATGAAATTTTTTTCGTCCAGGATATCCCTGATGAGTTTAATGACCCTGTGGCGGTTTATAATTGTATTTCTTATCACGGTATTCCTGTGGTCAAGGAACTTGTACTTGAACCTGACATTCTCGGAAGATTTTACCGCTCTTCTTATTTCGAACGGCAGCGTCCTGGCCGTATTCAATATTTCAAGTTCCGTTGTATCCAGTTCCAGTGTACCCGTTCTTATCCCCGGATTGAAATCATCTTCACTTCTGTGAATGATCTTCCCGCTTACCATAATTACAGATTCCGGTGATATTTTTGCCAGTTCATCCAGACCGGGAAAGTTCTTTCTGTTTAACCTGACCTGAAAAATTTCATGACTGGCATCTCTCAGGTCAATAAAAACAAGCTCCCCGTGATCGCGCACACTCGATACCCAGCCTGAAAGAGTGACCGTTTCAGATAAGTTGCCGGTTGTGAGTTCAGAAACATAATGTGTTCTGTACCGATCCTTTATTATGATATCGGTCCTTCCCCGCCCGCCGGCAGTGGTATCCCCGGTTTCTTTCGTAATTTCTATTCCCGGGCTTGTGTCCGTGCTTGTTTCTTCATCCCTGGTTTCAATGCCGGACAACCTGCCGATGATTTTATCCCGGACAAGCTTTCCTGAAGCTCCTTTCCCGACCTTCGACATGACCATGCCAACCAGTATGCCGGCCCTTTTCAGGTTCCCTGCTTTTATATCACCGGCAATACCGGCATTCTCTTTAATGACCTCTTCAATACTTGATTCAAGCTTTTCATCCGAAATGCTGTTATTCTCGATATAGGTTCTATAATCGAAATCCGGATTATTCAGCAGTTCCCCTGCTGCATGCTGAAAGAGAACAACCGATATTTTTCCCTCTCTGAACAGAGAAAAAATCTCCGTAAAAGCGGGAATGTTGGTGACTTTATGATACTCTTCCGGCTTCAGGTTATTTGTCAGTGTTTTGGCAACAAATTTCGGATCGTTGATTTTTTCATTAATGCTTAAAAATATGTGCGACCTGACGGGATCGAACGTAAAGAATTTGGCATCCTGGGGCAGCACCCCTCCGCCAATCAGGATTGATTCGACAGGAAAGGGCAATAAACTGCTGTCAACCTGTATTTCCTCAACCGCGCTTTTAATATTCACAAGAGGGATATCCGGTTCCTGTGCATACCTGTAATCTGCCGAGAACTCCTTCTTACGCATGGTTTTGGTTTGCTTTAAATCGGCATCAAACAGAACCGTTGTCTGGTCGGGTCTCGGACTTTTGTGCCTGATGAAATAATCAAGCTGTTTTGACACCTCTTCTGTGATGGCCTCCACCATGAACTTGAACGAGTTGAGATTCTTGATCTCTGCACGTGGATTCAACTCATTCGTTCCTTTCTTACGAAGGGATACGCTGACGTCTGATTTGAATTCACCTTTTTCCAGGTTTGCTTCCGAGATCTTTAAATTCTGTACGATGCGCTGAAGGTATTGAGCATAGGTTGAAGCATCCTGTATGCGGTGGATACAGGGCTTGGTAACAACCTCGATCAGGGGCACACCGGATTTATTGAAATCGACCAGGGTTACACCCCGTTCATGCACCAGTTTTGCCGCATCCTCTTCGATATGCACCTGTTCAAGCTCAACGGAAAACGTTGTTCTGTCATTCCTGTAACATTCAACCCTCCCATCGGGAATGACAGGTTTCTGAAATTGTGTCAGCTGAAAATTCTTCGGCAGGTCGGGGTATTCATAGTGTTTCCTGTCCCAGCAAATCAGGGTATTGCTCATACTCGAATGAACCGCCTTGCCAAAATAAATCGCCTTACGGATGGCTTCCTTGTTAACAGCCGGAAGAACACCCATCTGACCCGTGCAGACCGGGCATATATTCCGGTTTGGCCGGTCAACATCCTCAGTTGCACAGGAACAGAACAATTTTGTCAAAGTGTTCAGCCTGATATGGGTTTCAAGGCCGATCACCACTTCCAGTCCATACCGGTCCAGCTTCTCCTCTATGTGATTTAATTCCATCAGATTATTCCCGTTAAGAATCCGGCAAACTTTAAAATTATCTGCTCCTGGTTTTTAGGGGCCGTTATCTGAATACCCGTCTCCGTTCCGACAGGAGATGTCAGCGTGGGTAAGCCCCCTAAACTGAAACCCACCGTGAAAGCGTCCGATAAATACATTTCCAGCGGATTATCCAGACTGCTGCCGATTTTCGGCGGAGTAACCGGTGACACCGGTGAGACGATAATGTCAACCTTCTTGAAATCCCGGTTAAAACTACCGGTGATCTGGTTCCTTAAGGCTCTTGCTTTCAAATAGATTTCTTCTGAATGTCCGTGGGATAATATCTGGTTTCCCCCGATGATTCTTCTTTTGGTTTCTTCTGTAAAATTCCCGGACCTGGTCAGGGCATAACCCTCTTTTAAGGTTTCGGCCGTTTGCCTTTCGCCGTAACTCATACCGTCCAGCCGTGCCAGGTTCGAAGCGGTTTCTGCCATGGCCAGAATATAATAGGTCGAAACCAGGATATCGGCATCAAAGAAATCCAGTACTTCAACCTCAATATCATATTGCTTCAATCTGTCGATAAGCGTTAAGAAATCCTCCTTGATATTTGGATTCAGACTGCTGTTCTTTATGAAGCTGTTATAATAGCCTATTCTGAAGCCATCTTCGGGAAATTTTTCTTTAAAGATATCCCCGGAAACCGGCGTGGATTCAATGCTTGTCTGGTCATGCCGGTCCTTGCCGCTCATAGTGTTCAGTAAAATGCGGATGTCCTCGAGACTTTTGGAAAGGGGTCCCACACAATCCGTGGAAGATGCGTAAGCCATAAGCCCGTACCTCGAAATTCTCCCATAGGTCGGCTTCAATCCGTAAACCCTGTTAAAACCTGCAGGCTGCCTGATGGATCCGCCCGTATCTCCCCCGATTGAAAACAAGGTATATCCCCTGGCCACATTAACGGCACTACCCCCGCTCGAACCGCCGGGAACAAGCGCTTCGTCCAATGCGTTCCTTGCCGGTCCGAAAACAGTGTTTTCAGTGCTGCTGCCATGCCCGAAACTATCGCAATTCTCCTTAACCACAGGGATTGCTCCTGCATCAACCAATTTTTGAATGGCTGTGGCGGTATAGGGAGATTTATAATTTCTGAGAAAATCCGAACTTGCAGATGCGTTGGCGCCCTGAAGAAGAAATACGTCTTTTACTCCGAAAGGAATTCCTTCCAGCAGTCCGATTTCATTGCCTGCATTTAACTTCTCATCAACTTTCAGTGCCTGCTCCATAGCTGTATCGGTGAGAAGTAAGTTTGCCGTATTATTCGGACTTCCCTTCAGTTCTTCAATTTTCTGTTTCACCAGACCGGTACATGAAATTCTGCCTTCCTTAAGATCCTGGTGTACTTTGTTTATTTCCGATTCCATCATTCTAGTCCTCAATTACTTTCGGAACAACCAGAAACCCGTTCTTTTCCCTGGGAAAGTTTTTCCTGATCAGTTCTTTTTCTTTTTCAGGGCATCTTTCAATGACATCGCTTCTTAAACCTTCAACAGAAACAGCATCAGCATTTGATTCAGGTATGCCATCTCCTTTATTATCCGGAACCGCTTTTTTTATTACACCGAACAATTTATCTACCGCTTCTGATGATCTGGCTCCTTTAATGCTGGATAAAAGATCCAGGGGCATTATTTTATCCATTGTTTTAATTTATCCCATTTAAATATTTCAAATCATTATATATCAAGCAACAAAAGTAATAAATTGATATTATTTATCAATATTTATTATCAATTTATCATAGAAAAATAAGAATTCCTTTAACACTGAATGTTAAAAGCAATAATCTGCCCTTAGGCCATAATGACATCTTACTTTGTATTCCTGCCGTGCTTCAGAAGGCTGTTATGCTTCAATACTACCTCCGACAATATTAGCCTGAAAATTGAACCTATTAAGTCGGGATTTAAAGACAATAATTCAGATTTTTCTGCAAGTCTGGACAGAATTTGGTTTTCCCTGCTTTTATCCAAAGCCGGCAAATCATTACAGGCCTTTAAAAGGCCGATCTCATCTGTGATCTTAAATCTCCTGGAAATTAACTCGGTAATTTGATCATCGATATCATCAATTTTTTGTCTCAGAACATTAAGGTCGTTCATGCGGGTCTCAAAAATTTGGCTGGTAAATTAAATCAACGCAATATGCTTATCCTGCTTTTACTTGAAAACATCGTCCATAAATTCCAGAGACATATCCAGAGCCTGAATGCTTGCCGCCCTGGTGCTTTCCGCAGTCTCCCCTATGTAGCTGTGCGCCACGTTTGGAATAACGTGCACGCTTGACCGGATGTTGTGAGCTGTAAGCAGGTCATTGAAGTCCACGGACTGCTGGTAGTCAATGACGGGATCTTCCGATCCGTGAATCAGTAAAAAGGCGCCATCCGATTCATCCACATAGGTAACCGGGCTGGCCTCTGCAAGCCATCCGGCAAAATATCCGCCGGGTCCGCCTCTTTCACCCATTTCAGTTAGATCGTAGATTCCGTACCAGCCTATGGTTGCTTGAACGCGGTCAGATTCAGTGGCAAGTTCGTCGGGTAAATTATCGGGTTCCAGTTCAACTGCACCCCATGATGTTCCTGCCAGGGCAGCCAGATGGCCGCCCGCCGAAGCCCCCCAAACCAGAAATTTGTCCTTATCGATTCCATATTCATCGGCATGTGCCCGCAACCAGCGCAAGGCCGTTTTGACATCCTGTATTGCAGCTGGAAAGGCTGCTTCTCCGCCAAGGCGGTAATTGACAGATGTCACAACATATCCCCTGGAAGCAATCATTGCCAGGGTGGCAGGCCAGTTTTCAAAAGCCCCCGATTGACGAGAGTGACCGTTCTGCCAACCTCCACCGTGTATGTACATTACCATGGGATGGGTAGCACTGCTGTCGGGAGGAAGATACATATCCAGTCGCAGGGGGCGATAACCTGGTATTTGTGAATAGACCAGATCCGGAAGGCCCACGACACCGCCGGGAAAATAAGTTTCAGTTCCGGGATATCGGTTGGCCATTGCCACAGCCGGTGCAACCGGAACATCCGCAATGGTCCATGCCCGTGACATTTCTGTTCCTGACATGTCGTCCTGTGATTCATGGGTAGATACGCCTTCCCTGCCACAGGACATAAGCAGCATCAGGGAAGCAAGTAGCGTAAAGGTTAAATGATTTTTTTTCATTTTCTTTAAAATAGTTTACAGAAATTCTGAATCCAAATTATCCTTACCGGTCGTTGTTCCCTTGATGATTGGCAGGCAAACCATTCACTTCGAAAATTATGGTCGGTTTGATTCCCTGCCCGGTGACATGACTATTTTACCTTAACACCATCGTAGTAGCGTACTCCATCCTTATACGACCAGTGTTTCATGAAATCCCACAAAAGCGGCATTTCCGCCGGGATACAATTATGGGCACGATATAAGGTCCGTCCGACCTTGAAGAGCGGAAAGCCCTGGGAATTGGTCCATGTCCAGGTCTGGAACCTGCCTTCAGTCTCGATGTTGGAACCGTCGCCAAGGGGTCCTACTCCATTGGCTTCCAGGTAATAGGCTGCCCATTTGTCAAGCATGTTTTCTGTTTCGTCCCAGAGTGTACCGGTCATCATCTCGATATCTCCCTGGCCTGTAATACAGTAGTTCGGTATCTTTGCATAGGCAGCGTCGTCCGTCGAGATTCTTCCGAATCCCCCCTCGTCGTCAGGGAAACTAAGCCCGGATGTGGAAGCAATCGCGGCGAAGTACTCGGGATTTGTGACCCCGAATCCCTGGGAAGCAAAGCTCCCGGCCGACTGACCGGTAGCGTAGAACCGGGTCGGATCCACATTGTAATAGCTTGTCAGGTACCCGGCGAGCTTCCTATAGAACATTCCTGTGTTGGCATGGCTGACGGAAGTGGAGCTTCTGCTGTAGGTTTCGCAGGGAATAGCAAGGATAAACCCTTCCTCATCCGCGACCTTCCACCAAAGAGTATTGTGGAAAAAGACCTTGTCGGTCTGGCTGTTCCCGGCGAATACAAAGACCACCGGTGCACCGTCCGGCCATTTGCTTTCCGCTGAGCCGGGAACATAGATCTGGAATTCGCGCAGTTCACCATCGACCATCATGGTTCCGATTTCACCATAATCTTCCCTTCGTGCAAGATGGTTGCCGTATGCAGTGGTGTTGTCATAACTTACATACTCCGTAACGAATTCATATAATGTGCGGGTAAGGTGAGGACTGAGAACGTCAACGTCTGCTTCGAGCGTAACGACCTTGGATATGGGACCGGTATTGGCGGTCGCCCATGCATCGGAGTTCTCAGACTGGGCAAACACATCGGCACCGTAAAAATAGTCTTTCCCGGAGCTGCTGAGGGCGACTGCATCGTTCACATCTTTCCAGTAGGTGATGGCCCCGGAAACGCGTCTCAGGTCTGAATGTATGAACGCTGTCGGAACGGGTACCTCGTTACAGGCAAATTTGATCTCATCGGGAATCTCAACAGGAAAGTAACCGGAAGAGAGTCCGTCCATGTATATCGTCCCGAAGCGGGAGTAGTATGTATCACTCTGGCTCTCACTGTTGATGTATGCCTGACTTATGACCATCAATGGATTCGCCGCCGCCCAGGCTTCCAACGCGGTTCCGCCACCGTCATATCCAATGAAGTAACTGATACCGAAGATTGAAAAATAGTCGTTCGCTTTGTAGAAATTGATAACGGCATTAATGTAATCCTGTTCCGTTTCGGGGTCGCTCCAACCGTCGTGTCCCGGTTCAAGCAGAACGAGTCCCTCTTCGTTTTCATCCGCGATGTCATGCCAGCCGCTGGCAATCAGGAATTCATCCGTCCTGAGACCTTCCGGAACGGCAATCACGGTAAAAAAGGTCCGTACGGGGGCAGTCGCGGCAATGTAAAACTTTGCCGTTCTGGCAATGCCGTTCACGTCGAAGGTTTTCCCGAAATAACCCGTCATCGGCAGCTTGTTCGCCCGCTGATAATCGTAGTCCGGGACCGGTGCTCCATCAAGAGAAGCCGGAGTAAACTCCCTCACAATCACTTTACCGCTTGTGCTCCCTTCCGCCTGACCGATGACGAATGAATGAAAACTTGCTGTTATCAGGAGGATTGCCACAAAATATAAGTATTTCAGAATTCTATTGTTTTTCATGAGCATCGGTTCAACGTGTTTCGTAATCTCGTGACAGCACCCAGTCTCGCAACGTATCAGCATAGATGATATAATCGAAGCCTTCCTTATTGTATTTGCCGTTGACCAGCCTTCCCCTTAGCTGATAAGTATCGCCTTTCATCAGTTTTTTGTTGTATACCAGCCTGCCGTCGACTATCCTGGCATCCGGACCGTGATACGGATTGTCGAAAAAGTAAAAGTAAGTCATCTTGGTGGTGGAGTGGTCGGTCTCACCCCAGTAATAATATAGCCCTGTCGGGAAACCGGTGAGGCGGATGTTTTCCGCGATCCACTCATCGGACCAGCCCGCCGCCTTATAAAAGGAAATCGCTGTCCTGTAATTCTCTGTGTTGTCAGTATCTTGCTCACCGTCGAAGGCCCAGATACTTATGCCGTATTTTGCAGCGTTCTGCCATTCCTCATCGGTCCATGTGCCCGCAAACATATTCTTGCCGGCGATGCCGGCACCCATGGACCCGTTATTAAGTATAAGGGTGTTTATCAGACCGGGATAGGTGGAGGCGATGGTATTGCAGGCAATTGTGCCGCGGGAATTGCCGGTCAGGGTGATTGCCTCGGGGTCAGCATTGTAATTCTGGATAAAGTACCGGATCACATTGTAATCATCTACATAGAACTTATAATCATCGCCGCCTGTATGGCTGCGGTCGTGTATGTTCAGGACGATGGTGCCGCAATCCATCCAGCGGAAGCCGGAGCCGTCAAAGTTGAGCCCGGTGCCGAAGTTGTTGGTGCCGTCCTCATGCTTCCAGTATGAAGTACCGAAACCGGTGATGGTGATGATCAGCGGATATTTCTCAGCACGGTTCCTATTAAAATCCGGAGGGAAATAAGCCCAGCCTTTGACAAACCTGTCACCGTCGGTGGCTGTGGTCGGGACCTCGATACCCAGCTCTTCGAAAGTCCGGAAGCCCCCCTCGCCGTAATTGGCGTCGATGGTGGGAAGCCACAGGCCATTCGTGTTATAGGTGCCATCCTCATTGGCCAGGCAGGCCGCGTCTGCCTCGGTCTCACCGATATGATAGAGTTTCAGCTCCAGGCACTCACGAGTCTGATAACCATCGCCGCTGGTGTTTGCCTTATACTTACCGGAGTCCTGCTCGCCATAATGGATGACACCATCCACAGCGCGGTACCATGGGCCGGTGGCATACAGGCCGACAGGGTTCTTGCTGCGAGCGCCGGTGGCATTGTCACCGCTGTAGATCAGGGCGTTTCCTTCCAGCGCCTCAGTATCCACAGTGATGTAAATGGTCACGACCTGCCGGCTCACATCCACAGATTCAATGACGGCCTCGGCGAAATCCGGGTGGGAGTAACCCCTATCCAACAATACATAAGTATCTGCGGTTACACCCGAGAGGTCCACGCCGTCCCGGTAGGTGATTTCAACCCTGGTCAGCTTCTGGCCGTACCAGCAATAATCGGTATACGCCCGGATACTTTCGATGTTTTCCACTGCCGGACTCATCGCAAAGAACGGTTCTGATACCGTACCATCCACATGTCGATGGCTGTACCCTGAAAGCCCCGGGATCAGTGCCAGGCATAAAAGCAATACCTTCATAAATAACGTTCCACTGATTCTTGTATTCATTTTTTACCTCCGTATGTTTTTAGCAGAAAGAACTGCGGAATAACTGCACATAATTTGAAAATATAATTATGGATATTTTGGGAAAATACAAAATTCAAATGTTACAAAAAGGGTAGGGCTGAAAAAAGGATCATTTTTACTGTTGATTTGCCTTGGGCAGAAGTGGGGAATCCAACAATTCCTGTTCACAGGCCGGTTCGTTTGAAAGTGGTAATTTACGTTTTTGGAGATTACATTGCAAGAATTGTCATTTAAAAAGGAACAAGAGCAATTATTTTTTAATTTTACCGCCTTATATCGTTATTTGATTGCAGAATAGATCAATAATTGATTGCAGGGTAAAATATTAAATGCATTAAAAGGGATTTGCTATTTCAATCTGAATACATAATCATATGCTGCAGTCTCTTCTCCTCGAACCCTATAAAATAGACTTCATCAAATCTGAAATTCCCGTACTCCGGGAAGGTGAGGTATTGATCAGGTTACATATGGTGGGAGTATGCGGTTCAGACGTTCATATGTTTAAAAACGGACCTTCGACGGACGGGCCGCTCACCATCGGACATGAAGGAATAGGGGTTATTGTTGATACGGGAAAGGGAATCCCTGAAGAAAGGGTGGGAGAGCGCGTGGTTATAGAGCCGAATATTCCCTGCCTTCATTGTCCGGAATGCCGGGAAGGAAAAGGCAACTTATGCCGGAATAAAAGAAAAATAGGCGTCAGCGAACACGGTTGTTTTGCTGAATATGTCGTTCTTCCCGGTGAATTTGCACACAGGTTGCCGGAATCCATAGCAGACCGGGATGCTGTCGCCATTGAACCGACGGTTGTTGCGCTATCGGCATTAAACCGTTCCAGCGCCAGACCTGGAGAGACCATTGCTGTAATCGGGCTGGGGGCCATCGGCATGTTGCTTACCCATATTGCATTATCGTTCGGATACAGGGTACTGGTCACCGATTTCATAGAATCAAAGGTCAAAATGGCGGTAAAGATGGGAGCTGTATTTGTCCGGGGGGAGGAAATATCCAAAGGGAATATCGGAGCCCTGGAAACTGCTTGCCGGGAAGCCGGAGTTGCTACCGTCTTCGAATGTGCAGGCTCGGGAAAATCAGCAACAATGGCCATAAAGGCAGCCCCTCTGGGAGCGGATGTCATTGTGCTGGGGCTCTCAGAAGATCCCGCCTCATTTAGCCCGCGATTGCTTTCCCAGAAAGGCAACCGTATCATTCCATCATTGATCTACGATCATCCTGTTGATTTTCAAAGAGGTATAGACCTGGTGGAAAAAGGGATAATCAATCCCGGATTTGTGGTAACGCGTTATTATTCACTTGAAGAATTGCCGGAAGCATTGAACGAGGCTCAAAAGGGCCGGGAGGTTAAAATTGTCATCCGGGTATCCGATCATTGAAATTGCATATGACGAATCTTACAAAATCCCAACCATCCTCTCAGGGCTCACCTTATGATATGATTGGGAAAACTGCAATGACTGCCTTCCAGGTCCTGGTAGTCATTATGTGCTTTATTCTGAATATGAATGATGGAATCGATGTGCTGGTGGTTTCCTATACCGCTTCAGAAATTATGTCGGAATGGGGTCTTTCCAATGCATTGCAGGGCTACATATTCAGTTCAGGTCTTGCAGGAATGACCCTGGGATGTTTGTTCCTTGCACCCCTTGCCGACAGGATCGGGCGCAGGAGATCGTTCATTCTTGCCATATCTTTGGAATCCCTTGCCATGATTCTATCGTCCATGGTGACAGGCTACAACCAGCTGCTTGTATTACGGTTTCTTGCAGGATTGGGAATAGGGGGATTGCTGCCCACCATGGCAGCAGTTGCATCCGAATTTTCAAATTACAGGAGAAAGGATCTGGCAGTAGGGTTTGTACAGGCCGGATGGCCCATTGGTGCGATTCTGATGGGCTTTTATACTGCCTGGACCGTGCCGCAATTTGGATGGCGGTTTGCTTATCTTTCCGCCGGCATCATCTCTGCCCTTATGTTGCTAATGGTTATTTTCTTTATGCCCGAATCCATCGAATACCTGCTGAAAAAACAGCCCCGGAATGCAATTCATCGGATAAACAAGGTTCTCAGAAGAATCGGTCATGCAGAAATCGACATTTTGCCCGAGGTGGAAATTACCCGGAAGCCTGGTGTGGCTACCCTGTTCAATAAGGAGTACAGGTCATCCACCATTCGATTATGGATCGGGATCTTTTTCGGGTTTATGACCCTGTACACGCTGATCAGCTGGATACCCAGCATCGCCACCGACTCGGGAATGCCATTCAGAATGGCAACCTATGTCGGAACAGTATTGAATATTGGTGCATTCATTGGGAGTACCGGTATTGGCTGGCTCGCATCGCATTTCAAGCTGAAAAGGCTCATTTTTACATTTTTCATGATCGCTTTCGGGATCATGGTATTATACGGAACCATTACGCTCAGTTATGCCTTGATCTTTATCATCACCTTCCTTATCGGGATCTTCGTACAGGGTGGATTCAACGGATACTGGCCTGCAACCACCCGTGTTTACGAAACGGAAATCAGAACCACCGGTGTGGGTTGGTCGGTGGGTGCCGGTCGATTTGGGGCCATACTGGGTCCCGCACTCTTTGGTATCCTCTCGGATTTGAACCTGTCAGTACCGGTCCTGTTTATTATATTCTCATTACCACTGCTGATTTCAGGTGCGGCAGTCTTTAACATTCCGTCCAAAAACCTCAGGTAAACCCCTCTGTACCCTTCCCGGGTACTGTTGTGTCCGCCCTGTCAGGGCACCAGGTCATTCAGCATATGTGCAAATACAGAGAGTATGAAATTTGTATTTTTAAAAACAAAATTTAACTTTGTAGTACAAAGTACTTTTAATTATGAATACAAATTCATATTCCGACGACCTGAAAGCCATCAGAAAAATCATGGAGGAATCATCGAGATTCCTCTCGTTGAATGGTTTATCCGGGGTATTTGCAGGTGTTTTCGCGCTTATTGGATATGCAGTTGCAGCGTACCTTACGGGAGAAAAAACCAACCTGCCGGAATCCGCTTTGAAACTGTATCTTTTTATCGATGCTATGCTGGTCCTTACAGCAGCCCTTGGCGTTTCCGTACTTCTTGCGCTCAGAAAAGCGGCCAGAAGGGAAACTCCGTTATGGAACCCCACCACCAGAAGAATGCTGGTAAACCTGGCAATACCCCTTATCTCGGGTGCAATAATGATACTGGTCTTCTACCTGAATGCAGACTATGGGTACATCATCCCTGCCATGCTGGTATTTTACGGTCTTGCACTTGTTAGCGCCGGAAAATTCACCTTCGGGGAGATACAGTACCTGGGGGGTTTCCAGGTGCTTACCGGATTGTTTGCCGCATTTTTCCCTGAATACGGTTTTGTGTCATGGGCCTTCGGGTTTGGAATCCTTCATATCCTGTATGGCGTGATCATGCACAGGAAATACAGATAAGACAGAGTGGTGCCGAAAAATGAAAGAGATCATTGAAAATCTGAGTAAACTTCTTGAGAACCGGGTAAGACTCGGTATCATGTCAGCTTTGATGGTAAACGACAGCATTGACTTCAATTCGCTGAAAGAGTTACTGGCGGTAACCGACGGAAACCTGGCAAGCCACATCAAAAGCCTTGAAAAGAATGGATTGATCGAAGTAAGAAAACAGTTCAGGGGAAGGAAACCGAATACATCCTATGCGATTACGGATAATGGCAGAAGGGTATTCAACCAACACCTTAATGCACTTGAGAAACTGATTAAAATGAAGTGATTTTTTTTATCCATAAACTTTGTATTTCAAAGTACTTTTAAAAATTATAAGTCAAAAAACGAAAGAAATGAAGAAAATCTGGATAATTCTGATTTGTCTTTTTTCCCTCCATCCAATTGACATTATTGCTCAATCCGGTGGAAAGACGGTGATCTTATCAGACTCACTCGATCCTTACTATCCATTGGCACTTGAAATATCGAATGCCGAGAATATTGAGATATTTCAGGAACAAAGTCAAATGAACAGATTGAATCCTGATTTTATATTATGGGTCGCTTCTCCCGGAAAATTAACCGAAAAAAACCTGGCTGGACTCGCTCAATCACGACATGAAAAACAAATTAACATACCCATCGGAATAATAAGCGGCAAAAAAATCAATGATGCCCGATACCTATGGGAGAACAGGAACTTTAAACCAAATGAGCAATTTGTAATATTTAACGGAACCAGTGAGTCAAACCGAATTGCCCCGAAAATATTAAAATACCGTTACAATACTTTCGACACCCTTGTTTTAAATAAATCAAATTTTATAAATGAATTGAAAAATGCCGAATACCTTCAGGTATCTCTGCATGGTGCACCCCGTTCGTGGTTTGATGAACAAAGCAAATTTGAAATCAAATACAATGAATTGCCCGCCTTGAAGAAATGTGTGATTCAATCACTTGCCTGTAATAATTTCAGACCCTGGGTTGAGAACTCCATTGCTTTGGAGAGCATCAATAAAGGAGCAATTTTATTTTCGGGTTTTATTTATTCGCCGATTTCCGGTAGTAAAATAGGAGGATACGATGGTTTAAACTTCAGATATACCTGGGATGAATTCCCGGTTGGAACCATCGTACAGATTCAAAATCAGGCTTCTTTGAGAACATATGCCAGGTTCCCGCACTACTTTATGTTTGGTGATCCAAGAATGGCTTTTAATGACCGGCCTCCCTATGATGTTTATTATGACAGTACAATAAATGACAGGAGGGTAATTAAGCTTAAAAATGCCAAAACAGGTTTTTTGCCTGTAAAAATAAGCGAAGGAGAAAATTATGACTTTATCAGTATTTCCGGAAAAATAAAACATTCATCAAATGATCTGTTTTTTGATAAACGGATTGAATGCATTGATCTCAATGGTAATAAATATGTCCTTTTCGAGAATACCTCCGATTCGGTTACCATTGAGCTGAGTAAAACAGCACCGCTATTATGGACAATTAAAGAAATTATACTGGATTTCATTGATACAACCATTTCCTTACATCAATATACCGGGCTTAACATCATACTGGGAGGATTGTTTTTAGTCTTGATGGTTACCGGATTCTTAAGAGGCAGAATAACAAAATCCCATGTATTGCGAGGGGCTGTTATTTCTTTGCTGATGGCAACATTGATAGGTGCTTTATGCCTGATACGCTGGAATAATATCAATATAACAAGTAAGGAATTAGACTTCAATGTTTTCTTATTTGTAATTGACTGGTTCCTTTTGTTTTCGGGAGCATTACTTTTTTTAAGGGCAAAATCAGGATTAAGCAAAATCGGGGCATCTGCAGTTCCGTTTCTTCCGGGTTACTTATTCGCCATTGTTTTTTCATTGATTATACCAGCATTGGAATTTATAACGCAAATTGGAAATGAAAGGATAGATTTTATGAAATCCGGATATCCCGGAAATGTTATGCTGGTTGAAGCCATTTTAGGATCTCTGGTATTTTTCATAATTCTAAGCATCATTGAAAGGGTAATAAAACGAATATAATCATGGAAAACGAAAATCAAAACCACATTAACTGGTATGAAACATTAACCTTCAAAATGGCCCTTCTCGGGATCATGGCGATAATGTTCCTGGTGCCCCTGCAGTTGATTAAAAATGTAATTAACGAACGGGCTGAAAACTCACAATCCGTGCAGCAGCAAATTTCAGAAGAATGGGGCAAGGTACAGACAATTACCGGGCCCGTACTGAACATCCCTGTAACCAGAACAATCTACAATGAGGATAACAGGGTCAGTTATGCCTCTTCAACCTGGCATATACTTGCCGAAGACCTCGATATTAAAGGAAGGGTTTTACCACAGACCAGGTACAAAGGCATATATGAAACCGTTATATACGAATCGGATCTGAAAATATCAGGGTCATTTGTCATCCCGGGAAACATAGATGAAAACGAAGTTGATGTCAAATGGAACGAAGCATATTTCACCCTGGGTATTTCTGACAACAGGGGCATCATCAGGGACCTGGCATTGAATATTGAAAACGATACGTATAAAGCTCAACCGGGCTGCCTGGATCATGACCTTTTCAGTTCCGGGGTGACATTTCCATGCCCCCTTAAGCCGGAGAATGACAGGCTTGGGTTCAATATGGATCTGGGTTTGAGAGGTTCTTCCGGAATCTATTTTTCTCCCGTTGGAAAATCAACTTCGGTTCATATCGAATCAACCTGGACGTCACCTTCATTCACAGGAAATTACCTTCCGGAAAACAGGACAACCGGGGAAGACGGATTTGACGCCAGCTGGAATATTACCCATCTTAACAGGAATTTTCCACAGTCGTGGTATGGCGCAATCCACAGACCGGAAGACGAGTCTTTCGGTGTCGACCTTATACTGGAAGTGGACCACTACAGGAAATCCGAAAGAAGTGCCAAATACGGGCTGCTGTTCATAGCATTTACCTACCTGGTTCTGCTTTTTCTTGAACTGTCCTCAACCAGGAGGATACATTTGTTCCATTATTTCCTTGTATCCCTTGCCCTGGTACTGTTCTTTTCCCTTCTTAACTCATTGAGCGAGCACATAGGCTTCAGTCCGGCTTATCTCATATCATCGGCTGCAACCATCGGACTGCTGACGGTATTCACGGGTTCCCTGCTAAAGAAATCAAGGCATGCAATTATTGTTGGGGGAATGCTGACTGCCCTGTATGTTTTTATCTACATCCTGCTTGCTCTTAATGAATTCGCATATCTGGCAGGCAATATCGGATTGTTCATTGCTCTTGCCGCCATAATGTGGTTATCGGCAAAAACAAACCTGTTCAGGAAAAGCGGCATTTAGAGCTTCCGGTCCTTCGTTGTCTTCAATACGACTTTCTAATCATTCACTGAAGGTGTTGAAATGAACCATATTATTAATGATGATTTTTTCTTATTTTCAAAACCTGCAGGGAATAAAATACCATCATGCAGATTTAAACTATTGTGCAATCCTTGAGTCTAATTTTAACTGTGGTGGCAAACACCATCAAACCGAAAAACTCAACCCTGTTGAAAAAAACCATTCTCTTCCTTATAATCCAGACTCCGGCCCTCCTTATCAGCGCCCAGACAGATACCGCACTGACGCTGGCGGATTGTATCGAACGAATCCAGGATTACAGTTATATTATACTGGCCGATGCATACAGGACCAGGGCATCTGAACAGGAATCCAAATTCCAGACCTCCCGGATGCTCCCTCAATTCTCAGGGGAACTGGCCCGTGAGGACCGGCTGCTGCAGCCATATTATTTTAACCAGCAATGGGCACTGGTCCACATAAGCTGGTCGCTGGGAGATTTCATCCTGAAAACAGGACAGGCTGCCAGTCAGGATATAGAAACCACTAAATTAGAGGAAGAACAGAGCCGCCTCGATGCCGTTGGACGGATCGCATCCCTGTACATCAGCATCCTGCAGGCTGAAAATAAAATGGATTTGCTGAAAGAAAATCTGAAACTCCTCCGGTCCCATCTTGAAATTGCCAATTCACTTTACATTTCGGGAATACGAACGCAATTTGATATCCTGCAAACACAATCTGAAATAGATAAGCTCAGGGAAGAAATTGCCCTGATGGAAATTGACCATGAAAACCTCCGTAGCGAGATGGCAAGGCTTATGGGCTGGACCGGTACCGACAGCCTCCGCCTGGCACATCTTGAAACCGGCCTGATCTGCAAACAACCTGTTCCAAGTGCGGACACGGACCAGGTGAATACACATCCGATGATCAGGGCCCTTGATTCAAGGATCAAGGCCCAGAACCTCCGAACCGATGCTGCGGATGCACAAAAATATCCCCAATTATTCACCTCCGGCGGTTATTTTTCCGACAGGGATCCGACATCCGACGGGAACTACTGGCAGTTCAATGCCGGTCTGGCCCTGCCGATATACCAGTGGGGATCTGTAAACTACCAGAAACAGGAATCACAGGCTATGGTTCATTCACTCGAATACCAGTTGATGGATATGCAAAGAGAGATACTGATCCACGCCAACCGGCTGACAGACAAACTGACAAGGCTGAAAGAATTGCTTTTATTACAGACAGAACGGCTGGCAACCGTTCAGAGGGCGGTTCAGTATGCCGAGGCCAACTATGATGCAGGAATCATCAGTAACCTTGAATATCTTTCGATTCAGCAGCAGGCTGTTACGGCGGATATTGCCATACAAGAAACAAGGCTGGAATTTGTGATGAACCTGATAGAATATTTCATTACTACAAACCAGGCCGGCAAAGTTGGCTCATTGGGAGACCTGGCCGGTGATTAAGAATAAATAATATTTTTCCGGGAAAGTTGTATAATACCCGTCTTGAAAATGAAAATCAGCCAGTTATTAGCTTTAAGTCTCCTTCTGACCGGCATTTCATGCCGCCGGTCCGGCCAGGAAACGGAAAATGTACAGATCCGGATCTTACATGTCAGGACTGAAATTGCACTGCAAAAGGATATGGTGGATACAATCGGTATCTTCGGGGAAGTAAGCCTGAGGGAAGAAGCCATGCTCGCCTCCCAGTTCGATGGACGCCTCGAGAACTTTTCATTGCTCCTGGGAGACAGGATAGAAAAAGGAGAAAAAGTGGGCATAGTTGTTCCCCCTTTGCGTGAGGCTCTGCTGCAGGTCATGGACAGTATTGATGAAAGCCAGCGCGAAATGCTGGCCCGTGAAATCAATGCCATCCCCCTGTTCAGTCCGATCTCGGGTGTAGTGCTCCAGGTATCCAGGCATACCGGTGATGTCGTACAGAAAGGGGAGGCCATAGCCCGTATAGGGAACCTCGATCATCTTGATGTACATGGAGATTTGCCGCTGCAATATCTTGGATATTTCAGAGCGCTGGACCGCATCCGTGTCAGCTTCGTGAGTTTTCCCCATGAGCCATTGTTTCTGCCCGTGGATGCCATAGCCGGAGAGGTTAAAAAGACATCCCAGTCCATTCCCGTACGGCTTGATCTTGACAATCCTCTGAATGAATTCCGGCCCGGTATGATGGTTAGACTTACATTTCCGGGACAAATTCACAGGGATGCGACGGTTGTGCCAAGATCCGCCATCCTGGAGGAAGAAGGGATTATGAGTGTCTTTACAGTTCATGAAGGAAAGGCGGAGAAACGAACAGTAATCCCCGGGATCATGCAAAAAAACTATGCAGAGGTACTTTCGGGATTGCAACCGGGAGAACCGGTTGTCGTCCGGAATACCTATTCGCTTACAGACGGAATGGAAGTAATAGCAGAATGAAAGGATTTTCCAGGTTTGCCGTCGAAAACAGCAGGGCTGTGATCTTTACAGCCCTCCTCCTGTCTCTGATAGGATTTTACCTGGTGTTCAGGATCCCGCAGGGAGTGTTCCCCGATGCAACCTTCCCCCGTATTGCGGTCATGGTCGATTACGGTCTTGCCCCTTTGGAAGAGATGGAAATGGAAGTGGTCAAACCCATTGAAGAGGCCGTCATGATGGTAGAAGGGGTAAGACTCGTTCGTTCGTCGATCAGCAGGGGTTCAGCCGAGATAAATATCGATTTTCAATGGGACCAGGATATGTTCCGGGCATACCAGCTGGTTCAGGCCCAGGTAAGCGGGATACAGCATGAATTGCCTGCCGGTGTACAGCTCGAGGTCAGGCGGTTTACGACAAGTACATACCCTGTTGCCGGTTACAGCCTGGTTTCCGACAAACTTGACCTGCTTCAGCTCAGGGACCTGGGAATCTACACCATTCGCCCGCAGCTTGCAAGCATACCCGGTGTCTATAATATCGAGGTCATGGGAGGTAATGAACGGGAATACTGGGTGAACCTCAACCCCGAAAAACTTGCAGCGCTGCATCTCGATTACAGGCAGGTCGAAGATGCCCTGCGTAATTCGAATACCCTTCAATATGTGGGCCGCCTGAATGAGTCGCACAAGCTCTATCTGAACATTGCCGACAACCGGTTCCTGAATACAAACGACATCATAAATACCATAGTAGCCAGGAACGGTCCGACCCCGATCCTGCTTTCGGATGTCGCAACGGTTGAACCGGCACTGAAGGAAACATTCATAGCATGTGAAAGCGATCTCAAACCGGCCGTACTTGTCACTGTCATCAAACAACCGGGGACCAATGCAGTGTCCATAATGAAAGAGGTTGACAGGAGGTGGAAGGAACTGGAATCCTCTTTCCCGGGTGATGTGACCGTGAAGAAATGGTATGATATGACCGATTTTATTCACCGTTCCATCAGAAGTGTGCGTGACGCGATCCTTCTCGGGGCTTTTCTCACCATGATCATATTGTTGTTGTTCCTGAAAAGGATCCGCCTGACCATCCTGACCGCCGTTATCATTCCCGTGGCCCTTCTGATCTCCTTTATCTTCATCAAGCTCCTGGGGACGAACCTGAATCTTATGAGTCTGGGAGGGATGGCTGCAGCCATTGGGATCCTTGTGGATAACGCCATTGTGGTGGTGGAAAACATAGAACGTTACCTGGAGGAAGGACATTCCCGGAAAGATGCCGTGATCAAGGCGACCGGTGAGATCATACCACCCCTTCTGGGTGCCACCTTCACAACGCTGGTCGTTTTCATACCCCTGGTATTTCTTACCGGTGTACCTGGAATTTTTTTCCGGGCTCTCGCATCGACCCTTACTATAGCCATAGTCGTCTCCATGCTGCTTGCTGTTTTCCTCACTCCCTCCCTATCCCTGGTATTCATCACCCCGGGAAGCAGGCCAAAGGGAAAACTGCTGATCCGGATCATAGAATTACAGCAGAAAACACTGAAAAGGATGATCCGGTGGCCGGTACTTACCATACTTCTCATACTTCTTTTCACCGGGGTAAGTGTCTTTTCCTATCTCAGGATTCCCACCGGCTTCCTGCCGGAATGGGATGAAGGAACCATAGTCCATGATTACCTGGCGCCTCCCGGAAGTTCCGTAGAGGGAACAAAAAGCATACTGAACAGTATTGCCGGATTCATAATGACCATCCCCGAAGTGGAAGGGTATTCCCTCCGTACCGGCCGCAGCCTCGCTCACCCCCGGACCCATGCGAACGACGGGGATTTCGTTATCAACCTGAAAAAGGGACATAAGAGATCCTCATTTGAGATTATGGATGAACTGCGCAATTACGACGCCACCTATGAACCGCGGCTGGAGCCGGAAATATTCCAGGTATTGCCCGACAGGCTGAACGACCTGAGCGGTGAAATTGCTCCCATTGTCATCAAGGTATTCGGTAAAAACCTGAGGATCATTGAAGAGACCGCAGGGCAGATCTCCGATTCACTGGAAAAGGTTCCGGGAGCCGTGGACGTCTACAAGGGATTTTCAGAAGGAGAACCCGAACTTACGATACGGGTCGATCCTGAAGCTGCCAGCATGTACGGTCTTTCGGTAAACGAGATCAGCCAGGCAATCCATATGGCACTGTGGGGTGATGAAGCCACCAGCATGATGGAAGGCCTTAAACTGATCCCCGTAAGGGTCAGGTATCCAAAATCAGACTTTGAGCATGAAGAAAACATCCGCCGGCTGCCCCTTTATCTTGCATCCATAAACCGTGTACTGCAACTGGATGAAGTCGCCGAAATTGAAAAAATACCCGGGAAAACCGATATCAACCATGAGAACCTTTCCATGGTGGTCAATGTGAAGGCGCAGATTTCAGGAAGAGACCTGGGAAGTATAATCGGGGACGTAAAGACCATGCTGGACAGAATTACGCTTCCTCCCGGGGTGACCGTAGAAATTGGTGGACAGTATGAAAGCCAGCAGCAGGCTTTCAGGGAATTGATGCTGATCCTTGGCTTCGGTATCCTTCTTGTTTTTGCCATTCTGCTTTTCGAGTTCAGATCATTCCGCACCGCAGGGGTCATCCTCACAGGTACGGTCCTTTCGGTCAGCGGTGTGTTCCTTTTGCTCTGGATCACAGGGTTCCCGCTTGATATTTCGGCTTTCATGGGCATGATTATGATCGTGGGGGTTGTTGTCAACAACGGCATACTCCTTATCGATTATACAGAGAAATATTTATCCCGTAAGTCCAGCGTCACAGAGGCACTTCTCATGGCAGGAAAGATAAGGATGCGCCCTATCATGATGACGACCCTGGCTACGATCTTCGGATTCCTTCCCCTGGCGTTCGCTATTGGTGAAGGTTCGGAAATGCTGCAGCCCCTGGCCATTTCAATGATCGGCGGAATGGGCCTTTCCATGTTCTTTTCACTCCTGGTGATTCCAGGCCTGTACCGGATCGTACATGGGAATGAGAGGAAAGGTTAAGCTATGACAAAGAAAATAATTATCGTCGGGCCCGACATGATGAATGCGGCCTCCCGGGTCGAAGTGATTGATGTTCCGACTCCGGCCACCTACAACCATTATACGGGCAACTGGAAAGAATCGCCCGACGGATGGTAATCACACCGGATCACATGAGGAACAGTGAACCGGTCCGTACCCTTCCCGGACTTGAAGGATTGCGGATGGCAAAAAGTTCATCTCCCGGAAAATACGATTGTTATCCCCAAAGCCATTTATAGGCCGGAATGATACTGACTTCTTTGCCATCCACAATTACTTCCTCTTCCTGGTCAATTGTAATGATTGTACCATTATGTAATTCCAGCTTATTCATGGCTTCCGCCAATCCCCTCAACTCTCTCTCCCTGTTCATTTCATGCAACTCATAGCAAACCTGTATGGCATAATAGCCGGAATCACTGCCTGCAATAAAATCGCACTCATATTTATCCCTGAAATAAAACAATTCGTGATTATTCCTTTTAAGGTGTATACAAACCAGATTTTCCAGCAACCTCCCCATATCCCCCGAAAGACGAAACCCGTTAATGACAGCCATAGCCGTATCAATCATATAGATCTTTTTATTGGCATATATCTGGGATTTTGTTGAATAACTGAATTTGGGAACCTGAATTAACAGGTAACTGTTCTCAATATAATTCAGGTAATCTTTTATGGTTGTTGAACTGCCAAGTTTTAACATATTCTTTAAAGAATTGTAGCTGAATTCCTTGGCAAGATTGCTCGCGATATGATACATAAGCTCTTTGACAATTTTATCATTGGTTATATTATATCGCGCCAATACATCCCGGTAAATAATATTATTATAAAGGGTACGTAAATATTCAATGTTGCCGGTAAACAAATATTCCGGGAAACCTCCATTCAGCAGATATTGGTTAAAAGCTGCTTTAATTTTTCCTTTAATTTCCGACGTGTAATGTTCAAATTCAGTGAGCAAATCGTTAAAGCGAACATATTCCCGGAATGAAAAAGGATAAAGATTCCATTGTAAATATCTGCCCGTCAGCCGTGTACCAAGTTCTTTACTCAGCATATTGGCATTGGAACCTGTAACATAAAGTTTCTTATCCTCATCCCTTAAACGTCGTGCAAACAATTCCCAGCCTTTGATATTCTGAATTTCATCCAGATAATAATAGAGCCTTTCACCGTATAGTTCATGAAAAATTTCTACCAGTTTTTGAAAATCATCCACCTGAAAATTGATCAATCTGTCATCATCAAAATTCAAATAATAACCCGGATATTCCCCCATAACCTGTTTTAAAAACGTAGATTTCCCACATCTCCTTATTCCTGTAATTGCAACGATAAAAGGATTATCATGAAATTCCCGGAAGGATCTCATAACCTCTCTTTCAATAATATTGTCTCTTATCTTCAGCCTGTTCTGATCAACAATGATCTCCTTTAATTCTATACCTGTCATATCCGGATGATTGTTAATTAATAACTTCAAATATAATATATTTCTATTACAAATGGAAATTTATTGTGTATTCTTCCATTTTAAATGGAAATATTACTATAAGCCGATTCACCTGTATCTTTTCATATAAAGTGTATTGTGGTATGGTTGCACGGAATATCCGGGAGATCCTTGCGATCATTCTTCATGAAGCCCCAGGGAGTGTTCTGCGCATTACTTGTATACGGGCAAAGAAATATCAGCCCAGTCAACAATCTGTATATATTTCTCATAATGGTAATTGTTTGTAATCTGAAGTGCAGTAAACGGTCTTCAGGAAACAGGCGGTTAAAGGTATTATTTCATCAACGGATTTCGAAAATTTCCCGCCGCGAAAGTTCAATCCAGTATTTTAATGCCAGTGCCCGGATGTAATCCCAGTATTCAGGCGAGTCGCTGCCGAATTGCCTCACTCCCTCCGACACTTTTTCCCTGATCTCATCCCGTATTTCTTTTTTCACGCTCAGCTCAACGGTCCGGTCCTTGAACATAAACCTGGCCGCAGGCACAGGCCCTTCATCCTCTTCCAAAACCACAATGGTCCCGTGCCCCAGGGTAGCGCCGGTACTCACCTGTAGGCCGTCGTTCAGGCAACTGACCGGCGGGTTGCTGCCTGCAAAGGATTCAATACGCAGCTCATCAATTCCGACATTGAAATATTCCCTGGCCCTCAATCCCATTTTGGCCCCGATGACCGAATAGATGCCGAGGTGTTCATGGAACTCATTGGTCATAACCAGGATTTTCCATTCTTTCTTACCGTGTTTTTCAATGGCCTCCCCGGCAATGGCCGCCACATCTTCTTCAAAAAGGCCGGTATCTACAGGAAAGCTTTTGAATATAATGCTCTTGTCTTCCTTGTCGCTGTCGAGGACCAGGCGTACCGCCTGCAGCAGTCCGTGGGATCCTCCGGCTTCTGCCACCCGTCTCACCGGATCAGGCTGCCGCTCCCTGACCGTGAAATATTCAGGATATAACAGGTAAAGCGGGATGCAGTCGTCGCCGAGGTGGTTCCCCATATAATGACCGGGAAGGGATGATTTTTCCCCTTCGTAAAAATCGCAAATGGCAGCCGCATAAGCTGACGTCAATGTATCCAGTCCGTTCAGGAAGCCCTGAAGGTCACTTATCATGCTCCCTCCCGAATAAACCATGTCCATATCAAACCCCGAGCGGACGATACGTCCGGCGGAAAGCGTATCAAACCGGTAATTGAATCCGTCACCGCCCGAATCCTCACCGTACCAGACGATCTTCCGGATGTCATCTGCCAGCGATGGATAAGCCCTCAGCGCCGAAGCAACATTGCTCAGGGGGCCCAGTGCGACAAAATCAACCGGCATTTCTTCCAGGTCTGCCGATTTTCTGATCATTTCAACGGCAGAAGGAAAATCACCGGTTTCATTCCCTGCTTCCGTTCCGGGCCATCTGACCTTTTCAGCGAATCCCGCTGCTCCCGGCAACAGGTTTGTTTTCTCCGCAAATGCATTACCTTCACCGACAGGAATACCTTCATGACCGAAATATCTGAGAAGGGCAGAAACCCTTTCCGCTGTCTTATCCGGAGAAAGAATCCCGTCCACCGCGGTAACGGCGATCACCTCGATTTCCGGGCTGGCCAGCAACATGCACAGGGCCCGGAAATCATCTATGCCTCCGTCGGTGTCGACAACCACATGGTACTTGGCCTTGTAATGAGGCAGGACAGGCTGCATCAGCAACAACCCGGCAAAAAGGATCAGTATTTTTCGCATTTTTCCATTTATAAAACAACATTCAAAACGTATTAAAAATCTTTTGACAGGCTGAGATTCAACCCTGCAAGTACGGATATCCCCGGCATGGGATAGCCTTCATTGATCTGGTATTCCTGGTTCAGCAGATTGCTGCCCGAAAGATAAACATCCAGAAACGGGGTGGCCTGGTACCCTATCCTTGCACCCAGTACATGGTATGCGTCTTCAACCACTTCCACCCCATTGCCCGTTTCATTGTACAGGTTGAAGATGTTCTGAAGCTTCAGGTTGAAATCAAATTTCCCGTACCTGTATCTCCCGGAGACAAAAAGATTCTGTTCAGGGGTTCCCGGCAAGGCTGTTTTCATATTGATCCAGGCATAATTGGCCTGCAGGTTAAATCCTTCTACGGGCCTGTAATCCATAGAAAATTCAATCCCCTTGTTATTGAAGGTCCCGGTATTTTTATACCGGGGCGGGGGAGGTGAAGCGGGCGGCACCAGGACGATAAGATTCTCACCGTCGCTCATGTACCCTGCCAGCTCTGTATTGATCTTCCCTTTCATCCACAGTTGTGTCCAGCCGATCTCATAATTGACCATTCGCTCGGGCAGAAGGGTTTCATTGGCAGGAGGGAACAGGTACAGCTCCCGGATGGAAGGCGGCCGGTATCCTTTCGAAACAGACCCTTTCAAAGTGGTCCCTGCACTGAGGTTCCAGGAAATCCCGGCCTGGGGAATCCATTCATTCCCATAGGTATCGTTCATTTCATACCGCAGGCCGCCGTTCAGTACAACATCTTTCAGAACGATCTGCTGGACCGACGTATAAAGGGCAGTACCGGTCATTGTAATCCATGTATCGTTGTACCGGGAAAGCTGGAATGTCGGGGGCATGATCACATTTCCCTCATCGTCGCGCAATACCGTTGTAATGGGACTGCCCTTGCCTCCGTAAACCATATGATCGATTCCGGCAGTAACCGTATTCCCCTGCAACAATTTAATGCTCTGGTACAGCATGATTCCCTTCATGTTGTCTTTTGAGACCCAGCCATCGGTAATGTGATGATTACCGAAGTTCTGATACAGTTTGAGTGCACCTTCCAGCCTGTTAAACTTATTGTCAAAAGACAAGGCCGTTTTTCCCCTTTGAATATCGATTCGGTAACCGGCCACACCGTCTTCGGGCCCTGGATCGGCAGCCTGGTAACCGGCCAGGCTGAAATCCGCCGTCAGGTTCAGATGCTCATTGAATTCGTAGGCTGCCTTGATATAGCCGTTGGTAATCTTAAAGTCCGAAGTATCCCTGTGACCGTCTGTGCGATCGTGATTCAGGGAAGCAAAAACATTGAACCCCTTCTTTTTCAGTCCGGCACTGCCCATGTATTTTTGTGTATTGAACGATCCGTACTGCATTCGCCCGCGGGCTTCCAGCCCCTCCTGTTTCTGTTTTTTTGTAATGATGTTGATCACCCCTCCGAAGGCATTGCTGCCGTAAAGTATGGAACCCGGGCCACGGATCACCTCCACCCTTTCTGCATCCGAGGTAACATAGGCGTCCGGCAGGTGGTGTCCCATAAGCCCCATGAACTGCGGATGACCGTCAATCAGGATCAGGACCTGAGTTGTCGGATTGCCTCCCAGTCCGCGGATATTGATCTGTCCGGCTGACCCGTCTGCAACGCCAAAGCCTGTGATACCCCTTTCGGTGACAAACAGGCCCGGTATCTGTTCGCTCAATACAGGCAATAATGCGTTGTCTTCCGTTTGCTCGAGTTCCCGGCGGCTAACTACCGAAACGGTCATCGGAACATTCTTCCTCGAGACTTCAACTTTCGTCCCTGTAATGATTACTTCCTCTATTTCCAGTGTATCTGACAAAAGGCTTTGTGAATAAGCCGTGAGCAATGGAACCGCCAGAAATACCGAAGCGGTTAAAGATCTTTTAAGCAAATGGGTTACTGGCATGGTGTTACTTTTTATAAATTCGTGTTACATTATAGCAAATGTAACAATAAAATTTATGCCTGTATATGATCCGGTTTCTTTTCCTTCTCAAACGACCCGGGAAAAACTACTATCTGAAAATAATTTCACATTTTTAGTGTATGATTAAACAATCAAATGATGGAAAAAAATGCTTTCAAACGTAAGGTAGTAATCGTGGGAGCCGGGGATGTCGGCTCAACACATTGTTATGCCCTCGCCCAGAGCGGCCTGGCCGACGAAATTGTCCTGCTTGATAAAAATCAGGACCTGGTCAAGGGACAGGTGCTGGACCTGGTGCACGGGCAGCCTTTCTTCCCTCCGGTCTCCATCAGGGCAGGGAATGCATCGGATTACACGGATGCCCGGGTGATCGTGATCACTGCAGGTGCGGCACAGCAGAAAGGGGAAACAAGGTTGCAGCTTCTCAGGAAAAATGCCGCCATTATTAAACAGATCATGGAAGATATCGTCAGGGAGGATTCCGCTGCAGTGATTGTTGTGGTAAGCAACCCGGTTGATGTACTGACCTATGTTGCCCTTAAGGAATCCGGCTGGGACAGGCGGAGGGTGATCGGTTCGGGTACGGTGCTCGACAGCGCCCGTCTGCGATACCTGCTGGGCCTGCATTGCGGGGTGGATGTGCACAACGTGCATGCCTATATGCTCGGTGAACACGGAGACAGTGAATTTGCAGCCTGGTCCCTTACACATATTGCAGGATTGCCGCTTGACGAGTACTGCCCGATATGTAAAAACTGCAATGACTGGAAAAGCGAACAAAAGGCAATTGAACAGAAAGTGCGGGATTCGGCCTATCACATCATAGATTACAAAGGGGCTACTTACTTTGCAGTGGGACTTGCCCTGGTAAGGATCATAGGAGCCATACTCAGGGGCCAGAACTCCGTGTTGACGGTTTCAACATTCCTGGACGGTGAATTCGGCCTTGACAATGTCTGCCTCAGCGTGCCATGCCTCGTTTCACAAAACGGCGCGGAAAAAATATTGAAAAGCCCCCTCTCCGGGGAGGAGCAGAAATCCCTGAAGGCATCAGCGGGTATACTGAAGGCTGCCATCAGGGAATATGAGACCGGTGAACGATAGCCCGGTTTCCCGGATAAATGAATAAGTTATTTCACGGAATTGCATAAATTCGTTGACAGAACGTTCAGCCATGCCCAGGTTTTTTATAAAAAGAACAGATGCAAAAGGGACACAACCCGGTTCGCTGATTTTCATAGGCCGGAAAAAACTTGAAAATGTCAGGATCCGGGTGATGAGCTATGATAAGGAAAATCTTATTGAAAAAGAATGTACCACCCTCGACGAGGCATTTTCACACATTGACGGAAAAAGGCTGACATGGATCAATATAGACGGCCTTCATGACCCGGATGTCATAGCCCGGATCGGTTCCCGCTTTCAGATACATTCCCTGCTGCTTGAGGACATCATGAACACCGATCACCGCCCGAAATTCCATGAAGAGGAAGATGACCTGTTCATTATCTCAAAGCTGCTTAGCTACAACAGTGACAAAAAAGAAATCGAATCGGAACAGCTCAGCCTGATGGCAGGACCGGGCTATGTGATCACCCTGCAGGAAAGGATCGGAACATATTTCGAGCCTGTCAGGCAGAGGATCAGGGGGAAAAAAAGTACAAGGCTTACCAGGCCGGATTACCTGACCTTTGCATTGCTTGACTGCATTGTGGATGAGTACACGGAAATCATCGGGGAACTGGGAACCCTTATCGAAGCGCTCGACGATAAGGTTCTTCACAATGCCCGCAGGGAGATCTTCTACGAAATATACCGGCACCGGACTGAAATGAATTTCCTGCGCAAAACGATAAATCCGCTGAAAGAAGTCACATCGGCTTTTCTCAGATCGGAATCGGACATCATCGAAGATAAAACCCGGGAATTCCTCAGGGACCTTAACGATCACGTGATCCTTTCCGTCGAAACCATTGATTCATACCTGGTTATGATAATGGACCAGATGAATATGTACAATGCAAACATATCCAACAGGGCCAACGAGATAATGAAAACCCTTACCATTTTTGCCTCCCTGTTCATTCCCCTTACATTTCTTACAGGCATCTACGGAATGAATTTCAAGTTCATACCGGAACTTGACTGGAAATGGGGTTACCCGTTTTTCTGGATCCTCACATTGGCCATTTGCATAGGGCTGGTCCTGTTTTTCAGACGAAGAAAATGGTTTTAAAGTCAAATGTTTGAGATGTCTTTGAGGGTCATAGCGATCAGCAATGCCCTTTCCAGTAAACTGTGGCGAAGAATGAATTCGGATCCTTCATGCGTTTTCTGGCCCACGGGCCCGAATCCGTCAAGAACATATTTGTCCCCTTCAACAAAACAGATATCGGAAGAGCTCCACCGGTGCTCGGATGTAGCCCGTATATCAAGTGTTGCAGCGATTTCCCTCACCCTTTTATAGAATTCCCTTACTCTCTCGCTCTCTTTAAGCGGATTCCGTGCCAGACCACCCTCTATCTGGAAATGAATTTGATTGTTGTATTTTCGTGAAGGGATGAGCCTGCGGATCTTCCTGTCAACCTCCAAGTGCTGCCGGATATCGTTGAACCTGACGCTGAGAATGACCTCTCCATGTGCATAAGGCCGCATAATATTTGTATTCAGGATTGTTTTATAGGGAGCGATCACCAGGCTCTTATCATCCATCGAAAGTTCACACCAGGCATTAATCAGTTTCGAAAAAACACTTCCGGCCACAGCCACCATGTTTGCGTCTTCTGTTTTCTTAAGATGCATATTGAAGCGGTAGGATGAAGCGCCGGACCTCGACGTAATCATACTTCCGCTGGGATCACCACCGTGAATTCCTAAAATGTATTCAGCCTGGGCAGATCTGTCTTCCACATGCTTTCTGGCAAATTTCCCCTGCAGGCTGCTGTCTGTGGTAAGTAAAATCCCGATATTTATTTTTTTCAGAATGCGGACAAATCTCATCGCCTGTAAAGCACCAATCACCGATACGATGCCTGCCTTATGTTCCCATATGCCCGTACCGGATAATTTATGGTCACTGGCCTGGAAGTAGTCGTGTTCTGAGATTTTCTTATTGTTGTCAAGAGACCCGAGGAGAAGTGCGTTATACCTGCCAACCGGAGAATTGGTAAAAAACAAAAGATTGCCAACCTCCACCTGGGGGATCACTTCATGGGAAAATCCCAGGTTCGTGAGTTCTTTCCGAACAATGTTTCCGAATTCATTCACCCCCTCTACATTTCTCACATATGTATTTATATTCACTGCTTCCTGAAGCAGCCTTTCATTGTTTTCCTGCCTGCTTCTCAGGAACACGCGCACCCTTGTGTGAACGGGTACTTTATGATCCCCCGGCTTGAGATCTTCTCCACTCATCCGGCTGGCAAAATACCTGACAACAGCCACATCCAGCATTTTATTGACCAGGGCCTTGTAATCATAACCCGCTTTCCCTGCGGAATAGACATAGGAACCGGTCATGCCGAGACTCGCCATCGAGTTGATCTCAAGAATATATATTCTGTCCTGTTCATCCATCCGGATATCAACCCTGGAAAAGTCCCTCAGCTGGAGTGCCTTGAATGAAGCAACACTCAGTTCTTGCATCTCTTCTCCCAGTGATTCCCTTATATCGGCCGGGCATAATTTCTCTCTCGGATGATGCCGTTTGTGTTCTACGGTCTGTATGCCGTCCGGTTCGTTCTCCAAATCTATTTCCAGCACAGGGAAAGTTTCCACGGGATTATTTCCGATAAGTCCGACGGCAAATTCCCTCCCGCCTATAAACTGCTCCACCAGGGCCTGCTGCTCGAACTCCCCGACAATATAATCAACGGCTTCTCTGAGGTCCTTTTCGTTTTTTACAATGCGTAATCCAAAGGAAACGCTTTCCATTTTAGGCTTCACGATCACAGGATAACGTATTTCCGAGAAATCCTCATTAGCGGCCGAACAGACCCGGAAATCAGGGGTCGGGATTCCCTGCTTCTGAAGAATGATCTTGGTGATCACCTTATCAAGCGCAAGTGCATGGCCGGCAGGACTTGATCCGACATACGGAATGCCCAGCATTTCCAGCATGGAAGGGATATGGGTATAGCGGCTTTCTCCCTGTATACCGTAGGCCATATTGAAAACCATGCCCATTTGCTCACCGTCAATCACTTTGGGCATGAAGTGCTGCAATTGCTCTATTACCTTCATATTCCCGTCAATTACCTCGACGTTGTGGCCTCCGGATTCAAGTGCAGCAGCAACTTTTTTAACAGTCGCGGGATTGTAGATCTCCTTGTTCTGCATCCCGAAAACGTTTATTACACCGCTTAGGTCCTTATTGTAAATGATTGCAACTTTCATGTTATTCAGATTATATCAAAACCGCACATGGTAAGAAAATTCCTTATGATCAGCAATCCGTTGATACCGGATACTTCCGGATGGGACTGAAAACCATAAACGGGTTTGTCCCGGTGCCTGAAAATTTCAATTTCGCATACTTCCGATTCACCAAGCAAAATAAAATCTTTCGGCATCTTGGAAACCTTGTATATATGCTGTTGTCTTAACATCATTTCATCCGAGATCAATCCCCGGAAAATGGGATCATCCGGATTTGTAATCTTCACGTTCTGAAGTTTTTGCTGGTAATTATCCATCTTCCTGATCCTTCCCTGATAAGCCACAGCAATAATTTCAAATCCCAGGCACAGGCCCAGCGTCGGTACATCGTAATTCATCAGGGCCACAAAGTCAGTTGTCAGGTTCAGGGGTTCGTATGGACTCCCCTTTCCCCCGGAAAGTATAATCCCCTTTACTTTTTCATTCTCTTTAATTATCAGAGGCTCGTTGTGGTCTATGAACCTGTATTCGATTTCCTGCTCATTCAGGAAATTTCTTTTGAATTTCTTAATGAAATTACTTTGGTTATCAATAATTAAAAGCATGTCCCATAAGTTTGGTCAAAATTGATTGTGCTATCAATATTACGCTTTTTTTCAGCTTGCCAAATGAAACATAAACCGGAATATTTATATTTTTACAAGAAGACCTGAAGCGCCCTTTCTAACCAAAACACTTATAACCATGAAACTTTATCTATCCCTGTTTTTCCTTCTGGTTATAACCAGTTTTTTAAGGTGTACAGACGAAAACTGGATCGATCTATTTGACGGCAAAACCCTTAACGGATGGCAGGCGCCGGAAAATCCCGGTTCCTGGAAAATCGAGGACGGAACCATCGTTACAGCCGGTCCGAGGTCGCATCTCTTTTATACCGGCGATACCGAAGACCATGATTTCAGGAATTTTGAATTCATGGCTGATGTCAAAACCCTGCCAGGATCCAATTCCGGAATTTATTTCCATACGGAAGTCCAGGAAGAAGGATGGCCGGCCAAGGGCTACAAATGCCAGGTATTCAACTCAAATATAGATGAAACTCCGGGGGCATACGCAGAACACAAAATGACGGGAAGCATTTATGCAATCAGAAACGCATGGAAATCCCCCGTCCCGGACAATGAATGGTTCAACTATCGTATTGTTGTTCAGGGCAAAACCATCAGGACCTATATTAACGGCGAACTGATCGCAGAATACACGGAACCCGCCGATCCTTACAGAGGGAAAGATTACAAGGGCCGCGTTCTGTCATCCGGAACATTTGCCCTCCAGTGCCATGACCCCGGCAGTACGGTTTATTATAAAAACATCCGTATAAAACCTCTGCCGAATGACCTGGATACGCCGGGTGCGCCACCGGAAGACCCTGAATTCGAGTCACGGCTGGTTGATCTTTCCGCACAGGGTTTCCCGCTGATCGACCTCCATGTACATATGAAACAGGGCCTTACCCTGGAAGACGCCTTGCAAAACGCCCGTAAATATGGCTTTACCTATGGAATTGCGGTGAATTGCGGATTGAAAATGGGCTTTGAAACGGATGCTGACATACAGGCTTTTCTTGACAGTTACCCCCGGCCCGGGCATGCATGGCTGGCTATGCAGGCTGAAGGACGGGAATGGCTTGATATGTTTTCCGAAGAAATCATTTCCCGGTTCGATTACGTGATCACGGACGCCATGACCTGGACGAACGACAATGGCAAACGCATGCGCCTCTGGATTCCTGATGAAACCGAAGTGGGTGATCCCCAGGATTTCATGGAGCAGCTGGTTGACCGCATTGAAAAAATACTTTCCAAAGAGCCCATAGACATTTATGTCAATCCGACCTACCTGCCTCCGGAGATCGATCCGAGGTATGACGAACTCTGGACAACTGAACGGATGGACAGGGTCATCTCTGCCCTGCTTGCCAACCAGGTAGCCCTTGAAATCAACAATGTAAGAAAAATCCCGAGCCCGGCTTTCATCAAGCGTGCCAAAGCGGCAGGCGTGAAGTTCACTTTCGGGACCAACAATGCAGGATCCTGGGATCTCGGACGGATGGAATACGCCATCGCCATGATAAAGGAATGTGGCCTGACCCCACAGGATATGTGGATACCGGAAAATTAAACCGGACGAAAAAGTGTTACGGCGTTTCAACCTGTTTCATGAATGACGCTGCAAGTTCATGCCTGCCTTCAAAATTTGCCCCTGTAACATTGCTTACAATGGCCACAACCACCTTTTCCCGGGGATATATGGTAAGACTGCTTGTTCCCCCAACAAATTTTCCGTCATGCCCGAACCAGATCATCCCGGATTCAGTGACCCCGCAGCTGAAACCGATCCCGTAGCCTGTATCTTTCCCCTCAGCCGTTTTTTGCGATGTTGTAAGTTCCCGTATGGTTCCGCCCGAAAGCAGGGTATCGTTCAACATTGCATTACCGAATTTTACCAGGTCTTCAGCCGATGACAGAAATCCTCCACCGGCCCATTTACAGGAATTGTCCACATAGGGAGCATTCCTGATATTCCCCCGATATTTTGTATACGATCCTGAACGGTCCGGGATGATGCTGTCGGTAAGGTCCTCAACCGTCGCATCCATACCCAGGGGGTCGAATATATTCTCATGCATGAAACTCAGAAAATCCGTTCCGGATGCTCCTTCAATTACCGCACTTACAAGACCGTAACCATATGTGGAGTACAAATAATCGGTTCCCGGTTCAAACAGAAGCGTGTCATTCATGAAAATCGCGAGTCCCTCCCGGACCGTTTTGTATCTTACAGCCGAATAAATTTCCCCGCCTTTATAACTCCGTATTCCTGCAAGGTGGCCGGCAACCTGTCTTGTTGTCACCGGATATTTTTTGACCGGGTAATAGGGAACATAGTCCTGGACAGGGGTATCAAGATCGATTTTCTCCTGATCCATAAGGATTCCGAGCCCCGCTGCTGTAAAGGATTTTGAAATGCTGCCTGCCCTGAATCTTGTCCTGCCGGGATCAACGGGTACACGTTGTTCCAGATCCGCAAACCCGAATCCCTCCGCCCATACGATCTCCCCGTTCCTCGATACACAAATTGCCAGACCGGGTATGGCACTGCTGTCCATCCACCGTCTGACATACTGCAGGGCTTCAGGGGGTATTCCTGGAGTCTGCCGGTATGAAAAAGCCATGGCGGACATCAGCGCCAGGAAAACCGTTCTTTTTACAATTCCGGATTTCATGGATTATTCCTGAATTACAGGCCGGGATTTATCATAGTCCTGCCCGGGAGATTCCTTTCCTGTTTTCCGGAAAGAGGAGGGTACGAGGGAAAAATCGATCCCGTACTTCCTGGCCAGTAATTCAAGCCCCAACAGTGATATCACCCCTCCCGGAAGCAATACGGCCGTTACAAATACCGAAAAACGGCCCACGTCCTTCAACTGGTCCACTGCAGCCCTGACTTCTTCAATGTCCGGAGGGTCCTTTCTCTCATTCAGATTCAGCTTATGTGCAAGCATGCGGTAAAACGAGGAGGCCATTTCCCTGGTCTCAGCAGCCTCCCGGCCAAAGCCCTGTATGGTTCTGTCTATATGCTGTTTTGCCTTACGTGCGTATCTCCGGGCAAAGATACTGTGCTCTTCACTGACGCCATGCCTTATAATATTGTTCAATTCCCTGAACCAGCTGCCCATACGCCGATAGCTTTAACTGCTTTACCAGCTGCTAATTTATAAATAATGGATTAAACCTCTGATTTGCCAGGGGCGGTTATGGTCAGATCCTGGGAAGAGCAGCATTAAGTTTTGCGCAGCAAAATTTGCCGGCTGCGGTTTCACAGGATCTGATCATAAGTTGTCGTTTCATATCAGAGAAGGCAGATATAAAGAGCAGCCTTAAATCTACGATTTCCAGCTGCGGTTATGGTCAGATCCTGGGAAGAGCAGCATTAAGTTTTGCGCAGCAAAATTTGCCGGCTGCGGTTTCACAGGATCTGATCATAAGTTGTCGTTTCATATCAGAGAAGGCAGATATAAAGAGCAGCCTTAAATCTACGATTTCCAGCTGCGGTTATGGTCAGATCCTGGGAAGAGCAGCATTAAGTTTTGCGCAGCAAAATTTGCCGGCTGCGGTTTCACAGGATCTATTCAGTGGACGATGAGTGTTCTGAGATGCCCGATCTTCGTAGTGATCTCCCCCATTTGACCGGGGGATACGTTAATATAGTACCCGGTAGTGGAAATTGACTTGCTGCTTGTATCAACGGCCACGTTTCCTTTTTTGTAATAGATCTCGAAACCGTCGTAGGTCCTGCGTAGATTTTTAAGCATCAGGAGATATTCGGCCAGGTCCAGATCGGAATGATAGTTATTCATCAGTGCGATCAGGCTGTTCAGCGAATACTTCTGTTCGGCGATCTTTTCCTGGAGAGCGATGTTTTCAGGATCCATCTCGAGGATTCTGCTGGCAATGTACATGGATTCGATCCATCCTCCCATGGCGACCAGGGAAGCAGCCCCTTCCTGATCGTCCTTCTTAAGGAAATCATCCGTGGCCCGGTAAATATTCTCAGCAATCACCGACAGACTGTCCCTGTTTGATATCAGGAATTCCATGTTATCCAGTACATCCCCGTAAATCTCCCTCGGGATTCCCATTTCCCCGGCAATCCTGTTTATGGCAGTCATATAGGCTACGGATCTCGAATGCTGGTTGAACATTTTGGAATAACTCAGGTCCACACCGTAAACACCGAGGTTAAGCGCAAGCTTTACAGGTTCGGTGTATTTTCCGAACTGGTCGGCAGGATTCAGAAGTTCCGGATAAAAATTGGCACCTACATGGTCGAAAAGCCCGGCCATTTCAACCGGGAGGGACATTTTATATGAGATCATCCTGACTTCTTCGGTATTTGTTTCCAGAAATTCAGTCAGATCAATGGATTGTTTAAAAGAATCATCCTGCCTGTCCTGCCCGCAGGCACATAGCATTAGAATGAAAAAGATGCAGTAAACCCGGATTTTAGACATGTAAATAAGAAAGTAGATAATTCCGTATCCCGAACTGTTAAAAATACGGAATTTGGAGATAATCATATAATTTTTCTCACCCGCAGAAGATATACAATACTTTCGGAGATTTCATTAATGCTGAGGGTCATACAATTGTAGCGGACATCAAACCGTGAATAATCCGTCCCTTTCCCATGATAATAATCCCTGAGTTCCATGCGTTTCTTATCGACTTCCATGGCCATTTTTCTGGCATCTTTTTCACTCAGACAATGCCTTTCGGCGACCCGCAGGACACGCCATTCAATGGGTGCCTCCAGTTTGATGTGAAGTGATCTTTCAATGTCCCTCGTGACGGCAACTCCTCCCCGGCCCACAATGATCACATTTCCTTCAGAGGCCATATTCCTGATGACCCTGGCAATCGTCCTGCGTATCTTCCGGTCGCTATGATAATATTTCCGGGACTGGGAGCTGAGAATTTCATCGAAAAAGCTCTTCTTTTCATACTTAAACACATATTCGATCTCCGACGGATCCAGCTTAAGCTCCCGGGCGGATTCAAACAGGATCTCCTTAGTGATGTATCGCCATTCTATTTTTTTTGCCTTTGATGACTTGATCTGGTTCAGCCTGTCGGCAAGCTCTATAGCGATTTCCCGGGAGGGGCATCCAAATTCACGCGCTATGGTTACAACAGGACCTTTATATTTTTGTCCCGAAAGGGTTTCCTGGTATCTGTCTGCAAGGTATTTCGAAAGATCAATCTTCATGTCAGGAAAGCATTGGACTGATTTATAAAGTTACGGTTTTCCTGAAAAGAATTCAATATCAGCAAAATTCCTGAGCAGGTTCAACATCAAAAACCTCAGTGAATTTCGCCTGGTAAGTTTAATGACGGTAAATGAATTAATCCAGGGGGATCGCTTCAATTTCATTTCTGCCCGTGTCAAGCAGCATAAATCCGGTCCTGCCTTCACCTCTTGTTATGGCCGGACCCAATATTACATGGGGCTCACCCGGCAGGTTAACCTTACTGAAATCATTTATGCGGTAATGTTTCCTTGAGACCAGTATATATCCTTCCATATGTGCATGCCCTGCAATTCCCATCCGGCATTTTTGTTTTTTAACCAGCCTGAGGTGCCTGCTGAATTCTTTCGGGCTCGCCGGATTTATCTTTGTAACGCCTAAAATGTCAGGAGCAATGAAATGCGTGCACAGAATATTATATTCCCCGGCATTCACAATGCTCGTTTCAGGGAGTCCGGAAATATATTTTTCAGAAGCAGTGACGAGCGGATGTTCAAGTTCGTCATCATAGAGCCAGAACCGGTTTGCCGACAATGAGGCTCTTTCATCCATTTCAAGCTCATACCAGTTGCGCGGCAAACCCAGGTTCCTGTGGTTGGAAGGAATCTTTTTCAATGCGTGCAGGTCATGGTTCCCCCCGATCACCACATCGCACCTCTCCCTGACAAGTTCACAGCAGGCATCGGGATCACGGCCATCCAGCACATCCGAATAGTGATAACTGTAACCGACAATATCGCCGAGACAAATGATTTTATCACAGATCAATTTCCTGATGCGTGTCAGGGCTTTTTCCAGGCTGGGCAAATCCGAGTGAATATCTGAAATAAAGGCCAGTCTCATCACTGTATTCAGTTGGATCAATTTAACAGGACACCTGTGAGCTTTTGCGGAGGCTGCAAATGATACACCCTGATGCCCAGCCGGCCGGCAGCCTGTATATGTGCTTCAGTATCATCAATATACAGCGTTTCATGTGATGATATCCGGCTGTCTTTCAATACAAAGTCGAAAATTTCCCTGTCCGGTTTCCGCATACCAATAATATGTGAATAATATACTTTGTCAAATACTTCTTCAAAATTCCTTATTCCATGCCTTGCCAGCAGCCGTTCATTGAAAAAACGAATATGCAGATCATTGGTATTGCTGAGCAGGAAAAGCCGGAATTTTCCCCTGAGGCTCCTGAGAAGCCGTAGCGTATCCGCCCTGGTGTCGAGGATCATCGCATTCCATGCCCGAATGATTTTTTCTGTTTCTGTTTCCCCCTCAAGGATCTCCTGTATGCAGGCGAGAAATTCCCCGGTATTTATCCTGCCCGTTTCATAGTCCCTGAAAAACGGATACCTGGCCATTACGATGTCCGGTTTATCCAGTCCCGTTAGACCCAGGTCCGCAAATTCCCGCACGGTAAGCCCTACATCAAGATCCACAACAACCCCGCCCAGGTCCAGGATGATATTCCTTATGCCTTTCAGATTAATCATTACGTACATCCGGGTCTTTCCAGTCACCGCTTTCCTTTATCAGGGACAGCATTTCCAAAAGGGCATCCCGCTCCGGGATATTCTTTTTCCTGAGGGTTTTTCCTTTATAAAGGCTCACCCTTCCCGGGCCTGCACCCACATACCCGTAATCCGCATCGGCCATTTCCCCGGGACCGTTCACGATGCAGCCCATGACTGCAATCTTCAAATGCCTGAGATGGGAAGTGTGCTTTCTGATTTCCGCAAGCCTTTCCTGTATGTCGAAAGTTGTACGTCCGCACGAGGGGCAGGCGATGTAATCCGTTTCCGTCATCCTCGCCCTGGATGCCTGTAGTATCCTGAATCCCGTTTCGGTAAGGAAATCTCCGGAAACGTTGGGATTCTCAAGCCATAAACCGTCCGCATACCCGTCAATGAAATAAGATCCCAGTTCGGCCGCCGCCTTTATCGCGAATTTCCCCGGATCCTTTTCCCTGTATGCAGCCATTATGATTACAGGCGCTTTTAAACCCGCCTTTGCACGCAACCGTGCGAATGCATCCCTTCCCCTGCGGGTCATACTGTGCACATAAACCAGGCATACGGGCCTTTTCCCGGGAGCCGCTTCTTCCATTGCCCCGTCCGTTTCGTCAGCCTTCACCAGCACAAAATTCAATCCGGAAGACACCCGGCGCGCCCCGGGGAAATCCTTCAGTGCAAACAGGGGGAAACAATGCGCTTCCGGACAGTCATGCCCGGTCCATTGTCCTGCATTCATGATCACTTTCACATTTCCGGGAAGATTTTCCATGGATTTGCGGTCATTCACAAACAGGTAGTCCGGATTTTTTGCCGTAACCCGGTTATCCCGTGCCGGGAGACCGATTATCACGGGAGGATTGCCTCCTCCGATCAGATCCGTACCCATGCTTTCTCTCCTGGTGTAATATTCCGGCCCCGCCAGGTGTTTCCGGGTTCTTCCCTTTTTCCGGTCTGAAACGGAATCCAGCAATTTCTTTGCGGCCGGGATCTCATATTCGGGTGCTTCGGTCAGGGAAACCCTAATGGTGTCGCCGAGTCCTTCATTCAAAAGGGTGCCTATCCCCACCGCGGATCGTATCCTGCCTTCCTCTCCCGCTCCTGCTTCCGTTACGCCCAGGTGAAGGGGAAAATCCATTCCCTCCCCTGACATTTTTCGTGCCAGCATCCGGTTGGCATGAACCATTACACGGGTATTGCTTGATTTCATGGATACGACTGCGTCCCGGAAATCCTCACGGATGCAGATCCTGAGGTATTCCAGTGCGGATTCGACCATACCTGCAGGCGTATTGCCGAATTCTTCCATGATCCTGCCGGAAAGCGAACCGTGGTTCACGCCGATCCTGACGGCCGCATGATGTCTCCGGCACTTTTCCAGAAGACTCAGAAAAACGGTTTCTGCACTGCGTGTGGCAAAATTGCCCGGATTGATTCTTACCTTATCCGCGTAAATGGCAGCTTCCATGGCGGCATCCGGGCTGAAATGGACATCCGCAACAAGGGGAATGGCGTATCCCCTGTTCAGCAGCTCCTTTTTAATGGAATCCAGATTGCGGGCTTCCCGTATATTCCGGACGGTCAGCCTGACCATTTCCCCACCGGCCCTGACAATCCGGATACACTGCTCAACACTGGCCCTTGTGTCGAGGGTGGCCGTAGTGCACATGGACTGGATCCGTACCGGCTGGTCCCCGCCCAGGGCCATGTTCCCTATCTTTATTTCCCGGGATCTGTACACGCTGCTTCATTCATGCTTTCAACTTCCACTCGAATCCGTCCTTTGTGTCCATCACTTCCACGCCCAATCTCAGAAGCTCTTCGCGAATCCTGTCTGCAAGTTTGAAATTCTTTTCATTCCTTGCATCGATCCGCATGTGCAGCAGGAGATCAATCAGGTTTGCGGTAAGTTCACTTCCGGGCATTGTATCCGTGGCGACAGACAACCCGAGTATGTCACGGGTGGCCCGGTTGTAAAATTCCCTTAATTTTTGAATGTCCTTCCCTGTAAAGGATCCCTTGCCGGCAAGCGCGTTGTTTATATGCCTGATCCCGTCAAACATGCGGGCAATGGCGACCGGGCTGTTGAAATCATCCAGCATGGCCGCATGGAAGGCTTTTTCAATTCCGTCAGGATCCACTGAAGAAGTCCTTGCGGCTTCCAGTTTTTCGATGCCGGACATTCCCTCGATCAGCCTGCTGAATCCTTTTTCCGCCGCCTGCAGGGCTTCATTGGAAAAATCGAGGGTGCTGCGATAATGCGCCAGCAACATGAAAAACCGGATGGTCATCGGTGTATATCCCTTGTCGAGAAGGTCATGGGATCCATTGAAAAACTGTTCCAGGGTAATTGCATTCCCCAGCGATTTCCCCATTTTCTGCCCGTTCAGGGTCACCATATTGTTATGCATCCAGTAACGCACGGGCTCCTTGCCGTAGCCAGCCACGGTCTGTGCGATCTCGCATTCATGATGGGGAAAAAGCAGGTCCATTCCCCCGCCGTGAATATCAAACTGCTCCCCGAGGTATTTCGAGCTCAGTGCGGAACATTCAAGGTGCCAGCCCGGGAAACCTTCTCCCCAGGGGGACGGCCATTTCATAATATGCTCCGGGCCCGCTTTTTTCCAGATGGCAAAATCAAGGGGATTCCTCTTGTCCTTCTGCCCTTCCAGCTCCCTTGTATTGCTCAGAAGATCCCCGGTGTTCCTTCCCGACAACCTGCCATAGTTGAATTTGCGGCCGTACTTTTCCACGTCAAAGTATACCGAACCATTGGTCTCGTAAGCATAGCCGCTCTGAAGGATCTTTGCAACAAGGTCCTGTTGTTCTATAATATGACCCGATGCATGGGGTTCTATGTTGGGAGGAAGGACATTCAACGCCATCATTTTCAACCGGTATTCGCGGGTGTATTTCGAAACGATCTCCATGGGCTCGAGCTTTTCAAGGCGGGCCCTCCTGGATATTTTGTCCTCCCCGTCGTCGAGGTCCATCTCAAGGTGTCCGACATCCGTAATGTTCCTCACGTACCTCACCTTGTAACCGAGATATTTCAAATACCGGAAAACCAGGTCAAAGGCAATGGCGGGCCGCGCATGCCCGAGATGTGGTTCCCCGTATACGGTGGGCCCGCATACGTACATCCCAACGAAGGGAGGATGAATAGGTTGAAATTTTTCTTTCTTTCCGGACAGTGTATTGTAGATATACAAAGGCTTGCTCATGTATCCCCGGTTGTACCAATGTTTAAAATTAATAAATATTACCGCAGAATCTATGATCCGGAACTGCTGATTATCAACCATAAAATGATACTTTTGCCACAAACAATATTCCTGCATTGAACAAAAAGGCGAAAAGCGGATCCCGTAAAAGACAGAAGCGGAATGAACTGGCAAATTCCGTACTGGGTGTTTTTAACCGTTATCCCGGACATACCTTTAATTATAAACAGCTTTCAAAACGGCTTGGTATCAAAGACGTACAGGGCAAACGCCAGGTTCTTTCAGCGCTCGAATATCTCTCCGGACGGGAAGACCTTGTCGAGATCCATCCCGGCAAATTCAAACTGAAATCACGCGGTGGATACATCTCCGGCACTGTCGATATGACACAATTCGGCTATGCATATCTTATTTCCGATGCCGTGGAGGAAGACGTGTTCATATCCAAAAACAATCTTCACCATGCCCTGAACGGAGATAATGTCAAGGTGTTCCTGTATGCCCGGAAAAAGAACGGTCGTGCCGAAGGGGAGGTTGTGGAAATTATTGATCGGGCCAGGAAAACATTTGTGGGCGTCGTTGAAATCTCCAGGAACTGGGCATTTCTGAATCCCGACAGCCGGGAAATGCCCTACGACCTGTTCATCCCTCTTGAAAAGCTGAAAGGTGCAAAAAACGGCCAGAAAGCCATCGGTAAAATATCAGAATGGCCCAGCGGTTCCAAGAATCCCATGGGAGAAATTGTCGAGGTGTTGGGCGATCCCGGGGTCAACGAAGTGGAAATGCATGCCATCCTGGCCGAATTCGAATTGCCATACAGGTTCCCGCAGGAAGTCGAAAATGCGGCAGGGGATATACCGGACCAGGTAAGTCCCGATGATTACAAGGAGAGAAAGGATTTCCGGAAAATTCCGACCTTCACGATCGATCCCGCTGACGCCAGGGATTTCGACGATGCATTGTCCCTGCAGAAGCTAAAAAACGGAAACTGGGAGGTGGGTGTTCATATCGCGGATGTCACCCACTATATAAAGCCTAAGAGCATCCTCGACCGGGAAGCCTATGAGCGGGGCACATCGGTTTACCTGGTTGACCGTGTCGTTCCCATGTTGCCTGAAAAACTATCGAACAGGATCTGTTCGCTGCTCCCGAAACAGGAACGGCTCTGTTACTCCGCCGTATTCGAAATGACCGGGGATGCTGAGGTGGTAAATGAATGGTTCGGGCGGACGGTGATTCTCTCCGACCGGAGATTTACCTATAAAGAGGCCCAGGAAATCATTGAAACCGGCAAGGGGGAATTCAGGGAAGAGATACTGAAGCTTCACCATCTGGCCCGTATCCTCAGGAACAGGCGATTTGCCAATGGCTCATTTTCTTTTGAGAGGGTGGAGGTAAAGTTTCATATCGATGAGTCAGGAGCTCCGACGGGAGTATACTTCAAGGAAAACAAGGAATCAAACCAGCTGATCGAGGAATTCATGCTGCTTGCCAATAAACGGGTAGCCGAATTCACCGGGAAATCCGGGACCTTTGTATACCGTATTCATGACAAACCGAACCAGGAACGCCTGGAATCATTCGCCTATTTTATCAAACGCCTCGGGTACAGTATGGATACCGGCAGTCAAAAAAGCGTATCGAATTCCATGAACCGCTTAATGGAGGACATACGCGGGAAAAAAGAGCAAAATATGATTGAAAACCTGGCCATTCGTGCCATGGCTAAAGCAGAATATTCCATAACGAACATCGGGCATTACGGTCTTTCCTTTCCGTTCTATACGCATTTCACTTCACCCATCAGACGTTATTCCGATATGATGGTTCACCGCCTGCTCGATCATTACCTGAAAGGCGGTGATTCCAAGAGCGCCAAAAAGTTCGAGGCAAAGTGCAGGCACGTTTCCGAAATGGAAAGAAAAGCCATGGCCGCGGAATGGGCTTCCGTAAAATACAAACAGGTTGAATTTCTGAGTGACAGGATCGGCGAGGTATTCGACGGAGTGATATCCGGCGTTACGGAGTGGGGATTCTATGTCGAACTTACAGGATGCAAGTGCGAGGGAATGGTTTCCATGCGGGATCTTACAGACGATTTTTACGATTACGATGAGGACAATTACAGGCTTGTCGGGAAAAGGACCCGCAGGCAGTACCAGCTGGGCGATGAAATAAAGGTCGAGGTGGCGCGTGCGGACCTTTCAAAGAGACAGCTGGACTTTATTCTTCCTTTATCCTGATAAGTCGTTTCTGGAAAATCAGTATGATCGCCACACCTGTTGTAATGGAGGAATCAGCAATATTGAACACCGGGCGGAAAAATACCAGCTGACTTCCTCCCACCCCGGGAAACCATTCCGGCCAGGTAGTCCTGATGATCGGGAAATACAGCATGTCCACAACCCTGCCCTGTAGAAATGAAGCATAGCCGCCCCCTTCCGGGAACAGGGTTGAGACCCCGCCCCAGCTTTCCTCGAATATCATTCCGTAAAACAGGGAATCGATGATGTTCCCGACAGCGCCTGCAAAAATGAAAGAAATCGCAATGATAAGCCCCTTCTGAGCTTTATTCAGGATCAGGTAACGCAGGTAGATAAATATGCCGGTAACGGCCAGTATCCTGAAAATACTCAGGAAGATCTTGCTGTTGTTCCCCGGGAGGTTCATGCCAAAGGCCATTCCATTGTTTTCCGTAAAGTGCAGCAGGAACCAGTTGCCAATGACATGGATTTCCTGTCCCATGACCATGTGGGTTTTTACAAGTATCTTGAAAAGCTGGTCAAGTATCAGAACCGCCAGGATCAGCAAAATGGATTTCAGGGTAATTGACATGATATAAATAAAAAATGAACGGGAGCATGCCCCGATCATTTACACGGGCTCTTTTGCGGGGATCAGCATTTATTGCTGCTGTTGTTTGGCATCTATACTCAGGGTGGCATGCGGAACGGCCCTCAACCTTTCCTTGGGGATGAGCTTGCCTGTAACCCGGCATACACCGTATGTTTTATTTTCTATCCGTACCAGTGCAGCCTGCAAATGCTGAATGAACTTCAATTGTCTCTGAGCCAGTTTACCTGCTTCTTCCTTTGACAGTGTTGCCGCTCCTTCTTCCAGTACTTTAAAGGTAGGAGATGTATCCTGTGTATCGTTGCTTTCCCCGTGGGTAATGGCATCCTTCAGCAGTTCGTAGTCCTTTTTTGCTTTCTCGAGTTTTTGAATGATGATTTTCTTAAACTCCAGCAGTTCCTCGTCCGTATATTTTGTCTTTTCTCCCATAACTCATCACAAATTTTGCCAAATATAAAAAAAAATGACATATGAAAGTATGCTGTTAAATCGAACCACCCTGTATCACCTTGCGTTACTTTGTCCTGTCAATTTTGATCCAGGTGACAACTTCATCCTCAAGTTCGATCTTTCTTCCTTTCCCGGCATCCAGTTCATCCACCAGTTTGATATCGCTGGCCAGTGTCTGGGCACCGATATAATTCCTGTGTTTTTCAATGGCTTTGTTTATAGAACCGTGCCTTTTGATCTGTATGGCGATCTTATCCGTTACATCAAACCCGCTTTCTTTCCGGTAATTCTGAATACGGTTTATAAATTCCCTCGCTATGCCTTCATTGCGAAGTGCGTCCGTTACGGTAATGTCAAGTGCGACCGTTAATGTGCCTTCATTCGCCACAAGCCATCCCGGAATGTCTTCCGTAGTAATCTCGGCATCCCCGGCCATCAATCTGATTTTGCTTCCCGGTACCTCGAGCACGCATTCCCCCTTTAGTTCAAATCCGGTAATGGCTTCCTGAGACATTTTCTGAACGGCCGAAGCGATTTCCTTCATAAGCTTGCCATATTTGGGCCCCAGGATTTTGAAATTGGGACGGATCCTTTTCACCATTATTCTGCTGGTGTCGGACATAAATTCTATTTTCTTAACATTGATCTCCGAAAGGATCAGACCGCTTACCGAGCGTATCTTTTCCTGCAGGCGTTTGTCCTGAGTGGGAATCATAAGCTTGTTAAGAGGCTGTCGTACCTTGATGTTGACCTTTCTTCTCAGGCCCAGCACCATGGAGGATATTCTCTGTGCCAGGTCCATTCTGTCCTCAAGATCCTTGTCGATCAGCCCGGGATCAAATCCGGGAAAATCCGTATGATGAACGGATAATTCTCCGTGTCTCCGGGTGACCCCGTTCAGGTCCCTGAATAATTTCTCGGCATAAAAGGGCGCCAGGGGGGCCATAAGCCGGGAAACCGTTTCAAGGCATACATAAAGGGTCTGGTAGGCCGCCCTCTTGTCGGGGGTGAACTCTCCTCCCCAGTAACGCTTCCTGTTGAGTCTCACATACCAGTTGCTCAAATGCTCCGTGACAAATTCCTGGATGGCGCGTCCTGCCCTTGTAGGTTCGTAACCGGAAAAATGTTCATCCACTTCCTTTACCAGGGAGTTGAGCAGGGAAATGATCCATCTGTCAATCTCAGGCCGCTTTTTCACCGGCATTTCCTCATCCCCGTAACCGAATGCGTCGATATTTGCATACAGTGCAAAGAAAGAATAGGTATTGTACAGGGTCCCGAAAAATTTTCGCTTTATCTCGCCAACGCCGTCTGTATCGAATTTCAGGTTGTCCCAGGGCTGTGCATTGGTGATCATATACCATCGCAGGGGATCGGCACCATGCACTTTTATTATCTCGAAGGGATCCACGACATTGCCTATCCGTTTCGACATCTTATTCCCGTTCTTGTCGAGCACAAGGCCATTTGATACAATGTTCCTGAAAGATACGGAATCGGAGATCATTGTCGCAATGGCATGGAGCGTGAAAAACCATCCCCGGGTCTGGTCCACCCCTTCAGCGATAAAATCGGCCGGGAAAAGCCTGTCAAATTCCCCTGCTCTTTCAAACGGATAATGCCATTGTGCATAAGGCATGGCTCCGGAATCGAACCATCCGTCGATCAGGTCCGGTTCCCTGAACATTTTCCTGCCGCTTTCGGACCTGAGTACGATCTCATCCACAAAAGGCCTGTGCAGGTCAAGGTTTTCGTAATTCTCATCCGAATAATCACCCGGGGTAAATCCCGAAATGGGGTTTTCCCCCATGAATCCGGCTTCCACTGCCTTATCTATCTCCGCCTTGAGCTCTTCCAGGGAACCTATGCAAAGGGTTTCGCTTTTGTCTTCGGTCATCCATATGGGCAGGGGGGTACCCCAGTACCTCGACCTCGACAGGTTCCAGTCCACCAGGTTCTCAAGCCACTGCCCGAACCTCCCGGTCCCGGTAGAGACCGGTTTCCAGTTTATGGTATTGTTCAGCGCAATCATCCTCTCCTTCATTTTCGTGGTGCGGATGAACCAGGAAGTCATCGGATAGTACAATACCGGCTTATCCGTCCTCCAGCAATGCGGGTAATTATGGACATATTTTGCGATCCGGAATGCCTTGTTCCGGTGCTTCAGATATACGGCGATGGATACATCCGTTGTTTCGGCATCTCCGGGAATGCTCTCATCATACTGGTTTTTTACAAACTTCCCGGCAAAATCGCCATACGTATCATTGTTTACATATTCTTTTACAAATCCCTGATCCAGGTCTTTCATCCTGTAGAACCTCCCCTTTTTATCCACCAGCGGCTGCGTATTTCCTTCCCTGTCAACCACAAGCAGTGCAGGGATATCGTTTTGCTGTGCAATCCGGTAATCATCCGCACCGAATGTAGGGGCTATGTGCACGATCCCCGTACCTTCGTCTGTGCTGACAAAATCCCCCAACAGTACTTTGAATGCAGGTTTCCGGGGTCGCACCCAGTCTATGAGCTGTTCATATGATATTCCCTCGAATTCCGATCCCCTGTGCCCGGACAGAATCCTGCATGGAATATCCCTGTCTCCTTTTTCGTATGCATCCCAGGCAAGTGCTCTGTTGGCTTCAGGGAAATAGGTCTCCATGAGAGCTTTGGCAAGGATCACCGTAACGGGCTCCCCGCTGTAGGGATGGTATGTTTTCACCCTTGTATATTCTATTTCAGGGCCCATTGCCAGTGCCGTATTCGAGGGCAGGGTCCATGGAGTCGTTGTCCAGGCCAGAATATACACATCTGTGTCCGTATCGCTGAAAAGGAATGCAGAGCGCTTGTCTTCAACCAGCCTGAACAGGGCAACTATGGAGGTATCCCTTACGTCACGGTAACATCCCGGCTGGTTGAGCTCGTGCGATGAAAGTCCTGTACCTGCAGCCGGTGAATAGGGTTGAATGGTATATCCCCTGTACAGAAGGTCATTTTCGTAAAGTCTTTTCAACAGATGCCACAGCGTTTCGATGTATTTGGTCCTGTAAGTGATATAGGGATCGTCCATATTTATCCAGTATCCCATCCTGTCGGTCAGCTCTTCCCATTCATGGGTATATTTCATCACCGCCTTCCTGCATTTTTTATTGAATTCTTCGACACTTATCTTGTCTCCGATGTCCTCCTTGGTTATTTTCAGTTCGGTTTCAACTGAAAGTTCAACGGGAAGACCGTGCGTATCCCAGCCTGCTTTCCTTTCAACCCTGAATCCCTTCTGTGTTTTGTAACGGCAGAATATATCCTTTATGGTCCGGGAGATCACATGGTGTATCCCTGGATTCCCGTTTGCAGAAGGAGGTCCCTCATAAAAAATAAAATCCGGCGCGTCCCTGCGGATGTCCAGGCTTTTTTCGAAAGTTTTTTCCTTCTTCCAGAGCCGGGCGGTTTCCACGTTTATTCTGGAAAGGTCAAGATCGTTATATTCAGGGAATTTCACACTCATTTTGCCCTCCGGGCCACCCGATTTTCAGCAAGCGACAAAGATAATAAATATATATACTAATTTCGTATCAAAATCAAAACACACACGGATATGTTTTCAGGTATTGTAGAAGAAAAAGCCACGGTAACCGGACTTGAAAAAGACAGGGAAAACCTGCACATCAGTCTTGCCTGTTCTTTTGTAAACGAACTCGGCATAGACCAGAGTATTTCCCATAACGGGGTATGTCTGACCGTTGTGAAAAAAACGGATCATGACTATACCGTAACGGCAATCAAGGAAACCCTGTTAAAGACCAATCTCGGTCTTCTGTCGCCGGGTGACAAGGTGAACCTTGAAAGAAGCGTAAAAGCTGACGGAAGGCTCGACGGGCATATGGTACAGGGGCACGTAGACCTGACTGCAGTCTGCACGGACATCAGGGAAGCGGATGGAAGCTGGTATTATCGCTTTGGATATGAACCGAGATCAGATGAACATCTTACGGTGGAAAAAGGTTCCGTATCCGTGAACGGGGTCAGCCTTACGGTTGTAGACGCCCGTCCCGGGTCATTTCAGGTGGCCATTATTCCCTATACATACGAAGTAACCAACTTTCATGAACTTAAAAATGGGTCCGTGGTGAATATTGAATTCGATATCATTGGGAAATACATAGCCCGGATACTTCATTCCCAGGGGCTTATTTCAAGGAAATGAATTAAAGCAATGTGTCATGAAAACCACTTCTCCGCGTGAGCTTGCCTTTCTCATCTCGCTGATCATATCCATTGTCACTGTTTTGTTCGTTGTTACAGCGATGTCCGTTCCTGCAAACATGCCCTGGCTGATTATTGCCGGGGCTATGCTGGTAAGCTTTTCTGTTGCTTTTTTACTGATCTATTATGCGGTCAGCAATTTCATCTTTGAGAAGATCAAACCCATTTACAAAACCATTGAAACCATACCGACCACAACGAAAGAACTGCGCAAAAAGCTTGAAGGAAAGGATGTGATCCAGGAAGTCAACAGCCTTGTTATCAACTATGCGCAGAACCGGGCAAAGGAAATCAAAAAACTCAGGAGACTGGAAAACTACAGGAAGGAATTCCTGGGCAATGTTTCCCATGAACTGAAAACACCCATATTCAATATCCAGGGATATATCCTGACCCTTCTTGACGGAGGGCTCGAAGACCCGGAGGTAAACCAGGAATACCTGGAGCGTACCCATAAGAGCATCGACCGTATGATCACCATTATTGAGGACCTGGAATCCATAACCAAGCTCGAAACAGGCGAACTCCAGCTGAATGTGAAAAACTTTGATATGGTCCAGCTGGTGAAAGATGTATTTCAATTCCAGGATACAAACAAAAAAAAGTACCAGGTGGATCTGACTTTTGACAGGAATTATGACAAATCCATCATAGTAAGCGGGGATAAACAACGAATAACCGAAGCATTGAATAATCTTATTGTCAATTCCATTATTTATGGAAACAAGGGGGGAACAACGACGGTCAGCCTCGAAGAGCTCGGGGAGAATATCCTTATAAGCGTCTCGGATGACGGAATCGGAATAGATGAAGAGGACATACCACGTATTTTTGAAAGGTTTTTCAGAACCGATAAAAGTCGCTCCCGCGACAGGGGCGGAACCGGCCTCGGGCTTTCCATCGTAAAGCATATCATCGAAGCCCATAACCAGACCATAAGTGTGAACAGTGAACCCGATAAGGGTTCCGTATTTTCCTTTACGATCAGAAAGGCCTGAGCGAGTGTTCCTGTCTGCAGGATCGCCGCTTACTCACCGGAAAGCTGCCTGATATAGCCCCCTATCATGGATCTCAGGGACCTTATTTTTTCATGCACCATTTCAAGCTTCAGGATTTCTTCATTTTCCGCAGAGATCCGGATTTCCTTTTCCATGTTATCGAGATGCGTAAGGGCAGAAAACAGGAAATGGATCCGTTTTACAGCAGATCCGGCCATATTGCTCAGGTGCAAATTCAGCAGGAACCCGCTTATCTCTTCCCTGATCCTTATAATTCCCTGAGAAGCATCATATTTTCTCATTTCCTCTATGGAAAAATCCAAACCGGCGGTAAATGCGCCCTTGCCGTAATAATTACCAGGGGTATGCATTGAATTCGGGCTTTTGCGTACTGTCAATTACTTTATCCGGAAAATCATGTAATATCGGTCTCTTTTGCAGGATTTTTTTTAATTTCATCGTTCCACGCAATTGATTTATCCATGATCCTTGTCACAGGCGGAACCGGCATGTTGGGTTCGCATCTGCTGCTTGAGCTTGTTCAGCGGCATAATGTCATTCGTGCCATTCACCGGCCTTCCTCCGACCTTCAGCAGGTACATTATGTTTTTTCCCTTTACCATGAAGATCCGGATACGCTTTACAGCAGGATCGAATGGCATGAAGCGGATACGGGGGATATGGATTCCCTGCTCGGTGCGTTCGAGGGAATCCGTTATGTATATCATGCCGCCGCTTCGGTATCGTTCGATCCGGGAGAGCGATATACGACGATCCGAAACAATGTGGAAGGAACGGCCAATGTCGTCAACGCCTGTCTCGAAAAAAACATCCGTAAACTCTGTTATGTGAGTTCCTCTGCGGCCCTCGGGCAGGCCTCCGATGGGAACCTGATCACGGAAAATACGGCCTGGTCCCCTCCCGGAAACAGATCCTCCTACCCGGTCAGCAAATACAAATCGGAAATGGAAGTATGGAGAGGCATTGCGGAAGGTCTGAATGCGGTGATCGTGAATCCTGTGGTAATCATAGGGCCGGGTGACTGGAAGAAAAGCAGTCCTCTTCTTTTTTCAGTCGTCTGGAAGGGAATGAAATATTATTCGGAGGGGATTACGGGTTTTGTCGACGTCCGGGATGTCGTATCCGTAATGACGCGTCTGATGGAAGGTAACTTTGCCGGTGAAAGATATACCATTTGTTCGGAAAATCTTTCTTACAGGCAGGTTCTTGAAATGATCGCCGGCAGCCTGAACAGAAAGCCTCCCCATATTCATGCAGGTTCATTGCTTGTTTCCATTGCACGGAAGCTTGACTGGATCAGACACATACTTACCGGGAAAAAACGCAGCATTACACGGGAAACCGCACGGGCCGGCCTGCAGAAATCATACTTTTCAAATGAAAAGGTAAAAAAAGCCACCGGTATTGAATTCAGGCCTGTTCACGAATCCATCCGGGATACGGCCCGGTTTTATTTAAATGGTGTCGCAGAGAACCGGGAGCATTGAGGAAAAACTTTTTTCAGGTGTATAACAGCGGAAAAGATTATTACAGTACGCTCGGTCTTGAACACGACGCAGAACCGGAAGACATTAAACATGCCTACCGCCGGCTCGCCAAGAAATACCATCCCGATATCAATCCTTCTCCCGATGCAAATGAACGTTTTATCGAGATCACTGAAGCTTATGAAATTCTGATCAATAAAAACCTGCATCATTATTATGCGCAGAAAAAAGCAGCCGCCGATCCGGAAACATTCAGGGAAGAATATGAAAAGGCACGTCAGGCAGCAAGGGAAAGTGCCCGGAGGTATGCCCGCATGAAATATGAAAAATTCAGGCAGGAGCAGGAAGCATACATGAAAAGCGGGTGGCATGATGTGATCCTGACCTTCAGGTACATCATCCGCTTCCTGCTGTTCCCGTTTATCGCTTTCCTGATCGCAATGCCGCTGATCAGTGAAGAAGTTGGGGGTCATCCCAGCGGATACGTAATGTTCTGGCTTCTCGCAGCCATCCTGATGGTATTCATAGCGAACAACAGGAAAAAATATTTCCGCTTTGACCAATATTATTACAATCTCAGGGACATCCGGAAAATGATGCGCGACGCCATGAAAACAACCGGGGATGATTGTTATTACTGCAAAGGGAACAAAGCCGTCGCTTTCAGCTATAAACTGACCTTTTTCCGAATCAGAAACATACAGTTAAAATCATACGGCGGCCTTTACGGAAGATCTGCCGGAGTGGACCGGATAATGAAAACGGTCAGGATTCCCCGCAGTAAAAAGGCCTTGCTCGTTCACTCCCTTAGTTCTCTTATTAAAACCGGGGCCATTGCCGGCTGCATGATATACCTATGGCAGAACCCCTGGTTCCGTTTCAGCCTGCCTGCAGGGATTCTGTCGGGCAGTCTTCTATCGGGATTACTTGCCGTGATGCTTTCTACAAAGCCCAAGGTCTCCTACCTGCTTAGCTACGGCATGATCCTTAAGTTCCTGGTATGGCTGATAATGATCTTTTTCATGGGGCAGTATGCTTATCTGCTGCTTTTTTTTGATCCCATGATTGAAGCCATACTCAGACAAGCTTCCCGCGACAGGTTATTTATACCCATTACAAAACAGCATCCCAAAATCGGTTCACTACTTAAAAAAAGGTACCAGCTTTATCTCGAACTTCCCGTATGGTCCGTCATCAATCCTTTTTTCAGATGGCTTTTCTGATTGGCATACCTTTTCCGTGAACTGTTCCCGGGGGCTGTCGTGCGCAACTGTGCAGGAACTGTTGAAAGGCCGGATCCTTATAAACTTCGGAGGTTTTTTCGGAAGGTATTATCCGTCTGAAATTACTGTTCGCGGGGAGGCCTTGCCTGGTTAACACGCATTTCCCTGCCCTTAACTTCAGATCCGTTGAGTTCTTCGATCGCCTTTTGGGCTTCTTCGTCGTTGGTCATCTCAATAAAACCAAAGCCTTTGCTCTGATCGGTGTATTTGTCACGGATGATCTTCACGGAGCTCACTTCACCATATTTTGCAAAAACCTGTTCCAGCTCTTCTTCCGTAATACCGTAATTGAGATTTCCTGCGTAAATATTCATATTAAAAAAATTAAATAAAAAAATCAGTGAGTGCAAAGATATGTATTTATCAAACTGTTTAATATAAATATAGTAGTTTTTTGTCTTTTCGGGAACCATTAAGGCAGAAAATTCTGTATTAACCTGTTCAATTCTGCCTTGCAACAAAAGATTTGTACATTTACACTACGAAAATCAAACCCTTCAAACACTCATGGATCAGATCGGAGAATCACATCCCGGAAACACCGGGATGCTGTCTGAAAAGCCCAGGAAAAGAAGACCTGTGCTTCTGTTAATTCTTTTGATTGTCCTGGTTTGTACAGTCGTATATCTCGGATATACTTACAATGAATTGAAAAAGCAATCGGAAATTGAACAAGCCGAACTGGAAAGACAGAAAGTGCGGCTCGAGGAAGAACTTGTGGATATCTACAATCAGTACGATTCCCTTAAAACGGAAAACGATACCATGAATGAGAAAATGCAGGCCCAGCAGGAGAACATCGAACGCCTGCTGAAAATAAATGCCAATAATGTATACAAAATCAGGATGTACGAAAAGGAACTTGGAACCATACGCAAGGTGCTGCGAAGTTATGTTGTGCAGATTGATTCATTGAATACGGCGAACCAGGAGCTACGGGCTGCAAACCTGGAGGCCAGGCAGCAATTGAACCGGGCCGAAAAGGAAAAACAGGAGCTCACTCAACAGACCGAAGAACTGACCAGCAAGATTGAACTGGCATCCGTTCTGAGTGCAAAAAACATAATAATCACTCCCCTGAATGTCCGGAGCCGGGAAAAATTAAAACACGAAAAAGTGGATAAAATCCGGGTATGCTTTACCCTGCGGGAAAATCCCATCCTGGCTGCGGGGCCAAAAATCATCTATATGCGGATTGCCCGCCCGGACGACGTGATCCTTGCTTCCGGGGTAGATTTCTTTGACTATGAAGGAGAACCAATGGTTTATACGGCAAGCAGGGAAGTAATGTATGAAAACGTGGACGTGGACCTGTGCATTTACTGGAGTAATGACGGAACCCTGGTCGAGGGGACATACACTGCCGATATTTTTGCAGACGGCAGTAAGATCGGGACATCATCTTTTGCCTTGAAATAAACCTGACAAAAATGAGAATCGGCATAATCATCGGTCGTATCGGGGGCGTGGACGGCGTTGCGCTCGAAACCGAGAAATGGATAGAGGTGCTTCAGAGAATGGGGCATGAAATATTCATACTTTCCGGACAATTTGAAGAAAGGCACATGGACCAGGCCACCGAGACCCTTGTCCCCGAAATGTCTTTCTTCTCGCCTGAAAGTTTCTGGAGCCAGAAAAAGGCATTTTTTCATCCCGAAACCAATCCATCGGAACTCATTGAGCACATAAACCTTTACAGTAAAGTAATCTACAAAAAGATCCTTGAATGGTTACGGAAGGAAAAAATTGATCTCGTTGTCTCTGAAAACGCTTCGGCGCTGCCATCGCATCTTGAAATGGGCCTGGCCATCAGCAATGCTGTCCGGAAATCCGGCATACCCACCATTACCCACGATCACGATTTTGCCTGGGAGCGGGGTGACCGGTATTTATCGCCTCACAATACCATCAATGAATATGTGGAATCCGTTTTCCCCATGCGACTTCATAATGTTCATGCGGTCATTAATACAAATGCGCAAATTACCCTGAAACAGCGTTTTAACAGGGATTCGGTCAATGTACCTAACGTTATGGACTTTGATCTCCCCTTCGGTGAAAAAACGGATTACAACAAAAACATCAAACAGGTGCTCGGTTATGAGGAGGACGATATTCTTCTGTTCCAGATCACCCGCATTGTCAAAAGAAAAGGAATCGAAACCGCTATCGAACTGCTTCACAGGCTTGACGATAAAAAAATCAAGCTCGCCATCACCGGAAATTATGCCGATGACGAAGGCAGCAAATACTATAATGAACTCGTAAACCAGATCCATGACCTTAAACTTGGCGACAGGGTTCATTTCGCCTATCATTGTTTTCACAACAAACGCCAGTCTGCAGAAAGCATCCGTACCGGCTACTCCCTTTCAGATGCATATTCCTCTGCCAGGGCCTGTACTTATTTCAGCACATATGAGGGATTCGGAAATGCCTTCGTTGAAGCCGTGCTGGCAAAGGTCCCCATTTTTGTAAACAATTATAAACCTGTATACTGGCCTGATATAGGCAGCAAAGGGTTCAGGGCCGTAATGCTCGAAGACAGCATCATCACCGACAAGGCATTATCGGAAATCAGGGATGTAATTTACAACGATGCGATGAACAGGGAGATCGCAGAACACAATTACCGGCTCGGCAAAAAACTGTTTTCCTATTCAACCCTTGAGGAAAAACTCGGGGAGCTGACAGACCTGGCCCTCAAGTCTGCATAAACAATCCTGTAACTATGTGGTCGGCAATGAACATTCCTTCTTCCGACAGTTTTACGGTATCCCCTTCGCTGACCAGCTTTCCTCCTGCAATGAAGGGCCCTGCCTGACGGAAAAAATGATCATAATATTCCTCCCCCCATAACTCCCGGATATGAACTGTATTGACACCCCAGCAGGTTCGCAGGTGCGTGATCAGGTACTCATGGTACCTCGCCTTTTCGTCCGGTGTCTCACACTCGAAATATACACTCCCGCTGCTGAGCGCTTTGATGTAGCTGGCGTTTCTGGCATGGTTCCACCTTCTGGTCTTTCCGTCAAATGAATGCGCCGAAGGCCCTATGCCAATGTATTTTTGCCCGTTCCAGTAAGCGCTGTTATGCCTGGAGATAAATCCGGGCCTGGCAAAATTCGAAATTTCATAATGCCGGTAACCGTATTGCTCAAGACGACCGGTAAGCGTTTTGTACTGATCAAGGCTTTCATTGTCTGAAATGACGGAAAACCTGTTTTTTCTTTTCCCGTAATCAAATACGGTTCCGGATTCATAGCTGAGGTGATAGGCAGATATATGTCCCGGCAGGTGCCGGGATAGGATATGCAGGTTCTCTTCCCATTTTTCCCCGGTCAGCCCCGGAAAACCATAGATCAGGTCTGCGTTTATATTGTCAAACCCGGCACGGGCTGCATTTTCCAGGCATTTTTCCGCCTGTTCCCCCGTGTGTGTCCTGTTCATGAAAACCAGATCGTCATCATGAAACGACTGCACCCCGATGCTCAGCCTGTTAATGCCCGTATCTTTTATGGACGCCAGGTAATCCGGGCTCAGGTCATCCGGATTGGCCTCCAGGGTGATCTCTGCATCTGAAACCAACGTATAATTTTCATGCACCGTCCTCAGCAGGGCCCCGGTCTGTTCCGGTGATAACACAGAAGGTGTGCCACCTCCTATGTACAGGGTTCTCAGGGCTTCTCCCTGAAGATCGTTGCGCCTTTGCAGGAGTTCCTTCTGAATGGCCCCGAGCATGGAGTCTATATGCCTGAGTGATATGCTGAAATGAAAATCACAATAATGGCAGGCTTCCCGGCAGAAGGGTATATGAATGTAAAGCCCGGCCATATCAGGCAATATATCCTACTATTGCATTCGAGACTGCTCTGGGTTCGGGTGAAAGGGAGTATATATTTCTCTCGTACTTACTGTTATAGGGGGATATATTCCTTGCCTGGCCTTCCACTACCAGGGTACTGCTTCCCCCGGGATCGAAACCCATTGCGTTTACCATTCCGAATTTCTTCAGTATGTCAGCCATATCCCGGTGGGTGGCACCTACCGACTCCCTGATCCTGCCATTTACGGTAAGCACCGAAAGATTTCCCGATGCATCCACACCCGCTGCAATTTTGGGTCCCCTCATATCCGTATAATCCAGTCTTGCGGCCTGTGTGCGGATCGAATTCTTTGTTTTCCACCCTTCCCTTTTCATATTCAGACAAAACTTTCCATCCGACAACAGCATGGGCCCCGCCTCTATGGCATGTTCCACTTTTTCCGTTCCCGGCAGGTAAAAATTAAGCTCCCTGTCGGTCACGGCCAGTTCTTCCTGGAAATGGTCCTTGTCTATCGACAGGGTGATCCCTACCGGAACGATCTGTACGGATCCTCCGGACGGGTTCCGTATCACCTCTTTGATCCTGTTCCCGGCAAGACGCAGAACGACCCTGTTTGTTGCCGGTATCTCCTTCATATCCGACATCAGATCATAATACAGATATGGCTTGCTCAGATCCGTGCCGTTATACCCTTCGGGGGGGAAATGTATCCTGCCGCTTTTTGTCCGGATTTCAAGACCCCCGCAAATGTTTACCCTTTTTATTTCAATCCTTCCATCTCGGTATATCAACATCGCGGCTTTGTTAAAGAGCGGAAGAGACAGTATCCTGTGGTCGGTAATGATCATTCCCAGCGGAGAGCCGATATAGCATTCCGGCAATCCGAGCTTTCCCACAAGTTCCGGATTAAGTATGTAACCGCCGTTCCATGCAATTTTCGCGGAGATCTTCATTTCTTTCTCAAAATACTCACAGAATCCCGTTACCTGCATGGGTTTCTCCGGTGCTGACAGAGCCGCAAATTTCCAGTTCCGCCCTGAAAGCACATTATTTGCGTGGGCAATAACGCCATTCCAGGGGTGACCGTCATCATACAGGCCGCTGACATACCTGAATTCCACCTCGTTTTTTTGTTCATCCTGACCCCGTAATTTTTCAAGTACATGCCTTACGGGCGATCCCCCCTGCTCCGCATCTTCCCTCAAAGCCTCCAGCACCTGCTTTTCACCCATTTTTCTGCACACCTGCAGATACAGGTCGCTTTTCAGTGTGTCGGAAAATTCCCTTGCAGTCTGAATGGGTGTCGGATAAGCAAGCGTGGGACGGATTCCCGCCGGAACGAACTGTATGTACCCGCTGTCCATGGGTATGCCGAGAATATTGGCCGCAATCTCGCTTCTTACCTTTCCTATATGGAACCTGTCTATGGAAACAATGTCCGTCATAACAACCGCATTTCTCCGGTTTGCAATGATATAACCGTTCTTTACCTGAATGTCCCTGAGTATCCTAATGGCATTTTCACCCAGTTGCGGAAAATGAATCCCAACGCTCAGCTGGTCTGTCGAAACGATCCTCAGTATGCGTTTTTTATACAGCAATTTCAGCTCCGCATTTTGCCCCTTTTCTATAAACTCAATGAGTTCCGCTTTATTCAGTTGCCTGACAATGGATTTATCCTGGACGAATACATGGATCGGGGCAATTTTGAAGCCTGATTGTTTGAAATTGTCTTCGGTCAGTTCTTCTTCTATTTTCAGCCCTAACCTGGCCCTTACGGATTGAAGAACGAAAAATTCAAGTTCGTATATCAGGTAATCTCCCGGGAATAATGCGATGGGAAGATTCTGATGCATTTTATCCATCAATTTGTACCTGTCGTCAATGGCCAGGACAGGGCTGGCTGTCAGCTGAGACAGCGCCAGGTTCCAGTCGGTGAAAAAATGAGGATTTTCTTCCACACGGAGCCTGACCTTCGGCTTGATGATACGGTTGTACAGTAGGTTTATGATTCCCGTCAATTCCTGTATCGTGAAATCCTGGTAAGGATAATAATACATGTTCCTGTGCCTGTAGGTCATCGAATGATCGTGACGGATGGTAATTTCACCCTCCCTGTAATGAAATATATTATCAACCGCATTGTAAAATGCGCTTGTTTTCCGGGGCGGCAGATTCTCATGTTCAGGATCCCTGGTAATGATCTCCCGTGCAAAATTCAGGGCAATTCCCCTGAAATGCTGCTCTTCGACCCTGAAAAAACTGGGATCGATAAGGGATTTCAGAAAAAGCATGAACGAAAGTTTTCCGTATCCCGGAAGATACTGTCTGTTCTTTGTATTCAGAATGGCTTCCAGGTCCTTGTTGCTGAAACTAACAATTCCCTTATAATCCCCCATTGCCCGGACGGTTTCCTCCATATTTGCCTGATTGGGCAGAAGCTGGAGATACAAACGGTAAAATATCCGGTTCAGGTTTTTTTCCAGGGAATACAAACTGTACCGTTTCATAACGGCCTTCCTGTTGTGCCTGATTTCTTCAACGTACTTATTGGGAAAGAAAATCCGGTCGGTTATTTCCCGCACATGCCGCAGTTTTATGTTTTTCCCGTCAAACTCTATGACCTGCAGTCTGTCCTGTTCTTCAAGGTGTTCACCGATAACCTCCCTGTAAACATCCCTGGGTTCGTATCGCCGGCATATAATGGGTGTACCGCATGCAGTAGCCTCTATGATGGGGAGTCCCCTGCCTTCTGTTTTACTTGGAAGCAATATCAGGGAAGCGATATTATACAGTTCCGGAATGCCAACCGGGTTTTTGAACCGTTTTTTAAATGATTCCCTGTCCAGCTCGCTGAACAGGCAGGCCATAAATATTTTTTCCCTGTGAACCGGTTTCAGTACCTCCATAAACTTATCAAAACGCTCTATCAATCTTTCGAAATATGCATACTGTCCTGTTGCAATAGGCCCTGTTATGAGCAATGTCAGCTTCAGATTCAGGTGTTTGTCGAGGTGGTCGATAAATACGGGGTCATGGAATATTCTCCTGATCAGCCTGAATCCAACTTCAATTTTTTTCCTCGAAATGATCCTTGTGGGCTGTAGAAAAATGATGTTCTCCGAAGCGAATTTCTCAATGGGCCGGGTTTTGCATCCGATCAGGATCGGACGTGGATTGGCTTCGTCAACCAGTTTGTTCTGAATCACGTCCTTTACCGAATAACCTACCAGCGTGTTTTTATACCGGCTCAATATTTTTTCAAACTGCAGGTATGCATTGATTTCATCTCTTTTCGATATGTTCAGGTATTCATCCGTATCAACTGCTGTGCCTATTTCACAGATATTTGCAGGATTGTGTCCGTTCACCTTTATCAGGTGATCGCTCTGTCCCTTATTGATATTCACATTTATCCATGACCTCGATTCCCATGGAAATATCATTTCAATGATTGAAAAAAACTCTCCTATTTCTGAATTGGTAAAAAAGAAATCCCGGGGCCCTTTTCTGCTCCTTCCCAGTTCCAGATCCACGGGCCTGCTTCCCCCTTCCCAGTAAAAATCATGGTTGTTGTTTATTACGGGAATGCCCAGGTATTCCGAAATCAATACCAGTGCAAGACTATATGCAACATTGCCCGGATTTGAGCAAACATTGATGACATACAATAGCTGAATGTCATTTTTCTCTATATACCTGCCGAGCTTTCCGCAGATTAATCTGACCTGTTTCCAGAATTTCAGTATAAGTTCATTGTATTCCTTGCTGCCCCTTTCAAGCCGGGTAAAATAAAAATCCCTGTACAGATCCCAGTCATCGAAACCTTTTAATTCCCCCAACTCAAATTTCTTCGTTTTATCGTCTATCAGTTTTTCCGAGCCCGGTAAAAATTCTCCGGCAATATAATGTATCCGTATGCCCGGTAATTTTTTCCTGAAAATCTTGGCATATTTTTCCACTTCTATCGTAACCCCGTCAACGGCATAATGAAAAGTGGAAAATGCCATTGCCTTTGTATTTATGGTCTTGGAAAATGTATTAAAAGTACCCTCGAACCCGGCAGTGGGAAGCGTTTTATTTTCCCTGAACCTGTCTATATAAAGACCGAGATCAAACCAGGTCCTGATGTTTTCCCGGTTTATTTCGTTCATCATTTTCCGGACACTCATATTTTTTTCAAATCCAGGCATACTTTATAAACTGACATATGATTAAATTTATAAAAAAAAATGTACCTGAGAATATACTGGAAAGTACTGGGCTGGTCGCTGCTGATGCTCGTACTGTTCCTTGCCCCTGCCGGTCAATTACCGGAATCACCGGAAATTCCTTTATTTGACAAAGGGGTTCACATTTTCATGTTCTCTGTTTTCTCGGTCTTCCTGTTCATCGCAAGAATGACACATAGGAAAATTAAGCTGCTCAACCGTAACTTAATGGTGTATGTTTTCCTCTCGGTACTTCTTTTCGGAATGCTTATTGAAATTTCTCAGTCACTTCTGGATCTCGGGCGAAACGGGGAAATCCTTGATCTGCTTGCCGACCTTGCAGGGTTTTTTATCGGCTTACTGTTTATTCTTGTCCTGCAGAAAAATTTAAAATTCCCGACTACAGATTGACGATTTTTTTCCCTTCACGAATTTCATCAACCAGTTCGGATATTTTTTCCTGCTGAAACAAATTCACGATACTTTTTCTTATCTCCAGGTATTTATCGTGCAGGGAACACTGTTCATTTACATCGTCACTGCAGTCATCCAGTCTTATCAGACATTTTTTGAATATATCCTGGCCGTCAATGATGTCAACTATGTCTATAAGGTATATTTCTTCTGCCGTCTTTCCCAATCCGAATCCTCCGTGCGGTCCCTTTGTCGACGACAATAATTTGTGTTTTGCAAGCGTCTGAAGTATTTTTCCAAGAAAAGGGGTGGGTATTTTCAGTTCCTTTGATATCTGCTTGATTCCTATTTTTTTATCCACACCTGCATTCAACGCGAGATATATAACTGCCCTTATGGCATACTTCGAGGTATTTGAAAGCATCTTTAGAACGGGTTGGTTATATATTCAAATTTATATAAATTATTTATTTTATACCTGAGTGTATTAAACTTTCATTATCCTAAATTCTCATTTGATCTTTTAAAATATGTGGAATAAGTTGTTAAACCTATGTTAATTTCATTTCAAAATATTTATTTAAAACCCTTGTAAAAAGTAATTTTACTTCTTCTTATCCGATTTACCGTAAATTCAAAATTTATCTTTCATTTATTACCCATCAATATTAAACAGCATATACACAACAAAACACTATATTAATTATTAAAAAATAAACCCTAAGATATCAATCAACAATTGTTAATATTGCCGTAAATTTTTTAATACAAGATATTTATACGATGAAAACCTGTTGGTATAAAACGCCATTCATTTAATAATAAAATTCACATTAACAGAAGATAATTTTAATAACATTATCAACAGATTATAATCATAATAATATATATCATTAATTATAATAAATAATTATATGCCTGTTAATACCGCAGATATAAGAGCGAAAGGATTTGTTGATCTGAAGGTGGATCCGCAGACAGACCTGAAGGATGAAATCAACAGGATGAGGTCCGAAAAGAATGCCGTAATTCTCGCACATTATTACCAGGACGGAGAAATACAGGACATTGCGGATTTTGTCGGTGACAGCCTTGCCCTGTCACAGAAAGCAGAAGAGACAGATGCAGAAATAATTCTTTTTGCCGGGGTTCATTTCATGGCTGAAACGGCAAAAATACTTTCTCCTGATAAGAAAGTACTGTTGCCGGATATGAATGCAGGCTGTTCACTGGCAGATTCCTGCCCGACTGAAGAATTCAGGAAATTTGTGGAACAACACCCGGATCATACTGTCATTTCATATGTAAATACAAGTGCAGAAATAAAAGCATTGACAGACATTGTATGTACTTCATCAAATGCAATGCAAATTGTTGAAAGCCTGCCGGAAGAAGAGAAAATAATCTTTGCACCCGACAGGAACCTTGGCAATTATATCAAATCGGTAACAGGAAGGGATATGCTGATCTGGCAAGGCGCCTGTCATGTACATGAAGAATTTTCACTGGAAAGAATATTGCAGATAAAGGAAGAGGAGAAAGATGCAAAGATCATAGCGCATCCGGAATGTGAAAAACCAGTGTTGATCGTGGCAGATCATATAGGATCGACATCTTCCTTGTTAAAATATGTACAGACAGACAACGCAAGGAAATACATTGTGGCTACGGAATCGGGTATCATACATCAGATGAAAAAAGCCTGTCCGGATAAGGTATTCATACCTGCACCCCCGAAAGACTCCACCTGTGCCTGTAATGATTGTAATTTCATGAAACTGATCACAATAAAGAAGATTTACGGTTGTTTGAAATATGAAATGCCGGAAGTAAAAGTGGAGGGGAAAATTCAGGCAAAGGCAGTTCGTTCCATAAAAAGAATGCTGGAAATATCAGAAAAGCTGAAAATCTGAGACCGTGAAACATCTTATGTTAATTTTGGGACTGGTAGTCTGTATGTTCATTGTGCAGGCACAGGAGGAAACGCCAAAGGATGGTTTTGTTCAGTATTTTTATCCGAACGGACAGGTTTCAAGCGAAGGCTGGATGAAGAACGGGCAGCCGGATGGTTACTGGACCACGTACTACAGCACGGGAGTTAAAAAGTCCGAAGGAAAGAGAACAAATTTTATGCTGGACAGCCTGTGGACTTTTTACAGTAACAAGGGTGATACTTTAAAGAAAATAAGTTATATGATCGGCAGGAAGAACGGTTATTCCGTGGAATACAGTTACGAGGGGCAGAGCAAAGGTTATGATCACGGGGTTGTCATATCCAGGGAATTGTATGTAAATGACAAAAAGGAAGGACTTTCATACTATTTTTATGATGACGGTAATCTGAAAAGTGAAGTCGGTTATATGAACGGGAAAAGGGATGGCCTGACAAGGGAATATGGCAGGGATGGAACAATTATATCGCTTATATATTACCACAACGGCATTATGACAGACAGGGAAGAGATCAACAGGTTTGATAAAGACGGATTAAAACAGGGTGTCTGGAAGGAATTTTATAAGGACGGAAAATTGAAAACAGAGCGTAGTTATAAAGACGGGATGCTGAATGGCCTGTATAAAGAGTTCAATGAAAAAGGGAACCTTGTACTGGCGATGAGATACAGAGATAACCAGATTGTGGAAGAAAATGCGCAGGATGAGGAAAACGTTGAGATACGCAATCAATACGATGAACAGAACAGACTGATATACAGCGGTTCATACAGAGATAATGTTCCCATTGGAATACACCGTTATTATCACCCTGACGGTGAAGTCGTGGATTCGAAGATTTACAATGACCAGGGTAAGGTAATTGCCGAAGGGATTGTTGACAATGAAGGGAACCGGAGAGGCAACTGGAAGGATTTTTATCCAGGCGGAGGGTTGAAGGCGGAAGGGAAATATGTGGACAATTTAAGAAGCGGAAGGTGGACATTTTACAGACCAAACGGGAGGATTGAGCAAACGGGTGACTATAGCAGGGGAAGGATTACCGACATCTGGAAGTGGTATTATGAAGATGGCAGCCTGCTGAGGGAAGAAGCGTTTTTCAATGGTAAGGAGGATGGGAGGCTGGTTGAATATTCACAGGATGGAAAGGTCATTACGGAGGGTGACTACATTGAGGGAGAAAAGGAAGGGAAGTGGTACTACCGGGTTGGGGACCATATTGAAACGGGGAGTTATATTACGGGATTACGGGACGGAAAGTGGAGGTACTTTTACAGCGACAGCACATTGGAATTTGAAGGTTCGTATATTCAGGGAAATGCAGATGGCAGGCACAGGCTGTATTATGAGAATGGGAAAATAAAAGAGGAAAGGTATTATGTTATGGGAATAAAAGAGAAGAACTGGAAAAAATACGATGAGCTGGGAAATCCGCTGTTAACCGTAACATACAGGGATGACCTGGAAGTAAAAATAAACGGGGTTAAAGTGGATCTTCCTGAAAGGGATTCAAAATTGATTCAATGAGACAGGTAAAATGACAGAAGATTTCCAGATTCATGCTGATAGGCTGTCTGAAAAAGACAGGGAATTTGAAACGCAGCTGAGACCCTTGAATTTCACGGATTTCAGCGGGCAGCAAAAGACTGTTGAAAACCTGAAGGTTTTTGTGCAGGCGGCGCGGCAAAGAAAAGAGGCGTTGGATCATGTGCTGTTGCACGGCCCTCCGGGCCTGGGAAAAACCACCCTGGCACACATTATTGCAATGGAGATGAATGTAAACCTTAAGGTGACTTCAGGTCCTGTTCTGGATAAGCCGGGGGATCTTGCCGGGGTGCTTACGGGCCTGGAAGAGTCCGATGTATTGTTTATCGATGAAATACACCGACTGTCTCCCATCGTTGAAGAATACCTGTATTCGGCCATGGAAGATTACAGAATAGATATAATGATAGATAAAGGACCCAGTGCAAGGTCCATTCAACTGAATCTGAATCCGTTTACGCTTATCGGGGCCACAACCCGGTCAGGTCTGCTTACAAGTCCCCTGAGAGCACGTTTCGGCATACGGTTGTTGCTGGAGTATTATGATGCAAAAACACTGGATAAGATCATTAAAAGATCTGCCGGGATACTGAAAATAGAAATTGAAACAAAAGCTGCTTCTGAGCTGGCGGCAAGGAGCAGGGGGACACCAAGAATTGCAAATGCGCTTTTGAGAAGGGTCAGGGATTTTGCCCAGGTGAAAGGTGACGGAAGGGTGAATCTTGAAATTACACGCCATTCCCTTGAAGCAATGAATATTGATAAACACGGACTGGATGAAATGGATAATAAGATACTGTCGACCATTATAGATAAATTCAAGGGCGGACCGGTGGGTATTTCGACCATAGCAACGGCTGTGGGGGAAGACGGAGGAACCATAGAGGAAGTATACGAACCTTTTCTTATCAAGGAAGGTTATATAAAAAGAACGCCGCGCGGGCGCCAGGTCACGGAACGTGCTTTCGTTCACCTTGGAAAGAAATTACCGGGCCGTGAGGATTTACTGTTCTGACACCAGGATAATTACTGGATATTGCTGATCCGGATGAGCCTGGCTGAATCAAGGATTTTAATTTTCCTTCCGTTGAGCTCTATAAGTTTGTCCTGCTTGAACTCAGAAAGCAACCTGATCACGGATTCGGTGGCAGTACCGACAATGTTCGCAAGCTCTTCCCGCGTAAGAGAAATACGGAGTATGTCATTTTCATCAAGGCCGAATTCACCTTGCAGGTGGATCAGTATTTCAGCAAGGCGCTCCCTGACGGTTTTCTGTGCTATATCTGTAATATATGTATTGGCCTCACCCAGTTCCTTGCAGGTAAGCTGCATCAGTTGCATGGAAAAATTTCCGTTGTTTTTGACAAGATGTACCAGTGTATCATGTGATATGAAACAGGTTGTTGCATCATCGATCACTTCTGCGGTGGTACAGGCGAGCTCGTTACTCAGTACAGACCGGAAACCAATGAGATCCCCTGTTTTTGCAAAACGAATGATCTGTTCCCTGCCGACTATACCGGTTTTGAACACCTTGATTATGCCGCTTTGAATACAGTAACAGCCGTTGATCCGGCTGCCTTCCCTGTAAAGTACGGAACCCCGTCTGAATTGTTCCGGCGGTCCGTCAGAGTTGATCCTTTCCAGTTCTTCTTTCGTAAGATATTTAAAGATGGAACCGGTTTCGGAAAAACATCCATCATCAGGAGTAAATGGTTGAGGAATTTCCATGGACAGCACAAATCAACCTGTTATTTCCCGGGGCGGGTAAACGGCTGCAATATACAATTTATCGCTAAATTTGCGAACACATTAAATACTAAATATACAAAGATGCAGGTGTCGATAAACGCAAACTGGGTGGAGGGGTTTTATTTTGAAGCGGATGTTAATGGTTTCAAGATCCCGATGGATTCTGACCCGGAACACGGAGGACAGGGCAGGGGGACCAAACCCAAACCTTTAATGATGGTTGCACTGGCCGGATGTACCGGGATGGACGTTGTTTCACTGATGAATAAAATGAGGGTGAATTTTAAAAGCTTTAATGTTATTGTTGAAGGGGAAACATCGGAAGAGCACCCGAAGAGATTCACAGGGATGAAAATAATATACGAATTCAGGGGCAAAGGAATCGATCAGGAGAAAGTTGAAAAAGCCGTTAATCTGAGCCAGAATAAATATTGTGGTGTGAGCGCATCTTACAGGAAAGCAATGGATCTGGATTATGAGATAAGGATTCTTGAGGAAGACTGAATACCCCTGGAATCTAAAATGCGGGACGAAACTGATCCAGGAACCGTTTATCATTCTCAAAAAACAGCCGGATATCATTGATCTGGTATTTCAGCATTGCAATCCTTTCTATTCCCATTCCGAATGCATATCCGGTAAAGCGCTCTGAATCAATATTACAACTGTCCAGCACTTGCGGGTCAACCATACCGCATCCCATTATTTCAACCCAGCCCGTATGCTTGCATACCTTACACCCTTCGCCGCCACAGATGCTGCAGGAGATATCCATTTCTGCCGATGGTTCGGTGAAAGGAAAAAAGGAAGGACGCAGGCGGATATCCGTTTCCTTACCGAACATTTCCCTGGCAAAATAAAGGAGCACCTGTTTCAGATCTGCAAATGAGACATTTTCATCGATACACAGGCCTTCCACCTGGTGAAAGATACAATGCGCCCTGGCTGAAATGGCTTCATTTCTGAATACCCTTCCGGGTGATATGGTCCTGATGGGAGGTTCCTGTGTTTCCATAACCCTTACCTGTACGGAAGAAGTCTGTGTTCGCAGGAGCACATCGGGATCCTTTCTTATAAAGATCGTATCCTGCATATCACGGGCAGGATGATCCTTCGGAAAATTCAATGCACCGAAATTGTGCCAGTCATCTTCAATTTCAGGTCCTTCCGAAATTACAAATCCGACACGTGAGAAGATATCGATTATTTGTCCGCGAACGATGGAAACAGGATGACGTGAACCCAGTGGCAGCTGTATTCCGGGTCTTGTAAGGTCAAGTGTTTCAGCAGTGTCTTTTGCTGCGGAAAATTCTAATGCAAGCGAATCCATTTTCCGGCGGGCCAGTGATTTCACCTCGTTGATTTTCCGGCCGTAGATCTTTTTCTGATCCGGGGGCAGTTGTTTGAAATCATCCAGTAAAGATGAGATCACACTTTTTTTGCTTAGAAACCGGAGCCTGAAAGTTTCCACATGTTCCGGGGTGGATGCCTGGAAGTTGTTTATTTCATGAATGATTTTATCAAGTTGCTTCAACATGGCATGCGGATGATTGTCAAAATTAATAATATTACTTTAAGTCGGAAAATCAGCGGTTACCGCTTCAGGTATCCCGGGTCGGAAGAGGCGCTGGCTGCCATTGTTAATTAAAACAAGCGGGAATGGGGCAATACCGGAATTCAATGCCCTATCTTTGAACAAACCCGCATAATATAATTGAATCCGATAAAGAAACTGTTCGGGCAGACGGCTGTATACGGCTTTGGGACCGTAGTGCCGAGACTACTTAATTATCTGTTGCTGACCCCCTTTTTTACGAGGGTATTCGAGGCAGGCGAATACGGTATCGTAACCGAGTTATATGCCTACGTCGTATTCCTGATGATCATACTGACCTATGGAATGGAAACCGGATTTTTCAGGTTTGCCCAGCTGAAAAAAGACGTGGACAGGGTATTCGGCACGAGTCTCCTGTCACTCATATTTTCATCCGGAGGATTCATGCTTCTGGTTTGGGCCTTTTCAGGGGATATTGCAGGTATGATAGGTTATTCGTCGAAGCCTGAATATATAAGATGGATAGGATTCATAGTGGGGATAGATGCCGTTGCCGCCATACCCTTTGCAAGGCTGAGATGGGAAGACAAAGCATTGCGGTTTGCCATGATAAAGATAGCCGGGGTGGTATTAAATGTAATCCTGAACTTTTCATTTTTGTATTTTATTCCCCGGTACGGTGGATCGTTGCCCGCATGGATAAATAAAATCTATTCTCCCGAACTGGGAGTGGGATATGTTTTTATTTCCAATCTTGCCGCAAGTATTTTCACATTATTGTTATTGTCAGGAACGATGCTGAAAATGAAAATAAGGTTCAGTGGAAGATTATGGATAAGCATGTTGAAATATTCCCTTCCCCTGCTTGTGTCAGGGCTTGCGGGCACGGTAAATGAAACGCTCGACAGGATTCTTATCAAGCACCTGATACCGGACAAAGCCCATGCGCTTGAGCAGCTTGGCATTTACGGGGCCAATTATAAGATCGCTGTGTTGATGACGCTTTTCATTCAGATGTTCAGATTTGCAGGAGAGCCGTTTTATTTCAGCCAGGCGGATAAAGACGATGCACGGGAGTTGTTTGCTTCGGTTATGAAATATTTCGTGATCCTGACACTGGGCCTGTTTCTGCTCGTAAATTTATACATAGAAATATTCAAATATTTTATAGGATCGGGTTATCGTGAAGGATTGTTTATTGTTCCCATAGTTCTTTTTGCAAACCTTTTACTCGGAATATTTTTCAATCTTTCAATCTGGTACAAATTGAATAATCTTACGAAATACGGAGCAATAATAACCCTTTCCGGTGCCTGTATCACCTTTTTGGTGAACTGGTTCCTTATACCTGTATACGGATACATTGCTTCGGCATGGGCGCACGTACTGTGCTATGGAAGTATGGTTTTGATTTCGTGGCTGCTTGGGAGGAAATACTATCCCGTTCCTTACCCTGTTTTGAGAATACTGGCGTATATGGCGCTGGCGCTCGGCTTATATGCTCTGGCAAAACTGACTGTTACAGAAAATACCCTGACGGAATTATTAAAAAATACAGGTATAATGTCAGTATTTATTATTATTGTCTTTTGGAAGGAAAGAAAATCCCTGGGATCGTTTCTGGCCTCTTAAGAATCTGGAAATTTAAACACATGATCGTTAGAATTGTAAATAAATCAAGGCATGAATTGCCGGAATACAGCACGGCATTTTCTGCCGGAATGGACCTGCGTGCAAACCTTGAAAATCCCCTTTCCGTTAAACCCATGGAAAGAGTACTTGTGCCAACAGGCCTTTATGTAGAGATCCCTCCTGGTTATGAGGCGCAGATCAGGCCGAGGAGCGGACTGGCACTGAAAAAGGGAATAGGTATACTGAATGCGCCGGGAACGATTGATTCAGATTACCGGGGGGAGATAGGGGTAATAATCATTAATCTGTCCAGGGAAGTTTTTGTGGTCAATGACGGTGAGAGGATATGCCAGATGGTGATAGCACGGTACGAAAAGATACACTGGGAAGAGACGGATGAATTGAATGATTCGGGCAGGGGAGAAGGAGGTTTCGGTCATACAGGGCAATAATAGGGGAAGGAGAACGTAAGTATCAGGAATGAGACAAACAATTGTATATATATTACTCGCGATTATTCCGGTTTTATGGCAGTCATGCAGGACAACCGAAAAGATTGCTGAAACAACAGTACCTCAGAAACTTACCGAAGAGGAATTGAGTGAATACAGATATGCGCTTACGGAAGCGACGAAACAAAAATTATTCGGCAATTATCAGCAGGCTGCTGTTTTATATCAGAAATGTATTGAGGTAAACCCGCGGAGCGATGCTGCATATTTTCAGCTGAGCGGAATTTTTATAATCGCGGGAAATATTGATGGAGCATTGAGGCTGAACAGGAAAGCCATTGAAATCGATCCTGATAATTACTGGTACAGGATACAAATGGGACAGCTCTATGGAATGAAGGAAGAAGCGGACAGTGCAATTATGATATATGAGGGGATATGCAATAAATGGCCTGAAAAAATCGAGGTGTGCTATGAACTGGCAAGGCTTTATGCGGAATATGGTAAATACCTGAAGGCCTTGAAAATATTGGATGAAATTGAAAAGGAAAACGGGATTTCCGCGACGGTATCCATATTGAAGGAGCAGATCTACATCAAGGAAGGCAAACCGGAGATTGCAGAAAAGGAATTGACGGCATTGTTGAAAGTAGCACCGGAAGATGTCCGGTACCTGGGTATGCTGGCAGAATTATACGGATCACTGGGTAAGAACGGGAAAGCACTTGAAACCTATAAGCGTATTTTTGAAATAGAGCCTGATTACGGGATTGCGCAATTGTCCCTGGCAGAGTTTTACAATCTTAACAACGATCCGGAAAATCAGTTCGCAATGTTGGATAAGGCATTTTCTAACAATTCGCTGCAGGAGGACAGGAAGATGGAAGTGCTTATAGGGCTGATGACAGATGATGAGGTTTTCAGGAAACACACCAGGGAAATCTTATCGCTTATCGAAGTACTTGAAAAGCAATATCCGGGTGATTACAGGGTCAATACTGCAAAAGCGGATTATTATTCCAAAACACAAAAGTATGAAGATGCCCTGAAACTATACGATAAAGTACTGCAGGAGCAAAAAGGAAATTATTTTATCTGGGAGCAATGCATATTGATCGAAAATATGCTTCAGAGGCCCGCGGATGTATATAAAAGATGTAATGAAGCCTTGTTATATTTCAGCGACAGGCCGGTTTTATATCTGTTCAAGGGCAATTCGGCCATGCAGCTGGGGAGGAACGGGGAATCGGTCAGTGTTCTGGAAGAAGGATTGAAATATGCATCCAACAACATACCTCTTACAGTACAGTTTTATTCAAATCTGGCTGAGGCATGGCGAAACGAAGGGAACTTCAGGAAGTCTGATGAATATTTTGACAAGGCCATTTTAATGGAACCTGAAAACCTGATACTACTGAATAATTATGCGTATTATCTTTCGTTGAGGAGTGATAAATTGAAGCAGGCAGAGAAAATGAGTAAAAAAACAATCCTTCAGGAACCGGAAAATCCCACTTTTCTGGATACCTATGCATGGATACTTTACAAATCGGGTAAAGCGGAAGAAGCAAAGAAATATCTTTTAAAAGCCATACAGCACGGGGGAGATAAGGACCCTGACATACTGGAACATTTGGGAGATGTGCTTCATGATACGGGAGAGAACGAAAAGGCGATGATTTACTGGAAAAGATCCAGGGAATACGGAAATACGTCTGAAATCCTTGAAAAGAAGATCGGTGATTAGGTGTCGATACGGAAATTCATACTGGCCCTGGCACTGACGGTTACAACCTGCGCGATACAATCATGTATTTCAAGAAGAATTGCGGTAAGAAGATTGCCTGTGGAAAAAAAGGTGCTGCCGGATAGATCATCGAACCTGGAATCCGGATTTACGAGAGATTTTCGAACATTGAAGTTGATGAAAATCGATGGAAAAATCGAAACAAACGGAATTGCTGAAAACCTGAAGGGGAGCATTGCCGTTTACAGGGACAGCCTTATCGTAATGTCGATCGTTCCCGCGCTGGGATATGAAATTATGCGTCTGATGTGTACGCCCGACAGTGTTATAATAGTGAACAGGCAGGAAAAATACTATGAAGCCTCTTCGTTTGAAAATTACATGAAAAAATATGGAATACCGGTTGATTTTTTTGGAATTCAGTCAATTATTGCAAATGAAGTATTTTATTACAGGTATAAAACAGGCGACAGGAATCATAGAGACAGCATAAGTACGGAGGAGGGACGCAGAAATTACATCATAGAATCTTTTATTCAGGGAGAAAGAACGACAACCCAGAGTTTCACGGTAGACACAAGTGAATTTACACTGAACGGGATTTATATTTCTGATTATAAGAGAAGGATGAGTATGAATTTGGTATATGGGGATTTCAGTGATACGGAAAAAGATTTATTTCCAATGTCGCTTGAATTAAATCTGTTTGAAAGCAGCAATTCCCTGAGAATGATTCTGCATTATGGCCAGGTAAGGTTCGATGATTCCTTAAATGTGGATTTTGCTGCTCCGGCAAATTATACAAGAGAAAAAATATAATAGGGAATGACGGGGAAACGGAAATGGTCAATATGGACGGTATATTTTACTATACTGTTGGTATTGTTGCCTGTAAGAGCAATGTGCCAGACAAGAAGCGAGCTGGAGGAGAGGAAAAACAACACCCAGAAAGAGATTGAGTATACGAACAAATTGCTAGAGGAAACACAGAAATCGCGTATATCTACATTGAGCAAGGTAAGGATCCTGGAGCAGAGAATACAATTGAGGAACAGTCTGATCGCATCAATAAACCGGGAAATAGAGCTTATTGACGGGGAAATTTTACAAAAAGAAGGGATTATTGAAAGCCTGGAACACGATCTCGAGATGGTAAAGGGGGAATATGAAAATCTTATAATTCATGCATACCGCAACAGGAACGGGCAGGACATGCTGATGTTTATAATGTCTGCCGACAATTTTAACCAGGCTTACAAGCGCATGAAATACATTCAGCAATTTACGAGGTACAGAAAGGAACAGGCAGAAATGATCGTTGATCTGAAGGCCAATATTAACCAGGAAATAAGCGACCTTGAGGAAATGAAACTGCAGAAGGAAAGCCTTGCTCTTGAAAAGACAAATGAGAATCATGTTTTAAGGGATGAAAAGGAGGATAAGAATATGGCTGTAAATGATTTGAAAAAAAAGGAAGCAGAGCTGAAAAAGGAAATTGAGGAAAAAAAGCGCATGGCCGACAGGCTGGAGAAAGAAATCGCTGCGATCATTGCAGAGGAAGCAAGCAGGGACAGATCAAAAAGCATGTATGATCAGCTTACTCCGGAGGAAAAACTGATTTCGGATAATTTCCTCGGGAACAAGGGAAAACTGCCATGGCCGACTGAAAGAGGTGTCATTACAGGAAAATACGGGAAACACAAACACCCGGTGCTGGAGCAAATCACGGTTCAAAATGACGGAATAGATATTTCTACTGTTGAAGGGGCTGAGGCAAGGGCATTGTTTGAAGGAATCGTAAGCAAGGTAGTAGCCATTAAGGGTATGAATTATACGGTGATCGTAAGGCATGGAAATTTTCTGACGGTGTACCAGAATCTTGTTGATCTAAGGGTGAAAAAAGGAGATAAAATTAATGTAAAACAAGTACTTGGAAGGGTATATACAGATGATGAAACGGGAAGCACCTTGCTTCATATCGAGATATGGCAGGAATTGACAAAACAAAATCCTGAAGACTGGCTGAGCAGGAGAAATTAGTTAGACAAAAACCAGCCGTCTAAAAAATCCGTAAGAAAAAGTAACCTATTTGACAATTTTCCAGTATAAAAGAAGTACTGCAATTTCCAATCATGGAAAAAATATTGAATATCGCTTCAAAAGTTGAGAGCTTACGAGAGGTCGAAAGATTTGTTGATGAAGTTTCCGTAGCCTGCCGTATGAGTTCCGAGGTATATGGAAATGTACTGATCGCTACGCTGGAGGCTGCAAATAATGCCATATTGCATGGAAATAAGCTCGATGCGGGGAAAGATGTGAATATTGCATTCAAATGGAATTCCATGATACTGGAACTGGAAGTTACGGATCAGGGTAAAGGATTTAATTTCGATAATATACCGGATCCCACAGAACCCGGTAATCTGGAGAAGATCAACGGAAGAGGTGTATTTTTAATGGAAAAACTTTCGGACAGCATAAGTTTTAAGGAAAACGGAAGAAAAGTATACCTAACATTCAATCTGTAGATATTGGCGATCCTGTTTCATTATGCCTCGGGAAGGAAAAGAATAGTGCAGCATAACAGGATTAAAGCCTGGCTCCTGGAAATCATATCCCGGGAGAATGCCGTAGCAGCCAATATAAATATAATACTGACATCTGACGATCATCTGCTTGAACTGAACCGTGAGTTTCTTACACGGGATTATTTTACTGACATTATTACTTTCGACTTTTCAGAAGGGAACCGGTTGAGCGGTGACCTTTTTATAAGTCTCGAAAGGGTCAGAGAAAACGCAAAGCAGTTAAATGTAGCAGAGAAAGAAGAATTGCTGAGGGTCATCGCCCACGGAATTTTACATTTATTGGGGTACAATGATAAAACAGGCAGGGAGAAAAACCTTATGAGGAAAAAGGAAGATTACTACCTTAAAAAGATATTTCCTGTTTCTTAAAAGACTCCATACTCTTAAATAAGCTCTTTTGACTAAATTTGCAGGATTAGCGAATACTGCAATGCTGGAGAAATATGACATTATAGTCGTGGGTGCAGGACATGCCGGAAGCGAGGCTGCAGCTGCGGCGGCAAATCTTGGATCAAAGGTTCTGCTGATCACCATGGATATGACGAAGATTGCACAGATGTCATGTAATCCAGCCATGGGAGGAATTGCTAAAGGACAGATTGTCAGAGAGATAGATGCACTTGGGGGCTACAGCGGGATTGTGGCGGATAAAACAATGATACAGTTCAGGATGCTGAATCGTTCGAAAGGACCTGCCATGTGGAGCCCGAGAACCCAGAATGACCGTGTACAATTCAGTATAAAATGGAGGGAGATGCTGGAAAATACACCGAATCTTGATTTCTGGCAGGATATGGTAACGGAACTGATGATAAAAAGAGGAAAAGTTGAAGGTGTAAAGACAAGGCTTGGAATTGAATTTTATTCAAAAGCCGTAATACTTACCAACGGAACATTCATAAATGGTTTGATGCATGTAGGGAAAAACAGGCAAATGGGAGGTCGCGCAGGAGAACCGCACTCATTCGGATTGAGTGAACAATTAAAGGATTTCGGATTCGAGGTAGGAAGAATGAAAACAGGTACGCCGGCGAGGCTTGACGGACGCACAATCGATTTCAGTAAGATGACACAGCAGAAAGGGGACAACGAGGGAAGAAAATTCTCTTTTCTGGATTACAGGGTGGATTACAGCAGGCATAAATGCTGTTATATAGCATATACTAACATGGAAACCCATAAGGCACTGGAAAAGGGTTTTGAGGAATCTCCCCTGTTTAACGGTACGATTGAAAGCATTGGTCCGAGATATTGTCCGAGCATAGAGGATAAGGTAGTCACATTTGCCGACAAGGACAGGCATATGCTTTTCATTGAACCGGAAGGTTTGAAAACAAATGAATATTATATAAACGGCTTTTCAAGTTCGCTTCCATGGGATATACAGCTGGAGGGACTGAGAAAAATAAAAGGTCTGGAAAAAGTAAAAATATTCAGACCGGGATATGCCATCGAATATGATTATTATCCTCCCACGCAGTTAAAAAATAACCTTGAAACAAAAAAAGTTAAGGGATTGTTTTTTGCAGGCCAGATAAATGGCACGACCGGTTATGAAGAGGCGGCAGCCCAGGGAATTGTAGCAGGCATTAATGCGCACCAGAAATGCATTGAAAAAGAGTATGTTATATTTGAAAGGGACAATTCGTATATAGGTGTGCTTATAGATGATCTTGTAACAAAAGGTGTGGACGAGCCATACAGAATGTTTACCTCGAGGGCAGAATACAGGATACTACTAAGACAGGACAATGCAGATGAGCGACTGAGTGAGATGTCATACAAACTCGGACTTGCTTCAAAGGAAAGGATGATTTTACTCGAAAATAAAATAAGGAAGAGAAGCCGCATTGAAAACTTTCTTGAGAAAACAAGCGTTGTACCGGAGCTTGTAAATGGTAAATTGACTGAACTGGGGACAAGCGAAATAAAACAAAAGATAAAAAGTGTACGACTTATTGAAAGACCGCAGGTGGGAATCAAGGATTTGTGGAAGCAGATACCGGGGCTTGAAGATTTTTGCAATGGGTTGTATGTGAAACCGGAAGACGAAATCGTGGAATCGGCTGAAATCCTTATAAAATATACGGGTTATATTGATAGAGAAAGAAAGTTGGCAGAGAAGATTAAAAGACTGGAAAAGATAAAAATAGCGGAGAACATTGATTACGATAGTTTAAAGTCTATTTCTACGGAGGCAAGGCAGAAACTGAATAAGATTCGACCGAGGACGATAGGGCAGGCAAATAGAATTAGCGGAGTGTCACCAGCGGACGTCAGCGTACTTCTTGTACATATGGGAAGATGATTAAATGTTCCACGTGGAACATTTCTGGTTTTATATTCAATGGGCAGGCTTATCCTGGAAGGAAATATTGTCGATGTTCTTGAAAAAAGGATTTTTGCCGGAAGAATCATTTCGGAACAGGGAAGGATCGTTTCTGTGGAAAAAACGGATAAACCTGTTAAAACGTATATTCTTCCGGGTTTTATTGATGCACATGTACATATTGAGAGCTCCATGCTCGTGCCGTCGGAATTTTCACGCATTGCGGCCCGGCACGGGACTGTTTATTGTATATCGGATCCGCATGAGATCGCAAATGTGCTGGGTATAGATGGTGTACGGTTTATGATCGAAGATTCAAAAAGGGCTAAGGTTAAATTCCTTTTTGGAGCCCCTTCATGTGTTCCGGCAACTGATTTTGAAACCTCGGGATCAAGAATTAACATCAGGGAACTGGAAGAATTACTTGAATGGGAGGGAATCGGTTTCCTCTCTGAAATGATGAATTACCCGGGAGTGTTGTCAAATGACAGGGAGGTCCTGGGTAAAATAAGGGCTGCAAAGGACAGGAATAAACTAATAGACGGGCATGCGCCGGGATTGAAAGGAAAGGATCTCGATACATATATTAAGGCAGGCATTTCATCAGACCATGAATGTACTGACCTGGAAGAAGCCATTGAAAAAATTGAAAAAGGCATGAAGATACTGATACGGGAGGGAAGTGCTGCAAAAAACCTTTCTTCGCTTGTATCTCTGGTAGACCGGTACCCGGAAAGCGTTATGTTCTGCACGGATGATATGCATCCCGATGATTTGATTGAAGGGCACATGAACAGAATATTTCGCAGGGCAGTGGAATCGGGTTGTGACTGGTTCAATGTGCTGAGGGCAATGACACTGAATCCGAAAGACCATTACGGTCTTGATTCAGGCTTGCTGCAAAAAGGGGATACTGCTGATTTCATAGAAATAAACAACCTCGGGGACATGGAGATCATGGCCACCTATATAAATGGTGAAACAGCGTATATAAAGGGTATGCCGGAATCCGGAAAAACGCTTGAAGGCATAAGGCCGAACCGGTTTGAATGCCGGGCAATTTCAAGCGGGGACTTATCGGTAAAGGCAGAAAAAGAATATATACGGGTTATATGTGCAGCAGACGGAGAACTTGTTACCGGTTGCGAGATTACCAGAGCAAGAGTTGAAGATAATGTGGTGAAAACATCTGTAGACCAGGATGTTTTGAAGATCGTGGTACACAACAGGTATACAGAAGCTGAACCGGTTACTGGTTTTGTAAAGGGATTTGGTTTGAAACGTGGTGCAATTGCGAGCAGCATAGCACATGACAGTCACAATATAATCTGCGTTGGTGAGAACGATCAGGATATTGCAGCGGCAATAAATTATATTGTCGAAAAAAAAGGCGGCATTGCCGCGGCAGACCGGGACAGGATTGACGGTATGGCCTTGCCCGTGGCAGGGATCATGTCGGATCAGAGGGGGGAAACCGTGGCTGAACAGTACAGGCATATGAATCTACTGTCAGCGAAGTTGGGCTCCCCCCTGAAATCCCCGTTTATGACGCTGTCCTTTATGGCACTGCTGGTAATACCGGAGTTGAAAATAGGTGATAAGGGATTGTTCGATGTTAATAAGTTCAGCCATACTTCGCTTTTCGTGTAAAGGAATTAAAGCATGAGTGACCCGGCCCGGGGAAAAATAAAGGATGCACTGAAAGAACAGGTTGACGTACTGCCGGGAAAGCCGGGTGTATACCAGTATTTTGACAGGAATGGGGAATTGCTTTATGTAGGGAAGGCCAAAAACCTGAAAAAAAGGGTTTCATCCTATTTTTCACGCACCCGGGCGGAAAGCAACAAGCTGCGTGTGCTGGTAAGGAGAATTGCACGTGTGGAACATATTGTTGTCGCAACCGAATCTGATGCCCTGCTCCTTGAAAACAACCTGATTAAAAAACACCAGCCCAGGTATAATGTTATGCTTAAGGATGATAAAACGTTTCCCTGGATATGCGTTAAAAAGGAAGCTTTTCCAAGGGTGTTTTCCACAAGGAACCGGATACGGGACGGTTCGGTCTATTACGGACCATATACATCGGTGGTTATGGTGAGGACAATCCTGGAAATGATAAGGCAATTGTACCCTCTCAGGACCTGCCGGCTGAACCTGTCGGAAGAGAAGGTGAAAAAAGGAAAATACAAAGTCTGCCTGGAATATCATATGGGTAATTGCAGGGCTCCCTGTGTAGGAATGCAGGAAGAAAGGGAATACGGGGAATACATAGATCAGGTTCATCAGATACTGAAGGGCGATGTAAGGCAGGTTATAACCAGGTTGAAACAACTTATGCAGAAATATTCCGGTGCCCATGAGTATGAAGAGGCCCAGAAAGTAAAGGAGAAAATTGATATCCTCGAGAGATACAGGAGCAAGTCAACCATTGTAAATCCCATGATCAGCAATGTGGATGTTTTCAGCATAGCAGAGGATGAAAAATATGCCTTTGTGAATTATCTTAAAGTCATAAACGGTGCTGTAATACAGGCACATACACTTGAACTGGAAAAACGTCTGAATGAAAATACGGCAGATCTTCTTTCATTTGCGATAATAGACATCAGGCAGAAGATCCATAGCAGTTCCCGGGAAATAATCCTTCCCATGAGAATAAATCTTACTATTGAGGATCTGAGGTTTACAGTGCCTCAGAGGGGAGATAAAAAACACCTTCTTGAACTGTCGGAGCGCAATGCACGGTACCATCAGATCGAAAGGGGAAAAAGAATGGAAGCATCGGGTACGCAAGCAAGGACTTCGAGAATACTGGAAACCGTAAAAAAGGACCTTCGCCTGAAAACCCTTCCGTCACATATCGAGTGCTTTGACAATTCAAACATTCAGGGTACAAATCCGGTGGCTGCATGTATTGTCTTCAGGGATGCAAAACCAAGTAAAAGGGATTACCGCCATTTTCACATAAAAACGGTCCGGGGCCCTGATGACTATGCATCAATGGAAGAAGTGGTTTTCAGAAGGTACAGGCGAATGATTTCTGAGAAGGAACAGTTGCCGCAGCTGGTGGTCATAGATGGGGGAAAAGGCCAGCTTGGTGTGGCTGTCAGAGGATTGGACCGGCTGGGGATACGGGGGAAAACAGCCATCATCGGGATTGCCAAAAAACTGGAAGAAATTTATTTCCCGGGAGACCGGTTTCCTCTGTATCTGAACAAGAATTCGGAGACCCTGAAGGTCATTCAGCAGTTGAGAAATGAGGCCCACCGGTTCGGACTTGAATTTCACAGGGCCCAGCGCAGAAGGAGCATGGTAAGGTCTGAGCTGGATCACATTAAGGGAATCGGGGACAAATCAAAAGAAGCCCTGATCCGCAGGTTTGGTTCGGTTGAAAAAATAAAAAACGCTGATTTTCAGGAGCTTGCTGATGTTATAGGACCCGGGAAAGCAGGACTTATAAGGGATTATTTCTTACGTTCAACCACATAATTAACAAGCCTTGCCAAAGCTTTTTTATACTCATTATCAGGAAATTCCTTAAGCATTTCAAGGGCTTCGTCCCGGTATGAGAACATTTTCCCGTTGCTGTATTCTATACCTCCGTTGACTTTGGCAAAAGAGATCACTTCCTGCACCCTGTGGGCATTGTTATTATGTCTGCTGATGGTTCTGACGATGCGCTTTCTTTCTTTTTCAGGACATTGTTCAAGGGCATGGATCAGGGGAAGTGTGAATTTTTTTTCTTTAATATCATTGCCGGTGGGCTTTCCGATGATGCCTTTTTTCTGGTAATCGAACAGATCATCCTTGATCTGGAAAGCCATTCCCACTTTTTCACCGAATACACGGAGCTTTTCCGCAATTTCCCCGTTTTTTGTTCCCGACCAGGCTCCGCAAGCTGTACAGGATGCAATAAGAGTAGCGGTTTTCTTGCGTATGATCTCGAAATATTCTTCCTTATTGATGTTCAGCCGGCGGGATTTCTGGATTTGAAGAAGTTCTCCCTCGCTCATTTCACGAACGGCTTCGCTGATATATTTCAGCAATTCGTATTCGTTTTCCTTTACGGACAGAAGCAATCCCCTTGACAGCAGGTAATCTCCGAGAAGAACGGAAACCTTGGATTTCCAGAGTGCATTTATGGAAAAAAATCCTCTTCTTTCAAGCGACTCATCCACAACATCATCGTGTATAAGCGTTGCGGTGTGCAATAATTCTATCATGCTTGAAGCGTTGTATGTCGACGGGGTGATCTCCCCTGTCATTCCTGCAGTCAGAAATACAAGAAGAGGGCGGATTTGTTTGCCCTTTCTGCGAAGTATGTAATTCGTGAGTATGTTAAGCAACGGGATATTACTTTTCATGGAAGCACGGAAATGCTTTTCAAATTGCTTTATTTCGCCGTTAACGGGTTTCCTGATTTCGTCGAGGAAGGGCATATGAAGTGCACTGGTTTGTACGAAAGTAAAATTAAAAATAAAATGATTCATAAATGTGCATATTCGGCCGGAAAGAGTTGATACTCCCTGCAGCCTGCTGCGGGCAAACTGCCTGCCAGGTCCGCAGCTCGCTACGGATAATACGCCCGCAGGATTCAAATGATTGATCCAGACCGGGATGTGAGTAATTATTTGATTTTGATGATCCAATGAAGATGATATATTTATATATTTGCATCTGTTAATAACGTAAAAGAACAGGTAATGAAATTTGACAAACTGAGTCCGGAGGAACTTGAAAAAGCTGCAAACATGCTCAAGGCAATTGCCCACCCGATGCGAATTGCCATCCTGAATTATCTGGATGAAGGAAAAAAGCTGACCGTAACAGAAATACATGAATTGCTCAGGATAGAACAGTCCACCACCTCACATCATCTTGGCATACTTAAGGACAAAGGGGTATTGTCCTCGAAACGGGAAGGGAAAAACACGTATTATTTCATGAAGCACGAGAAACTGAACAGTATTGTCGAATGCGTCAGTCAGTGTGCCTGTCTGTAACCGTATACTTTGAAACCGCGGTAAAAAACTTGCATTTCCTGTTATCAGCTTATGTTCGAGAAAGCAGATATAAAAACCGCAGCCGGCAAATCAAAGATTTAATGCTGCTCTTTTATATCTGCTTTCTCATTGAAAGATGTAACTTTATTGAATGTTCAATATTCTGGCAAAGCCGTGAATGGCAAGGATTAGGATTACAAAAAGCTTTACTTTTGAGATGGCTCATGCACTCTGGAATTATGACGGGCCATGCAGGAATATCCATGGCCATTCCTATAAATTGTACGTCACCGTCCTGGGCATGACAAGCGAGGATACCGGAAACCCGAAACTCGGAATGGTTATGGACTTTTCCGATCTTAAGGAGATTGTTAAAACACATATCGTGGATGTCTTTGACCACTCTGTCGTTATAAGTTCTGATGCCGGCAAGTCTGATCTGAAAAGGATCGAACAGATGTTTGATAAATTTTATGTGGTTGACTACCAGCCTACGTGTGAAAACCTTGTGACGGATATGGCCGGCAGGATCAGGAAAGAACTGCCTGAAACAGCGTCACTTTTCAGCCTGAAGCTTGCAGAAACCGAAACATCCTATGCAGAGTGGTTTGCTTCTGACAACCCTGTGTAATCTTTTTTGTTAAATTGCCGCATGGAGAAGAAGAAACTTTTTCTGCTTGACGCCTATGCTTTGATATTCAGGTCGTACTATGCATTTATCAGAGCCCGTATGGAAAATTCAAAAGGCCTGAATACTTCGGCAATCTACGGGTTCACATCTACGCTTGATGAAATACTGAAAAATGAATCGCCCACCCATATCGCTGTGGTTTTCGATCCTCCGGGCCCAACATTCAGGCATGATAAATTTCCGCAGTACAAGGCCAACAGGGAAGCGACCCCCGAAGAAATAAAGCAATCCGTTCCATGGATCAAGCAAATTATCGAAGCCCTAAGTATACCTGTCCTGGAGGTGCCTGGATTTGAAGCGGATGATGTCATAGGAACACTTGCAAAAAAGGCCGAACTGAAAGGTTATCAGGTTTATGTAATGAGCCCTGACAAGGACTTTGCACAACTTGTAAGCGAAAATGTGTTTCTGTATAAGCCGGCAAGATCGGGTAACAGAGCGGAAATACTCGGGATCGGTGAGATCAGGGAGAATTTCAAGGTGGAAGAACCGTCTCAGGTGATTGACATACTTGCACTGATGGGGGACAGCTCTGACAACGTACCGGGCGCTCCCGGAATCGGTGAGGTCAGCGCAAAAAAACTGATTTCTCAATACGGGTCTGTTGAGAATATTTTTGAGAACGCTGACAAGCTGAAAGGGAAACAGCAGGAAATCGTCCGTGAAAACAGGGATCAGATATCCCTGTCGAAAGACCTCGTAACAATAAGACTGGACGCCCCGGTAAAACTGGATGAAGAGGAGCTGAGCCTGAAGGAGGCGGATAAGGGTGCACTGGCGAAACTTTTTCAGGAACTGGAATTTAAAACCCTGGCTTCCAGGATCCTGTCCAATTTGGAAGAAAAAGAAAAACACGAAAACGGGCAGGCCTCCCTGTTCAAGGATGAAGCAATCCGGCCGGGAAGCCTGTTTAAGGAACTGAAAACACTTAAGGATACACCGCATAGATATATCTGTGCCGATTCGGAAGCCTTGAGGGAAAAACTGCTGAAAGAGCTTAACAGGTTGAAAGCCTTTTGTTTTGATTCGGAAACCACCAGCATACAGGCCATTGACGCCGAGCTGGTCGGCCTGTCCTTTGCCTGGGAAACCGGCACGGCATGGTACTTGCCTCTGCCTGAAGGAAGTAACGAGGTAATGAAAATACTGGAAGACTTCATTCCCCTGTTTGAAAACACCGCGATTACGAAGATCGGACAGAACCTGAAATACGATATCCAGGTACTGGGAAATTACGGGATCCGGGTCATGGGAAAAATATTTGATACGCTTATCGCCCATTACCTTCTGCAACCGGACCAGAAGCACAACCTGGACTACCTGGCCGAAGTGTATCTGGAGTATGGCAAGGTGCGTACGGAGGAATTGATTGGCCGGAAAGGCGATAAACAGGGGAACATGCGCGATGTACCCGTTTCCAGACTTACCGATTATGCCTGTGAGGATGCCGATATTACATGGCAATTGTACGGACTGCTTTCCAGGGAAATGGAAGAAGAAGGATTTATCGCTCTTGCAGGAGACATCGAATTCCCTCTTGTATACGTACTTGCAGATATGGAAAGGTCAGGCGTTATGCTGGACTGTGATTCGCTGAGTAAATATGCAGGTGTGCTGGACAAGGAAATGCTTATGATCAGGGATGAGATCTACAAGCTTGCAGGTGAGGAATTCAATATTCTGTCACCCAGGCAACTTGGCAGCGTCCTCTTCGAAAAACTGAAAATAAGCTCGAACGTACAAAAAACAAAAACCAGGCAATACTCAACCAGTGAGGATGTTCTCGTAAAACTCTCGGATACTCATCCCATTGTAAATAAGGTTCTGGAATTCAGAACACTTCGTAAGCTTCTCTCGACCTATGTAGAGGCCTTGCCGAAACTCGTGAATCAGAGGACAGGACTTCTGCATACTTCCTATAACCAGGCCGTTGCCGCAACAGGGCGCCTCAGTTCCAACAATCCGAATCTTCAGAACATACCCATACGGGAAGCAAAAGGAAGGGAGATCAGAAAATCGTTTATACCGAGATCAGGGGATAATGTGATTTTATCGGCGGATTACAGCCAGATAGAACTCAGGCTGATGGCCCATCTGAGCCAGGATCCTCTCATGATAGAAGCATTCAAAAAGGGGAAAGACATCCATTCGTCCACTGCGGCAAAGATCTTCGGAGTGGTTCCCGAACAGGTGAACAGGGAACAGCGTGCCAAAGCGAAAACGGCCAATTTCGGGATCATATACGGCATATCGGCATTTGGATTGTCGCAGCGGATGAATATTTCCAGGACAGAAGCAAAGAATTTGATAGACAGTTATTTCGACACCTACAAAATGGTACGAAAATACATGGACGATTCAATCCGGAAAGCCAGGGACAGGGGCTATGTTGAAACGATGTTCGGAAGACGGAGGTACCTGCGCGATATCAATTCAAGAAATGCGGTTGTCCGGGGATTCGCAGAAAGGAATGCCATAAATGCACCCATACAGGGTTCTGCCGCAGACATCATTAAAATTGCGATGATAAGGATACAGGAAAACCTGCTTTCGGGAAAATACAGAACAAAAATGATCCTGCAGGTTCATGACGAACTGGTCTTTGATGCAGACAGACAGGAACTGGAAAGCATTGTACAGATGGTCAAAGAGACCATGGAAAATGCATGTGAACTGTCGGTTCCACTTGAAGTGGATTACGGGACCGGGAATAACTGGCTGGAAGCACATTAACAATCATTTATAAATGTCAATTGAAGTATATTATCATGGGATAACAGCGGAAGTAACGGGGAAAAGCAAGGAAATGTTCGACCCGGTTAGATCTGTTGGAATGCTGAAGTCAGGCATATTACGGAAACACCCGGATTTGAAAACATACGCTTTTGTCATGGCGGTCAACGGAACCATTCTGCACGATTTGAAAAAACCGCTGAAAAACGGGGATAGAATCAGCCTCATTCCGCCCATGCCGGGGGGTTAGTGTGTACGTGCAATGGCTGCAGGTGCCCCCAGTGTTGTCATGTAAAGATCGGGCCGGTCGAGTACTTCCCTGGCTTTTTCAAGTTCAGGATCGTTTTCCAGCATTGCCTGAATCCGTCCTTTCTGGTAATAATAGCGGGATGCAATCTCTTCTTTGAGAAGTCGTTTAATTTCATCCTGGAAATGATTGAGATCCTTATTGTTATTATGTGCAAGCTTTTCTTTTAATTCATCGAAACCATCCCTTGCAAGATCATAGTACTTTTCTTCTTTGGCAGTTTTTATAAGCTCATTGAGGTTTTCTTCGCTTTTGGTCTGGTAGCTGAAGTTGCCGGATGTTACAAATGTTTTGAAACCGCTGTAAATTTCATCTGAAATGGCAAACTCACTTATAGGTGACAGGCTGTCGTGAACCGCTGCAAAACGGGTCGCATAATTGAAGATAATGTTCTGTGAGTACAGTGAGACGGCCAGCTGGCTGAGTGATTCAGGAGGCATTTTAAAGTCAGGAAGAATGCCTCCTCCATCATAAACTTTCCTTCCATTACGGGTGGAGAATTCGGATATCAGAGAATCGGGAATGGTTCCCACGCTGCCATCCTCGTTGCGGTTGGAATAATCGAGCGCCTGGATGCACCTGCCGGAAGGTATATAATATTTGGCAGTTGTTACTTTAAGGCGTGTATTGTAGCTCAGTTCCCTGGTTGTTTGTACGAGGCCTTTTCCATAGGTACGTTGACCCACAATGACAGCCCTGTCCAGATCCTGAAGAGAGCCTGCCACAATCTCCGAAGCCGATGCAGAACCCCTGTTCACCAGCACAGCCAGGGGCACGGTTGTGTCAACAGCCGTATACCGGGTCGTGTAAGTCTGATCCCATTGCTTCATGCGTCCCTTTGTGCTTACAATTTCCTGGCCTTTGTTTACAAAAAGGCCGGCGACATCCACGGCTTCGATGAGAAGACCTCCGGGATTACCACGCAGATCCAGGATAAGGGCATTAAAACCGGGATTCTTTTTCAGTTCAAGCAGGGCTTCTTTGGTTTCACGGGCAGCATCCGTAGTAAAATTGGTAAGCCTGATGTACCCGTTGTGGTCATCTATCATGCCAAAGTAGGGTACGTTTTTGATCGTAATTCTTTCGCGGGTAAGGACTTTTTCCAGGGGTTTGGTCCGGCCAAACCTGCGGATCAAAAGTTTGACATCTGTCCCCGGCTGACCTTTAAGCAGTTCGCTGACATCGCTGACAGCCATATTCCGGATCGATTTTCCGTCGATTGAAAGGATGGTATCACCGGCACGCAGACCGGATTCAACTGCCGGAAATCCTTCATAAGGTTCGGCAATGATGGCATATTCACCACCGGGTCTGATCAGTGATCCGATACCGCCATACTGGCCGGTGGTCATAAATTTGAAATTCTCGCTTTCCGACTCCGGGATATATGTAGTGTAAGGATCAAGTTCCTTCAGCATTCCACGGATGCTTGACTCAACGAGTTCTTCGGGATTGGTCTCATCAACGTAAAACAGATTGAGTTCCTTGAAAAGGTTAACATATATATCAAGGCTTTTTACAAGATTGAAATCGTCGCTTGAAGATGACATAAAAAGCATTGAACCGGACAGGATGATTATAATCATCATCCCTCTTACGGTCATTCCCCTGCGTTTCATTCTATTCATCATTGCATGAAGTTTTAATGTTTTCACTGTCCACGATGGAACCCACAAATATACAGCTTAAAAAACGGATATCCCTCACGATTGGTCCGCCCCCTCATTTTTTAACTTTTTTTTATAACCGGTGAGCCATTCCCGTCCCGTCAAAGAGGGCCTGCAGTATGATTTAAGGCCTGCTGAATTCGATGGGAAGGGTGACCTGGATAGGACTTGGAACGCCATCCACCTCTCCGGGGATCCACCGGGGCATTTCCCTGGTAATGCGCAATGCTTCATCGTTAAATGCACTCGCATCGCCTTCAAGAATGCTGGGATCCTGTATGCTTCCTTCTTCGTCAACGGTGAAGCCGACGATAACTTCCACAGGTCTGAACCTGCGCCTTGTTTCAGAGGGATAATGTAATTCATTCCGGATGAAATCCCTCATGGCGGTCCTTCCTTCAGGGAATTGCGGCATTTTAATATACGGGAAATAATCGGTAGGTTCACCCTCAGGAGTATAACATTGTCCTTCGACAAGCCTGTCATTTTCATACAGGTCATTGCGTAATTTTTGTCCGTTTTCGTAGTAGGAAATGAAATAACCGTTCTTTTCGCCCTGTGTATAATGTGCCTGAAGTTTGTACGTACCGTTCTCGCGCCAGGATGAAAAAGGCCCGTCCAGAACATCATTGCTGTAAACCTGGGATATTTTTTGCTGTCCGGATTCATACCATTCTTCGTAGGGACCGTTCCTTTGATTGTTTTCGTAATAGCAATCCGTTTGAATTTGGCCGTTCTCGTAATAGTAAATAAAGTGACCATCCTTATTGTCCGGGCGGATGGACCTGTAGGTGCCGCTCATCTGAACCTGGCCGGTAAGGTAATAATCCCTGACAATGAACCTGAACTGCGCGGAGGTATCGGTGGAAATGATGCGGTAGTAATGTGCCTTATCTGCCGGGGACGGTTCCCAGTCACCATCGAAATACATGGTATCCAGGATTACCTGGGCACTTAAGGAAACCGGAGCAAGAAAGATGCATATGATAAATGGTTTCAATCGCATTTCTCAATGTTTTCAAACAGTTTCGAAAGAGCACTCTTCAGGTGTGATTCAACCTGCTGATAAGATATGAATTCACCGGAGAGATACAAAATTATAATAACAATTCTGCAATTCGATTTGTTCATCAGATCGAACAGGGGCTGTTTGTGTTTTCTGTAGGATTCCCTGATCCTCCGTTTCATAAGATTACGGTCGACGGCGTTCCGGAACTTTTTTTTCGGTACGCTGAAAGCCACCCTGACGGGGTATGATTGTTCGGTGTTAATGGCTGTTTTCCAATAGATTTTAAGGGGAAATGAAGATACGGTCCGCCCCTGTTCGAGAAGGTCCTGTATTGACAGGCTGCTTTTCAGGTGTTCCTGCTTTTTAAAACCGCTATCCATGATTGCGTAAAGTTAACACAATCCAGGGGAGCTTATTTCTTGTTGAAATTCTTGTTGTGTGTTGCGATAAACAGGTCGAGTGCCATGGTCATGGAAGGAGCCTCGGGCATGGGTGCCTTGACATCCAGGCGTAATCCCGCCTCTTCAACGGCACTGGCCGTAGTAGTGCCAAAAGAGGCTATCTTGATATTGTCCTGTTTGAAGTCAGGGAAGTTCTTGATAAGGGATTTGATCCCCGAGGGACTGAAAAAAACCAGCATGTCGTAGTTCGAAACGGACAGATCCGACAGGTTGCTGCAGACGGTCCTGTACAGGATGGCCTTGGTGAATTTTATCTTTTGACCCTTCAAAGTATTTGGGATTTCTTCATTATGGCTGTCGGATAGCGGAACCAGAAAGTTTTCGTCGTGATGTTTATTGATCAGGTCTATAAGGTCTGTAAACTGACCGTTCCCATAAAATATTTTCCGTTTTCTGTAAACGATGTATTTCTGTAAATAGTAGGCAGTAGATTCGGAAATGCAGAAATATTTCATGGAGTCCGGAACCGTTAACCGGAGATCTTCGCATGTCCTGAAATAATGATCCACTGCTGTCTTGCTGGTAAAGATAACAGCACCGTGTTCCAGTATGTTAATACGATCCTGGCGGAACTCCCTGGCAGGAATTCCTTCCACATGGATAAAGGGCCTGAAATCTATTGTCAGATTGTTTTTTTCTGCCAGCTCGTAATAGGGGGATTTACCGTTTTCAGGGCGGGGTTGGGAAACAAGTATCTTTCTAATCTTCATGAAACGTCACTTTTATGTCTAACCTAACCTGCCAATATCGATGCAGAAAAAAACTTGTAAAAGACGAGTAAGGGTAAAATTTCAAGGATACAAAGGTATAAAATCAAATAAAATATTAAAACATCCTTATTCATTAATATTTTGAATCCCTTTATCAAGCGCAGGATCAGGGCTGCTGCAATCAGCATGAAACTCATGTAGACCAGGTAGATCCGAAGGTCCTCACGAATGTAGGCGATCCCGATAACAAAGGGCACAAGGTATATTCCCAGATTTTTGTAAATCAGTAAGATCTGGTGAATATATTCCCTGAACTCCTGTTTCTTTTGAAACACGTGGCCAACGACATTGGAAACAATCCATCGCAGTATGAGCAGGGATGCAATGATGCCGGAATAGCTGAAGAATGATGCCAGGTCACCCAGCGGAAAGGGTTTGATCCCGAAGTATCCCAGTAGCAGATAAGCAGATGCTCCGCCTGTAAAAATGAAGTTCAGGTTCAGTGCAACAGCCACCCTTTTGGAAAAGATATTACTGTCGCGGAGCAATTTCGCCGACAGCTGGAAATTCATGAGCGATTGCATGGTCTGGTCAAGGAATTTGTTGTAAAACAGTTTCAGCCAGGCGATCAGGGCAAGACTGGCAATGATGACCACAAGCAACCAGTCGGGCCTCAGGTTGTAATCCCGGGAAGATGGCGCATCAGGCATGTACCTGGGAGTTTGTTCTGTCCGGAAATCGGTCAGGGCTTGTGGATTTTCAATGAATACGGGCTGTGAAGTGTCCCTGGGCGCAAAGAGCTTTTTCCGGAAGGGTTTCAAGGGATTTTCCGGCGGTATGTTCTGTCCGGGAGTTAAATTGTATGGTACTGCAGCTGTGTCAAAACCGGTGGGAGGCAGAGTTGCAACGGGTTTGACAGGGAGCCCGGGGGACTGGATACGGGCCAGGGAGTCAAGTTCTCTCTCCCTGCGTTCGAGGGTTTCGAATATATCCGATACCTCCTCATCCGTATACCTCCGGGGAAGGGCAAGACTGTCCTCAGTCCCTGATGTTTCATCAAGCGTGTCGGTTACAGAAATTTGCACGCTGTCCTGGAAAAAGAAGATCGTTGTAGGATCTGTGAACATAAGAAGGGATTATGCACCTGTAAAGATAGAGAGAACAGGGGGATTTAGAAATATTGCAGGTTCTTCATTTCCCCTGATTCAATGCACTGAAGTTCATCGAGGATACTGTTGGCCAGCCCGCTGGCGCCGATGCGGAATAATGCCGGGCCGATCCAGTCTTTTCCCAGGACCTCCCGGACAATGCTCAGATACTGCAATGCCTGTACGGCTGTACGGATACCGCCGGCAGGCTTGATGCCGGTCTTCCTGCCGCTTGCCTTGAAATGATGTTTGATTGCTTCACACATTACAAGCACGGCTTCCGGTGTAGCTGCGGGCGATATCATGCCGGTTGAGGTTTTAATGAAATCCGCACCTGATTCAATGCACAGCATTGAGGCACGAAAGATATCCGCGGGAGAGGAAAGAAGGCCGGTCTCAAGGATCACCTTTAATTTTGCCTTACCGATGGCATTTTTAATCCGGTCGATCTCCCAGGCAATAGAGTCATTATCACCTTCAAGGAATTTTCCCACAGGAAGGACCACATCTATTTCTGAGGCGCCTGCTTCTGCGGCCTGTGCACATTCTGCTATCTTGACTTCCGGGAATGTCTGGGAGTAAGGGAATCCCGCTCCGACCGAGACAATACGGACATCCGGAGCATGCAGATTTCGGGATACCAGGGGAAGGAATGCAGGGAAAACACATATTGCAGCCACATTGGGGTACCCGGGAAAACGGGACGGCAATTCGCGGATCCGCTTACAAAGATGAATGATCCTCCCCGATGTATCTTCCGTGTTCAGGGAGGTCAGATCCAGACAACCAAGAACAGTCATAAGTGATTCCCTGGATTTTGAGATCCGTGCCGTTTCCAGGATCATGGAAACAACTTCAGCCGGATTTTCTGAATAAGCGTTTTTACCCGGTTCAGTCCTGCCTGTCATCATTATTCCCGGCTTTTTGTATCTATTATGATGGTAACGGGTCCGTCATTGATAAGTTCCACCTGCATATAGGCTCCGAATTCACCTGTTTTTACCTTCCGGCCGAGGTCTTTTTCAAGTTGATTGACGAATTGTTCATAGAGAGGGATGGCTGTTTCAGGCCGTGCAGCGCGTACATATGAAGGGCGGTTCCCCTTTTTTGTGCTTGCATGCAAAGTGAACTGGCTGATCACCATGGCTTCCCCTCCGACATCCGCAAGGGACAGGTTCATCACATTCTTGTCGTCCCTGAAAATGCGCAGTCTGGAAATTTTACCGCTCAACCAGACAATGTCTTCCATGGAATCGGATTCCCCGATGCCCAGAAGAACAAGCACACCAGGACCTATACCGGCCCGGGTATCGTTCCCGATACGGACCGAAGCACTTTGGACCCGCTGTATGACCGCTCTCATTGGATTTCCTGTTTTGATCCCATTGTAGTTAAAATGAAGATAACATCATTATCTATTAAGATTGCCTGCATGTTATGCGTACATGAATAGAAGGGAACATCGAGGGCATATACACGTGCATTGTACAAGGGTGTGATCCGTTCTACATTTGTATGGCCGATAAATTCGGTTTTCGCTTCAAATGCGGCAAGAACCTCCTCAAGCTCGGATTGATCCATATGTTTATTCGTAAAATTCCCCTCCAGGAGCCCCCTGTACCATAACGGACCCTCCGGGCCCATGATAAGGGAACGGCTGACGTTTCGAAATTTTTCCCGGTCCGGATGGTTCAGGAAAAACCTGACCATATCGTTGATTTGCGTAATGGTAAGTCCGGAGCGGAGCAGCGACGGAGACAATCCCCCGTGCAGGAAAATATTGTCGTTGATTTTCATGATGGTGTTTCTGGTCCTGAGCCAGCTGCCAAGCAGGGTCCGCTTGCTGAAAAGTGCGGAGTAGTTCATATTGATCTTGTCGGTCATCGCCAGGTATTTATCGTCCGTATATTCTTTCCTGTCAAGCATGATCATAACCTCATGATTTCCCAGCAGCAGGTGGACCGCACCTCCTGCGGCGGCAGCCTGGTCCTCAAGTCTGTAAATCAGCCAAAGGACCTCTGTCACCTTGTCTCCCCGGTCCACAACGTCTCCCAGGAAAACGAGATGACCGTCGCCCCAGATCCATTGTTGATTTTGATCAATGACCCTGTTGTTTACAAGAAAGGCCAGCAGGCTGTCATATCCGCCATGAACATCTCCAATAACAAGGATCCTTTCAATTCCTGTGAGATGATCTTCGGGTATTTTCCTTGATTTAACCAGATTGTAATTCAGGGAATCCCTTGCAAATCCTGTTATCAGGAATTGACCGGAGTCCGCTTTGAACTTCCTTGCATTTTTGTAGGTTTTCCGGCGCGCGGAATCGTGAACGATATAAAAGACCTTTATCCTGCCGGATCTTTTCCATTTCACATAGGGACCGTCATACAGATCGGGCAGGCTATTCGAATAATAATCGCGCAGCAGGTTTGCCGTTTCAGTATGATTCCCGGCAACCGCATAGTAATGTGCGTTATTCCGGCTGCTGTTTTTATGATTCACGGAGGCACCATTGTGCAGCAGGATCCTGCAGTTTTTAAAATGTCCTCCTGCGGCCGCGTAGATCAATGCGGTATTTCTGAGCGAATCCACAGCATTGACTTGTGCACGGGCCTTGATAAGCAGCCTGACTATTCTGGCATCGGGATTTACCGATGCATACATCAGCGGGCTTCTGCCCTGTACATACCGGTCGACATCCGCTCCGTTTTCAATAAGGTATTTGCAGACCTTGTAGCTTCCGTTCGAAATCGCATATACGAGCAATGTCGTATTGCTGTCGTTCAGCACTTCATTAACATTATGTTCCTGAAGGTAAACCGAAATGGCAGACATGTCTTCAGTTTCGATACCGGTATATACGGGATTTCCGGAAGTAATTGGCGGAAACAGGAAAAAGGACAGGAGCAATATAAGTAATAACGATCTCATGTTCCGCAAACAGTCCATAAAGATAGTATTTAATCTTCTTTAACAGGAAGGGCATGTCCGGTTAAAAGCTCCATTTCAGGCGCAGGTAGCCGAGGGTCATTTCCTGCCTCCGGTTCCCGGGAGAAGAAGGATCGGGCACAAGGGCATTGAAATATTGCATGAAAAGCCCGATATCCACATTTTCCAGGGCATTAAGGGAGAGTGAGGGCCCTGCAAAAGCCCCTTTAAGCCCGGGGAAATACATCATGGCCAGGCTGGCCTGCAGCAACGGTGTGACGGGATAGGAAACCGATGTAAAAAGGGTGTGCCTGGTAAATGCCAGTTGTTTTACGCTTAACTGGCCGCTGAGATAGTCCGATAAGCCGTCCTGGGAAAACAAAGGTTCACTTGAATAAAGGTATTCGGCCTGAAGGAAGAGGGAATTCGGGAATGTGTAATCCAGTCCTGAAGAAAACATGAACATGCCCGAAGTATCTGCAGGATCTGTTACGGGATGGAAATAAGTGCCTTCCCCCCTGAAGGACACCGGGCCGATATTCCCCGACCAGCCGATGCCGCCAAGATAATCTTCTTCATGCAGTATTCCGGCAATAAACTGGATGTCATATGAAGCGATATTGAAACGGTAGAGTCCGGCAGTGGTAAATTTCCCGGAGCTGTCGATTTTCACTGCAAATTCTATTGTGGATGTGTAATTGGGATAAATCTGCAGACGCAGGGCATCGCTTCCCGGCCTTTCCGGGTAATCGAAGTCAAAGTAGGAATACGCATTGAAAATATCATTGATATTCCAGACGTATGTCTGTCCCCAGTTGATCCTCTGGCGTCCTGCCGTGATTACGAAACTGCCCACCGTGTACTGCAGCCACAACCTGTCTATGGTACTGTTCAGAACATAGGAATTGCCGCTCGACAGGTTAAAGGACAGGTCCGCCCAGCCTGCACTCCCTCCGATCGTTTCCGCATACCCTGGCACGCTCTTCACGGTTTCCCCGAAAATAAAACGGTTCCTGAGCTGGAGACTGGCATTGAAATGCCCGGATGGATACAATTGGAAATTAAGCCGGTTATGGAAAAGATTATCTATGATCCAGTCATTGTCGAGCTTTTCGAAAATGACCGATTGCATGCTGTTGAGATACCCGTTCATGGTCAGCGGACTTTCACCGTCCTGGGCACCGGCACGGGCAGACAGCAACAGGACAATGAATATATGAGGCAGGACTCTCATCCCTGGGTAATGTCAGACAAGACCCTCCCGTCTTCAAGGGTGATAACACGTCTGGCTTTTTTCACGACCCTTGCATCATGGGTAGCGAAAATAAATGTGATCTCTTCTTCCCGGTTCAGTTTTTCCATGATATCGAGCAGGTTTCCGGTTGCCTGCGAATCGAGGTTGGCGGTGGGTTCATCCGCCAGGACGAACTGTGGCTTTGAAGCCAGTGCACGTGCAACGGCAACCCTTTGTTGCTGTCCGCCGGAGAGTTTTGAAGGACGGCTGTTTATCCTGTCTCCCAGTCCTACGGATGCAAGAAGCTCCCTGGTTCGCATCTCCCTTTCTGCTTTTGGTTTTCCCTGCAGGTGCATGATGAATTCCACATTTTCCCCGGCGGTAAGAACAGGGATGAGGTTATAGGCCTGGAAAACAAAGCCGATGTTATACAGCCTGAAATCGATCAGCCGGGAGGAATTCAGGGTACTGATGTCGGTACCGCCGATAATGACTTTTCCGGAAGTGGGGTTATCGAGTCCCCCGAGCATGTTCAGGAAGGTTGTTTTCCCCGATCCGGAAGGGCCGACGATGGCTGCGAATTCACCTTTTTCAAATTCAAGGTCTATGCCCCTTATGGCATGCACGTTCACCTCCGACTCGTTATAGATTTTTTCGAGATTTTTAATGTCAATGACTTTCATAAATTTCTATTTTAAATAAGATCATTCGATGTATACCGTATTACATGTCGATTCTCAATGCTTCTGACGGATTCAGTTTAAGGGCTTTCCTTGCCGGATATATGGAAGCCAGGATACCTGTGAGAATGACAAGCAGTGTGATCTCGACGAAATCGTTCCAGCCGATCTTAGGGTAGAGCACGGCACTGAATCCCATTGCCTCGAAACCCTCCTGGTACATTGCAGAAAGGTCAAGCCCGGTGTCTCCTGTCCAGAGGATAATCAGGTAACTGATGGCCATACCGGCAGCAGACCCGACCATTCCGAGAAAAACGGTTTCCAGCATGATCATCCGGAATACCCTTTTCCGGCTCATTCCGACTGCCATGAGCATTCCAAGTTCCTTAATCCTTTCCAGCACGGCCATGAGCATTGTGTTCACAATACCGAACCCGAGGGCAAGCAGAATAATAACCATAAAGATCATCAGGTAGTAGTTCATGGCGCTTGTATACATTCCTGCTTCGGGCATGACCTCGTCCCAGGTCTGCACGCTCATTCCGGGCATGATATCCCGGATCTCGGATGCCACACGGTCGGCCTGATCGATGGAATTCAACATGACGGCCAGCTCGTTCACCTGACCGGGTTGAAGGAATGCCACTTCCCTTATCTCGTCTTCTCTTACGTACAGGTTCAGTTCGTCGAATGCGCTGTTCCCGGTTTTGTAAACACCTGCCATCCGGAATGCATCGTAGGCTATGTGTCCGTCCAGTGCCTGGAAACTAAGGACGATTTTTTTCCTCAGGTTGTATTTTATGGCTTCGGCCTTTATCCGGAAAGCGTATTTTTCAGCCCTGGTTTCACCCAGGAGTACTTCCAGTGCTTCGTCGAATTCCTTTTCCGTTCTGAAGCGTTGTTCCTTCAGGGTATCAAGAAGAGGAATTATAGGCCTGTATTTTTTCTTTTCCGCAAGCCTGTCCAGGTCCTCAGGGGTGACCATATAGTAGGTGAGTTCGAGGATACGTGCAAGCTTTTCCCCTATCACAACCGGTTTCCGCTGGTCCCCGTCAAAGAATTCTCCTCCTCCCCGGACCAGCGATTCTGCGATCCCCGTTACCTGGCGTTCGCGCTCCGGATCAATGCCGTTGATCATAACCCCCGAGGCACTTCCGGAGGTGCTTGCCATGCCGAGAATCTTGATTCTGGGGCTCACGGCCCGGACCTCGGGAAGGGAATCGATCCGGCCTATGAATCCCGGGTAGTCGTTTATGGTATATTTCAGTTCATTGTTATCCAGGTAACCCGGATTGTGCACCTGTATGTGGGAGACTTCATTGCCGATGGCCAGTTTCAGGCGCGTATCTATCATACCGATGTAAACAGCCACCATATAAACCCCGGCGAATATACCAAGGGTAAAGGCAATGATGACGACCAGCGAGCGTATTTTATTGCGCCATATATTCTTCCAGGAAATCGACCAGATCATTTCTTTCCATTTGATGGTTATACAAAATCAGGAACGCAGGGCTTTGATTTCTTTCAGTCTGAGAACGGTGTATACCGGGTAAATGATGGCAAGTGCGAATATGATCAGCACAACTGCAGACTGGCCCGCGAAATAATGTCCTTCAAACCGGGCGGGCATAATGGGATCAAAGCCGTATTGTTCGAACAATTCGGCGTACTCGCCGGTGAAACGGATGGGATTTTTTACAAAGTACCCGATGACCGGAAGACTTCCCAGAATACCTGTAACAGCACCCAGGATGCCCATGAGCAGCATTTCAACGGTAAGCAGCAGGCCCAGCCTTTTTTTCTGCATTCCCACGGCCACCATAACGCCGAATTCCCTTTTTCTTTCCGTGGTCATCATGATCAGGGTGCCCAGGACACCGAATCCTACGATCAGGTACAGAACGGCCAGCATGATATACCCTCCTGCCTGGTCGCTTTGAATTTGCTGAACCAGTTCGGGATTCAGCTCCTTCCAGTCCATGATTTCGTAATTTCCTCCGGCCAGCATGCTGGCCAGATGTTTTTTCGTCGGTGCAAGGTCATCCGGATCAATGACATTGATAACAAGTGAGGTAAGCATATTTTCCGCACCGTAAAATGCCTGTGCGGCTGATAAAGGCATGTAAACAATACGGCGGTCCATCTCGGGATTGGGCATTTCAATGATACCGGTAACAGGGTAAATGCCGGCTGCTGTGGCACCGTGATATCCCTGGCTGATCAGGGTCAGGGTATCGTTCAGATTCAGGTTCAGGAACTCTGACAATCTCCTGGAAACAAGGACTCCGTCAGGGTTTTCGTCGAAATATACACCCTCTTTGAGTTTCCTGTCGGGATGTGTCAGGTCCATTTCCTTTTCCGGATCAATGCCTGCCACAAGGATCCCCTTGGTTTGCTCACCGTTGGAAGCAAGGGCAAAGGATTCCAGCCGCGGGATAAGGGCCTTGATATTATCAAGTGTTTCGATCTCACTTACCATGTTTGTATCATAGGCAAAGGTGTTGTCAAGTGTCTGTTCATCCCAGTAACCCTCCTTGTGGATCTGTATGAAGCCTGTAAATGCTTCCACAATGCCGTTTGCCATATGTGCATAACTTCCCACCTGCATGGACCGCATCACAAGGGAAAGGAACATAGCGAAAAATACGGACGCAATGGTGATCAGTGTCCTTCTTTTGTTTCTCCAGATATTTCGCCAGGCAAGTTTCAGGTATTCAATCATGGTCTTATCGTATGGTTTTCATGTTCTGCTGTGAGAAAAAACCGTCCGGCAAGGGTTCGTTGAATTTGACATCATCCAGTACAACGACGGTCTTATTCCCTTCCTCTTCTTCCGGGATCAATTCGAAACGGGAAGGGATTACCCTTCCATCCATGGTTTTAATATCATAGGCCAATTCGGATTTAATCAAATAGTTGTCTTCATCGTAATACTCACTCTTCATCTGCAGGTATTCGTCCTTTGAGATCCACTTGACGATCCTTCCCCAGACAACGGCGGCATCTTCATACGGGATAAGCTCTATAACATAACAATCCCGGCCGTTCACTTCTTCTTCTCCTTGTATGGTATGTGTATAATCGACGACAATGGAGGATTCCTTCAGAAGGTCGTCATTTGAGAAATCGGATCCCATCCAGCCCTGGGACATCATGGAGGGAGGCAGCTTTATCAGGCGGTTGATGGTTGGATTCCAGTTCCACATTTCGTTTCCCCGCTTCAGGAAAGACTGTCCTTTTTCCCTGGCCGGAGCCGTAACCAGCGCCAGGGAATAATCCCTACCCTTTGTCCAGGTTTTTACGGTGATCACCCTCTCCCAGGTGGGCCTGACAATGGTCATTGTCATGACGCTCTGTGAAGAGGTTTCTCCCTGCATTTTTTCATCTGCCTTTCTGATGATTTCCGTTGCGTCCTGGGACGGGCCCGGAAGCCAGGAGGCTGAAAGAATACATGTTGCTGCGCAAAGTCTGAATAAATTCATTTCACATATGTTTTAGCAATACATCTTAATTAGTTTTTCCATGACCTTGTCAATGGGAAAATGTTCAGGATCTATCAGGAAATGGAAGCCTATGCCGTCCAGCACCGCACCAAAATAACGTGCCTCGGTTTCAGGATCTTCATATCCGTTTGCGGCGAAATAAGCAACAAACATCCGGGTATATTTGGAGAGGACCGCCATGATCTTTTTTTCTATCAGCTGGAATACCCTGGGTTGAAAGAAAAGGGTAAAATAAAGTGTCCAGAAATGTATATTATTTTTCATGGCTGTTGAAAACTCCCCGAAAAAATGCTTAAGCTCATCCCGTGTCAGTACACCATCATGATTCGGATCCATAAGCTGTAACAGGTTATCCAGACCGTTGAACATGATTGTCTGGATCAGGTCCTCTTTGCTTTCAAAATAATTGTAAAGCAATCCTTTGGACATACCTGCAGCCGCCGCAATACTGCTGATGGAGGTCGTATGAAAGCCTTCCCGGGCGAACAGTTCCAGGGAAACATCCAGGATTTGTTTTTTCCTGCTTTCCCGCATATCTTCAAACTGCCGTTCTGTTCTGGGACTCATGGACATTGATTTCGGTTGACCGTTCAGTCAAAATTTATCGAAAATAAAAGCCGGAAATCCAGAGCACGGAGCCGGCCAGCCTAATCATTATTGACTGAACGTTTGGTCAAAAATAATATATAAAAACGGATTTACCAAATTTTTCCGTGTTATTTTCCGGACAAGTAACTTTTCTGCCTTAAATTCGTCATATTACTGTGATTTAAGGGGAATGACTGTAGAGGAATACAATCAATGCGTCGAGGATTACGCGGATGGTCTTTACCGGTTTATCCTGAATAATATAAAGGATCCTGAGAAAGCCAACGATATTGTACAGGACAGTTATGAAAAAATGTGGAGGAAGGTGCATGATGTGGATCCGGGCAAGGCAAAATCATACCTGTTCACAACTGCCTATCACACGATGATAGACAACATCAGAAAGGAAAAGAGAACCGGAGATTTTCATGACTTAAGCCCGGAACAGCATGCACACACCGAACAGTACAGCGATTTGCAGGAAATACTTCATGCAGCGCTGGAAAGGCTGACCGACATACAGCGGACAGTGATCCTGTTAAGGGATTATGAGGGTTATTCTTACAGTGAAATAGGAGAGATCACCCGCTTGAACGAATCACAGGTGAAGGTTAATATATATCGGGCACGGGTATTCCTGAAGAATTATATCGGAAGCCTTCAGGCAGTTATTTAAAAAAGGATGAAAATCGACGGGAACAATTACGAGAGTTATTTGATAGATTACCTGGAGGGGAAAATGGATGCTGACCAGGAGAAGGCCCTCTTGTCTTTCCTGGAGGCCAATCCGGATCTGAAACAGGAATTCGAGGGTATTGAAAAAACAAGACTATTTCCCTCCGGTCCCGGGTATGACGGAAAGGATGAATTGCTGAAGCTGGTAACACCCTTCGAAGAGGCATGTATGGATTCTGCCGAAGGGTTGCTGAGCGCTGAAGAAGAGAAACATTTACTGGAAACAATCGCAGGGGATGAAGGAAAACAGAGGATCTATAAACTATATCGGTCCACCATACTGGTTCCGGATCTGAACATACGTTTTCAGGGCATGTCAAATCTGAAAAAATATGATTTCAGAAGAAGGGGTTTGCGGATTGTGATGCCGGCAGCAGCAGCGGCAGCGGTCCTTTTACTGGCCGTTTTGTTTCTCAACCGTAAAGGAAACCTTCCGGAACCGCAGGATATGGTTCAGACGGGTACAGGACAGGAGGATGTCCTTGTGATCCGTGAAAGGTTACCGCTGCAAAAGCAGACTTTCAGAACAGAAGATAAATCCTCCGTGCATCCAGCCCCTCAGGCCTATGTTGCACGGGCAGCCGAATCGTCTTCCCCGGCCAGGGAGAATATCCGTTTACCCCGGGTACACCCTCTGGGCATAACGGAGATCACGTACCTGTCAGACATCCCGTTCCATGCATTACTAAAGGGATCCCGCGAAGATCCCGGGATTTTACGGACCCCGGAAACAGGTCCTGCAGATCAGGGTTTCCTTGCACTTGAAAATGTTGAGGAGAAGGCAAAGGATGTTGTCTGGAAACTTGCGGATGCTGGATTCAAAGGGATTAATGACATTTCCGAAGGGGAAATCCTGTTGAGCAGAAGTACCAATGATGAAGGCAGGACAAACAGATTAACTTTTGAGACCCCGTTTTTCGGAATTTCCGCTCCTGTTGGAAAAACGGATGAGGACCAGTAACTTTTTACTGCCCCTTCCCGTCTTATGGGAAAACAACGATTTAATTCCGTTAAAAAATCATTCATTATGAAAAAAGCGATTACCATATTTCTGGCCCTTTCGGTGGTTTGGACCGCCGGTGCACAGGAGGACGATACGACCAGGGTAGGCGTTGGGAAAAAGAACATCGTAACCGTTACGGAATCTGACGAGGGAACCAGTGTAAATGTAAAGGATAATGCCGTGATCGTGGACGAAAAGGATGACACGGTTAAGGTAAAACTGGGCAACAGGGCGTTCAGCATCACGGAAGATAATGACGAGGTGAATATAGAAATCATCGAAGAAGAGGATTTCGAAAAACATGGCTGGAAAAAGAGACCCGAACGTTTCAGGGGACACTGGGCAGGATACGCTATCGGCATGAACAATTTTGTCGACAGGGATTTCAACCTTGCCGGTGCAACTGCCGAGACCGGTTTCATGGACCTGAACTCCGGAAAATCCTGGGAACAGAACATCAATTTCCTGCAGTACAGCCTGCCCATGGGACTGCATATTGGCTGGGTGACCGGAATGGGATTCAAATGGAATGCATACTGGTTTGACAGGAACAACAACATTACAAAGGATCCTTTAAGTGATATGATAGTGCCCCTGGATCCCCCTCCTGGAGTCGTATATGATAAGTCCAAACTGAATACAACTTTTCTTACCGTACCATTGCTGCTTGAATTGCAGTTCGGACAGAAGGGAAGGGGATATTTTTCGGCCGGGGTCATAGGTGATCTGAAATTGACATCCAGTACAAAGATCAAGTATTATGAAAACGGCTCGAAGCAAAAGGAAAGGGTAAAAAATGATTTCAATCTTTCGCCCCTGAGGTATCACCTGACAGCCCGGATTGGTTACCGTTTCATCAAGCTTTATGCGACCTATAGCATGGTTCAGTTGTTCAGGAACAATTCCGGTCCTGAAATTTACCCGGTCACGGTAGGGCTTACATTGATCAATTTCAGATAACCGGTAATACAGTGGTTCCCCGTTTCATCTGACAATTCAGTCAGGCCGGTTGCATCGGCCGTCTCATCGCAGTATGGGACGGCTTTTTTGAGAAAGCGGATATAAATCCGCAGCCGTAAATCCGTAGCCGGGACCCTGCGAAACCGCAACCGGCAAATCACAGATTTAATGTTGCTCTTCACAGGGTCCCGGCTTCATATTAAATAAAAAACTAATTTTAGGCAATATTTAACGTAATGTCTGTTCCCCTAAGTGATAAGGAATTACGCCGGTATCAGAAACAGGTCATGTTACCGGAGATAGGCCGCGAAGGGCAGTCGCTACTGAAGGATGCAAGGATCCTGGTGGTCGGAGCAGGAGGGCTTGGAGCACCTGTTCTTCAGTATATCACAGCGGCAGGTGCCGGATATATCGGGATTGCGGATACCGACACAGTGGATGAGGGCAATCTCCAGAGGCAGATCCTTTTCGGCAGCAGGGACATCGGGAAATTGAAAGCCATCATAGCCAAATACAGGCTGGCTGAATTGAATCCCGGTGTACGGTTCGATATCCATAATGTATGGATAAACAAGGAAAATGCACTGGACATTACCGGCAGATATGATATGGTCGTGGATGCCACAGACAATTTCCCCGCAAGGTATCTGATCAATGATGCCTGTGTCATTAACAACATGCCCATGGTGCACGGGGCCATTTATAAATATGAAGGGCAGGTCTCCGTTTTTAATTACAGGGACGGACCTACCTACAGGTGTTTGTATCCCGGAGTACCTGAAAAGGGTTCCTTTACGGATGCGTCTGAATCGGGCATACTTGGAGTGCTGCCCGGGATGGTTGGATGCTGCCAGGCAATCGAAGTCATAAAGATCATTACAGGATTCGGAGATGTGCTTTCAGGCATTCTCCTGTGCATTGATATCCGGACCCATGCCTTCGAACGATTCGCAATTGATCCTGTCCCCGGGAACAAAAAAAACACAAGCCTGTAGTCGATTGTAAATGAGACTTTTACTGATAAGCAACAGTACCAATGCCGGGGGGGCCTATCTGGAGCACTGCCTTGGAGAAATCCGGTCCTTTCTGGGGAGCAGGCCGCTGAATGCCCTGTTCGTACCATATGCAGGAATTACGCTCGGTTTTGATGATTATACGGAAAAGGTAAGAGCAATATTTCGTGACATCGGGCATGACATAACATCCATCCATGAAACCAGGAATCCTTCAGAAACCGTCGAAAAGGCAGAAGCCATCGTCACCGGAGGCGGAAACACTTTTCATCTTGTCAGGATGTTGCATAAATCAGGGCTGATGGGGGGGATTCGCAGGAAAGTGCTTGCAGGAACCCCGTTCATCGGATGGAGTGCAGGGTCCAATATAGCCTGCCCCACCCTGTGTACGACCAATGACATGCCGGTTGTTGAACCTTTTTCCTTTGAAACATTGAACCTGGTGCCCTTCCAGATCAATCCTCACTACCTGGATGCAGGTCCCGGGGGACATGCCGGTGAGAGCAGGGAAATGCGCATAGAGGAGTATATCGAAATCAATCCGGATGTATGGGTTGTCGGTCTCAGGGAAGGGACCATGTTCAGGCTTGAAGGCAATAACATACAGCTTATAGGATCCAAAACGGCCCGGATATTCAGAAAGGGACGCGAACCGGTGGAAATGGGTCCGGATACTGATTTTTCATTTTTGTTGTAAATTCACGCTTCCCCCTGAAGAGGCCGTTTCCCGATGAAAATTGTCAGGAAAATATGGGTTGCAATACTGATCGTGGCTGGAATGGCTGTGGCCGCAGCCATTTTGCTGGGCTGGTATTATGAGGATGAGATCACGCAGTTTGTGGTCGGGAATATTAACAAACGGCTGAGGACGGAAATTGATGTAAGGGATGTCAAATTGTCCTTCCTGAAAAAATTTCCCGATGCCTCCCTCGGGTTCGAGAACGTGTTTATACGGTCGGTCCCGGATTACGATCCTTCCGGTTTTGAGGGGAACACCGATACCCTGCTGTATGCAGAGCACCTGTACCTGCGGTTCAACCTGCTTAAAATGCTCCGGCACGAATACCTTCTCAGGGAAGTTCAGATTGTATCCGGAGAAGCGAATATTGTAACGGACGGGACCGGAGGAACGAATTATGCATTGTGGAACAGGGAGTCCGGCACCGGGAACGGCAACTTTATACTGGAACTGGAAAATGTGAAAGGAACGGATATTCGGCTTGCCTATGACAACAGGTCACTCGATGTAAAGGCGGAAAGCCACGTCCGGAAAGCGGACCTGAAAGGAAAATTATCGGAGGTGGAGTACAAGTTGGGTTTCGGAATGGAAGGCGATATAATAAGATACAGCAAGGGCGGGACTGTTTTTTTAAGGGATCAGGACATTGCTGCTTCTGCATTCCTTCTGGTTACACGGGAAACCATTGAGATTGAAACCGGTGATTTGCAGCTTGCAGGACAAGAACTGTCGGTTGCAGGCAATATTATAAAAGGAGATCCTTCCCTGTTTCAGCTTGACTTAAAGGGAAAGCAGTTAAGCCTTGAATACCTGCTGAAACACCTTGCATCCTACGGTCTGAAAATACCGGAAGGAATAAAAGCCGGAGGGATATTGTCATTTGATGCAAGCATCAGCGGGGAAGGCGGGAGAACAACAATGCCCGGGATCGACGCTGTATTTTCCATAAGTGAAGGCTGGATACAACCCGGAGGGGGGAGGAAAAGGATCAGCAGCTTAAAGACCGAAGGCCGGTATTCAAACGGAGAGGCAAAAGCTCCTGCCACGACCCTGATTGAATTAGACAATACTTCGCTTGTTTACGGCAATTCCCGCCTGGAAGGGGACTGTTCGTTTTACAATCTTTCACAACCCAGGATTCACCATAATATCAGACTCGAGCTTGATCTCGAAGATCTGCAGAATCTTACAGGCATGGACATTCCGGTTGAAAATATGCAGGGCATTGTTACCGCAGAGATTGAAACCGCAGGATTTCAGCAATCCATGAGCAGGATCGGCAGGAAGAACTTACTCAGGAATGATTATAAAGCGAAAATACGGATAGAAAATGCGGGATTCAGCCTGCCTGCCTCATCCATAGTATGCCGGGATCTGAGCGGGGATCTCAGTTATGAAGATCATCTGCAAATAGGTGCGATGAACGCTGTTCTGGCAGGTAATTCCATTAACTTTACGGGCAGGGGCGATAATGTCAGGGAATTTTTATTCAGCGACCGGGGCAACCTCTGGCTTGACCTTGATGTATATGCCCACAAGGCCGAACTGGATAGCCTTTTCGGCGTGTCGGACCGGGCGGCGGTCCAGCCAGGGAAAGACACAATCCGGTTCCCGGGCAGACTGTACCTGAAATCACACTTCTGGCTCGATGAATTGGAATTCAGGGATTTTTCTGCCGGCAATGTGACGGGTGATTTTTTTTATCAACCCCGGAGACTGACTGTAAATTCACTGGATTTTACTGCTATGGAGGGACTGGTTTCCGCTGAGACAGTGCTGGAAAAACAGAATAACGGCAGGTATCTGTTCAAGGTTAAATCCGATGTTTCCGGCATCGATATCCATGAATTGTTCGCTTCATTTAATAATTTTGGTCAGGATTTCATTATGGATAAACATCTGAAAGGGAACCTTTCAGGTCAGGTTAATTTTTCAACTGCTTTAACTGATGTAATGAAAGTTGACAGGGAGAGCATCCTGGCCGATTGTGATGTAATCATACGCAACGGAGAACTGATCGGATTCGAACCCATGCAGAAACTTTCAGGATTCATAGAGGTGGAGGAACTGGAGAATGTCCGGTTTTCCACCCTTACAAACCAGATCTTCATCAGTGACGGGCAGGTTAGGATCCCGACCATGGATATACGTTCTTCCGCCTTCGATATCAAGGGTTCCGGGATACATGGATTTGACGGGAATTTTGAATACAAGATAAAGGTTTCACTTTCCGAGTTGTTGTCTGGAAAGGCGAAAAAGCCCGACAGGCAGGCCGAAGAATTCGGAGCCATTGAGGATGACGGGCTGGGAAGGATTTATGTATACCTGATCGTGGAAGGCACACCGGAAAGTATAAATGTAAGATATGACAGGAGGGGAGCCATAAACAATGTCAGGGAACAACTGAGCGAGGAGAAGAAGACGGTCAAGGCAATCCTGAATGAAGAATTCGGATTGTTTAAAAAGGATTCCGCCCTGTTCAGGGAAAGCGAAACCCGGGAATCACCGGCTTTTATCATTGAATGGGAGGATGAACCGGACGATGGCAGCCGGGAAAGCACCCTGCAGAAGGACAATAAACAGAACATCCAAGAGTTTGAGATCCAATGGGATGATACGGATACACTGGAGGAAGGCCCCGAACTGAAATAATGCCGATGGATATTTATTACAGGAAGCAACGGTGGAAATTGTTATTATTCCTGGCTGCGGCCCTCATCGGGCTGGGTTCGCTTTTGTATACCAACCGGCTTGTGAAGGAACTGTCGCAGGAGGAGAGGAAAAAGGTAGAACTTTGGGCAGAAGCCACCCGCCTGCTGGGTGATACGGAGAACATGACGATGGATATTAATTTCCCCTTTCAGGTCATACGGTATAACACGACCATACCGGTTATGATCGTAGACCAGGAAGACAATATCATTCGTTTCAGAAACCTGGATTCACTGAAAGCACAGAACCCGGGGTACCTGCCCCGCCAGCTTGACAAAATGAAAAAGGAAAACCCCCCGATCCCGATCGGTTTACCGGAGAATATAACCCAGTATGTCTATTACCGGAACTCCACCCTGCTGATACAGCTCAGGTATTATCCCTATATACAGCTGGGGGTGATACTGCTGTTCATCCTCGTATCCTACCTTGCTTTCAGCGCTTCACGGAAAGCGGAGCAGAACCAGGTATGGGTGGGATTGTCCAAGGAAACCGCGCATCAGCTTGGAACCCCCACATCATCCATGCTGGGATGGCTGGAGATTCTGAAAGAAAAGCATCCTGATAAGAACCTTGTGAGGGAACTGGCCAAGGATGCCGGACGTCTTGAAAAAATCACCGAACGTTTCTCTAAGATCGGTTCCAGACCCGTTCTGACAATGGAGAGCATACCCGAAGTGATCGGGGAGTCCGTGGAGTATCTCAGGTCCAGGACATCAGGCCAGGTGGATTTCCATTTTGAACCGGCGGATGCAGATTACCGGGTTCCGCTTAACAGGGCGCTGTTCGAATGGGTGGTTGAAAACATATGCAAGAATGCGATCGATGCCATGGATGGTAAAGGAAATATCAGTATAGGGATAAAAAAGCACGGCAGGATGATTTACATAGATTTCCGGGATTCCGGAAAGGGGATCCCTAAAAACCGGTATAAAACGATCTTCAAACCCGGGTATACGACAAAGAAAACGGGCTGGGGACTGGGGCTTTCACTGGCAAAACGAATCATAGAATCCTATCATAAGGGAAAAATCTTTGTACTGCAATCGGAAGCGGGCAGGGGAACCACCATAAGGATTGGTCTTAAAAAATAAACATTTGTGCCGAAACCCAGGGAACATATTGAACTGTTAGCGCCTGCAGGATCCTGGGAATCGTTGCGGGCTGCCATACAGGGAGGTGCGGATGCGGTATATTTCGGTATTGAAAAACTGAATATGAGATCCCGGTCTTCCTGTAATTTCACCCTGGAGGATCTTGACAGGATTGCGGGCATTTCGCAGGAAGCAGGGATCAGATCCTACCTGGCACTGAATTCGGTGATTTACAATGCTGAGCTGAAACAGGTTGAAGAGGTCATCGGCCGTGCCGGCACCTCCGGTATCTCAGCCATTATCGCATCAGACCACTCGGTCATACAGATGGCCTGCAACGCAGGAGTGGAGGTTCATCTGTCCACCCAGTTGAATATCTCGAATATAGAATCCCTGAAGTTCTATGCTTCATTTGCCGATGTAGTAGTGCTGGCACGAGAGCTGGACCTCGACCAGATCTCCCTTATTGCCGGGCAGATCGAACAGCAGGATATTCGCGGTCCCTCGGGGAAGCCCGTCAGGATAGAATTGTTCGTACACGGCGCCCTTTGCATGGCCGTTTCCGGAAAATGTTATCTCAGCCTCCACCAGTACGGGCATCCTGCAAACAGGGGGGAGTGTCTTCAGGCCTGCAGGAGATCTTATATTGTCACGGAAAAGGAAACCGGGAAACAGCTGGAGATAGCCCATGAACAGATCATGTCGCCCAGGGACCTTTGTACCGTCTCTTTTCTTGACCGGATCCTGGATGCAGGTGTTTCCATACTGAAAATAGAAGGCAGGGCCCGTAGTCCGGAGTATGTAAAAATTGTAACGGAGTGCTATAACGATGCCCTGCGGCATTATGCAGAGGGTTCTTTCAGTGCTGAAAAAGCCGTGCAATGGGAAAGAAGTCTGGCGAGTGTTTTCAACAGGGGATTCTGGGACGGATATTACCTTGGACGAAAAATGGGGGAATGGACAGAGGGATACGGATCCAGGGCTACAAAAAGGAAAATTTATATCGGCAGGGGGATCAATTATTACAGCCGTCTTGGTGTGGGGGAATTCCTCGCGGAAACAGGTGAAATCGGTATCGGGGATGAGATCCTGGTTACCGGGCCCACCACGGGCGTCCTGGAATTTACCGTGAGGGAAATTCATCTGGACAGCGGGAAGGCCAGCACAGCCGTAAAGGGCGATCGTTTTTCAATCCGGGTTCCGGATGTGATCAGGCGTTCGGATAAGCTTTATAAAGTAGTGGATGCCGACCGGGTAAAACAGCAATAAGATCAGAATTTCCGCAATTCCTCCAGATATTTATCCTGGATGGCCCTCAGGTCTTCAACACCCATATCTTTTGTAAAGATCCTGACAACCTCTGTGATGTCTTTCAGGTAAAGGGCGCCGAGTGCGGCATCAAAGTTCAGATTATCGATTTTATGCTTGATGGAAGTTGTTATGTCCAGGAACAATTGCCAGTTGATGTGCCTGGGGATTTCAAGATAATACATCAGGGGGTCGACAAGATCCTTGAATATGCCATCACCGAGTTTTTCAAGTTCGAAATGCTTTTTCAGGTTAATGATCCCCTCACCTTTGATCTTCCTTTTCTTCATGAATTTCAGCCCCTCGTATATAAAACATTTCTGCAGCTCGGGGATGATGGTATAATTTTCGAGGCTTCTCAGGCGGATGCAGTTGAAAACATCGTTGTTGATACAGATCTCGGCGGCAGTCCCGTCGAATTTATGCTTGAAGTGCCTCCTGATCTCCTGGGTGATCCTGAGAAGCTGAACGGTTGAATGTTTTATACGGGTGATAAGATAGACAGCCGTGGGATTGTAACCGGTCGGGAGATTCGCCCCGTGATAACCGGGAAAAGGTTCAATTTCCTCAAGGACCAGGGTATTTTCAAGTATGTTGTTGTTCAGGGTTTCAAGCTTTTCAACCTTGGTTATGGACCCCATGGTTTCAATAATGCGGTTTACTGCCATAGTATATTTCGGATGATTTTTTACAAAAGTAATTTTAATTGGATAATTTCCAAGCAAGCCCTTTGTGCCGTGCAAAATCAACGACTTGTTCAGCCATTGCACAGGGGGTATTCAGAGGTGCGGGACGCAGTGTGAATATCCTGTCCTTTTTTCTTTTGCTCAGGCCGAATTCATAGGTTTTATCGTAGTATTTAAGGACCTGCCCGGCAGCCTGGGCATAATCTCCCGCATGTATGGCAGCCATGGCTTCCCGGCTTGTCTTGCCGCCCAGCCTTCCGGTGATTTTACGGATGCTTTCGAGAAGCTGTTCATCCGGGAATCCGGAATAGTCCTGCACCAGCCTGTTGATACGGTTTTCCAGGGAAACGTCCAGGCAGATTAAAGTCGCGTTTCGAATGGTATCGTATATGCCTCTGGGAAGTATGTTTTTTCCTATATTCCGGCTTTCGTCCTCGACCCAGATGGTCCTGGTATGGTCCATGAAAAAAAGGTTCCAGAAGATATCGTTTTCAAACTGTTCATTGCTGTTTTGCTGTTTTTCTCCCAGGTGCCCGAAGGCGGATCCCTTATGATGTGCCAGGTTTTCCAGGTCAAGGACCTGTTCCCCGGCTTCCGCAAGAGACCTGAGAACGTCCGACTTTCCGGACCCGGTCAGTCCCCCGATCACAATAAAGGGGAAAGTGCCCGACAAATAGGAAAGTACATATGTCCGGAAAGACTTGTAACCTCCCCTGAGTACCTGACAGCGGATGCCTGCGGTTTCAAACAGCCAGGCCATGCTTGCACTTCTCATACCGCCTCTCCAGCAATGGATCATAAGCCGGTTACCGGAGGCAAGCTTCAGGGCTTTTTTAAGGTATGTATCCAGTTTCGGACCGGCAAAGGAAAGGCCTTTAAGAACTGCAGTTTGAGAACCCCTGTTTTTGTATGTGATACCGATTGATTTTCTCTCGGAATTTGAGAAGAGAGGGATATTATGGGCGACGGGAATACGGCCATGCTTAAACTCTGCCGGGGTTCTGACATCGACGACAGGAATTTCCCCGGCCCTTTTCAGAAAAGTTCCTATATCGATCTCCCGGGACATGGACAGGGGTGGATTTTAAACGGTTTTGGAAAAATTTCGCAAAAGGATATCTTTCACATTCCAGGCAGTCACCGGTTTTATCAGGTAATCGTCAATACCTGCCCGGCTGGCTGTCAGTTTTGTTTCATGATCGCTGACCGCTGTGAGTGCAATAACGGGCATTTTATATCCCTGCCTCCGTATTTCCGCCGTGGCTTCAAGGCCGTCCATTTCAGGCATCAGCAGGTCCATGAACACGATGTCATACTTTTTATTTTTGATCATGTCAAGGACTTCTTTGCCATTGTGTGCGAGATCGATCTCAAATCCGATGCTTTTAAACAGGGTGCGGGCAATTTTGCGGTTAAACACGTTGTCCTCTGCAAGCAGTATGGAAATATTCGGATTTATTTTTTCCCCTTTGGACGTTTTGCGGATCTCCCTGGCAGGAATCCCGGGGAAATGAGCGGAAATGATTTCAAGCATGCGGTATGGTTCAAAAGGCTCCTCAAGATGGTAATCGATATGCAGGTTTCTGTATACCCACTGGCTGTCCGGGGCAGGACGGGAACTGAGAAGAATTCTGATATGACTCCCGGCTATGCCTGAGTTTTTCAGTGTTCCGGCCAGTTTTAACCCGTCTTCTTCAGCATTGTCATTCAGCAGCAGGAAATGGATATCCCCGGATTTTTCCCTGACCAGTTGCAGGAGGGAATCCATGTTATCAGGCCTGTAAATTAAATACTTAAAGTTTAAACCAAGTTCCTTGAGGAAATTGAAACGGTCGCTTTCCACGGGTTCCTTTTTCTGGGCAAGAATCAGGCACCGGATATCGGCAATGTACTTTACATCTGAAAATATGTTTTCCCGTTTCAGGGAGGTATTTATAAACACTTCAATTGTAAACGAATACCTGGTACCGGGGTGTTCGGGATCTGTTGAAATGGAAGAAGGAGACTCGATCCATAATTGTCCTTTCATCAATTCCACCTGCTGCCGCGCAAGCGCCAGTTTCGAACCGGTTTTTTCAAAATCCTCCGGCAGATTGCCTTTGTCGTCCACCGGGAGACCTTCACCGGTATCTTCCACCTGGAACTTGATTTTAATATGATCCGGATAACGCTCGAGGACCCCGGCACTGATAAGTATCCTCCCGTCCTTCGTATGTTCGATGGATGCTTCTGCCAGCTCGGTGATCACCTGTCTAAGCCGGAACGGGTCTCCGGTCAGACGGTCCGGTATTTCTTTCCGGATCTTGGTGATGATGCTGGAATTGGATTTTCCCGCCAGGGCCTTCAGGGGAGAAAGGATCATGTTGATTTCACTTCTCAGGGAAAAGGGGATTTCTTCAATTATGACAGCCTCGGTCTCCTGACCTGAAAAATCGAACAATACATCGATCAGATTTGATAAAAGATCCCGGGATTTCTTCAGATTGTCAAGGATTTCCTTCTGGATGGCTGACAGTTTCCCGTCCCGCAGCTTCCGAAAGGATTCCTGTATCCGGTCAAGCGGTACGGCGAGCTCCCTTCGCATGCTTTCGAGCAATTCCTTTTTTTTCTGCAGCGCAATGTTGTTGAAGTTTCTGGAATTTTCCAGAACGGTTATGTCGAAAAGTATAATGATTCTGGATTCGATTTCAGCGATTTGCGTGGTCCACTCCTGTTTGAAAAGATATGTGGTCCCGTTTCCCCGGTCGATTGTGATCACGTTTCCCGGGCCCAGGAAACTGCTGTACCTGGAATCACCGGACACGTCTGATGGCTCCCCGAGGTCAATATCCTTGATGTTGTGCTGACGGGAAGGTTCCGGGGGATCCTTGAAAAGCAATTTCATGGCTGCCGGGTTCATCAGACGGATATCTCCCCCGGGGGCAACGATCAGCATGCCCACCGGAAGCGTTTCCATTGTTTTTATAAGCGATTCACCGGAAATACGCTGCATATGGTCCCTGTCCGATTTTACCTTGATCAACCTGAAGTGTATATAAAGAAGCAGGCCAAGAAGAAAAAGGCTGCTAAGGGTGATGATTGCGATTTTAATGATGATGGACCTGAGAAATATATCTGTTTTCATTGAAAAGACAATCCCGAGATCCCTCCTGATAAACCGGATGGGATAATAGGCCGATACCACCTTTGTCGGCACTCCATCCACTTCTATGGTATGTACAACGGAACCTTCATCTCCCCCGGAAATCAAAGCATGGACCCTGTCCAGGTCATTCTGGCTGACCCGTATGTTTTTGTCTGATGATGCGATGAGCTGACCATTGTCCGACAACAGCCATGGCCAGTTGGTGTTTTCAAGAAAGTATTTTTCAAAGACAGAGTTGATGAAACGGGTGAAATTCAGGTCCACGACGATGTTTGAACGGACTATGCCGTCTTCATCAAAATCGGGGATTGTCAGCACATATTTATCCTGGTTGACGGTCAGCTCCTCCCGTTCCTCGAGATGGGGCTGCTGCTGGGACTCATAGTAATCGGATACAAAATTGTTATCCTGGTCGAGGATCAGGCTGTAAACGTTATTCTGGTTGTCAAATACGGTAACGTTGTTGATAAGGTCGCTGTACCGGGTATAAAGCTTTTGAAGGTTTTCCGTTCCCCTTTCCCTGATGCCTTCGTCGGTGAACAGCCTGCTGAAATCATCCGCGAAGGGAATATAGTTAAGCTCGTTTTCAAAGCTCATTCCGTCCTGTTCGATGGAAGTGCCGCACAACTGTGCCTGGCGTATCAGCAGTCCTGTCTGAAAATCAAGCTGACCGTTGTATATATCGAAATAAAAGAATGTGTTGATTCCAATGAATACAAGAGTGCAGCTGATCGATATGGTGTAAAAGGTTTTTTTCATCCTGCTCCAAATTAGCACATTCGTTATTTTTAACCAAACAGGATTTATCTGTATTTTGATGCATTTTCCTGTTCTTCCAGAAGGTTCAGGTAGGAACGGTATCTGCTCGGGCTGATTTCTCCGGATTCAACAGCTTGTATTACTGCACAGTCGGGCTCGCTGACATGTATGCAATTATGAAATTTGCAACGGGCTGAAATACGAAAAAATTCGGGGAAGTAGTGGAAAAGGGGTTCGTTTTCCATATCGGTCATCCCAAAACCCCTGATCCCCGGAGTATCAATAAGAAAGCCACCCCGGCCGAGCTCGAACATTTCGGCAAATGTCGTGGTATGCCTGCCCGATTTATGGAGACCGGAGATCTCCCCTGTTTTCAGACCAAGATCCGGTTCAAGGGCGTTTATCAGGCTGGTCTTTCCTACTCCGGAAATCCCGGCAAGAAGGGATACACGATCTTTCAGCAGATTCACGAGCGCCCCGGGTATATGGCCGGTTGTAATGGCTGAATCGAAGACCTTATAGCCGATTTTTTCATACGTCATGCGCCATTCGGCAAGGATATCCCTGTCGGCCTTCCCGTGCAGGTCAGTTTTATTGACAAGAAGAAGGGCGGGAATGTTATAGGCTTCGGCCGCCACAAGATAACGGTCAATGAATTCGGGGTGAGTGACAGGATTGGAAACGGTAACCATAAGGAGAAGCTGGTCTATATTGGCTGCAATGATCTGATGTGATTTTGAAAGTTTGGCAGATCTTCGGATGATGTAATTCCGTCTTGGCAGAACTTCCATAATCCGCCCGATATTTTGTCTCTCCGGAAGTTCGAAAACAACCCGGTCACCCACCACCACGGGATTTGTACTGCGCAAATTTTCAAGCCGGTATTTCCCGGAGATTCTGCATTCAACCTTCGTGTTATCTTCCGATATGATCAGGCAGGAGCTGCCGGCTGATTTTATGACCCGTCCCTGTAAATTCATACTCCGATCTGTAAATGTAACTAATATAAGCCAACCCGGGTATCCGGAAATCCTGATTATCTTTGGCAGTATGGAGAAAGTGATTTCTTACAATGTGAACGGGATCAGGGCGGCGCTGAACAAGGGAATGGCAGACTGGCTGGAATCGGAAAAGCCCGGGCTGCTTTGTATACAGGAGCCAAAGGCACAGGATGATCAGGTAGACCGCGGGTTGTTCCACAGGCTCGGTTACAGGGATTACTGGCATGCGGCAGAGAAGAAAGGCTATTCCGGGGTCATAATCATGGCCAGGGAAGAACCCGATCATGTCGAATATGGAATGGGCATGAGGAAATATGATCTGGAAGGAAGGGTCATACGCGCGGATTACGGAGACCTCAGCATCCTGAATGTTTATATCCCGTCGGGTACGACAGGGGACATACGTCAGGATTTTAAAATGGAGTTTCTGGAGGATTTCCTGGCTTACCTCGGGGACCTGAAAAAACAAAGAACCCATTTGCTTGTCTGCGGGGATTTCAATATCGCGCACAGGGAAATTGACATTCATAATCCGGTAAGCAATAAAAATACCTCGGGATTTCTGCCCGGGGAAAGGGCCTGGGTGGACAGGTTCCTGGAAAGCGGGTTCGTGGACTCATGGAGACATCTGAATCACGGGGAAGTCGGATACAGCTGGTGGAGTTTCAGGGCGAATGCAAGGGCAAAAAACCTCGGGTGGCGCCTGGATTATCATATGGTTACCCCTGATCTTGTCCCGAAGATCACGGGTGCGGGCATTATGCCGGATGTTCGTTATTCTGATCACTGCCCGGTCTGGATAGAACTGGATGTCTGATCCCCGGACGGTATTTTAAAACCATCCGAATTTAAAGGTCAGGAATGCGCCCGGCCCGGAAAAATCACTGTCCGTCAGGGCAGTGGTATTGACCCCGCTAACGAAACGGTAATGGGCCCCTACCCCCATCCTGAAAAACTTCGTAAAATTCATTTCAAGTTCGATGGCAGGATTGATAACAAATATATTGTCTGTCGACAGGATCACATAATCATCGAATTGTTTTACGTTTCCCCAGCCGATTTGTGAAGAAACGGCCGGATGGAAAGCGTTTCTGCCCATGAAGGAATACCCTGCCCAGAATCCGCCGTGACCCAGTTCGGTCTTGTTCCCTTCTACAATGATGGGATTTGTCAGTCCTTCTCCGTAACCCCCGAAGAAGAAATCGCCCAGGATAACGCCACCGCCGCCGCCCATCATATGGGACAATTCTCCGTGGATGGAGGAGAAACTCATCAGGGGGCCGCCCATCCCGCTGATACGCGTCCCGCCCCCGAAAAGGGTTTGTATCTCGTTTTCCTGTGCATTGACCCCGGTGTACACAATTGCTGCAAAGATGATTGCCAGTATTTTTTTCATAGCATTGATTTTATTTTCAGGTTTATTCACAAAGACAGCAAAAATTCAGGTGGGTTGCATCAAAATCCCCACTGCGTGAACTTCATCCTTCAAGATAGGATTTCAGGGCCCCGAGGTAATATTCCTTCCATCCTGTTGTTATGTTTTCATATGCCTCGTCGGGAATATTGGTGTGATGAAGATCAATCCTGGTTTTGCCGGATTCCCGGGAGAGTTCGAGCCTCACTACGGAACTCGCGGGCTGGTCGTCGAAGTACCATTCCTGTTCGATCATTGAGGGGGCTTCGACCGAGAGGACCTTTCCGGTAATGTCTCCTTCGAAAATTGAAAACCCGGTTCCGGCGACGGGCTCGATGCTGGCCGGGTAACCTGACCACAGCTCGATGGTCAGGGGATTGGTGATGGCGTTGAATACCTCTTCCCGGGAGGCTTTTATATGAATTGTCTTTCTGAAGTCCTTCATGGCGATGGGTTAAATTCCGGGCTCACTCGGGTTGTCGGCCCGGAAAGCGAGTACAAACAATGCAAGGGATATTATCAGAGATGCGATTGCAACGAGATGGTACCTGCCTGTCAGGTCAAGGGAACGGCTGAACAAATAAGGTCCAAGTGCGCTTCCCAGTACGGTCCAGCTCAGTGAATATCCTGAGATTGCCCCGAGGTTCCTGAGACCGAAAAAACGTGGCCAGACAACCGCGATCAATGCGGTATAGAGGCCCCATGTCAGCCCGTTCCCGGCAATGATCATCCAGTAGGGCAGACCGGTGGAGTCGAGCAGGATCAATCCTGAGCCCGAAAGTATCAATCCGGAAAGGAAAACGATCAAAAGGTATTTCAGCCGTATGAAATCACTGAGATAGCTGGAAGCGAATTGCGTACAAATGGCGATAAGCGCGGTCGGGACAAATATACCGATCGCCATGCTTTCATCCAGTCCGGCCGACCGGAATACCGAAACCACATTGAAGGTAAGTCCGCTTATATACAGTGCGGCCATGGAAAGGGCAAGTGTGAAAATCCAGAATGCATAGCTGCGCCTGGCCTCAGCCAGGGAATAATCCCTTGAAGGAAGGCTTGGCGGACGTTTCCTTTTTTGGTTGATTACTTTTCTTCCGTCTGCAATACATCCGCAGTCTTCAGGATTATCCCTGAAAAATACCAGGACGAACGTGACTAACCCGGCACCGATGACAATCCCGAGAAGCAGCCAGGCGCCGGTCCATTTCCATTGTTCAATAAACTGGTTGAGCACTTTCGGCGCCAGGGAAAATCCGAATGCAACGAAAATACCCATTATTGCATTTGCCAGTCCGCGCCGTTTGTCAAACCATTTCATGACCATATTCCGGGAGGTCATTGTAAGCATGCCCTGGCCGAAAAAACGGATTCCCCAGAATCCCAGGGCCATAAGGACGAAGGTTACCAGCGCGGGGGACAGATTTTCAATATTCACTGCGAAAAACCGGACGAAGATTTGCACCCGGGTCAGGAACAGGAGGGTCAGGCCCAGAAAACTGCCTGCAACCAGCCCCATGATCCGGGCCCCAAACCGGTCATACAGCTTACCTGCCCTGGGAATAAGCAATCCCGATCCGAGCGTTCCGAGGAGATATGCAAGGCTCAGGTTATTACGGTTGATGTCAAGGTCGCGAAGCAGGTTTTCCGTAAATACGGAAACACCCATGGTTTGACCGGGAACACTCATGAGTGTACCGACAGTGCCCGCTGCAAGAATGATCCATCCGTAAAAAAACGGGAAACCTGAAGGTGGGAAAGGAATGTTGCAGTGTTTTTTCATGAAGATGCAAAGATACGGGAAGCGGGTAATTTACATCAGGAAAGGCTGGAATTTTTTAAAATATAACGGGCCACGGGTTTTGGGAGCATATCGATAATGACGACATTGGAGGGGTTTCCCGGATCGTAAATGAGCTTTTCCCTGTGCTGGTCTGAAAAATTTCGTATCAGATGGGACCTGACCGAGCAACGCTGGGACTTATCCCGGTTGGCCTTGAATTCAAAGGTCAGTTTATAAACGGGTTGTTCATTTACCTTTACGTTGGTCGGTTCGGCATGAATAAGCCTTCCTTCGGCCGGCAGGCCGGCCATGATGATTTTTCTTTCCCTCTTCGTTCTCCTGCTGGACGGGATCAGGAAAAACATGGCAAGCAGAACGGCTCCCACCCCTCCCAGGAACATGATCTGGTCGAAATTTCTCCGGTCCCTGCCCATAAAGCGTGAAGTGTCCGGGTCATTTTTCAGGTATTTGACGGCTACTTCCTGCCCGATGGCATATTGTCCTTCGAATTCGAGGAAATTCCCGTTATGGTTCGTATCAGACTGATCCGTGTATCTGTAGTTATATCTGAAAAGCGGATTGTCATGCACTGAATAGCGGGTTTCCTGATATCCTGTTATAATGGCATCCGTTGTAACCAGGTTTTTTTTCCCGGCGAAGTAGATCGTCCAGTTAATACGGAGACTGAAAAAAACAATGCAGGCAATCCCCATAATTAAAAACAGGAAACCGATTATGAAAGAAGTTCTGCCGAAGAGGTGTAATATTCTTATCCGTAAAGGGATAACCATGCCAGAGGGCAATAGTATATTGCGAATATATGAAAAAAAGTGTATCCTGCTTACAGCAGGCCGCGTTTACGCAGCAGGGGCTCGATCGAGGGCTCCCTTCCGCGGAAACGCTTGTAAAGCACCATGGGATCTTCCGTTCCGCCCTTTTCGAGGATGTTCTTCCTGAAGGATAAGGCCGTTGCACGGTCAAAAAGAGAAGTTTCCCTGAAGGCTTCGAAAGCATCTGAGTCCAGTACCTCTGCCCAGATATAGCTGTAGTAACCTGCGGAATAACCCCCGCTGAAAATGTGGTTGAAATAGGTACTGCGGTACCTTACCACGATCTCGGGGATGAGTCCGATCTTTGTCATTGCCTCTGTTTCAAACCGGTCCGGGTCCTCCTCTGACTCTTCTGTCAGCGTATGCCAGTCCATATCGAGAAAGGCTGCCGACATGTATTCAACGGTAATGAATCCCTGGTTGAAATAAGTGGCGTTCCGGATTTTTTCGATGAGCTCATCCGGGATGCTGTCGCCGCTTTCATAATGACGCGCATACATTCTTATCACCTCGGGCTCCGCCGCCCAGTTTTCCATGATCTGCGAGGGCAATTCCACGAAATCTCGTGCAACGGATGTTCCAGAAAGGGTAAAGTAATTGCAGTCTGAGAGCAGACCGTGCATGGCGTGCCCGGTTTCATGGAACATTGTGCTTACCTCTTCGAAACTGAGCAATGCCGGCGTGTCTCCCGTGGGTTTTGAAAAATTGAAAACGGTTGTTATCACCGGTGATACCTTTTCACCGTCTTCCTTCCTGTACTCTTTCCTGTAGGAACTCATCCAGGCTCCCCCGTTTTTGCTTGCCCGGGGATAGAAATCCATGTACAGGATACCGATGTGTGACCCGTCGGCTTCCTTTACTTCGAATGCCTGTACGTCCTCATGGGGTTTGGGGATGTCTGTCAGGGGTTTGAATTGCAGTCCGTACAGGTTGTTGTACACCTGGAAGAGGCCGTCGCGGACATTTTCAAGCTTGAAATAAGGGCGGAGCGCTTCTTCGTCAAGGTCGTATTTTTCTTTCCTGAGCTTTTCCGCATAATACCACCAGTCCCAGGGCTGGAGATTGAAATTGCCTCCTTCACGGTCGATGAGCGCCTGCAGTTCCCTGACCTCACTTTTGGCGACGGGGAGTGCGGCATCCCAGATGGGCCGGATCAAATCAAAGACGCCTTCGGGATTTTTGGCCATGTTCAATTCAAGCACATAGTCCGCATGGGATTTATAACCGAGCAGACGGGCTCTCTCGGTCCTGAGGTTAACGATTTCAGTGAGTATTTTCTTATTGTCGTGTTCGTTGCCGTTGTCGCCCCGGTTGCAGTATGCTTTGTGAAGCTTCTCGCGCAGCTCGCGGTTATCGGCGTACTGAAGAAACGGGATCATACTTGGTTTCTGGGTGGTAAACAGCCATTTTCCTTCCTGTCCGGCTTCCCTGGCTGCCTGGGCAGCGGCTGCGATCACGTTTTCCGGCAGGCCTGCAAGATCCTTTTCTGAATCTATAAATAATTGGAAATCATTGGTTTCTGCCAACACATTGTCTCCGAATTGCAGGGTGAGTACCGACAGCCTCTGGTTTATTTCCCTGAGTCTTTCCTTGTCCTGGTCATCGAGTTCAGCCCCGCCCCTGACAAATTCCTTGTATATTTTGTCGAGCAGGGTCATTTGCTCGGTCGTGAGGTCCAGCTCATCTTTCTTTTCGTAAACGGTTTTGATCCGCCGGAACAGTTCAGGGTTTAACCTGATATCGTCCTGATGGGAAGAAAGGATGGGTGCCGCTTCCTGGGCGATGGACTGAAGTTCATCATTGGTATTGGCCGACAGGAGGTTATAATAAACGAACTCCACACGGTTCAGCTGCATCCCGCTCCTGTCAAGGGCAGCCAGGGTATTATCAAAAGCAGGCTCCTCCGGGTTGTTGATGATTTCTTCAATCTCGGCCTTATGCAAGGTAATGCCCCGCTCAATGGCAGGCATAAAATGTGCATTCTCGATTCTGTCGAATGGGGGAACCTGGAAGGGAGTATCGTACTCACTGAAAAACGGATTGCTGCTGTCGCTCATCTTGTTCGCTGTTTGGTTGCATCCGGTTGCAATGACAAGGAATGCAGCCAGGACGGGGAATGGATTTTTCATCATTTTCAGGTATTGGTTACTGCCGGGGTTTCATCAGTGCTGTAAATTTAAAATTCTGAATCCAAAAACCGGTCTTATTTCAGCTTTAATTTAAAGCTTCCCGGATTATCGTACGGTGGTTTTTACGGTCCGGCCTTACGGCGGGTCCTGCAGGAAGATGACATTGATCTCCCTGCTGACCCATGCAAGCCCCCGGATCACGTGCAGGCTTAATATTCCCCAGAGCACCCCGAGGAAGGGAAGCACATATACCTCATCGAAAAAATCTATAAGCCACCGTGCAAGATCATCATCCCACCACCAGTATTGCTCGAGGGCGGGAGCAAGGAGAAGGTCGAAAGTAATGGCCAGGAATGTAACGGTAACGGACCAGATGATCATATCCAGCGGTAACTTTACGAGCAGGTAATATAAAAAGCATTTCCAGGTAAGTCCGCTGCCGAAAATTCTTTTCAGAAATGATGAAAAACCGTTCTGCCTGTTTTTCGTTTCAGTGACCGGGATTGTTTTGCCGAGGAATATCCGTGTAAGCTGTACGTCCAGCCAGCGGAATCCCCTTACCATTAAAAGGGTGCCGATAAACACGAAAAATCCGACGGCAATGACCAGCAGTCCGGCCGACAGCGACACACCTGTCACGATAAGACAGAAATACATCAGGCCCAGGGGAAAGGCAAACAGGATATAGGCAATATTCAGGTAGGTCTGTATTTCCCCGAGAACAGAAAAAAACGGTATTTTTTGTTTCATGGCAGATTTACTGATCCGGGATGCTTCCCCAATTTACAAAATCTGCCGGAACAATGACATGTCAGATGGATTCGGTTTCAACGACTTTCGCCAGAAGGTCGCCGTAAGGAAGAATCAGGTATTTCCTGCCTTCGAATTCCGTTTCCGTACCTGCATATTCCTTGAACAGAACGGTATCCCCAACTGACACTTCGGCATTGTCTATATTGCTGAGGCCGACCACCCTTGCCATCCTTGGTTTTTCCTTTGCCGTATCGGGGATGATGATGCCGCCAGCCGTTCTTTGTTCGGTTTCCTGCCCGTTCAGGTCAAGCAGGACATTCTGGTTGATGGGTTGCAGTTCTTTCATTTTCCGTTTAATTATGGATTAGTATAATTTTTTTATCCTTTTATCTCAAGCAGCCGGTTCAGTTTCGTTCTGTCAAAGCCGACCACCATGTTGCCGTTTACAGATGTCTGAGGCACCCCTTGCTGGCCGCTTTTATTTACCATTTCCCTTGCTGCATTTTCATCTGCCGATACATCGATTTCCGTAAATGGAACATGGTTTTTCCGTAGGTATGATTTGAGTGCATTGCACCAGGAACAGGTTGGTGTCGTGTATACCCTCACCTGTTTGGCAGGCTTGCCGGCTTTCTCCGACCTGGCCCTGTAAACCGCATTCTCGAATAAACCCCTGTAATATCCTGTATCGTGGGTTCCTTTATAGATGTTTTTCAATTGTTTTTCCTGGAACTCGAGCAGGGTGGGAACCGATGTGATTGAATATGCGGTATGTATATCCCTGACCCTGCTTACATCGGCTGAAAATATTCCGATATCCGAAACCACGGAAGCAGCTTCCGAGCAGTTTTTAAGAACCGGTCCGCTTTGGGTTGAATTTTCCTTGTACAGCAGCAGAAAAGAACGTCTTTGCTGCTGTATTTTTTCTTCAAGTTCTTCGAGTGAGTGGACGGGTCGAATCTCCATTTTAAATTAATATATAAATATATGGAGATACTTAAACGCATATTTTATACCAAAGGCAGCATATGGAATAATTGTCAGGATGGAATGAATATTTGTCAGTACCGCTGAGGTTGAAAGATCATTCTTTGTAACATTTCAAGGCATACCATGGGATGAAAAAAACAGCAAAAAGAAACAGGCCCGTTGTAACAAGCAAATTCCCTCCGGGCAGGCTCAGCTGGCGGAGAAGAATGCCAACCATGGGCAGGAAGCAGAATATGGATCCCGCAATGTACATTAGCTTCTTGTCAAGGGTGTAGAACACGATGAGGGACGCAGCCAGAAGGAACATGCTGAGGGAAAGGACATAATTGCTGTAGGGTAACTGGTGCAGCATGAACAGCATACCCATTATAAGGGCAATGATGGACAGGGCGGAAGAAGCATAGGCGGTTTTTCTCATAACGGCTCAGATAATAGGGTGATTGGCCGATTAAAATTAACATGAAAAACCCGGATATTAAAATTCCATACATGTTTGAGATCAGGAAATTTCATTGTAAATACTTGCTGCTGAAGCAGGATTTTACGAACTTGGATACCTTATGGATTCCGGATCAGAGCATAAGGAAACAGCGCTTGAAGTAAAGCAGCTCGTACGTTTTTACGGGAACCTGATGGCCGTCGATCATTTATCGCTCCGGGTAAAAAGAGGGGAAGTTTTCGGCTTTCTCGGTCCCAACGGGGCAGGCAAAACAACTTCCATCAGGATGATGTGCGGTCTGCTGAAACCTACCTCGGGTGAAATATGGGTAAATGGCGAAAGAATTCATCGTCCCGGCGGCAGGAAGAACCGGTCGATGGTGGGAATCTGTCCGCAGAACATCATTATCTGGAACAGGCTGACCTGTTTTGAACAACTGGTATTCATGGCACAGATGTATAATGTGCCGCGTAAAATTGCACGCGCCAGGGCGGATTATCTCATTGGCAAAATGGATCTGCGTGACAAACGCAATAAGCTCGCCTCTACCCTGTCCGGCGGAATGAAACGGAGAATGAATGTGATCCTGGCGATCGTTCATGATCCGGAGATCGTGGTTTTCGATGAACCCGAGGCGGGGCTTGATCCGCAGAGCAGGATCATGGTCAGGGAGTTCATAAGGGATACTGCCCGGGAAAAAACGGTGATCTTCACCACCCATAATATGGATGAGGCAGAAAGGATTGCAGAAAGGGTGGCCATTATCGATTCCGGGAAACTTCTCATGCTCGATACCCCCGGCAGGCTGAAAAGATCCATCGGCCAGGGGGATAACCTGGAACTCAGGTTGGGCGCTGCAGAAGAAGGCAGGATTGAAAATGCAATCCGGAAACTCAAGGCGGAGGGATTTTCGGTAAAAGAAAAAGCGCAGGTCCTGAATATCCGTTCCATGGATCTCATCCCGAAGATACATGACATATACCGGATCCTGGAAAAGGAAAACATATCGGTCATAGAAATGAAAATGAGGGAAAATACCCTTGAGGATGTATTTATTCACCTTACCGGAAGGAGGCTGAGGGAATGAGGTGGTACCGGGTTTTTCTGAAAAGTGCCAAAGAACAGGTCCGGGATTACTGGATACTGATACTTGTCCTGATTCTGGCCCCGTTTATGCTGTTCGTGTATTACCTTATGCTGGAATCGGAAAACCAGGATATTGAGGTTGTTTTTGTCAACCAGGACAGGGGGATGATGTTTCCCGGATCCAGGATAAACCTGGGTGATTCTCTTGTATACCATCTGCAGCAGTCCCCGGGGGACGAAGCAGGATCCTTTTTGAATTTTCGAAGGGAGGCGAACCGGGAGGAAGCCGAAATGCTTCTCAGGAGCGGAGATGCAGATGTACTGGTTATCATACCAGGGAACCTGACCCTAAGTATCATGCCGGGTGCAATAACGGATTCCCTGCTGGCCCGGATGGAACTCGTAGGGGATATTACCGATATGGATTACCTGGTCGGTGCTGTATGGACCGAGGAAATGATCAACCGCTTCGTCGGGGAAATTACGGGAATCCGTCTGCCCCTTGCCTGGAAAGAGACCCCGCTGGGATTTTCAGGCCAGAGATCCGAATTTGAGCTTTATGTCCCCGGGCTTCTGATACTGTCCATAATCATGATTATGTTCAGTGCATCCGCTGCAATTGTCAGGGAGCCGGAAACACAAACGCTTGAACGTCTTAAGATATCCAATCTAACCTCACTGGAGTTCCTGGCGGGCATTTCAGGGGTGCAGGTCATCGTTGCTGTCATTGCCATTGCGCTGACCATGCTGACGGCAGCGGGCCTGGGATATACCCTGATACCCGGAACCCTGTGGTTCATCCTTTTCATCGCTTTCCTCACTTCACTTTCCATGATCGCTTTCAGCCTGATCGTGGCAGCCATATGCCGTTCTGTGAAAGATGTGGCAATCATCGGCACCTTTCCGCTGTTCCTGCTGATGTTTTTCTCGGGCGCGGCATTCCCGATCAGCGGAGGCAGGCTTCTCAGCATGGGACGGATTACCCTGCACTTCAATGACATTCTTTCACCCACCTGGGCGGTGAATGCATTGCACAAGGTCCTGGTCAGGGGGATGGATTCAAGGGAGACACTTCCGGAAATATCTGCTCTCGTATTGCTGACACTGATCTATTTTGCCGTTGGCGTTGTGGCCTTCAGGCGAAGGCATATGAGGGCCCGCTGATCAGTCCTTGTTTCTTGAGCCTTCCACTCTGTGGTTCATGGAATATTCGCCGCTGCTGATCCTGTAAACAAATGAAACAGTGCTGCGCCCGGGATTGAACAAACCCTCGAGTGTTTCAACGCCATTGGCGATCCTGTATTCCGGCAGGCTGATATATCCATCCGGGCTGAGTACTGCATCCATGCCGTTGGAGGCTGTATACCGGATAAAGATCAGATCTTCCCGGTTGCTGTAAATGGCTTCGATCCGGCCGGTATAAACAATTGTATCTATGATTTCAGGAGGAATTACAGTCATGTTTTCCCGTATGGTGATGAAATCCCAGGTTCCTGTAAATTCGGAGCGGTAGTTTTCAAGCGGATCCTTCAGGCAGGAAGAAACCGGAAAGATCGTCAAAAGCAGGAAACATATGGACGCTGTCTTTATTCGCATACAACAGGATTAGAGGAGTTTGCCCTTACCAATGACCAGGTTAAGCATCAGCCCGTGGCTACGGAACCCGGGGGCCCGGTATGTGAAGGGGGGATTTGATCCGTCGTATATTTCTGCGGTACGCGGGCCGGGATACCGGTTAAGGTTTGAAAGACCCAGGAAATATGTCAGCCCGGCTCCGATGAAATATTTTGACACCTGGTATCTGAACCCTATGCCTGCATGGAAATCGGGGACCATATGCCTCCTGTCGAAACGAAGGCTCAGGGATCCCTTTTGTGTATAGTTGGGAACGGGTTCCAGACTGTATTCCAGGTGATGGATGCACAAATACTGGAAGTGCAGCCCGGAAAAAATATGCATACTCAGGCCGCCGATCCCGAACCGGTATTGTATGTATGCAGGAATCCCGGTCAGCATGGAACGTTCCGAAAACCGGCCGGGTGCGGAACCCTGTATTTCATAGGAGAAAACCCGGGAAGAAAGGAGCAGGCCCGTCCGGGCCGACCAGGCCTTTGAAATTTCAATGACCGGAAACAAACCCAGCTGAAATCCCGGAGCCACCGAACTTTTATAATCCTGTTTTGAAAATCCTTCAGGGGCGGCAGTAATGAGCCCGCCGCTGAGATTGACACCTGCAGCCATTTCCCATGTAAAATGATAGATATGCCGGGCCACCCAGCCCCGTTCCGGGTTTGCATTATCCTGTCCCCGGAGCCCGGCGGGGATAATGAGGATCAGCATCACAACTATCGGGATTCTATACATTTCCCGTGGTTTAACCGGAAATAAAGATCATAAAAATTTGTAATTTAGTTGTACAGATTTATGCCTAAACCTCCTTATATGAAAACAAGACTGCCCTTATTCTTTTCCTTTCTGTTCATTTTCATTCAGTTTTCCTCTGCCCAGGAGACCTGGAACGATGCCACCCGCGCGCTTTATATCCTGGACATTGCAAAATACGTGCAGTATGATGACGATATCCAGCCGCTTGCCGACTTTAAGATCGGTATACTGGGGAGGGATGCGGATTTTTTCTGGGAAATCTATGAGATGGCAAAAACCAGGCAGTTCATACAGAATAAACCCATCAAGGTTTACCAGTATCCCGGGCTGGACGATATCGAGAAATGCCAGATCCTTTATGTGAACGTTGAAGAGGGATTTAAAATGAACCGTGTTTTCGAAAGGACGAAGGGGAACAACACACTGGTCATAAGCGAGGGATACCCGTTCAATGAATCCATGCTGAATTTCGTGGTGGTTGAAGGTACTCCCAGGTTCGAGGTAAACGAAGAGAAAATGAACCAGGAGGGATTGCATGTCAGCGAGTTGTTCCTGGCACAGGCTGTGAAAACCCGGGAAGACTGGGAAGAGCTTTTCAAGGTAACGGAGGTGGCACTTGAAGAGGAGAAGGAGGTGACCAGGGAGCAGCAGGCGGTCATTGATACCCAGAGACTGGAAATTGCCCGGCAGGACAGTATGATACGCCAACAGCAGGAGCGGCTGCGTATGCTGAACGAGGAGATCGAAATCAAACAGAGAACCATTGTCGAAAAAACCAATGTACTGGACAGACAGGAAAAGGAGATTGACGAGCAGAAGGGCACCATAGCCCTGCAACGGCAGGAAGTGGATTCCACACAGGCGGTATTGCAGGAGCAGATTGCGAATATCCGGGAACAGCAGCAGCGTATCGATGAGCAATCGGCGAAAATATCGGAACAGGAGTCTGTCCTGATTGAGCAGCTTGAAGCCATTGAGAAGCAGAAAATGATGATATGGTTTTTCATCATCGCACTGGTCCTTGTGTCCGGGCTGGGGTATTTTATATACAGGGGCTACAGGATAAAAAAGCAGGCCAATATACAGCTGGAAGAAAAGAACAGGCAGATCTCGAAGCAGCGGGACGAAATACAGAAGCAAAAGGAAATTGCGGAATCCCAGCGTGACCAGATCGCCTACCAGAAGAAACACATCACAGACAGCATAGAATATGCCCTTAGGATCCAGACGGCGCTGCTGCCTTCCCTGGAATTGTTCACCGACAGGTTTGACCATTTCGTGCTGTACAAACCCAGGGACATCGTCAGCGGTGACTTCTACTGGGTGGCCGAAGTGGATTCAAGGCAGGTCATCATTGCGGCAGACTGCACGGGGCATGGCGTCCCGGGAGCCTTTATGAGCATGCTTGGGGTAAGCTTTTTGAACGAGATCATACTCAATAAGAAGATTCTGCAGCCGGATCAGATCCTGAATACATTAAGGGATGAGGTGATATCGGCGCTGAAACAGAAAGAAGAAAAAAGCGATGTAAAGGACGGAATGGATATGTGTGTCTGCCTGCTCGACAATAAAAGCAACACCCTGCAGTTTGCAGGGGCGAACAATCCGCTGTGGATTTTCAGCAAGGACGAGCTGACCGAGATCAAGGGCGACAAGATGCCTGTCGCCATCCATGAGGCGATGAAACCTTTTACAAACCACTGGATAGACCTGAAAAAGGGAGATACCTTCTACATACATTCGGACGGGTTTGCAGATCAGTTCGGGGGGCCCAACCAGAAAAAGTTCCTGAGCAAGAATTTCAAGAACATACTTTCCGGAATGCAGGATAAGCCCATGCTGGAACAGGGCGCCGAACTCGACAGGGTCTTCGAGGAATGGAGAAAAGATGTGGAGCAGATAGACGATGTGACCGTAATCGGCGTGCGTTATTAATCACACTCCCACTGGGTGGTTACATTGCCGATTGTAGTTGGTTCCTCATTTTCTTTTGCCGCAAGTTTATCGCCGCAATACAGGACCCCGGGGGTTCTGCTGGTCTCGACCCCGTCTGTATAGGTCACAAGGCTGCAGGTTTTGCAGTCTTCCAGCGCTTCACATGAAGTCAGTATAAAAGCCAGAATTACGGAAAGGGCGAGGGCCTTGAGAATGTTTTTTTTCATAGGGGTGGGTTTTTATCAAAGATATGCATAATTGCAAAACCAGTCAAAAACCGTATCGCCATCAGAACAGCCATTTTAAAATTGGAAAAACCGTTGACCAGACCGGGATTTCCAGATAAGGCTGGTATCCTTTCATGTACAATGTCTGCAATTGTTCGGGCTGGGTCAGGATAGGCATCTGCTGTTTGCCTTTACGGGTGAAAAGCCTGACCAGCGGATCGAGCAGTATGTCCTGAAAGAAAAGCATTGACACGAGGCCAACCAGGATATAATCGCTGGTGACGAGGTTCGGGAAACTGGAAAAATCCGTAAAAAGAAGGATGACCAGCATCCATGCCAGGATTTTTACGAGCAGGTTCACGTTCAGAAGATAAGATACTTTTGAGCGTATGCCGGAGACACCGAGAACAAGGCCTGAAAGGAATCCGCCGGCAACCACCCCTGTGAGTATCCTCCAGAGCAGGCTGTCAAAAGGAGCAAAGATCACTCCGGCAATGATCCCCAGTACCTTTATGATGGAGCCCGTTGTATGCATCCTGTAAGCCTTTTTGCTTCGCGGGATTTTAATTTTTTGATAGGATCTCTTGTATGTGACATTGTGCTGCAGCGCTCCTGCAAAATGGAGATTGATGTCATGTACCTTGAGAAGACTTAACTTGTAGGGATAGGCATCGGCAGGCCTGTTCCTGGAGTAAGCGCAGGGAAGGGAACCCGATCCCGACTCGTTTTTAATAAGCTGCCTGATTTCATTTATGTTGTAAAAGAATGATCCGAGACGGAAATAGCTCCTTCCCTTTCCTTTAATATACAGGACTATGAATATTCCGGGCACCCAGAAGAAAACAAGTCCGAAAAAATGGACCTTAACGGCAATATATACCGGGAATACGATCAGGAACAGGGCAAATATTATCAAAAGGAAATTGAATGCATAATTCAGGAGCAGCATGACATCATACATCCCGCTTTTCTGAAAAGCTTCATGTTCCTCTCTCAGTCTTTCATACCGCATCTCAGAGGCTTTCCTGGCTGTTTCCCTGGCCTGCCTTATTAAATAACTATAGGTATTACTCCGTTCCTCGGAATTAGCCCGGGTAAAGCGAAGGTCGTCAATAACCTGCCGGTTTATCAATATTTCATAAGCTTCGGTAATTTCGATGAAGCGTTCATGTGCATCCGCTTCATCGCTTATGTCAGGATGGTGTTTTTTCGCCAGAAGACGATAGGCATTCTTGATTTCATCTTTTGAAGCTCCTTCTTCGAGGCCCAGTATTTTGTAATACTTGCTGAACATATTCCGGGATTCAATCAAAAATAGGAAAAAAAGAACAGCTTGATGTATATTTACAGGCATATGCAGATTACTTTCATCCTTGTCGAACCTGCCGTTCCGGGAAATATCGGGGCGGCGGCAAGGGCAATGAAAACCATGGGTTTTTCAGGCATGAGACTGGTCAACCCCTGCGACCATCTGTCGGAGCAGGCAAGGATTCTGGCCCATGCATCACAGGAGATTCTTGAATCGGCCGGCGTATATGCCTCGCTTGAAGCTGCCCGGGAAGGACTGGATCTGGCTGTGGCCACAACAGCCGGAAAAAGGCGTACCAGGGTGGAATATGCTCCCGCTTCGGAGCTGCCATCAAAGTTGCTGGCAAAAGGGGGGGCGGTCGGCACTGCAGGGATTGTTTTCGGGAGAGAGGAATCCGGTCTTACAAACGCTGAGATCAGGATGTGCGACCTGGTTACCACGGTTCCGCTGGCCAGGCCTTATCCTTCGCTGAACCTGGCACAGGCAGTCATGATATATGCATACACCCTGTCAGGTTTTGCACATAAAAAAAATACCGGGAGTACTGCATCTCCGGCAGAAGGCAGGGAAGGATTCAGCGATATGATGGACAAGGCGAAACGGGTATTGCGGGAAATGGGACTGGGATCAAATCCGGCCCTTTATGGCAGGCTTCTTGAGCGCCTTGCACAGATAAGCGGGGAGGATATTCATCTGTTACATTCCGTTTTAAACCGCTTACTTTCAGGGAAAAATTAAGTTTCAATTTTTCCCTGCCCTTGTGATTTGTGCGGTTGTTCGCCCGGGTATCGCTGCTCAAACCTGAACCGTTGCAATGAATCATCCAGGAAGGGATGCATTTCATAAAACCTGTGGAACATTTCCTGCTGGCGTTCAAACCATTCCATAGGATCGGGAAAACCGGGAAACCTGAAAGCATCCGGGAAATCTCCGGGATACGGGAGCGAATCTTGTATCTGCCCGAAAGGGGAAAAGAAAACGGAATCGGGGAAATTCCCGGGGTTTCCGCGCAAACGGAAGTCTCCGAAGTATTCTTCAAACAGTGAATCCAGCAAATTATCGTCGAAATCATGATTTGACCACGACCACGAATAGGTCGAATCATACCGGATCACATTGCCATTCTCATCCAGTTGTTTCTGAACATCCCACTTGATTTCAGGTTGTCTTACCTTCTTTTCAGGTTTTTCCTGGGCCGACATCGTATGAGACAACAGCATCATCAGTACGAAAGCGAAAAGGCCATTCAGTCCGTTGTTTTTCATCTTCAGGTAATCTTTCAGGTTTACCATAAAAATATACCGGTAAAACGGAAAATTCCAATAAAATTATTCCTTTTAACCACTTTTAACATTTTTTAGCATGTCTCTTTCATGCAGCGGAATGCTACGGGCATCGTCTCTTAGGGGGACAGATGTAACTTTTTAAAGGTTTATGCGTCATAATCAAAGACTTAACATAACTAAAATTCTGTAACATGGAAAAGAAACCAGTAGCCAGATTATCGTTGCTTACCGTTTTACTGATGCTCGCATATTCCGGCATGATGGCCCAGGTAAGGGGCAATGGAAATGTCGTTACCGAGGAACGCAAAGTTGACGATTTTAACCGGATCGTGGTCAGAAGCGGAATAGACCTGATGCTCAGCCAGGGAGACCGGGAAAAACTTGAGATCAGGGCTGATGAAAACCTCCAGGAGTATATTGTTTCGGAAGTAAGAAATAATACACTTTATATAAATGTGGACGAGAAAACCAATATATTGGGAAGCCGTGCCATGGACGCTTTGGTTGTAGTCAGGAACATAGAGTTTCTGAGGTTGTCGGGAGGAGGTGACCTTCAGACACAGTCGGTGATAAGTTCGGATGACATATCCGTTGAAGTAAGCGGAGGGGGAGATATGGAAATTGAGCTGACGGCGAACCGTGCCGGATTCAATATCAGCGGGGGAGGCGATATGGAACTTCGCGGAAGGATTTCTTCCCTGGAAGCCTCCCTTAGCGGAGGAGGAGACATGGAGCTTGATGCAGACCTGGGAACGCTCGATGTGAAGATTTCCGGAGGAGGGGATGCTGAAATTTCCTGCGGAGACGAGGCTTCGGATGTGACCGCAAAAATATCGGGCGGTGGAGACCTGGATCTGGACATTCAGGCTGAAAAACTAACGGTTTCCGTCGGAGGTGGCGGGGATGTTATGCTGAGGGGTTCGGCCGGGGATCTCATATGCCAGGTAAGCAGCGGAGGAGATCTGAGTGCAGGGGGATTCAAAGCCAGGAATGCAAACCTGAAAATTACAGGCGGGTCGGATGCACATATAAATGTTTCGGAAAAACTCGATGTTTCAGCCAGTGGCGGTGGCGAAATCCATGTCAGCGGCGGACCCGTGATCGAAGCAAAGCTCTCGGGAGGTTCGAAGATTTACAAGAGGTAATTCGCCAGGCAATCCCGGATTCGTTTCTCGTTTTGTTTACACATCAATTGTAATGTTTTCAAGCCTTGTTCGTCAATATTGATAACAAAGCCAAAAATCAAACGGGATGAAACTGAATACAATGAACAGATTATTGCCTGTAGTCATCCTGGCCCTTGTATCTTCCTGTATGATGGGGCAGGTTACAGGCGACGGGAATGTCATTCTCCGCGAGCGGGAGGCTGACGATTTCACCGGGATCGTGGTGACAAGCGGAATCAACCTTGTAATCTGCCAGGGAGACCGGATAAGAGTGGGGATCAAGGCAGATGAAAATCTCCAGGAGTATATCGTTTCGGAAGTAAGGGACCATGTACTTTACATTTATATCCCCGAAAACATTGATATCCGTCAAAGCAATGCCCTGGATGCTTTGGTCATGATGAAAGATATAAGGCACCTTAAACTATCGGGAGGAGGAAACCTGAGAACATGGTCAAAGATCAATACGGAGGATTTGACCATTGAATTCAGCGGTGGCGGGTCACTTGAGCTTGATGTGAATTATGTAAAATACGATCCGGATTCATTTCCGGCCCTGGCCTATAATATAAAAGGAATGACAGCTTTTCTTTCGGGGGGATAATCGTCAAATCTTTCCCGGTACCAACTGTGGTGGTCTAACGCCCTGGGTACCAGGTTCACCCCTGTCCATACGGAAAATGCGAGGGCGGCCGGGCTCCATGTCATAAGTGCAAATCCTGCCCATTCAAGGATCTCTCCGAAAAAATTGGGGCAGGAAACATACCTGAATAGTCCGCCCGAGGGAATGGTATATTCTCCGGCGCCGTTTTTGCGGAGAGACAGCAGCAAGTTGTCCGATTGCAGGTTGATCAATGCCCCTGCGAGGAACAGGATCCCCCCGGAAATGAATCGCGGGTCGAACAGCCAGTCTGCATGGTATTCCCCTGAAATATTCCCGAACCAGTAACCGTTGAGAGATCCGTTAACCAGGTTGAATAAGATGGCAGACACCGCAATGACCAGAGGCATTTTCCTTTCCGAAGTATGCATGCGCAAAGGGAATATCAGGGAACGGTTCATATAATGAAGGGTATAGAGAAGGAAAAAGACAAATGTGACAGTTTCCTGTCTGTTGGGACCGGACCAGAAGAATATACTGAACAGGACCGGGGAAGGCAGTTCCATGACGATCCATGCAGTGCGGTTGGGAATCGTGGGCCCCCATCCCTTCCTGAAATGCCTTCCGTAAGGAGCGCTCACTTTAAGCAGAATGGGAAGGACAATAAGGGCAAGCGCAATCCAGATATTAACCAGAAGGGTATAATTTTCCACGCTCATAACTTATAGATAATCGTTCTTCACAAACCACCGGATGGTATCCGCCAGGGTATCTTCGAATGGGCGCGGACGGTAGCCGAGCTCCCTGCGGGCTTTCTCGTTCGAGATGCTTTTGTGTGCAGATTTCAGGATTTTCAGCGATTCCCGGGTGTAAAGGGCCTTTGACCCGTTTATCCGGGCCCATGCATTCAGAAACGGCAGGCCCAGTTCAGCAAACCGGAAAGGTATGACAGGGAGTCTTCCGGCACCTCTTTTTAATACCGAGATCCCGGCATACAGGTCTGGCAGGCTTACATAATGCCCTGAAAGCAGGTAGCTTTCTCCTGTCCGTCCGTGTTCAATCGCCCGGAGTGTACCCTGTACAACATCCCTGACATCCACCCAGTCGTAACCCCCGGGAACCAGGGCAGGGATTTTTCCCCTATACAATTGCAGGATGGCCTGCCCGGCAAGCGAAGGCTTGAAATCACAGGGCCCGATGACAGAGGTGGGGTTGATAATAACGGCATCGAGCCCCCGTGCGGTTTCATCGAGTACCATCCTATGGCTCAGGGCTTTGGACCGGACATAAGGGATGGGATCATTCAGGGCAAGGGGGCTGTTTTCATCGAGCGGCCGATTCAAGGGCGGCCGGAGCAGGGCATGAACGGAGCTAAAATGGATCAGACGCCTGACCCTGCTCTGTTTAACAGCTTCAAGCAGATTTTTTGTACCGGCCACATTGGTATCGAGCACTGCATTTTTCTTTCCCCTGACAGAGATCACGGCCGCCAGGTGGATCATCACCTCGGCACCATCCGCCAATTGCCTCAGCGGGGAAAGTTCGAGGAGGTTGCCGTGAACGGTCAGCAGATCCAGTCCCGCCAGGCTGGCGGTATACCGGTTTGCAAGAACGGTAATTTCATGCTTTTGCTCGAGGAGCGTGCGGCAAAGATTGGCGCCTATGTGGCCGCTGGCACCGGTAATGGCTATTCTCATCCGGGGAAACCAGGTTTCCCGGTAAAAGTATGAAATTTTTCAGAAGAGACGGCTTTTCAATTGCGGGTTAAACCGCCCGGTGCAACCAGGTCTGATGAACTTTTAAAAATATCCCTGAAAAGCCCCGGGGGTTCGCTCCGGAACCATGCATCCTGGTTGATGCTGCTGTGAAGCACCAGGTCTCCCCCGCTTTGTATGTAGGCTTTGATATTCAACGGGTTCATATTATCCCCTTCAAAGGTTACCTGGTAATCTGCAGGGGATGACGTATCAAACCCATCCTCAAAATCATAGCTGTACCTGCTTGCGTTACTGTTGAGATACAGTGACATGGATGCAGAGTCTGCCCTGATTCCGCCGATGGTCCATCCGGCATTTGTTTTCAAGGCAATAAAGCCGCTGTCGGCCGGGTAGTCGAAAGTAATTTTGGACAGCTCCGAAACATGGAAATGTGTAATACGATGATTGCGCCAGGAATTAAAGTCCTGGTTGATGTTCATTGCCAGGAAACCCTCGACGGAATATACTTCGTCCTGGTTTGCCAACCTGACATAGGTGTTTCCGCCTGACGGTGAATTTCCGTATGCGCCATAGCCCCCTGCAGGCTGCTGGTACTCGATGCGGCCGACGATCATATCCAGGGTGGTTTTGTTTCCTTCCCTGATCACCACGCGGGTGCCAAGGGAATCGTTTACATGATAATCCGGCCATTTGTCCCTGGCACGTGCCACCAGCCTTTCGGTCTTGATGTTCAGCAAGGTACCGAGCAGGTTATGGACAGCGTCATTGTCTGCATGGGTGGTTATTGTTTCGTTTTTAACGATCCATTCCTGGCCCTCACGTTCGAACAGGATTTTTCCCCCGTTCCCGGATGCAGGATACAGGGAGATGGAATCCACCCTGGCAGTGTCTATGCCAACCAGTTCCGTATTCAGCGAATGCTCCCTGTTCTTTGAAGTTATCGTTCTTGTGACCAGGAATATGACAACCAGGACGGCAAGGATGATCAGCAGACCTTTGTTATTGAATTTTCCGCTCATACCAGTTGGGTTTTTATTTTGAATAATTGGCTTCCATCCTTATCAGACGCTGGTTCTTACGGTACTGGTAACGCATGAACCCGTAAATCAAAACAAGGAATATGGGAAGAAGGAAGTTAAGCCATTTCAGCAGGGTCCTCGTGCTGTCTTCCAGTTGCCTGATGGGCCTGGAACTGACTTCTTTGGTACGCAGGGAGATCAGCCCCGTGTCATCGCTCAGCCAGTCGATGCTGTTCACCATCAGGCTGATATTGTCAGGATACATGGATTCCTTGCCTCCTGGGGAGCTAACCGGAAAGTCTCCGTCTGAGATGACCACCATCCTGGTAACGGAATCCCCCCCAAGGGGTCCTTCGAGTGCGGCTCCCAGCACCTGGCGCTGCAGGGGGAAATCCCCTTGTGTCCATTGCTTCTGATAGTTGAAATACTGTGGTGAAGGGAGGGTCCCGGATTGTTCGGAACTGTAAACAAGAGGGGTGTATTGAACGGACGAATCCCCTGTGAAATCCATTGTGCTGGTAAACTGAAGGATGACATCTTCCAGCCCCGAGGTAATGGGATGATCGGCAAAATCATTGATCTCGGGAATATAGGGTATGGCAACGCTGGAGATCTGTATGGCATTCCCGATTTGTTGCTGCATGGTAGCCGTCACGCAGTTCGCGTCAATCAGGAAATTGTCATTGACAATAAGACCTTTTCCGCGAAGCCAGGCCCCGAGACCTGTATTTATGGTATTGCCGTAACCTGTCTGCAGGTTTCCGCCGACACGGTCGAAGGCGATAAAAAGCCTGCCGCCCCGGGCCAGAAACTCGTCAAGCCTGGTGAAAACGATATCCGGTATGGAATCGGCAGGTCGGACAATGGCAAGGGTCCTGATGTAGTCAGGTATGCCGGTGGAATCCGTTATTCGCACATTTTCAAGCTTGTAAAGGATGCCGAGTTCGTCGTTCACTTCAGACAGATCCGCCATTGCAGCTTCACCGTTTCCCTGCAGGAGACCGACAGCAGGTTTATTTGCAACGGAAAGTTTTTTAACGGCCCTGGTAAGGGTGTATTCCATGGAAAGGCCCGGCTGGATAAGCGGAATGGTTTCTTTCCTGTCACCCTGGCTGAGTACTGCGCCCATGTATGCCCGTTGCTGTTTCATCTGGTCTTTTTCCCTGACATTGATCATGACGGGCCGGATGCCGTTCTGCATGGCCTCCGTCTCCAGCTCTTCGTTTTCATTGGGGCTGATGAACTCATAGACAAGCATATTGCCGGAAAGTCTCCCGTATTCCACGAGCATTTCCCTGAAATCATTTCTTGTCTTGATAAGCTGGGCGGGAATATCCTTGCTGAAATAAGCTTTTACGGTGACCGGTTCGTTGAGGTCCTTTAATATGTCTCTGGTAGCTTTGTTCAGTGTATATTGGTGTCCTTCGGTCAGGTCAAGGCGGAAATAAAATTGTTCGGCCAGCAGGTTTATGACAATGACGATGGCAAAAAACAATGCGATTGAAAGATTGAACTTATTTGATTTCATTTTACAATCGTTTCGTATTCTAAATGTTTCTTTTTGACAGGTTGACCTCTGAAATGAACAGGCCCAGCACGATCAGTGAGAAGAAATAGATAAGGTCACCGCTGTCCAGCACCCCGCGGGTAATACTGTCAAAATGAACACGCATGCTCAGGGTATGGAACAACTGTCCCGGGAAACCTGTAAAACCGGAAGCCAGCAATTCAAAAATCAGGTGAAAAAAGAGCCCTATGAGAAGGGAAAGAAGATAGGCTACGATCTGGTTCCGGGTAATGCTGCTGGCCCAGAGCCCGATGCTGATATAGGCCGCGCTCATCAGGGCAAGACCGATGTATCCGCAGATCACGGCCCCCAGATCCAGGTTGCCAATGCTGCCGATGGTGATAACATAGGGAAGGGTGAATGCCAGTGCGGTCAGTATGAGCATCAGGGTGGAAATGAATTTTCCCAGCACCACCTGGCGGTCGGTTATGGCACGTGTCAGAAGAAGCTCTATGGTGCCGGAACGGATTTCTTCGGCCAGCAGGCGCATGGTCAGGGCGGGAATGAAAAAGAACAGGGTCCAGTAGGCAATGCCGAAAAAAGCTTCGAGGTTTGCCTGTCCCCTGAGGAAAATGTCCGTTCCGTATATCCAGGTAAAGAATCCGCTGATCCCCAGAAAAAGAATAAGCAGGATATATGCGACCAGAGAATCGAAAAATGAGCGGAATTCCCGCCTGGTTAATATCCATATGGTGTTCATTATCGACGGTTGTTTTTATAATGTTCAGTTCATGGTTAATTCACGGAATATATCTTCAAGCTTTGTTTCAGAGGGGATCATTTCGGTCAGGGTCCAGTTTTTTTCGACGCATAGCCTGAAAATTTCCCTGGCTGTCCCTGAGCCGGGCTGACCATGGATCTCATAGCGCTGCTGGTTGCGGTCTGTAAAATCCACCATCACCACGGAAGAAAGGCTTTGCAGGGCCTCGAAAACAGCATCTGCTTCACCGTCTTCGATCCTGGCTTTCAGGACCTCCTGTCCTTTCGCCCGGGTCCTCAGATGCTCGGCGGTTCCGTCGGCCACGATCCTGCCCCGGTTGATGATCAGGATGCGGTCACAGGTAGCTTCCACTTCAGGCAGGATATGTGTGCTCAGTATGACCGTTTTCTGGCGTCCCAGTTCCCTGATAAGCTTCCGGATCTCTACGATCTGGTTGGGATCCAGTCCGGAAGTAGGTTCATCCAGGATCAGGATCTCGGGATCATGTATCATGGCCTGTGCCAGCCCCACCCGCTGCCTGAATCCTTTCGAAAGTTCCCCTATCTTCTTATGCTTTTCTTCATTGAGCCCGGTTATCCGGATCATGTCCACCACCCTGTAAGGGATTTCCTTTGCCGGGATGCCCTGCAGGCCGGCCACGAATTCGAGGTAATCGATGACCGGCATGTCCTGGTAAAGAGGATTGTTCTCGGGAAGGTAACCGATGTGCTTTTTGATCTTATCGGGAGCATCATACATATTTATCCCGCCCACCTCGATCAGCCCTTCAGTCGGAGTGATGAAATTCGTGATCATACGCATTGTGGTTGTCTTGCCTGCTCCGTTGGGCCCGAGAAATCCGACGATCTCACCGGTTTTAACATCGAAACTTATGTTGTCAACCGCCCGCTGACCCCCGAATTTTCTTGTCAGGTTTTCAATTTTGATATCCATTTAAAAATGCATTTTGCTTACAGACATTCTGATTTTGAAACACAAAAATAAATCAGTACGAGGTATGATTTCTACCTGGCCGTATTATTTAACTTATTTTAACATTGCTATAATTCATAACCCCAAATTATTCTGATTCATTTGATAAGTGATTATTTATTACGTATATTGTATATGCCAATCAGTTTATTCTAAAGAAATCTCCTGACCATGAGAAGGAATAAATTATGGCTATTCTATGCAGTCCTCCTGATCGGTTTTATTTCTTCACAGTTTTGCGCCGGACAAAAACCCCCCGTAAAGTATGGTGATATTGATATTGAAGATCTCGAGATGAAGATCTATCCACAGGATTCCTCTGCAGAAGCCGTGGTCCTTTGCGACTATGGTGTATTTGATCCCAGATCATTTCAGTTTACATGGATCACCAGGATCAAAGTTTTGAAAGAAGAAGGCACGCATTGGGTTAATCTTTCCGTTCCCGGAGATGAAAGGGCCATGATTAAAGGTGTGACCTATAACCTTGTAGATGGCAAGATAGAAAAGGATAAGCTGAAACAGGAATCCATTTTCAGGGAACGAGTCAGTGGCACCAGAACAAATAATCGTGTCACCATGCCGAATGTACAGGTAGGGTCGGTTGTAGAGATCCTTTTTACCATACAGGGGATTCCGGGGTCATGGCGTTTCCAAAGGGAGATTCCGGTTCGGTGGAGTGAACTCCGCCTGCCCAATCATCCCGATTTTACAATCGCCAGAAAATATATAGGTTTTGAACCTATTAATATGACATCACCGGGTCGCTGGATTGCTGTGAATATGCCTGCGTTTAAACCGGAACCTTATATCAATTCGCCAGCAAATTACATGACAAGATTTGAACTTGAACTTGAATCAGTCAATATACCGGGTTATATTTCTGTAGAATATACAACCTCGTGGGGCAAGGTAAACAATCAATATAGAACACACCCGTATTTCGGAGAATTGACCAGAGGTGCCTTTCCCTATCTCAAAGATGCGGCCAGGGAAATTGAGGATTCTTTACAAACCGACAGGGAAAAGATCGTTGCCGCATATGAAAAAATCCGGGCAGAGGTTGCCTGGGATAAAAACGACAGGATCTACACAAGTAGTGATAATCTCAGATATATATACAAT
>CAYOPZ010000002.1:0-32624 GCA_964406005.1 uncultured Bacteroidaceae bacterium
CAAGGCCTGAATCAAGCCAGTCTGCAAACGCCCCCGCATCAAGGTTATGACCCCTCGGCGGGGCCAGGGGATTGCCCTGGGTATCGACCAGCACATAATAGGGCTGTGTGTTGGTATTGAAGCGTGTGATCTGTATATCCAGGTTCTTTTTACCCATGGTCTTCTTTACCTTGCCGTCGAATGAAGAGGTTACCCACTGAGACTCGGGGAGCTTTGTCCCGTCATCCACATACAGGGCAATTATGATATAATCATCCCGAAGCCTTTGCAAAACCTCCGGATCGGACCAGACACGGGCTTCCATTTCCTTGCAGTTGCTGCAGGCATGTCCTTTGAAATCGAGCATTACCGGCTTGTTCTGCTGTTTTGCACAGGCCATTCCCTCCTCGTAGTCAAAATATCCCTGAAGACCGTAGGGCAGATGCAGGAAATCGGAATAATCGGGCGTGCCGCAAAGCATACCCGGATCTTCTCCGGCTGCAGACCCCGTGCCCGTACCGGCCATCCCCGAAACATTCAGATGCTGCACGGATTTCGGGGGGATCAGCGCTGCGATTCCTTTCAGGTCGGCCCCGAACAATCCCGGGACCAAATAAAGTACGAATGTGAACGATGCGATGGCAAGGATGAGTCGCGTAACACTTATGTAGGGAAGAGCGGAGTCATGCGCCAGCCTGAGCTTGCCGAGCAGGTAAAACCCCAGCAGTGTGAAGATTACGATCCAGATTGAAAGAAATATCTCACGGCTCAGGAAGTTCAGATGGTACACCTGGTCTATGGTGCTGAGATATTTCAGGCCGAATGCCAGTACGATGAAACCGAGGACCACCTTTACGGAATTGAGCCAGCTCCCTGATTTGGGCAGGCCTTTCAACCAGGCTGGGAATATGGCAAATAAAGTGAAAGGCAGGGCAAAGGCCAGGGAAAAACCGAACATCCCCAGGGTGGGCTCGATGGCCAGCCCCCCTGCCGCTTCGACAAGCAAAGCCCCTACAATGGGCCCGGTGCAGGCAAAGGAAACAAGGACCAGGGTGAGGGCCATAAAAAAGGCACCCAGGTAACCTCCCTTGTCCACCTGCCGGTCCGACCGGTTCACCCATCTGCCTGGCAGGACCAGCTCGAACATCCCCAGGAAACTCGCTCCGAAAACCATAAACAGAAGAAAGAAAATAAGGTTCGGTATCCAGTGTGTGCTGAGCACATTGGTAAACCCGGCACCAGCACTTGAAACCGAAACGATCACACCTATGGATGTGTATATTGCTATGATGGAAATTCCGAAGATCAGACCCTTTACGATCGCTTTTCCCCTGTTTTCACTGCCCTGCATAAAGAAACTCACCGTCATGGGTATCATCGGGAACACACAGGGAGTAAGAATTCCTGCCAGCCCCGCCAGGAAAGCGATGAAAAAGAACACCCACAGGGATCCGCTTTCTTCCACCGGTGCAAGATCGAATGTGCTTTTCCCGGCCGTGCCGGGATCCTGTATGCCCTGGTCAACCGGAGCAAGATCCGGTGCACCTGGCGCAGGTTCAATGCCTCCTTCCCGCTGGGGGGTCGCTTCCCCCCCCGCAAACGAAAAGCTGAAGTCCTCCTGCGTAGGGGGCAGGCATCTCTCATCATCGCAGCACATGTACTGAATGCTTCCGCTCAGTTCAAACGCCGCATCCGGATCAAATTTTATCCTTTGTTTGAATACCGCTTCATTATTGTACATTTTAAGGTCCATATCAAAACTGGGGTCGAACTTCACTTCGGCTTCGGAGACTTCAGTGACCTTCCCTATTCTTTGATAATCCGGGGATGGCGTGAAAGCAAAACTCGTGGCAATGGGCCCTCCTTCCGGTATTTCCTGGGAGTAGAGGTGCCAGTTGTCTTCAATGAAGGCGGTAAAGACCAGTTCTGTTTCATCGTCGCTGATCCTGTTACTGCTGAAACTCCAATCGATCGGATCAAGTATTTGTGCGGAAACACCGGCAGCAGCGCTCAGAAAGGTCAGGACAGAAAAAAATTTGAAGATGGCAGACTTCATTTCAAATGATTTGACCGGAATCCGGTTGCATGAACAATTCCGCAAAGATACGGGAAACCCTGTGATGTAAGGGAATCTGAATTGTGAAAAATCGGTTAAAAAATACCACTCACACTGTCTCTTATACGGGTATCTCTTCTCCCTGCCCTGTATACAGGCCGAACTGGAGGAACTGGAAGGAAGTCATCCCCTTGACGTCAATTTTGCATTTCAATTCCTTTGCCCATTGTTTTTTAGTGGAATTCCAGCCCTGGTTCATGTAGGATGCCGCAAAGGGGTGAAGATGGATGACCAGTTTTGTCAGCTTGTACTCCTGTATTTTATCCCGTATATGATTCTTAAGTTCATCCAGGAACAACAGGCTGGGACCGATCTTTCCCGTACCCAGGCAGGTAGGGCATTTCTCCGAAACATCGATATTCATTTCGGGCCGGACCCTCTGGCGGGTTATCTGCATCAGGCCGAATTTACTGAGAGGAAGGATATTATGCTTTGTGGGATTCTTTGACATGGCTTCTTTCATGCGTTCGAACACTCTCTTCCTGTGTTCACCTGAATTCATGTCGATGAAATCCACCACGATGATCCCTCCCATATCCCTGAGCCTCAGCTGCCTTGCAATCTCATCTACGGCTGCAATATTCGTCTCGAGTGCATTTGTGGCCTGGTCGCTGACCGTCCTCGAACGGTTGCCCGAATTCACATCAATTACATGCAGCGCCTCAGTATGATCAATGATCAGGTAGGCCCCGTTCCTGAACGAAACCGTTTTCCCGAACAGGGACTTGATCTTTTTTTCAATATTGAAATTTTCGAAAATGGGAGAACTGCCGGAATACAATTTGACTATTTTGGTTTTTTCCGGAGCGATGGTTCCTATGTATTCCTTGATCTCGCGGTAAAGCGCATCATCGTTTACAACAATGCTGTTGAATGAAACATTCAGCACATCCCGGATCAGGGCAGTGGTCCGGTTCAATTCACTGATGAGCAACCTGGGGGGCTTGACCTCGTAAATATTCTGAAATGCCGATTCAAACTTTTTTACCAGCCCCCTCAGCTCCGAATCGAAAGTGGCCACCTTTTTATCCTGTGCAACGGTTCTGACGATCAGGCCATAATTCCTGGGTTTGATGCTCAGAAGGAGCCTTCTCAGGCGATTTCTTTCCTCTTCTGACTCGATCTTTGAAGAAATGGACACCTTATCCGTGAAAGGGATCAGCACCAGGTTCCTCCCTGCCAGGGATATTTCAGAACTCAATCTGGGGCCTTTGGTTGAAATGGGTTCCTTTACGATCTGGACGAGGACTTTCTGTCCGGCATCCAGCACATCGGTAATCTTCCCTTCCTTGTTGATGTCGGGTAATCTCTTGAACTTCTGGATCCCGGGGAACTTCCCCTTTTTATCAATAAACAGCTTGAGGTACCTGCTGAGAGAACTGAACTGCGGTCCGAGATCAAGGTAATGAAGAAAAGCGTCTTTCTCATGCCCTATATCCACAAATGCAGCGTTCAGGCCGGGCATCACCTTTTTCACTTTCCCCAGATATATATCCCCGACAGAAAACCCGAGATTACTCTTTTCCCTGTTTAACTCAACCAGATCCTTATTCTCCAATAAGGCTATCGATATCTTCTGTGAAGCAGCATCAATGATTACATCTCTAACGATTTCCTTGCTCACTTGTCTTCCTTTTTAAACATCACCGAATGTACGCTGCAGGAAAACAGTTAAAACCTAAAGACCAGGCAAGGACTTTAGGTTCAGTAACATTCGTCAATACATTAAAGATTTCTCGGTAAGATACTAAAGGCTATTTCTTCTTCTTATGCCTGTTCTTTCTCAAACGCTTGTTGCGCTTGTGGGTTGACATTTTATGTCTTTTTCTCTTTTTCCCGCTCGGCATTGCTCAGATCCTCCCCGGAAACTCCTCCGGTCCTCTATCGCTTAACGTTGTTTTTTACCTTATTTACAAATGACTTGGCAGGTTTGAAGGCAGGTATGAAATGTTCAGGAATGATAATGGTGGTATTTTTGGAGATATTTCTTGCAGTCTTTTTTGCTCTCCTTTTAACAATGAAACTTCCAAAACCCCTCAAGTAAACATTTTTGTCCGTTATCAAAGAGTCTTTTACAGTTTCCATAAAGGCTTCAACAGTTTTCTGAACGGTTACCTTCTCAATACCCGTATTCTTAGAAACTTCGTTAACGATATCAGCTTTAGTCATTTTTAAAATCTTTAATTATCAATTAATTACAATTGTATTTCGATTTTGAATTGCAAATATATATTATTTCACTCTATTTATGAAATCAATTGGGTTAATTTTATTTATTTGTCTCAAATTTAGAAAGTTTAGAGGTTTTAACCTTGGAAATCGGCAAAATTTTAAAATCCTGGTATACGCAGAACAAACGTCCCCTTCCGTGGAGACTGACAAATGACCCGTATGTCATATGGGTTTCCGAGATCATTTTGCAGCAAACCAGGATATCCCAGGGCACAGGGTACTTCCATCGTTTCCTGGAAAGATTTCCCGATGTCGCCAGCCTTGCGGATGCCCGGATCGAGGATGTCCTGCTCATCTGGCAAGGCCTGGGGTATTATTCGAGGGCCAGGCATATGCATCACGCAGCCTGTACCATCATGTCGGAACGCCATGGAAATTTTCCCTCGACCTACGATGAGATCATCAGGCTGAAAGGGATCGGGCCCTATACTGCAGCAGCCGTCGCTTCCATTGCATTCGGGGAAGACAGGGCGGTAGTGGACGGGAACGTATACAGGGTGCTGGCCAGGCTATTCGGGATTTCCGAACCCCGGGGGATGGATCCGGCGGCATCTGCCATTCACCGGAAAGCGGATCTCATTCTTGACCGTGAAGATCCGGGAAACCACAACCAGGCGATGATGGAACTGGGAGCCGGAATATGTATCCCCAGGCACCCCCTTTGCGGGAAATGTCCATTAAGGCAGCAATGCCATGCATACAGATACGGAAAGGTCGACCTGCTCCCCGTTATAAAGAAATCTCCCCGGAGGCGCAAAAGATATTTTCATTATATGGTAATCCTCAATCAGAACCTGACCTACATCAGGCAGCGGACTCTGAAAGACATATGGGAAAGGCTGTACGAATTCCCGCTGATCGAATCAAGGCGTCCAGTATCTGTAGCGAACCTGATCGGGTCAGGGGCCTGGTCGGCCCTTTTCCCTGACCAGGAAATGGACGTCAGGAAAACTTCCGGATTATATAAGCACATTCTTACACACCAGGAACTCCATGCCCGTTTCTATTTGCTTGCGCCCGGGAACAGGGATTCTTTCTACCTTCCGGGACATCTGCCCGTCCCGGTAAACAGACTGGCAGACTACCCTGTTCCGGCATTGATTGCCAGGTCCATGAAAGAACTCATGTGGATGAATGGAACAGATTAATTTTTGTAACTTTACAATCCGTATTTATGAATATCAAACATGTCGGTAAACAAAGTAATACTCGTTGGAAATGTAGGCAAGGATCCGGATACCAGGTACCTGGAGGGAGGAACGGCGGTTTGCTCGTTTCCGCTTGCTACAAGTGAAACCTACAGGAACAGGGACGGGGAAAGGATAACGAATACAGAATGGCATAATATCGTATTATGGAGAGGTCTTGCCGAAGTTGCGGAAAAATATGTAAAAAAAGGATCCCAGTTGTTTATTGAAGGAAGGATACGCACCCGCTCATGGGACGACCGGGACGGGAATAAAAGATATACAACCGAAATTGTCGGAGACAACATGCAAATGCTTGGGCGGCGTTCGGACGACTCCGGTGCCCGGGAGGAGCAGCAATCTTCACCTCAGGAAAAGGATACGCCGACCGATACTGGCCAGGACGATCACTTCTCAGATGTTGGTCCCGCCCAGGAAAGTCCGGATGACCTGCCTTTCTAAGTCTGACTAAATCAAGGAGTAGCATTGGAACCTGAACATTTTGTCACAATCCTCAGGGCACAGTTCGATGTTGTTTTCCATCCCATGAGCGCAGGCATTGCTGCAGCCATAGTCATTGTCATCCTGTTGCTGGCAGGATCGGCCCTCATATCCGGGTCGGAGGTAGCCTATTTCTACCTTTCTCCTGCCGATAAACAGTCACTGACCGTGAAAGAAAGCAGACGGTCAAGACAGGTACTGAATCTGATCGAAAAACCCGAACGCCTGCTGGGCACGATCCTGATCACGAACAACTTTATCAATATCGGGATTGTAATCCTGTCGGCCTTCATCATGAACGAACTGGTTGACTTCGGCACCTCCAAAACCCTTCAGTTCATCCTGGAGGTGGTTGTGGTCGCCTTCCTGCTGTTGCTTTTCGGGGAAATTCTTCCCAAGCTGTATGCCAATCTTTACGCCATCAGGTTTGCCCTGTTCATGGCTTTTCCATTGATGCTGCTCCAGCGTATTTTCCATCCTGTTTCCTCCTTCCTGATTTTTTCCACCTCCCTGGTGAACAAGCGCCTTTCCAGAAAAAGGCAGAATATTTCCATGGATGATATTTCGGAAGCACTCGAACTTACCGCAGAAGACATTGCAGAAGAAAAAACAATCCTTGAAGGGATCATCAAGTTCGGCAATATCGATGTCAGAAAAATCATGAAATCCAGGCTTGATGTAGTGGCAGCGGATATACAGACAAGACTTGACGAACTTATTAAAATTGCGATCGATTCAGGCTACTCGAGGATTCCTGTTTACAACAATACATTTGACAAGGTCAGGGGGATCCTTTACATCAAGGATCTTCTTCCGCACATCCGTAAAAACAGGAATTTTAAATGGCAGTCGCTTGTCAGACCTCCGTACTTCGTCCCCGAGAATAAAAAAATCAGCGATCTGCTGAATGAATTCCAGACCAAAAAGATACATATGGCCATTGTCGTTGATGAATACGGTGGCACAAGCGGAATCATTACCCTGGAGGACATCATTGAGGAGATCGTCGGTGAGATAACCGACGAATCCGACGAAAATGTAACCATCTTCGAAAGGGTAAACGAGAACGAATACCTGTTTGAGGGCAGGATACCCCTTAACGATTTTTTCAAGATCATTGAAAAAGAAGATGATCTTTTCAACGAAGCAAAAGGCGATGCGGATACACTGGCGGGCTTTCTCCTGGAACTGAAAGGTGACTTCCCCAAGCAAGGGGAAAAGACGGTATTCAAGAACTTCGAATTTATCATTGAAGCGGTGGACAAGCGCCGGATCAAAAAGATCAGGGTTACCATCCGGCCGGAGAAACACAAAAGCCACAAGACCGGGGAATGATTGCACGGAAATGCCATATAATCATCCTTTTTCTGATGTTTGCATTTCATTCATGCCACCGGAGCTATACACCCAGGCCAAGGGGATACCTCCGCCTTGAATTCCCGGAAAAAAAGTATACCCTGTTCGATTCCACCTGTCCGTACAGGTTCGAGTATCCTGTGTATGCCCGGATCGTTGCCGATACGGATGATTTTTCCGAGCCCTGCTGGATCAACATCTTCTTCCCTGATTTTGACGGAACCATTCACATCAGCTATAAGGACATCAACGGAAACCTTGACCGTTTCCTGGAAGACAGCCACGACCTGGCATACAAACATACAATCATGGCAGATGCCATTCAGGAGACCGTATACAACCATCCGGAGAACAATGTACACGGGATCCTGTATGACATTAAAGGCAACGCGGCCTCAAACATTCAGTTTTTCCTGACCGACAGCAATGTACATTTTCTCAGGGGTTCGCTGTATTTCAATGTAGAGCCTGAAAAGGATTCCCTTGCACCGGTAATAGCCTTCTTTAAAGAAGATATTGTCCATCTTATGGAATCGTTTGACTGGAAATAATTAATTTGGCTCAATGGGCGTAATCCTCAATCATGAACAGCCTGCCGGGTGCAGGCTCGGGATCTGGGAAATCATTGAATCGTATGAGGATCTCCGATCGGGGCTGACCCTGGAAACCGAAGAGATCCGCACACTCGAAGGCTTCAGGAACAATAACAGAAAACTGGAGTGGTTGAGTGTGAGAACCCTTATCAATGAGCTCATGGGCAAACCCTCCAGGATTGTTTATAACGCGGACAGAAAACCCTTTCTCCTGAACAATACCTTTCATATCAGCATTTCCCATTCACATCGTTTAACTGCCATTCTGATGAGCAGGTTCAGGAAGGTGGGCATAGATCTGGAATACATGTCACACAGGATATCAGGACTGGCCGGGCGCTTTATCAGTGATTCCGAAAAAATCACGAAAGATCCCGATCTCGTGAAATATCATCTTTACATTCACTGGTGCGCCAAGGAAGCCCTGTACAAAATCTGTGACAAAAAGGAAATAAGTTTCAAAAGGAACCTGAAAATAGATCCGTTCGAACCCATGGAAAAAGGGAGTCTGAAGGGGACGGTCGATAATATTTCCGGGATCGAAACCTATCCGCTTCATTACATTCGTATGGCCAACTATGTCATTGTCTGGTGCTGTAAATGATATGGACAGCATCTATGCACATATCGTGGAACGGAGTAAATCGCAAAAACTGTTTGCGCTGGTTGTTGACCCTGACAAACATGACAGGGAATCACTTGCCAGGATGGGCAGGAATGCCGGCAGGAACAATGTGGATTTCATACTTGTGGGAGGAAGCCTTGTTTCAGGATCTGTGGACGAAACGGTTCAGATCATCAAGCAAAACACCGGAATCCCCGTCATATTGTTCCCCGGAAACGTCCTTCAGATCACACCCAGGGCAGACGGCATACTTCTGCTTTGCCTGATCTCGGGCCGTAATCCTGAATATCTTATCGGGAATCATGTTATTGCAGCTCCGATCCTTAAAAAAACGGGCCTCGAAATCATCCCCACCGGCTACATTCTTATTGAAAACGGAAAATCCACTTCCGTCGAATATATGAGCAATACCAAACCCATACCCGCGGACAAAATCGATCTGACGGTCGCCACTGCCATGGCCGGTGAGATGCTGGGACATAAACTGATCTACCTCGAGGCAGGAAGCGGGGCCCTTGAAACCGTAAATGAACAGATGATCAGGAAAGTCAGGGAAAACATAAGTATTCCCCTGATTGTCGGGGGCGGCGTGCAAACCGCCCGGCAAATGGAAAAAATCTACAATGCCGGAGCGGACATGGTGGTGGTGGGTACGGCCATTGAGGAGGATCCCTCTTCCCTGGGCCGCTTTCTGTCTGATCCCGACAGATGACAAATCAGCCGGGTGTATCTATGGCACCAGCTCGAGAATGATATTCCCCGTGGATACATTCGGACGGGAAATATCCAGGAAATAGGAAATTGTAGGGGCAATGTCTGTCATTTTAACAGGCCGTGTAAGGGTGGATCTTTTGATCTTCCATCCGTAAAAGATCAACGGGACATGATTGTCGCCCATGTATGAAGAATGGTATGAGGAGGCATCGCCCGTCTTCTCCACCCAGCCGGGTGCCAGGTTGATGATCACATCACCCGAACGCTTCTGGTAAAAACCATTCTGCATCCTGTAAAAAACACCCTCTGAAAAATTTGCGGTTTGGAATGTATGGGCAGTAATGGCATTGGCCACACCTTCAAACTGAATTAAAAACTGGGCCGTACGATCCTGTATCTCGGAATATGATATGCCTGAGCTCTCAATAAGTTCATGGTTCAGATAAATCTGTTGGGCATAGTAGAACTTCACCCAGTCACCCCTTCCGTAAATGGCGTTCAGATATGCACCCAGAAGGGACATTGAACTGTTGGGGTTGAAATCGCCCGCAGGAATCTTATGGCTGTTCAGGTAGGCTGGCTGGTGTGCCAGCCCATGATCCGAAGTCAGGAAGATCAGGGTATTCTGCAGCCCCACATTTTCGTCAAGGAACTGTATGAAATGGGCAATCTCCCGGTCAAGCCTGAGCATTGCATCCTGCATTTCCACCGAATTGGTCCCGAACATCCTCCCTATATATTCATTGGAAGAAAAACCCACTGCCAGGTAATCCGTATAATCGTCCATTCCCAGCTGTTCGCCTACGACTGCCGCAGTAGCAAAATCCCGTGTATAGACATTTCCGAAAGGTGTAAACTTCAGGACGCTGTAATCCTTTTCATTCCTGCGCGGAGTGCTGATGCTTTCAAGATCATATGGAAACACGCTCCTGCCGCCTATTCCCTGCTCGAATTCATTGGTGTCCGAAAGGCTTTCCGTATATTCCGTAAGCGGCAGCAAAGTCTCCCATTGCCTGTCGAGGTAGATGTCAGCCAAACCCTTTTCATTGAATTCGTTCACCCAGGCTGGCAGTGAATCCAAATAATGGCTGCTGCTTATCCATTTCCCGTTTGTATCATCATACCAGTAGGCCGCATTGGCCGAATGTCCTGCAGACATAATGGCTGCAGCATTGTCGAGGGCAATGCCCAGCACCCTGGAACGGAAATTGCTTGCAAGACGCATTTCGTCTCCGAAAGTTGAAGCGAGTAATTTTGAAGGTGAGAAACGGCCCGATTCATAATTGCCTCCTACTGTTCTTACATGCTGATCTTCCACACAATATACCACCCTGTCCTGAAGGTTGTCGTACCAGTTGTTCGAAATGATCCCGTGGTTTGACGGCGGTGCCCCGGTAGCTATGGTGGCATGCCCCACAGCCGTTTCGTTTATCAGGTAATCGTAATCGGCATTCTTACAAAAGGCACCCGAAATCACCAGTTTCCGGAACCCCCCGTCACCATATTTATCCCAGTACCTGTAAATGTAATCATAACGCATCTGGTCGATGACGATGCCGACAATCAGTCTGGGTTTTTCCGGGGGAATCCGGTTGTGGTTCTGGGAACAGACCCTCTGTGCGGGGGATATCAGGAATATGCCGAGCAGGGCACGCAGGAGATTCTTCATTTCAGGGATTTCCTTAACAACGGGCAAAGTTAATTTTTTATTTCCAATCCCACCTGAGGATCTTTGCCGAAAGGATACCCTCAGGGGAAATCACCCGGAGCACATACCAACCCGGTGCGATGCCGTCTCCGTCCATGCGGTATGTGAATGTTCCCCTGTCGGGGCACGGGAACCGGTCCCTGCGCACGACCCTGCCGTCCATTCCCGTAAGGATGATGCTGTGCATCCCGGGGACATTCACCCGGAATACGACCTGTGCATCCCGGACCCAGGGATTGGGATAAATCAATACATGCCCGGGCTGCTCATATCCCTCCGGGAGAGGTTCCATCTGCACCTGCAGCCCGGTCGCCTCATCCCATTCAACGGCAACATCCGGGACGGTTTTGTTTTCGTAACCCTCCGCAGTGATCTCCAGAGACCAGCTGCCGGCTTCGATAAGCCGTGCAAAATATCCGCTGATACTGTCTGAAAAAACATGGCTTTCATCCATGTCATGCCCGGCTACCTCTATTCTTGCCTTAAGGGGAAGGCCTGTAACCGCATCAGTGACCCTGCCCTGAATGCCGAAAAGGCAGTTTTCCATGTATTGCAGAAGAGCGGGATAATTATAATACCACAGGTAGGGCAGGAAATCCGGTGACGGATTTTTTTCGCGGCTCAGCTCCAGGGTTACCTCGCGTCCGTGCAGGTAATAGTTCACATAATCCTGCCTTCCCCCGTCAATGGAATACCACTGGTACCCGTTCGTAATCCCGTTGTTCTGATCCGACATATACTGCAAGGGGATTGCCCTGGCCTGTACCGTATCCACATATTTCCTTCCCGCCCATATGTACCACGCATCATCCGCATGCAGCCTTTCCCATGTGTCCCAGGGATAATTGAAGACTTCCGACCCATCGTGTATATTGGCCGACAGGAGCGGGTGTATGTCCTGCATGAAATGCATCTGTCCCAGGGTTTCCGGTTCATAATCCACAATACCGCCGGTCAGGCCCGGGAAATTCCGGTTCAGGTCCACCCCGTTCGCGTTCCACCGCTGCGGGTTGGAAACAGCGCTGTCCGATGATCCGTAAGTCCCGTCCGGGTTGGCAAGGGGGTTGATCCATATTTCGATGTTGTCGACAAGACGGGTCGTAAGTTCATCCTGCCCGTAGTTCCGGACCAGATAATCTGTCAGTCGAAGAAGAAGCATAAATCCTGAGGTTTCATCCCCGTGTATGGTGGAAGTGTAATAAAAGACAGGTTCCGGTTCACGCACATCCGGCTGATCCGTGATCTTCATTGCAAGTATGGGCCTCCCGTCGACACTCTGCCCGATGGTGTCAAGCCGGCAGATGCCAGGGTAGTTTTCGGCAAGATCATCCATGGTTTGCAGGTACTGGAAATGCGAGGGATAGGTATCCCACCCGCCCGGAAAAACATCAAGGCTGTCCCCTGCTGCGGAAACGGGATGATGCTGAAAAACCAGCAGAACAAACAGGAAAAGGGCCGCAGCCGCAGTTTTTCTATTACCGGATCTATACATTAAATCTGATAAATACGATGTCTCCGTCCCTGACGACATACTGCCTGCCTTCAACCGCCATCCTGCCTGCTTCCCTGCAGGCGTTGTCAGAACCCAGTTCCATATAGTCCTCGTAACCGATCACTTCGGCCCTTATGAATCCCCTTTCCATATCGGAGTGTATCACACCTGCCGCCCGGGATACATTCATTCCGCGCCTGATGGTCCAGGCCCTCACCTCCCTGGGCCCGGCGGTAAAAAAAGAAATCAGGTTCAGCATGCTGTAGGCAGAGCGTACCAGGCGGTTGACCCCCGGCTGGCTGAGCCCGGCATCTTTCAGAAACGCTTCCCTGTCCCCCTGTTCTTCCAGTTCCGCGATATCGGATTCCAGCCCGGCAGCAATCACGAGGATTTCCGCATTCTGCCCCTGAAGGCTTTCCCTGACCCTGTCCACATAGGCATTCCCTGCCACGGCAGACGCTTCATCCACATTACAGACATACATCACCGGTTTGGCGCTCAGCAGGAACAGGTCTTCAATGTATTTATGGTCCGCTTCATCCACGGAAATGCTTCGTACCGGCTGCAAAGATTCCAGGTGGTCCCTGTATACCCTGAGGACCTCCATTCCTTTCCTTGCATCCCTGTCTCCCGATATGGCGGCTTTTTTAAGTTTCTCCATTTTTTTCTCTATGGATTCCAGGTCCTTGACCTGCAGCTCGAGATCAACGGTTTCCATATCCCTGACAGGGTCCACGTTGCCTTCTATATGAGGCAATCTGTCGTCATCAAAACAACGCAGGACATGGATCAATGCATCGGTATTGCGTATATCGGCCAGAAACCGGTTGCCTATCCCCTCCCCGTGGCTCGAACCTTTGGTCAATCCGGGTATGTCCACAATTTCAACCGTCGCCGGGGTTGTTTTTTCAGGCCTGAGCAGGGATGAAAGCCCGTGCAAACGGGCATCGGGTACAATTACAACGCCCAGGTTCGATGTAGGGGAACTGAAGGCGTGGCTGGCAGAATCCGCGCGTGTATTCGATATACAGTTAAACAATGTCGTCTTGCCCGTATTAGTGATTCCTATGATCCCGCACTTCAATGCCATGGAAATAATATTTCGGGCTTATGACAGCCAGCCCCCCTGCAAATATACAAAGGCCGGGAGAAAGTACTGGCAAGAGGAATTAATAAAAAGAAAATCCTAATTTTATGGCTGATTTTTGGAACCAGTAACTAAAACCAACGATATGAACAAAGACATCCTGGTCAGAACCGCAGACAACATCCGGATTCTTTCAGTAGCCATGGTGGAAAAAGCCAGGTCCGGCCATCCGGGAGGGGCGATGGGAGGAGCCGACTTCATAAGTGTATTGTTCTCGGAATTTCTCAGATTCGATCCGGAAGATATGTCCTGGCCGAACCGTGACAGGTTCTTTCTCGATCCCGGTCACATGTCAGCCATGCTGTACTCGGTACTCAGCCTGATCGGCAAATACAGCAAGCAGGATCTGGAAAACTTCAGGCAGTGGGGGAGTCCCACCCCGGGGCACCCCGAACTGGATGTAAACAGAGGCGTCGAGAATACTTCGGGTCCGCTGGGACAAGGGCATACCATGGCCGTAGGAGCAGCCATCGCGGAAAGATTCCTCTGCCAGCGTTTCGGCGAGTGGATGTCACACGACATATACGCTTATATTTCGGATGGCGGAATACAGGAAGAAATCTCGCAGGGCGCCGGCCGGATTGCAGGACACCTCGGACTGGGGAACCTGATCATGTTCTATGATTCCAATGACATTCAGCTGTCCACTGAAACAAAAGTGGTCTCGGGCGAAGATACGGCCGCCAAATACAAATCATGGGGCTGGCGGGTCAGAACCATAGAGGGAAACGATATCGAACAGATATACAGTGCATTGCAGGAAGCCAGATCTGAAAAAGACAGGCCTTTCCTGATCATCGGCAAAACCCGTATGGGAAAAGGTGCCGTCACCCAAACAGGTGATGGTTTTGAGAACCAGGTATCAACCCATGGCATGCCTCTGGGCAGTGCCGGTGCATCCTTTGAGAAGACCATTGAAAACCTGAACGGTGATCCCGCGCATCCGTTCCGGATCTTCCCGGAAGTCAAAAAACATTTTAAAAACCTTATCGGGCAAAAGTCCCGGGACGTTCGAATCAGAAAAGAGGAACAGGCTGTCTGGGAAAAGCAGAATCCGGAACTTGCATTAAAGCTTGCCCTATACCTTTCCGGGAAAGTTCCGGAAATCGATTTCTCGAAGATCACGCAGAAGGAAAACATTTCCACAAGGGTTGCCTCCGGTACGGTTCTGTCCCATTTCGCCGGGCAGGTGGGAAACATGATCGTTGCTTCTGCCGATCTGTCCAACTCGGACAAAACGGAAGGTTTCCTGAAAAATTCCAAGGCTTTCTCACGGAATGAATTCAGCGGGGCATTCCTGCAAATCGGAGTGTCAGAATTAACAATGGCGGCCCTGGCAAACGGAATGGCACTGCATGGAGGGGTCATCCCTGTTTGCGGAACTTTCTTTGTATTTTCCGATTTTATGAAACCGGCAGTAAGGCTGGCTGCACTCATGGGGCTTCCCGTGAAATATGTCTGGACACATGATGCATTCAGGGTCGGAGAGGATGGTCCCACCCACCAGCCGGTGGAGCAGGAAGCACAGATCAGGCTGATGGAACATCTCAGGAATCATAAGGGAAAAAGGAGCTGCCTGGTACTGAGACCTGCTGATGCAGCGGAAACGACCGTTGCATGGAAAATGGCTATGGAAAACACAGAGACACCGACAGCACTGATACTCTCCCGTCAGAACATAACAGACATACCTGCCATTGGCGGTTCCGGAAGGTATTCCGATGCCCTGCAGGCTGCGCGGGGAGCATACATCGTCCGGCAGGCAGAAGGCAAGCCCGACCTCATCCTGGTTGGCAATGGATCGGAGGTGGCCACGCTGCTGGAAGGGGCACGGAAACTTGTTGAGGAGAAAGGCCTCAAAATCCAGGTTGTATCGGCCATATCAGAGGGTCTGTTCAGGGACCAGGACCCTGCCTATCAGCAGGAAGTCATCCCGGGCGGGATTCCTGTACTGGGGCTTACGGCCGGGTTGCCGGTGACCCTCGCCGGACTCGTTGGCCACAAGGGAAAAAGCCTGGGCATGGTCAGCTTCGGATATTCGGCTCCATACAAGGTGCTGGACGAAAAACTCGGCTTCACTGCCGACAACATATACAGGCAATCCATCGCTTACCTCGAAGAAACCAGGTAAGCACCCGGCTTCCGTTGTCTGTAAAGGGTTTTAACAGGGGACACAAATGAAACAAACAAAAGCCATACTGAGTCTGTTCATTGCCTGTATTTTATATGCGGTAAGCCTGAAAGCACAGGAAAAGGATGAGGGCGGTTTTATAAACACACGCATTCTGTTTCTGTTTGATGCATCCCAGAGCATGTCCGGTTACTGGGAAAGTGATAAAAAAATAAGCATTGCAAGGAATTTTTTAACCGAACTTGTGGACAGCCTCGAAACCCTGACCAATGTCCAGATGGCGCTACGGGTGTACGGACATCAGAGTCCCGTCCTGATGCAGGATTGCAGGGACACAAAACTCGAAGTGGGTTTCGATGTCAACAATGCGCAGAAGATCCGGCAAAAACTGCATTTTCTTACGCCCAACGGCAATTCACCCATTGCCTATTCCCTGGAACAGACGGCCGGGGATTTCCCGCCATGCCCGGATTGCAGGAATATAGTGATCCTCATCACCGACGGCATAGAAGAATGCGGCGGCGATCCATGCGCCGTTTCCCACATGCTTCAGAACAAAGGCATCACACTCAAGCCTTTCATCATCGGAATCGGAATAGACCCGGAACTCAAGAAATCTTTTGATTGTGTGGGATATTATTACAATGCAGCCAGGGAAGAAAACTTCAAGGAAGTGCTGCGGGTCGTCATCACCCAGGCCCTGAACACAACTTCGGCCCAGGTCAACCTGCTGGACCAGGACAACAATCCGACAGAAACGAATGTAAATATGACTTTTTATGACCTGCATTCCGGCAGGATGATGTATAATTTCATTCATACGATAAACCAGAAAGGAAATCCCGACACCCTGTTCCTCGATCCCCTCCCGACCTACAGCCTGGTCATCCATACCATCCCCGCCACAAGGCTGGATACGGTGTATGTAACGGCAGGGAAACATACAATCATAGCGGCATACACTCCCCAGGGAGATCTGCAAGCCACTACCCCCGGCAGGAGTCATTACAGGGATATGCAATTCGTCGTGCGGAAACACAATGAAACGGAAATCCTGAATTTTCAGAAGATGCACGAGAAAGTCAAATACCTGGTCGGTGCGTATGATATAGAGATTCCGACCCTGCCGGTAATCAAACTGCAAAATGTCAGTATTAAACAGAGCCATACCACAACAATCGAAGTACCACGCCCGGGAATCGTTACGTTCCTGTCCCGGTCAGCCGGTTATGGAAGCATTTACAAGGATTATGAAGGAAAACTGGAATGGATAACAAACCTCGACGAATCGAAGAATAACCAGACACTGGCAATACAGCCGGGGCATTACCGGGTCATTTTTCGATCCAGGAATTCCAAAAGCGCTTTCAGCACGATCAACAGGACATTTCAGGTAAATTCCGGAGGATCGCTGGCAGTGGAACTGTTTTAACAGGAGGCAGGAGAATGGGAAATACTGCAAATTCAATCTGATTGGCAGACATTGATGACAAGGATCTGATCCGGCAATTCCACGTGGATAGCAGCCGGAATTATGCGTTTAACCTGATCGTCAGAAAGTATCAGGAAAAATTGTACTGGCACATCCGTAAAATGGTGATCTCACACGATGACGCGGATGATGTGCTTCAGGACACTTTCATCAAGGCATTTCAGGGATTGCATAGATTCAGGGAGGATGCATCCCTGTATACCTGGCTTTACAGGATCGCCACCAACGAATCCCTGACATTTCTTAAAAAAAAGAAGAACCGTAATCTTCTGTCCATGAACAATTTCCAGGACAGCATGGAAGAAATCCTCGAAAGTGATGCTTATACCGACGGGGATGAAATCCAGATGAAACTGCAGAAGGCCATCATCCGGCTGCCGCCGAAACAGAGGCTTGTATTTAACATGAAATATTTTGATGAGATGAAATATGAAGAGATGTCCGATATACTGAAGACTTCGGTCGGTGCACTGAAAGCTTCGTACCATCATGCGCTTAAAAAGATCGAAGAGTATCTTACCAAAGGTTAAACCTTGTTGTATTTTTTTTGTCTAATCAATCGGAGGGTTAATATGAAAACACGAACCAACATAACCGAAGAAGATCTGAAAATGAAGAGGATCACTCCCTTCAAAGTTCCCGGGAATTATTTCGATGATCTTCCGGCCCGGATTCAGGAAAGGATTGCTGCACACAGCACCTCAAGATTCATAAGGGTATATGATTTCGTTCGCCCCAAACTGGCATATGCAGCCATGTTCGTAGGATTAATCATAACCGGGTACATCGGTATGAAGATCATAACTCACAACCCGCCGGAGAATGGTCTGACGGCAGATGAGATCATGGATGCCATCGAATATTACGGGTACGACTTCGACGATGAAATGTTCATTTCTGCCATGCTTGAGTCCAATGCGGACTTTTTTACTGAGGAAACAGATGCGGAAACCGAAGCAATAATTGAGTATCTTGCCGAGGATGAAATAGATTTCAGTGAATACATGGACGAATATTAAATACCTGCTATGAAAACCATCAAGCATGTTTTTGCATTGTTTGTGATTCTTAACTTACCGGTACTGGTTCTGCACGGACAGAACCGTACGGGGCAGAACAATGAGAATGAGGAGAAATTCAGGTCCATGAAAATCGCCTTTTTTTCCGAACGGATCGGACTGACTCCGGAGGAAGCGGAAAAATTCTGGCCCGTGTACAACGACTACGAAAAGAAAAAAGCGGACCTGAATGCCGAACGACGGGACAAATTCAGAAATTACGGTACCCGGATCGAACAAATGACGGACGCACAGGTTGAGGAATTGATCGATCAGAACATTGAATTTCAGAAAAGAGACACACAACTGGACGTGGATTTTCATGCGGAAATCAAGAAAGTGCTTCCCCCTAAAAAGGTAATGAAGCTATATCTTGCAGAAACCCAGTTCCGGGAGTATATGCTCAGGCAACTAAGGGGAGACAGGGACAGTCAAAGAAACAACAGATACTGAGGTTCTCCCCCTGTCACAGATCACTTGAACCATTCAGATATTCACCGTATTTTTGTAAATGGTCTGATTCCGGAAAACCAATTGCCAGTCCGATAAGTAATAAGGCCCATGCCGAAGACCTTTTGCTACCTGCTTATTATTCATGTCCTTCTCATGAATTGTTCCGGAACCGGCCGGAAAGTTGAAATGTCTGAAAATCAGACCATACAGGAAGCTTCATGGCAAGAGAAGGCATCCGGAATGGTGGAGTCCCAGATCATTTCACGTGGCGTCTCCGACCCAGCTGTGATACGGGCAATGAAAAATACGCCAAGGCATTTGTTCCTTCCGGAGAATCTCAGGAATTATGCCTATAACGACCAGCCGCTGCCCATAGGCAGCGGCCAGACCATCTCTCAGCCTTATATAGTGGCTTTAATGACAGAGTACCTTGAGCTTACAGGCAATGAGAAAGTCCTTGAAATCGGCACCGGCTCAGGATACCAGGCTTCCATCCTGTCACAGCTGGCAGATACCTGTTATACCATTGAAGTTGTGAAGGAACTGGCCGCAACATCAGCGGAACGGCTGGAAAGGCTGGGATACGACAATGTCGTTGTCAAATGGGGAGACGGATACAAGGGATGGCCGGAACACGCGCCTTTTGACCGGATCATTATCACTGCCGCACCCGAGGAAATACCCCAGGAGCTTGTGAACCAGCTTGGCGCCGGAGGGAGGATGGTTGTCCCTGTCGGCGTTCACGTGCAGGATCTTGTCCTGATCACCAAGACCAGCAGGGGAATCCGAAAACAAAGCATTATTCCTGTCAGGTTTGTCCCTATGATTCACCCTGGCGATTCCATCCCAGATTAACACTCCTTTTGAAGAGCAAATACGGATTATACACAGCCCTCTCCATTGTTGTCGCAAACATGATCGGGACAGGTATTTTTACAAGCCTCGGTTTCCAGATCATGGAACTTAAAACGGGATTTGCAGTCCTCTTCCTCTGGTTCCTGGGAGGAATCTCCGCCCTTATCGGAGCAATGGCCTATGCCGAGCTGGGGGGATTTATGCCGCGGTCGGGCGGCGAATATCATTTTCTGTCAAGGATCTATCATCCCGCCCTTGGTTTCCTCTCGGGCTGGGTGTCCTTTTTTGTCGGATTTGCTGCCCCGGCAGCCGCAGCTTCAGTGGCTCTGGCTGCATATTTTTCGGCTGCAATCAATGCACCTTCCCACGTTTGGATCATTCCCTTCAATCAGGTGCTTGCCATTGGCACCGTCCTGGTTTTGTCCTGGCTGCACTCCCGATACAAAAGGGCAGGAGCGGGATTCCAGAACTTCGTCACGAGTTTTAAGATTCTGGTGCTGCTTGGCTTTATCGCTGCCGGGCTCATTGCCAAACCGGACCAGGGCATTGATTTTTCCTTGAAGCATGAAGCCCTGAAGGAGATCGCCAGTCCTGCATTTGCCGTTGCCATCTTTTTTGTGAGCTTTGCGTATTCCGGATGGAATGCATCCGCCTATATCGCCGGGGAAATAAAAAATCCCGGAAAAAACATACCCATCAGTCTCATTGCGGGAACAAGCCTGGTGGCCCTGTTGTATATGCTCATTACGTACGTATTCCTGAAAACCATACCTGCCGGAATCATGGAAGGGAAAATAGAGATCGGATTCCTGTTCGGGCAGCAGGTATTCGGTATCAATGCGGGAAAAATAATCGGTGTTCTTTTCAGCCTGCTGCTTTTCTCAACGGTGAGTTCTCTCATTATCACCGGGCCCAGGGTCACCCAGATGATGGGAGAGGATTATACCCGGATCCGCTGGTTTGCACAGAATTCAGGACATGATACCCCATCAAGGGCCATCTATATACAGGCTGTAATTGCAGTGATTTACATACTGACTGCAACATTCGAACAAATGATCACCTATATAGGATTCACCCTGAACATGATGACCCTTCTGACTGTACTTGGAATGATGATCAACCGGAAAAGATACGGGAAATTGAAATCCTTTCCATTCCGGATGAAACCCTATCCCCTGCTCCCTGTCATCTTCCTTGTCGTCAATACGTGGATACTGGTATACGGATTGATATACCGGCCGGTTGAATCAACTGCCGGCCTTCTTACCACCGCCCTGGGCTTTATTGTCTGGCTTCGACTGACAGGACCAGCCTCCGGAACCGGGCCCCGCACAAGTCAGGTCTCATAAAGCGGCGCTTTCCGTTCACCGGCCCAGGCGCCGGATGGTTTCTTCAACAGACAGCTCCTGCTGCTCCCCGCTATTCATGTCTTTCAGGGTAAGAACCTGTTTTTGCAGTTCATCTTCCCCGACGAGTGCAACAAATGGAATGGAATTGTTATTTGCGTAAGCCATCTGCTTTTTAAGCTTTACAGGATCCGGATACAGCTCCGTCTCAATACCGGCTTTCCTGAATTCAGGAAGGACGGACAGTATGAATTCTTCCTCCCTGCGGCCAAAGTTCACAAACAGCAAACGGGTGCCCGTTATGATCTCTCCGGGGAAAAGGTCCTTTTTTTCAAGTACATCGAAAATCCTGTCCGCTCCGAATGATATTCCCACACCGGATACATCCCCGAGACCGAAAATTCCGGTCAGGTCATCGTATCTCCCGCCCCCGCAGATACTGCCTATTTCCATATCCCTGGAAAGCACCTCGATGATGACACCCGTATAATAATCAAGTCCCCTGGCCAGGGAAAAATCCAGATGAACATCCGCTTTCAGGTCAGTTCCATCGAGGTAAGCAAGCAGGCTTTTCAGTTCCAGAATACCCTGCTTCCCCGTATTGCTTCCCTCCAGGATGTCCTCAAGTTTTAAAAGTTTTGTGCCGTTGTCACCCGATATCCTTATGATGGACCGGATCTTATTTAAGGTTTCTTCCTGAATACCGCGACCTTTCAGCTCATCGAGGACTTTTTCGACACCTATCCTGTCAAGCTTATCGAACGTTGCGGCAATATCGGCCATGAGCCCGGATCCGCCGGGTATCTCCGCCATGCCGGAAAGGATCTTGCGGTGGTTTATCTTCACCAGTACCCCCATGCCCAAACGATCGAAAACCTGGTCGATGATCTCGATCAGTTCAAGCTCATTGAGCATGGATCTGCTTCCTACGATATCCGCATCACACTGGAAGAATTCGCGGTACCTTCCTTTCTGGGGCCGGTCCGCCCGCCAGACAGGCTGGATCTGGTAGCGCCTGAATGGAAAAGTGATCTCACTTCGATGCTGTACCACATATCTGGCAAGAGGAACGGTAAGATCATAACGGAGACCTTTCTCACTGATGAGGGTGGAAATTTTTCCCGAATCGCCACGGTTAAGCTGATCATCACTGAGGGCGGAAAGAAAATCCCCTGAATTAAGGATCTTGAACAACAGCTTGTCCCCTTCATCGCCGTATTTCCCGAGAAGGGTGTCCAGGCTTTCCATGGCCGGGGTTTCAATGGGCTGGTAACCGAACAGGCGGAACACATCTTCTATGGTCCTGAAAATATACCTGCGGCGTGCCATGGCAGCCGGGGGATAATCTCTGGTTCCCTTGGGTATGCCTGTTTTCTTCACTCCCCCTGGTCCTATTTGCTGATTTTTTTCAGGTCTTTTGCCAGGAATCCGTCCGGTTTCTTATCATTTATCATATGGTAGTCGAAATAATAGAACCTGGCGTCGCTGGCCCCGATCAGTATCTTGTAACAACGCGCCTTCAGTCTTGTACCCTCGGGTCCTACCTTATGGAGGAATACAACATCCTCGTTCCTGTTCTTCACAGCCTCCCGGATTTCATCCCTGGTGACCATCTTGAATTCATACGGGTAAATCTTGCTTATCCGTGCAGCAGAATTTATATCAGGGGCCATCTCATCGGCCACAAGCCACAGTGTTTTTTCCTTAACATCACCCATGTTATCATTATAATGCTTGAATACGTTTGCAGATATGATGTCGGGATTCTCATGGATCAGCCTGATATGGTTCTGGATGAACCTGACAAGTATGCCCAGCTTGTAGTTATAGGTCTCATCTTCGGCATTGGCATATGCCACAGGCACGGATACGAGATCGGGCATCTGGTTGATCTGAAAATAATCGCCTCCCAGGGAAAGGTTGAGGAATTTATATTTGGCCTGTAATTTGTCATTTTCGAAAACCACCGTTGTAAGGAAAAGGAATGAATAACCGGGATCCATTCTTTTCTCTTCGAATTCCGAATACGGAATTATCTCGTATTCCGTAAGTTCCCATTCGGAATCCATTACTTCTTCAATTTCAGAATCAAAAGTATTCAGGGGATTGATGTCCTGTACCACCAGGGTTTTGGTCGTAAAGAAATGATCCAGATCTTCAGGTGTCGGCACATACTGGGCACTGGTAAAAATGCCGGGAACAGCAATGAACAGGAGAAGGGCGATTCTTTTCATGATCATGATTGTGTGTATGATTAATTCCGTGGAATATACAAGGGATTTCTTTCATTAAATCTCCTAAGATATAGAAATTTTAACTGACGTTTTTTCTTTTTTCTGAGTTGTGCGTATTCATCATGCAGCTGGGGATCTTTCATCAACAATACTTCGAGTGCCTGGTAATTATATTCATAGATCCTACCTTGTTCAAAATCAAATATATACTGTCTCAATTCATTTGAGGCAGTATTTACGGGGTACCCTCCTCCGTACCTGTAATTATAATCATAGGGACTGGCATAATACGGATCGTAATACCTGGTGTCATATGTGGTTACCGTTGCAACAAAATGACAGATGCTTCCAACGACGGTTATCCTGTGGTAGTTCTGGTTCAGGGAGATGTACAGGATGCCATTCCTGCTGAATCCCCAGATATTTTCAGTCTCCGACTCCTGCTTCATGCCATACCGGTCATAATACCGGATTGTTTTCTCTGCCAGGACTTTCGTATAAAATTCCCTGTCGCTGTAATCGACCGTTGTAATGATCCCTGATTGGGGGATGGGATTGTCATTCCTGACCTGTTCGTAGCTCAGAAATACCCCGTCCCTGAATTTAAAATCGGGAGTATACCTGATCATATCTGCCGTATCGGTTACCGGCTGGGCAACCGAGACCCAAGCGGTCTTAAAAAGGATAAATATGCCGGACAGCACGATCCTGACCGGTCTGTTTCGCAAAACTTCCATCGTTCATCCAATCAACTGACACATTCAGTATCTTCCGGTCCAAACATCATACCATTGTTCCAACTTCCGAAAGAAGGTTTTTTTGTTTATATTTATAAACGTTTCTGCATATCAGCCAACTACAAATTTACATATAAATAGGCCATGAATTAATGCTCTCGCAAGAGAAAATATTCAAATTTTTCTCTTTCGGATTAAGTGAAAAAACAGACCCCCAGATACAGAACCGCATCCTGATAGCCAATATATTCAGCTTTCTCGGGATATGTTTTTTCCTTATGTTCGCCACCATCGATTTTTTCAACCAGATGTACTGGTTGTCCTGGATCCTTGTCGGAGCGTCCGCTCTTACCGCCGGGATCATGATCTATATCAACAGAACCCTCAAGCTCGCACTTGGCATTCCTTTCCTGCTGGGAATCATGGCCATCCTTCTGATGGTCATCCTGATCACCGGAGGCACGGGAGATACGGGTTATTTTTGGGCCCTGACCTTCCCCATCATCTCCCTGGTCCTGCTGGGCCCGGTACGCGGAGGCATTTCATCTCTCACCTATTTCGCATTGCTCGCCGTTGTGCTTTTCGGGGATTTCGATTTCATGAATGCAACATTCACCAGGACATTCACCATCCGCTACCTGTTTACCTACCTGGGTATTTTTATCCTTACCTACACTTTTGAATATCTGCGAATCAAGAATATCAAACAACTTGACAAAAAACTCGAGGAAGCCGGCCTGGAGACCCGTTCAAAAGATGAATTCATTGCCAGGCTATCTCACCAGTTAAGAACCTCCCTGAATGACATTTCCCTGGTCAGTAACCTTGTCAGTAAATCCAAACTGAACGAACAGCAGAGAGATATGATCGACACCATTCTGTCTTCCACGAACAACCTTGTCGAAGCCGTAAACAATATCGTCAAGGTTACAAATATCGATATTCACGGTGTTAAAGAAAGCCACATACCTTTCGACCTGCAATCAGCGATAGAAAACATCCTGCAGTTATTTCCCTCCCGGGAATATAAAGATCTGCACCTTGAGATGGATTTTGATCCCACACTTTCCAACCTGGTTCTCGGCGATCCGGTAAGGATCAAGCAGCTTTTCCTGAACCTTATCGAGAACATAATGAAACAAAGCGAACCCGGTCTGATGACAGACATCCGCATCCAGGTCATTAACAACCGGGAAACCGATACCAGTCTGCAATTGCAATTTTTTATCAGAGCCGGACATATCCGGGAACCCTCCGCTGCCGGTTCCGAAGCTCCCCGTGAGGGAATGCCCCTCATACCTAAAAAAATGGATCTGTCCATCCCTCAAAGATTTGTCGAAATCCTGGGAGGAGAAATGACTACCGAATCAACCGGTAACCATACTGTTTTCAGTTTCAAACTGGATTTTATCAAATCGGAGACAAAAATCGGCAAGGGAGTGATACCGGACCAGCTGAACGGTTTAATCACTTCCAGGAAGGTAGCACTCAAGGATGCCAATATACTTCTTGCAGAAGACAACATCATCAATCAAAAGATCGTAACCCTCAGCCTTGAAAAACTGGTAAGGAATATAGATATCGCGCACAACGGAAAGGAGGCCCTTGACAAGTTCGGGCTGACCAATTACGACCTCATCCTGATGGATATACAGATGCCCGTTATGGATGGTTTTCTTGCCACCAAGAAAATCCGGGAGATCGAAGCCAGCACTAACTCTTTCACTCCGATTATCGCGATCACGGCAAATGCCATGTCCGGAGACAGGGAAACCTGCCTGGCTGCCGGTATGGATGACTATATCAGCAAACCGGTCCAGATCGAACTGCTCGTCCAGAAGATGAAATCACTCCTTTCCAAATAAGGCACCCGCTTAATGGATACCGGGACGGATACCAATGACAAGGATATCGTCGATCTGGTCCGTGTTTCCCATCCATTCCTCAATGCTTGCATCAAGTATGGATTGTTGTTTCTCAAGAGGAAGTTTATGAATGGTCAGGAGAAGATGCCGGAACCTCCTGTATTTGAACTTTTTCCCTTCGGGTCCGCCGAACTGGTCGGCATATCCGTCAGAGAACATATAAAAGATATCATCCGGCTGCAGGTATATTTTATGACTCTTGAACAGTTTTCTTGCTGAGAATGCAAATGCGTCCGCCCCTACCGAAAAGCGATCTGCCTTCACTTCAATTATGGTTTCATTCCGGATCAGGTAAAGCGGATTTAAAGCCCCTGAAAAATCCAGTGATTTTTCTTTTTTATCGATCACACACAAAGACAGGTCCATACCGTCTTTCAGGTGAACCTGCTCACCGTCTGAAAAAATTTCCTTGAAATTGTCATTCAGCGTATCCAGGATTATGGCCGGGTCACTTCCCCGCTTGCTGGCGGTTATTTTCCTGAAAAGCTCGAAACCAATAATGGAAACAAAAGCTCCCGGTACGCCATGTCCGGTACAATCCACCGCGGCCACATAGATCTGGTCACCGTGCTGGTTGACCCAGTAAAAATCACCGCTGACTATATCCTTTGGCTTGTACAGTACAAAGGAATCGGGAAGGACTGTCTTGAAATGATCCAACGAGGGAAGCAGGGCGATCTGGATCCTTTTCGCATAGTTTATACTGTCTGTTATGTTTTTATTCTTCATGGCAAGTTCTTCCCGCTGCTTTGAGATCTCTTTTGCAAATATTTCCTTTTCCCGGAGGATCCTGTTTGATTTCCGCAGGTTCAGGGTGCTGATCCGGATGCCCATAAAAAGGACAGTCAGTCCGGCCAGGATATACATCAGGACGGCAAAGCCCCGGCCCCAGAAGGAATAGGGTACCACGATCTCGAGGTCTATGGCTTCCTCATTGTAAACCAGGTCATTGTTGGATCCTTTGATACTGAGCGTATAGGTCCCGGGAGCAAGCTCATTGAAAGTCACATGATGCTGTTCGCCGTTATGTATCCAGAGTCCGTCCTGGCCCTTGCGAACCATCCTGTACATATACCTGTTCTTGTCCGGATTGGTAAAATCCAGGGCAGAAAACCGGATGGTTATAAACCGGACATCCCCGGGAAGGGTCACTTTTGAAACCCTGTCAAGTGCCAGTGGCCTGGATATGCCTCCCTTGTCGCGTACCCAGACAAACTGGGTAAAAGAAAGGGGCGGAATATGAGAATTGTACAGTATGGAATCGGGATGAAAGGAAGTGATCCCTGAAGTTCCCCCCAGATAGATCCTGCCCGACGGGTCTTTAAATCCGGAACGGGGGTAAAATTCATCGTTCGGTAATCCGTCAGACAGTCCATAGCGGGCAATGGTTCCCAGATCAGGATGATAGCGGAACAATCCCCTGTCAGAGCTCAGCCACAGGCTACCCTCATTGTCTTCAAGTATTGAATATATCCGCAGTTCTGACAATTCAACGGGATCCCCGATGTATTCAAACCTGTCCTCCCGGGGATCATATCTGTTCAATCCTGAGGCCGTACCTATCCAGAGCCGGTCCCTGGAATCCTGCATCAACGTATAGACCGTATTGTTATTGATGTTTGCAGTCATGTTGGCAACGCCGGCCTGGTAAACCTCGAACCTGTCCAAATCCGGGATGTACTTTATCAGTCCCATGGAAGATCCCATCCATATCCAGCCGTGCCGGTCTTCAAGAACGCAAGAGACATTCCGCAACTCCATCATTTCCTTACCGTTAAAAATCTGCTGATGGCTCTGTATGGTGCCCTCCTCCGGATTGAAGACATGTACTCCGTTGGAAGCGGCAAACCAGATCCGTGCTTTTGAGTCTTCGGTAATGTCATATATATGTTTCCCGTTGAACGTACCACAGGATACATCGGGTTCCCTTTCACAGAACCTGTAAAACCTCGGAGATCCTGCCTCCCTGAGATTTACCCCGTTACCTGTCCCGATCCAGAGATTCCCTGCCCGGTCCTTGTAAATGGCATGGATAAAATCATTGCTGAGGGGGTTTTGCCCATCCCCGCTGCTGAACACAATGGCCTGTGAAGTTCCGGCCTTCACATAATTCAATCCCTTGCCGTTTGTACCCAGCCACAGATCCCCGTTATCCTCCTGGCAGATGCTTGTTATCATATAGGAAGAAAGCCCCTCTATGACCGGATTCCGGTTGTTTACAACATCAAACTTCCCGGGTTTCATGTCGATTTTTACCAGTCCTCTGTCTGTCGCGATCCACAATATTTCCGAAGCATCATAGACGATGCTGTATACGGTTGTTATCCCGGTAACCAGCCCCTGCCTGTTATAACTTTTAAAACGTCTTGCATGATCCGTGCCGGGATCAAGCAACAGAAATCCATTGTCGGACCCGATCACCAGAAGGCCCGTACGGGTCTGCGCCAGTGAATAGACATTGATGCCCTCCAGTTCGTCCACGACTTCCGATGCATCCGTAAAATTCTCCTGCTCAATATCGAAAATATACAGTCCGCTGTCCGTACCTACCCAGAGCCGGCTGTCACCGTCCCTTAATACAGCCCGGACAAGATTGCTTTTCAGCCCCGTCCCGTCCGAAACCGTATAACGCCCCAAAAGTCCCTTTTCGGGATCAAATACCTGAAGTCCGTCCCTGCTGCCCATCCATATATGACCTTCCCTGTCCTGCACCATGGAATAAGCGGCCCGGGGCTCCGGGAGACCTGTACCGTCGCCGAACAGGTCATAGGCTGTAAATTCACCGCTTCCAGGATCAAGTACCTGCAGGCTGGTCCCGGTCCTTGCCCATACCTTCCCTTCCGCATCTTCCAGGATATCGTACACGGCGGTACTTCCCGTATGAATGGTATCTTCTTCCGGAAGGGGGATAAAAAAGGACCACAGATAACCCCGCAACCGGTCCAGTTTATTCAATCCGTTTTCCGTTCCGATCCAGAGGATCCCGTTCTGTCCTTCTGTGATACAACGGACCGTGTTGTCTGACAGGGATAAGGTATCGGGCTGGTAACGGAAATGTTCAAAGGAGTAACCGTCGTATTTATTCAGGCCATCCTGTGTGCCGATCCACAGAAAACCCAGGGAGTCCTGCAATATCGCATTTATTTCACTGTGGCTCAAGCCTGAGCGGGAGGTATACAATTCACCAATGATCGCCGGGGACTGTGCGGATGCGGGAAAAAATCCTGAAAGGATCCAGCATAAAAATACCAGCGTACGACATATGCACGGTAAGCATTGCATCAGAGTTGCTAAAATAACATTTAATCCCCTCTTTACCAATGCTTCCGCATAGCTATCCGTACGGATTCCAAGTGAGATCCCGTAAGTCTATTGCAGGAATTCGCTACTTCTTGCCCGATTTTGCCACCATGTCTTCAATCATGGAAGTGGTAATGGACTTAGGCCTTTCAATCGGGTATCCCAGCGCCCTGTCCCAGATGATATTGGCTGTAACCCCAAGGGCACGTCCTATACCGAAGAGAACGGTGTAAAAGTCGTACTCCTGTAAGCCGTAATGCCATTGAATGACACCAGAATGGGCATCCACATTGGGCCACGGATTCTTTGCCTTGCCCTGCTCCTGCAGAATGGGAGGAACCACCTTGTAGAGCATCTCAAGATACTGGAACAGCTCATCATCCTTCATATGCTTGAGGGCAAAATTCCGCTGCATGGCATACCTCGGATCGGTCTTTCTCAGTACCGCATGACCGAATCCGGGAATTACCTGTCCCGAGTTCAGCGTATCCCATACATATTGTTTCATCTCCTTTTCCGTGGGCATTTTCCCGTCCATGGATTTCACAAGGGACTGTATCCACTTCAGCACTTCCTGATTGGCAAGCCCGTGTAACGGACCGGCCAGACCATTGATCATGGAACAACTGGCAAGGTATATATCAGACAGGGAACTGGCCACCAGATGGCCCGTATGCGCACTTACATTTCCGCTTTCATGGTCACTGTGCAGGATGAAATACATCCTGGCTACATCGTCATAGGGAGGTTTGATCCCCATCATATAAGCAAAATTCCCCCCGAAATCAAGAATGGGATTCTGCTGTATCCTTCTCCCCTCCCTGTAAACTTTTGCGTATATATATGCCCCGATCTCCGGGAGCTTGGCAAGAAGGTTCATTCCATCTTCGTAAGTGGGATCCCAGTAATCCATTTTAGATATTCCGGCCTGGTACTTCTTGGCAAATAAGGATTCCCGGCTCATTGTAAGAATGGCTGTTGAAAAAATGGACATGGGATGACTGCAGCTCGGGAAGGCATCTATTACCTCATAAACGTAACGTGGAACGATCCTGCGCTTCTGAAACTCATCAAGAACCTCCTCGACTTCCTTGTCTGTGGGAATATCCCCGGTAAGCAATAAATAAAACAAACCTTCAACATAGGGCATTTCTGCATCCGGAGGTTTTGGCAGCTTTTCGAAAACTTCCGGCAGGGTGTATCCTCTAAATCGAATTCCCTCCATCGGATCCAGATAGGAAATATCCGTTACCAGACATTTCAGGGAACGCATGCCTCCAATTAGTTTGGCAACGGTTACTTCATCCAGAATCACATTTCCGTATTCTTTTAAAAGCTTTGTTGTCCGCGGACGATGTTCATCAATCTTTTCTTTGAGTTTTTGCTTTAGGGTAGACATTTTTTGTAAATTTTACAGGTAAACATAAGGTAATTTTGAGAAGAATTGAGTGGACCTCAAATTACAAAACTTTTCCCATTTCCCGCAGGTTGTATAACAGGTTCTACAACATATTAAAAAGGCTTTCCCGCACCTGCGGAAAATAATTCTCCCGTCTCATACCTCTGCCGTAATAAAAAATACTTAAGCGGTTTCACGCCTGGGCAGGTACTGTGAAGAGCAGCCTTAAATCTCTGATTTGCCGGCTGTTATTTTAGATCTGAGAAGGCAGATATAAAGAGCAGCCTTAAATCTGTGATTTCCAGCTGCGGTTTTATATCTGCCTTCTCAGGTAATATATTGCGAAGCGGGATTTACCGGCCGCGGTTTTTACATTATGATCAGATCCTGTGAAGAGCAGCATTAAGTTTTGCGTAGCAAAATTTGCCGGCTGCGGTTTCATATCTGAGCAGGTACTGTAAAGAGCAGCATTAAGTTTTGCGTAGCAAAATTTGCCGGCTGCGGTTTCATATCTGAGCAGGTACTGTAAAGAGCAGCATTAAGTTTTGCGTAGCAAAATTTGCCGGCTGCGGTTTTACAGTACCTGCTCATATTACCCTTTAAAGTATTTGAAGTCTCTTCCCGGGTAACGCCCCGTAGGTCCGAGCAGCTCCTGAATGCGAAGCAGCTGGTTGTATTTTGAGATCCTGTCGGATCTCGAGGCAGATCCTGTTTTAATCAGGCCTGTATTCAATGCCACGGCCAGATCGGCTATGGTTGTATCCTCGGTTTCACCCGAACGGTGGGAAATAACTGATGTCATCGCATGACGGGTTGCAAGCTGAACCGCATTGATGGTTTCTGTCAGGGTACCGATCTGATTCACCTTGATCAGGATGGAGTTGGCGGATCTTTCATCGATCCCCCTCTGCAGCCTTTTTACATTGGTTACGAACAGGTCGTCTCCCACAAGCTGAATACGGTCACCGAGGGCGGCATTCATTTCCTTCCACCCGTCCCAGTCATCTTCGTCAAGCCCGTCCTCAATGGAAACAATGGGATACTTTTCTACCCAGTCTTTCCAGTATTTCACCAGTTCTGATGAGGTATAATCCCTTCCCGTTGATTCGAAATGGTAGATCTTCTTTTCTTTGTCATAGAATTCGGAAGCGGCCGGATCAAGCGCAACGCAGATCTCATCTCCCGGCTTATAACCTGCTTTCTGAATCGCTTCGATGACCACCTCTATGGCCTCCTCGTTGGAGGCGAGATTGGGGGCAAATCCCCCTTCGTCACCGACATTCGTAGACTGTCCCCTGGACTTCAGAACACCTTTCAGGTTGTGGAAAACCTCGGACCCCATACGTATTGCTTCTGCAAAAGAATCGGTTCCAACGGGCATGATCATGAATTCCTGGATATCTATCTTGTTATCGGCATGCTGTCCTCCATTAAGAATATTCATCATGGGAATGGGAAGGGTATTTGCATTCACCCCGCCGATATACCGGAACAGGGGCTGGCCGGTTTCCTGGGCACCGGCTTTGGCACATGCCAGGGAAACCCCGAGGATGGCATTTGCGCCCAGGTTTCCCTTGTTTTCGGATCCGTCGATTTCAATCATTTTTGCATCGATCTCATTCTGGTCCGTCACGAACATACCCGTAATTTCATCATTGAGCGTTTTATTGACATTTTCAACCGCTTTTAAAACGCCTTTTCCGAGGTAACGGCCTTTGTCTCCGTCGCGCAGTTCAACCGCCTCATGAACACCGGTAGAAGCCCCTGAAGGCACTATTGCCCTGCCGACAATACCGTTTTCTGTATATACTTCCACTTCAATTGTGGGATTGCCCCTTGAATCGAGGACCTCGCGTGCTTGAATGCTGATGATTTGTGACATGTTAAATGGGTTTGGTTACTCTTCCTTCTTTTTATTTTCATCCGTATCCCCGTCATTAGTATCTTCAGATGATTCTCCGGCAGGAGGAGTGTTCGGCGCAGCTTCAGCTTCAGGTTCTTCAGCGGGGGATTCAGGGCTTTCATCCTTGGTCCCGGGTTC
>CAYOPZ010000002.1:32724-66503 GCA_964406005.1 uncultured Bacteroidaceae bacterium
CTTCAGTTTCCTTCTGAGCTTCCGGGATTTCGGCTTGAGATTCTTCCTTCACTTCCGGGGTTTCGACTTCGGGTTCGGCTGTTGCCGCATCCTTAATATCTTCGGGTTCTGCAGCGCCCCCTGCTGCCGGCTTCTTCCTGCCGCCCCTTCTGCGCCTGGAAGTTTTGGGTCTGGCCGCCATTTTTTCAGCCAGCATATTTTCATTGTAATCCACCAGTTCCATGATGCACATATCCGCATTATCACCCATTCTGTTCCCGGTTTTGATGATCCTGGTATAGCCTCCCGGGCGTTCCCTTACTTTTTCGGCCACCTCCCTGAATAATTCTGAAACTGCATATTTGTCGCGCAAATACCTGAAAACCATTCTCCTGGAATGGGTCGTATCTTCCTTGGAGCGTGAAATCAACGGTTCCACGAAGGTTCGAAGTGCCTTGGCTTTTGCGGTGGTTGTTGTGATGCGTTTATGAAGTATAAGTGAAGAAGCCATATTGGCCAGCATTGCCTTCCTGTGTGCACTCTGCCTGCTCAAATGATTGTTTTTCTTCCTGTGTCTCATTATCCGCTAATCCTTGTCCAGTTTATACTTGCTGATATCCATCCCGAAATTCAGGTTCATGCCTACCAGCAACTCATCCAGTTCCGTAAGTGATTTCTTACCGAAATTCCTGAATTTCAGCAGGTCATTCTTATTGAACTTGACCAGGTCTCCGAGTGTTTCAACCTCTGCAGCCTTAAGGCAGTTCAGGGCACGTACGGACAGGTCGAGATCAACCAGCTTGGTTTTCAGCAACTGCCTCATATGAAGTATTTCTTCATCAAACTCTTCATTGGCAAACTTCTCGTCGGAATTTAGGGTTATCTTCTCATCGGAAAACAACATGAAATGGTATATCAGAATTTTTGCAGCTTCCTTCAGGGCATCCTTTGGATGAATGGATCCGTCCGTCATGATTTCAATAACAAGTTTCTCATAATCGGTCTTTTGCTCAACCCTGTAATTTTCAATGGAGTATTTTACATTCTTAATGGGAGTGAATATGGAATCCATGGAAATCAGGCCAAATTCTTCTTCAAGGGGTTTGTTTTCCTCTGCAGGCACATAACCACGGCCCTTGCTGATCGTAATCTCTATCTGGAGTTTTACATCTTCTTCCATATGGCAGATGACCAGATCCGGGTTCAAAACCTTGAACCCGCTCAGGAATTTGTTCAGATCCCCTGCCTTGAACTCCTGCTGACCTGTAATGGCAACCATAATCTTCTCATCATCCACATCATCGATCTGGTTTTTAAAACGGATCTGTTTCAGGTTGAGAATAATTTCGGTGACATCCTCGATGACACCGGTAATGGTCGAGAATTCATGCTCAACACCTTCTATTTTAACCGTGGTAATGGCATATCCTTCAAGTGATGACAGGAGTATCCTCCGCAGGGCATTACCTACAGTGATCCCATACCCGGGCTCAAGCGGACGAAACTCGAATTTACCATTATGATCATCCGAGTCGACCATTATGACCTTATCGGGTTTTTGAAAAGCTAATACAGCCATAAATAAAATAATATTATGCTATTTGGAATATAATTCGACAATCAACTGTTCCCTGATGTTCTCGGGAATTTCTTCCCTTTCGGGACGGTTCAGGAATTTCCCGCTCAACCGGGCAGAATCCCATTCAAGCCAGGAAGATGCTGCCCCCTGGGTTCCGCCCAGGGATTCCGAAATGGATTCAAGGGACTTCGACTTCTCCCTTACACCCACAATATCTCCGGGTTTCAGCGTATAGGAAGGAATGTTCACGACCTGACCGTTTACCGTAATATGCCTGTGAGAAACCAGTTGCCTTGCACCGGATCTTGTTGGCGAAATCCCCAGACGGTATACGACATTGTCGAGCCTGGATTCAAGTAACTGAAGCAGCACTTCACCCGTAATCCCCTTGCTTCTCTGTGCCTTTTCGAACAGTCTGGAAAATTGTCTTTCCAGTACGCCGTACGTATATTTTGCCTTTTGTTTTTCCTTAAGCTGGATTCCGTATTCGGATTGTTTTCTCCTCCTCTTATTGGCTCCATGCATTCCGGGAGGGTATGCTTTCTTTTCAAGAACCTTGTCGGGACCGAAAATCGGGTCTCCGAATTTCCTTGCAATCTTGGTTCGCGGGCCTCTGTATCTTGCCATCTATATCTCTTTTACTTCCCGGTTGTAATTATACTCTCCTTCTCTTGGGCGGACGGCAACCATTGTGCGGCAAGGGCGTTACGTCCACGATTTCTGTTACTTCAATGCCGTTTGAATGAATGGTCCTGATGGCAGACTCGCGGCCGGCACCCGGCCCCTTTACATAAACCTTAACCTTCCTGAGTCCGAGGTCATAAGCCGATTTTGTACTGTCCTGGGCTGCCAGCTGGGCTGCATAGGGTGTGTTTTTCTTGGATCCCCTGAAACCCATTTTTCCTGCCGACGACCATGATATTATCTGCCCTGAATTGTTCGTAAAGCTGATGATAATATTGTTGAAAGAGGCATTTATATGTACCTGCCCGGTCGGTTCAACACGTACTGTTCTTTTCCTTGATGTCCCCGTTTTCTTAGCCATACCTTATTTCTTTGCTGCTGCTTTTTTCTTGTTCGCAATGGTTTTTCTCCTTCCCTTCCGGGTCCGTGCATTATTTTTGGTGCTCTGTCCGCGAACCGGCATCCCTGTCCGGTGACGGATCCCGCGGTAACTTCCGATATCCATGAGCCGTTTGATATTCAGTTGCACGGCAGATCTCAGTTCACCTTCCACCTTGACATTGTTATTGATGATCTCACGAATCCTGGTGGTCTGGTCATCCGACCAGTCCTTGACCAGAATATTCCTGTCGATTGCAGCTTCATCAAGTATCTTCCGGGCAGTACTCCTGCCAATGCCGTAAATATAGGTCAGTCCGATTTCACCCCGTTTGTTTTTCGGTAAATCAACGCCTACAATTCTTGCCATATCCCTGAATCATTATAAAATGGTGTGCAAAGATACAATATTTTATCCCTGCCGCTGTTTAAACTTCGGGTTTTTTTTGTTGATCACATACAACCTGCCCTTCCTCCGGACGATTTTGCAATCAGAGGTCCTTTTCTTTACAGAAGCGCGAACTTTCATTGTTTCTTCCCTATTTATATCTGAACGTTATTCTTCCCTTTGTCAGGTCGTATGGAGACATTTCCACCTTGACCCTGTCACCCGGCAGAAGCTTAATATAATGCATTCTCATCTTGCCGGAGATATGGGCCGTAATCACGTGCCCGTTCTCAAGCTCCACCCTGAACATGGCATTTGACAATGCTTCCGTAATTGTTCCGTCCTGTTCAATCGAGGGTTGCTTTGTCATTGTTCTTTATTTAATTTAAGACTTCTTCAATGTACTTAAATGTGGAAAGGACAATGGCCTTATCCTTTCCTATTGCGATGGCCAGCTCATAATGTGCAGAAGGCTGCTTGTCCCTTGTCCTTATCGTCCATCCATCGGCATCCTGAAGAATATATCTCGTCCCCAGGTTGATCATGGGTTCTATGCAAAGTGTCATGCCTTCCTTAAGCCTTATCCCGCTTCCCCGTTTCCCGTAATTCGGGACTTCCGGTTCCTCATGCAATTGTTTCCCTATGCCATGCCCGACCATTTCCCTGACAACCGAATACCCGGATTTTTCCGCATGCTGCTGTACGGCCTGTCCGATATCTCCGACCCTGTTTCCCGACACGGCTTTTTCTATCCCCTTGTACAAGGATTCCTTCGTGCAGGTCATAAGGTCTTTCCAGCCGGCTGCAGGTTTGCCAACAGAAAAAGTGTAGGCCGAATCACCGAAAAATCCGTTCAGGTTCACCCCGCAGTCTACCGAAAGTATGTCCCCCTCTTTCAACCGGTAACCGGACGGTATCCCGTGCACAACTTCATCGTTTACCGATGTGCAGAGTGTGGCAGGGAAACCGTTGTATCCCAGAAACCCGGGAACGCCTCCATGATCCCTGATGTATTCTTCGGCAATTTTATCAAGGGAAAGGGTCGTTACCCCCGGGGCAATGGCCCTGGCCACTTCTGCAAGTGTTCTGGAAACAAGATCATTGCTTGCTTGCAGCAATTCTATCTCCTTTTCTGTCTTAATCAATATCATCAAAGAACGTTTCCTCTAAATTGCGGAGACGGCACTGCCTGTCCTGCCTTTTATCCTGCCTGATTTCATCAGTCCGTCATAATGTCTCATCAGCAGGTGGCTCTCTATCTGCTGCAGTGTATCCAGCACTACGCCCACCATGATCAGCAGGGAGGTGCCTCCGTAGAACCGCGAAAAGGAACTGGTCACCCCGGCCAGCTGTGCAAATGCAGGCATGATGGCGACGAATGCAAGGAAGATGGATCCCGGAAGGGTAATCCTCGACATGATTGTATCCAGGAATTCCACCGTCTTCCGTCCCGGTTTTACACCCGGGATGAATCCGCCGTTGCGTTTCATATCCTCAGCCATCTGGGTCGGATTGATGGTTACCGCAGTATAGAAATAAGTAAACAGTATGATCATGATGGCAAACACCATGTTATACCAGAAACCCGTGAAGTTGACAAACGCGGCTGCGAAGCCCTTCACGATTTCAGAGTTCGAAAACCCTGCGATGGTAATAGGGACAAACATCAGTGCCTGTGCAAAGATGATAGGCATCACACCTGCTGCATTCACTTTCAGGGGAATGTACTGGCGCACACCTCCGTACTGCTTGTTCCCGACAATCCGTTTCGCATACTGCACGGGAATGCGTCTTGTCCCCTGTATAAGCAGGATGGAAAGCATGGACACCACGACAAGCAATACAATTTCGATAAGTAAAGCCACAAGGCCCCCTCCCTGCTGTTCGAGCCTGGCCCCCAATTCGGCAAAAAAGGCAAAGGGCAGCCTCGCGATGATCCCGATCATTATGATCAGGCTGATGCCATTGCCTATTCCCCGGTCGGTGATCCTTTCCCCGAGCCACATCACGAACATGGTTCCCGCCGTAAGGATAATCACCGAGGAAACCTTGAAAAACGCACCCGGTATGATAAAGGCGGATGCCGGAATGGTTCTTTGCAGGTTGACCAGGTATGAGGGCGCCTGGAGCAGCAGGATAAATACCGTCAGATACCGTGTGATCTGGTTTTGTTTTCTGCGTCCGCTCTCCCCTTCTTTCTGCAGACGCTGGAAATAGGGTACGGCGATACCCAGCAGCTGTACAACGATGGAGGCGGAAATATAGGGCATGATCCCCAGTGCAAATATGGAGGCATTCGAAAAGGCGCCCCCGGAAAACATGTCGAGCAGGCCGAGTACGCCTGTCGAAGTCTGCTGTTTCAGGTTTGTAAGCTGTGCAGGATCAATCCCCGGCAGAGTAACGAAGGATCCCAGCCTGTAAATCAGAAGAATGCCAAGGGTGTAAAGTATCCTTTTGCGCAGGTCTTCAATCCTCCAGATGTTCTTTAATGTCTCAATAAACGACCTCATGCGTCTCTATTTTTTCGATGGTGCCCCCTGCTGCTTCAATGGCTTTCCTGGCCGATGCACTGAATGCATGTGCTTTTACATCCAGTGGTCTGGTCAGTTTCCCGTTGCCGAGTATTTTTACAAGGCTGTTCCCGGATGTCAGCCCGGCTTTAAAAAGGATCTGTATATCAATCTTCTTCAGTTTATTCTTTTCTGCCAGTTCCTCAAGGGTCGAAAGGTTCACCCCCTTGTACGCCTTCCGGTTTATATTTTTAAAGCCATGCTTGGGAACACGGCGCTGCAGGGGCATCTGGCCGCCTTCGAATCCAATCGTCCGGGAATACCCCGAGCGTGATTTCTGGCCCTTGTGCCCGCGTGTAGATGTGCCGCCTCTCCCGGATCCCTGTCCCCTTCCAAGCCTCCTGTCCTTTTTGACAGATCCTTTTGCCGGCTTTAAATTATGTAAATCCATAGCTGTTGTTTTGAAACCCGCATTACAATTCCTCTATTCTGAGCAAATGTCTCACCTTGTTTACCATACCGAGGATCTGTGGACTGGCATCCAGTTCCACAGAACTCAAGGTCTTGCGCAAACCAAGTGCATCCAGCGTTCGCTTCTGCCTCGATGTGCTCCCGATCCTGCTCTTTATCTGTGTGATCCTGATCTTTGTCATGATGATTCGTTCACTTCTATGCGTTTTTTACCCGTTGAAAACCTTGTCCATGGTAATCCCTCTATGTACGGCCACAAGGCTGGCATCCCTCAAGTCCATCAGTGCCCTGAAGGTCGCTTTTACCAGGTTATGCGGATTCGACGATCCTTTCGACTTGGCAAGCACATCCTTCACTCCCACGGATTCGAGGACGGCACGCATGGCACCTCCGGCTTTCACCCCGGTACCGCCCGAAGCAGGCTTGATGAATACCGAAGCCCCTCCATACTTGGCATATTGTTCATGCGGTATGGTCCCCTTATATATGGGTACCTTGATGAGGTTCTTCTTGGCATCCTCTATCCCTTTGGCAATGGCCGTCGTCACCTCGTTGGCTTTCCCGAGTCCGTGCCCCACGATCCCGTCCTCGTTGCCGACAACCACAATGGCCGAAAAACTGAAGGTCCGCCCTCCCTTTGTCACCTTGGTAACCCGCTGTATGCTCACCAGACGGTCTTTCAGTTCAAGATCACTTGTTTTTACTCTTCTGATGCTTGTCGTCATATTTCCCTAAAATTTAAGTCCGTTTTCCCTGGCGGAATCAGCCAGCAATTTGACCCTGCCGTGATACAGGTAGCCGCTCCTGTCGAACACCACGGTTTCTATACCCCTGGCCAGGGATTTTTCAGCGATCAGTTTCCCCACCAGTTTGGCCTGTTCGCCTTTGTTCACACTTTTTTTTCCGGCCACTTCTTTGTTTCTTGAAGAGGCAGAGGCCAGGGTCTCACCTTTCAGATCGTCAATAAGCTGCACGTAGATCTGCCTGTTGCTCCTGAAAACACTCATACGGGGTTTTTCACTTGTGCCGCGGATGTTTTTCCTGATCCGCATTCTTATCTTTTTTCTTCTGGATGTTTTCGATAAAGCCATCTCAATCAATCGTTTAAGGATTTAGACACTTGCAGCCTTCCCGGCCTTACGACGCAACTGCTCACCCACAAATTTGATCCCTTTCCCCTTATATGGCTCCGGCGGCCGGAGCGACCTGATCTTGGCGGCCACGTGTCCCAGCAGCTGCTTATCGGCACTTCTGAGCGTTACGATGGGATTGGCACGGCGTTCGGTGTGGGCTTCCACCTTCACTTCGGGAGGAAGTTCCAGTATGATGTCATTTGAAAATCCAAGGCTCATTTCAAGTCTCTGCCCCCTGGCTTCGGCCCTGTAGCCCACTCCCACGAATTCCTGCCTGATCTCATATCCCTCCGATACGCCTGTGACCATATTGGCGATCAGTGAGCGGTACAGCCCGTGTCGGGCCTTATGTGATTTCTCCTCGGATGTCCTGTCAACGGTCAGCTGTCCGTCCCGGATGCTGATCTTCATATCCTTGTCCACCTGCTGTGACAACTCCCCCTGCGGGCCTTTGGCCACGACCAGGTTGTTCTTGTCCACGGTCAGCGATACACCTTCAGGTATCTCAACGGGTAAATATCCTATCCTTGACATGTGTCCCTCCTCATTTTAATGAACGAAACAGATTACTTCACCCCCCACATTGTACTTTCTTGCTTCCTTGTCGGTCATCACACCCTGTGAAGTGGAAATAATGGCAATTCCCAGACCGTTCAGCACACGCGGCAATTCCCTGGCATTCGCGTATTTCCGGAGCCCCGGCCGGCTGACACGCTGTAATTTCCTGATGGCTGAAGCCTTGGTTTCAGGATGGTACTTCAGGGCAATCCTTATTATACCCTGCTTATTATCCTCCTCAAATTTATAACTCAGGATATATCCCTTGTCGTAAAGGATCCTGGTGATTTCCTTCTTCATGCCGGATGCAGGAATCTCAACTACCTCATGTCCGGCAATAATGGCGTTCCTGACCCTGGTCAAATAATCTGATATCGGATCCGTCATATTTATAAATGTTATTTGCTCTTTATTAAAACGTTTTTACCAGCTCGCTTTTTTCACACCTGGAATCATACCGGAGGATGCCATCTCCCGGAAGGTGATCCTTGAAATCCCGAACTGCCTGATATATCCTTTGGGCCTTCCGGTCAGTTTGCAACGGTTATGCAAACGGGTCGGGTTGGAATTTCTGGGCAGACGGCTAAGTCCGACATAATCCCCTTCGGCCTTAAGCCGGGCTCTCTTTGCAGCATACCTGTCGACCAGTTCCTTCCGCTTTATCTCGCGGGCTTTCATTGATTCTTTTGCCATTTTATTGTTTTTTAAACGGGATTCCAAATTCCTTCAGCAATGCAAGGCATTCTTCATCCGTGCCTGCTGTGGTTACGATTGTAACTTCCAGGCCGTTTATCCTGTTGATCTTGTCAATATCTATCTCCGGGAAAATGATCTGTTCGGTAATTCCCATCGTATAATTCCCCCTTCCATCCATTCTGGTGCTTACGCCCTTGAAATCCCGGATCCGGGGAAGGGCCACGTTGATTAGCCTTTCCAGGAATTCGTACATGCGGTCACGGCGCAGCGTCACACGGGTCCCGATGGGCATTTTCCTCCTCAGCTTGAAGTTCGAAATGTCTTTCTTAGAGCTGGTTTGCACGGCCTTTTGTCCTGAGATCAGGGTAAGCTCCTCCTGTGCAACATCCACCAGTTTCTTATCGGCCACTGCCTGTCCGACGCCCTGATTAAGGACGATCTTTTCGAGGCGGGGCACCTGCATAACGGACTTATACCCGAAGACCTTCATCAGGGCAGGAATGATATCCTCTTTGTATTTTCTCTTTAATTCCGGTATATAGACCATTACTTGATCTCCTCTCCTGATTTCTTTGAATATCTGATTTTTTTATTCTTGTCATTCAACTTCCGCCCGATACGGGTGGGCTCTCCGCTTGCACCGTCAATCAGCATCAGGTTTGATATGTGCACGGGAGCTTCCTTTTTAATGATGCCGCCCTGTGGATACTGGGCGTTCGGCTTGGTGTGCTTCGACACCATGTTGACTCCTTCCACGATGGCCTTGTTCTCCTTCCTGATCACCTGCAGGACACGTCCCTGCCGTCCCTTGTGGTCACCCGCATTCACATAAACGGTATCGCCTTTCCTGATGTGCAGCTTGTTATTCATCTTTTTAAAATCATTGATGGTCATTACAGTACTTCGGGTGCCAGTGAAACGATTTTCATGTATTTGTCCCGCAGTTCACGGGCAACGGGACCGAATATCCGGGTCCCGCGTATCTCGTCAAGGTTGTTCAGCAAAACAACTGCATTGTCATCAAACCGGATATAGCTTCCGTCCGCTCTTCTGACTTCTTTCTTGGTACGGACGACAACGGCCCTGGAAACAGTACCTTTCTTAACTTCGCTTGCAGGCAGGGATGTTTTCACTGTAACCACGATCTTATCGCCGAGGGAGGCATAACGCCTGCGCGTTCCGCCCAGCACACGGATGCAAAGTACCTCTTTTGCTCCGCTGTTATCTGCAACTGCCAGTTTGCTCTCCTGCTGTATCATTTCTATTTTGCTCTTTCAACGATTTCCACCAGCCTCCAGTTCTTTGTTTTGCTAAGCGGGCGGGTTTCCGCGATTTTCACCGTGTCGCCTATATTGCATGCATTCTCGGCATCATGTGCCACAAAGCGTGTTGTTCTATTCACGAATTTCCCGTAAATGGGATGCTTAACCTTCCTTTTTACTGCAACTATAATGGATCTTTCCATCTTGTTGCTGACAACCATACCGATTCGTTCTCTTCTTAAATTTCTTTCCATTGCTGCTTATTCGCTTTTCGCAGATTCAGGCTGTTCTGTCCTGTTCCTGCGATTTAATTCCGTCAGAAGCCTTGCGACATTTCTTCTGGCTTCCGTTATTTTATTAGGATTGTCGAGTGGTGAAATGGCATGGTTCATTTTCAGCCGGCTCAAATAATCCTGTTCATTATCCAGTCGCTCCGACAGCTCCTGGTCTGTCAATTCAATTATTTCTGAATTTTTCACTCCAATACGATTGTTTTTATGTTTTTGTTGCCGTACTCCTGCAATGCTGTTAATTCATGCTTTCCGAATAATCATTACGAACCACGAACTTTGTCGTGATCGGGAGTTTCTGCGACCCGAGCCTCAGCGCTTCCCGTGCCACCGTGAAAGGAACGCCTTCTATTTCCATGATGATCCTTCCCGGCGTAACGGGGACCACAAATCCTTCCGGAGCGCCTTTCCCCTTGCCCATCCTGACTTCTGCAGGTTTCTTGGTAATCGGCTTATCAGGGAACACCCTGATCCAGAGCTGGCCTTCCCTTTTCATATGCCTTGTCACGGCCTGCCTGGTTGCTTCGATCTGGCGTCCGGTGAGCCAGGCCGATTGAAGCGCCTTGATTCCGAAAGAACCAAACGCCAGCTGATTTCCTCTCTGCGAATTTCCCTTCATGCGGCCTTTTTGCCTTCTTCTGTATTTGGTTTTCTTCGGTTGTAACATGCTGTCCTCTTATTTAAAGCGTTATTTTCTTCTTTTTTTATAACCACCGCCCTTCGGCCTTCCGCTTTTTACACCGATATTGGGAGAAAGATCCCTTTTCCCGAAAACCTCCCCGTTACAGATCCAGACCTTAATGCCTATGACACCCACTTTGGTATTCGCTTCACAGGTGGCATAATCGATATCCGCCCTAAGTGTATGCAGGGGGATACGCCCTTCCTTGTATATTTCGGAACGCGCCATTTCTGCACCGCCCAGCCGCCCGGAAATCAGCACCTTGATTCCCTCGGCGCCCATCCTCATCGTGGAAGCAATGGCCATTTTGATCGCCCTGCGGAAAGATATTTTCCCCTCCACCTGCCGTGCAATATTACTGGCTACAATGGTGGCATCCAGTTCAGGTCTCTTAACTTCATATATATTGATCTGAACTTCCTTTTTTGTGATTTTCTTTAATTCCTCCTTCAGCTTGTCCACTTCCTGCCCTCCTTTTCCGATAATGATACCCGGCCTGGCAGTATTCACAGTAACGGTGATCAGCTTCAGCGTACGCTCGATGATGATCTTGGAAATGCTGGCTTTTGCAAGCCTGGCATTGAGGTATTCACGGATGCTGTTGTCTTCCACCAGTTTTGTTGAATAATCATTCCCTCCATACCAGTTTGAATCCCATCCCTTGATGATTCCCAGGCGGTTTGATATAGGGTTGGCTTTCTGTCCCATGTATTGTTTATTCTTCGTTGGTTATATTGGCGTTATCCAGAACCACTGTGACGTGATTCGATCTTTTCCGGATCCGGTGCGCTCTGCCCTGAGGAGCCGGCCGCAATCTTTTCAGTATCCTGCCACTGTCCACAAAAATCTCCTTCACATATAAATGGCTGTCTTCAATCCTGACCCCTTCATTCTTGTTCTGCCAGTTTGATATGGCGGAAAGAATCAGCTTTTCCAAACTGTTCGAAGCCTCCTTCCTGTTGAATTTCAGAATATCCAGCGCCTTGTTCACCTCTTCGCCACGAATCAGGTCTGCAAGCAGCCTCATCTTCCTTGGTGAGGTCGGACAATTTTTCAGAACAGCAAAATACTTTTTCTGTTTCTGTTCTTTTATTTGATTCGCTCTTTCTCTTTTTCTTACTCCCATTTACGAGTCATTATTTCGTGTTAACATTCGCCAGGCCTTCCACAGGCGGGAACAACGCTATCGTGCCTTCCCTCCATGCCCCCGGAATATCCTGGTGGGCGCAAATTCCCCGAGTTTATGCCCGACCATGTTTTCAGTGATATATACAGGGATGAACTTATTGCCGTTGTGTACGGCTACGGTATGTCCCACAAAATCGGGAGAGATCACAGATCTTCTGGACCAGGTCTTGACGACCGATTTCTTGCCCGAATCATTCATCTCCGTAATTCTTTTTTCCAGTTTAAAATCAATAAATGGACCTTTTTTCAGTGAACGGCTCATCCTCAGTCAGATTTAATTATTTCCTTTTCCTTGTCTCCACAATATATTTGTTCGAAAGCTTCTTTTTAGACCGGGTCTTGTACCCTTTGGCCAGTATTCCCGTCCGTGATCTCGGATGACCACCTGAAGCGCGTCCTTCTCCTCCACCCATTGGATGGTCTACGGGATTCATTGCCACTCCCCGGACCCTGGGTCTGTGTCCCAGCCAGCGGTTTCTTCCGGCTTTCCCTGATTTTTCCAGATCATGATCGGGATTGGATACGGTACCGACCGTGGCCCTGCAGCCTGTCAGGAGCATCCTTGACTCACCGGAAGGAAGTTTGATGATGGCATATTTCCCATCCCTGGAGGTCAGCTGGGCATAGGAACCGGCGCTTCGGGCCAGCACGGCACCCTGACCCGGCTTCATTTCAATATTATGAACGATGGTGCCGAGCGGCATATCTGCCAGCATTAAAGCGTTCCCGACGTCCGGTGAAGCCCCTTTGCCGGACATGATTTTTTGCCCGACTTTCAAACCCTGTGGTGCTATGATGTACCTCTTTTCCCCGTCTTCATAGACCACCAGCGCAATCCAGGCGGAACGGTTGGGGTCATACTCCAGCGTTTTTACCACCGCGGACACACCGTCTTTATTCCGGTAAAAATCAACCTCCCTGTATCTTTTCTTATGACCTCCACCCCTGTACCTGAGGGTCATTTTACCTGCATTGTTGCGACCTCCTGTTTTTTTCTGAGGCTTCACCAGTGATTTTTCAGGAGTACCTCTTGTGATCTCCTCAAATGTACTGATCAGCTTCTGTCTCTGCCCCGGAGTAACAGGTTTGAATTTTCGTACTGCCATTTTCCGTCAAATATTGCTGTAGAAATCGATGGTCTCGCCTTCAGCCAGCGTAACGATCGCTTTCTTGTATGTATTTGTTTTTCCCGTGACGATGCCTGACTTCGTATAACGGGATTTGATCTTTCCTCCGTAATTCATAGTATTTACAGAGGTCACGCTTACCCCGTACATTTTTTCAACAGCCTGCCTGATCTGGATCTTATTCGCATTCTTATGGACAAGGAATCCATACCTGTTCATGTCTTCTCCAAGGCCGGTCATTTTTTCCGTGACAATGGGTTTTAACAATATGTCCATATCAATTCATTTTACTGTCCACTCTTCTGCAGAAGGTTTATGGAACTCTCAACAAAGACCACAACCGAAGCATTCATGATATCATATGTGTTCAGCTCGGTAACTGAAACGACTTTTGCGTTATCCAGATTTCGTGACGACAGCCATATGTTCTTATCGGGTTCGGGCAACACCAGTAATGATTTCCTGTTGTCTATGTCCAGGTTTTTACGGATATCGTTCAATTCCCTGGTCCTGGCGGAATCCATGGAGAAATCCTCAAGGATCATGATACCCTTGTCCCGTGCCTTATAACTCAGGGCCGATTTCCTGGCAATCTGCTTCACCTTCCTGTTCAGTTTGAAACCGTGGCTTCTGGGCCTGGGACCGAAAGTCCTTCCACCTCCCCTGAAAATGGGATTTTTTATATCCCCGGCACGGGCCGTACCCGTACCCTTCTGTCTCTTGATCTTACGGGTACTTCCGGTGACCTCGGAGCGTTCCCTGGTTTTACTTGTGCCCTGCCGGCTGTTGGCCAGAAATTGTTTCACATCCAGGTATATGGCATGATCATTCGGTTCCATACCGAAAATATCCTTATCCAGATCCACCTTTTTCCCGGTGTCATCTCCGGCTGTATTTAAAACAGGTAACTTCATTATTTCTCAATGACTAAATACGATCCGTTGGCTCCCGGTACAGATCCTTTAAGCAGCAGCAGGTTTTCGTCAGGAATAATTTTTACCACGCGCAGGTTGAGGATCTTGACATTTTCACCACCTGTTCTGCCGCCCATTTTCATGCCTTTGAAAACGCGGGAAGGATGAGACGAAGCGCCCAGGGATCCGGGTGCCCTGTTCCGGTTATGCTGGCCGTGAGTTGCATCATTTACACCTGCAAACGCATGCCTCTTGACAACCCCCTGGAATCCCTTCCCCTTCGAGATGCCTGAAACATCCAGCCATGTATCGTCATGAAAATAGTCGACTGTGATGATATCGCCAGGTTTCCAGTCCTTTACAAATCCTTTCAGCTCAATGGTCTTTTTCTTGGGCGTGGTCTTTGCTTTCTTGAAATGCCCTGCCATGGCGCGGTTTGTATGCTTCACTTTCCTCTCGCCATAGGAAAGCTGCACAGCATTATATCCGTCTGTCTCCCTGGTCTTTATCTGGGTAACCACATTGGGGCCCACTTCGATCACAGTACACGGTATATTTTTCCCCTGCTCATCGAAAACGGAGATCATGCCTACCTTCTTACCTATTAATCCTGGCATCTTACGGGTGTAATTTATATTATACCTTTATTTCTACCTCCACACCGCTGGGGAGTTCCAGTTTCATCAACGCATCTATGGTTTTCGGGGTGGAACTGTAAATATCCAGCAATCTCTTATAGGAGCTTAATTCGTACTGGTCCCTTGCCTTCTTGTTCACAAATGTCGACCGCAATACGGTAAATACCCGTTTATGCGTGGGAAGCGGAATGGGTCCGCTGACTACCGCACCGGTTGATTTCACCGTCTTTACGATCTTTTCGGCTGACTTGTCAACCAGGCTGTGATCGTACGACTTAAGTTTAATTCTGATCTTCTGGCTCATCCAAACAATGAATTAACATAATGTTTAAACAAACAATTTCCTGCCCTGCATCTTCTCAAGCAACTGATTTGATATCTCAGGCGGCACCTCCTCGTAATGTGAGAACTCCATGGTTGAAGTTGCCCTTCCCGAAGTCAGCGTCCGCAATACGGTTACGTAACCGAACTTTTCAGCCAGCGGCACTTTTGCCTTGATGACACGTGCGCCTGCCCTGCTTTCCATCCCTTCCACCTGCCCCCTGCGCCGGTTGAAATCAGAAATGATATCTCCCATGTATTCTTCAGGGGTAACCACCTCGGCTGACATGATGGGTTCCATCAGCACGACTGCAGCCTTTCTGACCGCATTCCTGAATCCTGTCTTTGCGGCCATTTCAAATGCAAGCTGGTCCGAGTCAACAGGATGGAACGAACCGTCCTGCAAGGTCACCTTCAGTGATTCCAGCGGAAAAGATGCCAGGGGACCGTTCTGCATGGCCTCCCGGAATCCCTTTTCAACCGAAGGTATGTATTCCTTCGGAACATTCCCTCCTTTTACCTCGTTCACGAACTGAAGCCCGGAAACACCGTCATCGGCAGGCTCGATGGTGAAAATGATATCTGCAAATTTTCCCCTTCCGCCTGTCTGCTTTTTAAAAACCTCGCGGTGTTCGACCGCCACCGTGATCGCTTCCTTGTAATTTACCTGGGGTACGCCCTGGTTGATTTCCACCTTGAACTCCCTTTTCAACCGGTCAATCAGGATCTCGAGGTGCAGTTCCCCCATCCCGTTGATGATGGTCTGACCGGTATCGGGGTTCAACTCCACACGAAAGGTCGGGTCTTCCTCGGTCAGTTTCCCGAGGGCTATTCCCAGCTTGTCAATATCATCCTGTGTTTTCGGTTCCACCGCAATGCTGATCACGGGATCCGGAAAAATCATGGTCTCAAGTGCTATGGGCTTTTTAGGATCACAGAGCGTATCGCCTGTCTTAATGTCTTTGAAACCCACTACTGCGCAGATGTCCCCTGCTTCTATCTTCTGCTTTGGGTTCTGCTTATTGGCATGCATCTGATACAACCTCGTGATCCTCTCTTTTTTATTGGTCCTGGAATTCAACACCTGGTCATTTGCACTTAATACCCCGGAATAAACCCTCAGATAGGCCAGCCGCCCTACGAACGGGTCTGTGGCAATCTTGAACGCCAATGTGGTCAGCGGTTCTTCCGGGTCAGCTTCCCGGTCTTCCTCCTTCTTTGTATACGGGTTGTATCCGGTGACCGCCCCCACGTCAAGCGGGCTGGGAAGCAAAGCCACTATGGTATCGAGCAACCTCTGTATCCCTTTGTTCCTGAATGCGGCACCACATAATACAGGAACGATCTTAAGATCTATCACCGCTTTTCGTGTAACTTCCATAAACTCCTCAACCGTTATGGATTCCCTGTCCTCAAAGAACCTTTCCAGAAGATCGTCATCCTGTTCGCAAACCGCCTCGACAAGTTTTTCCCTCCACTCTTCCGTCATTTCGACGAGATCTTCCGGAATATCCGTATATTCATATTTCATGCCCAGCGTCTCATCTTCCACCCATACAATGGCCCGCCGTTCTATCAGGTCGATCACGCCTTTGAAACCGTCTTCGGCCCCGATCGGGATCTGCATGGGCACCGGTTTGGCACCGAGCTTCTCCCTGATCTCGGTAACGACACGAAAAAAATCCGCCCCGACGCGGTCCATTTTATTGACAAACGCAATCCTGGGTACCCTGTATTTGTCTGCCTGCCTCCACACGGTTTCCGACTGCGGCTCCACCCCTCCCACGGCACAAAAGACGGCAATCGTACCGTCAAGTACCCTCAGTGACCTCTCTACTTCAACGGTAAAGTCAACATGTCCCGGCGTATCTATAATGTTGATCTTGTACTCCTGATCTTTGTATTTCCAGAAAGAAGTTGTAGCTGCAGAGGTAATGGTTATGCCCCGCTCCTTCTCCTGTATCATCCAATCCATTGTTGCCGCCCCGTCATGCACCTCTCCCATACGATGGGTAAGACCCGTGTAGAACAGGATCCGTTCTGTCGTAGTGGTCTTCCCGGCATCTATATGAGCCATAATGCCGATATTCCTCGTATATTTCAGGTCGTTGTTCATGACTTGGATGCAACCTTCTCAATCCTCGGTGTTTTATATTCTGAAATGTGCAAATGCCTTATTTGCTTCAGCCATCCTGTGCATATCTTCCTTCCTTTTGAAGGCTCCGCCTTCCTGGTTGTAAGCGGCAACGATCTCTGCTGCCAGTTTCTCGCTCATAGACCTGCCCGACCGCTGCCTTGCAAAATGGATCATGTTCTTCATGCTGAGCGCAACTTTTCTTTCCTGGCGAACCTCGATGGGCACCTGGAATGTGGCACCTCCCACCCTGCGGCTTTTTACCTCCACCTGCGGGGTGATGTTACTCAGCGCCTGCTTCCATATATCAAGGGGCGACTTGTCATCATCCTTTACCTTTTCCCCGACAATGTCCATGGCCCCGTAAAAGATCCTGAAGGCCAGGCTTTTTTTCCCACGCAACATCAGATTGTTCACAAACTGGGTGACCAGACTGTCGTTGAATCTCGGGTCAGGCAGCAAAATCCGCTTTTTTGGTCTTCCCTTTCTCATATATTGAAATCCATGTATCCTTTTTATTTCCTCGGCTTTTTCGCACCATATTTTGAACGCCGCTGCGTACGGTCTTCCACTCCTGATGTATCCAGGGCACCACGGATCAGGTGGTACCTGACACCCGGCAGGTCTTTCACCCTTCCGCCGCGTATAAGAACAATGGAGTGTTCCTGAAGATTATGCCCCTCTCCGGGTATGTACGCGTTCACCTCCTTCTGATTGGTCAACCTGACCCTGGCCACTTTTCTCATCGCAGAATTGGGCTTCTTTGGTGTGGTTGTATAAACACGCACGCAGACACCTCTTCTCTGGGGGCAAGAATCCAGTGCAGGAGCCTTGCTTTTTTCAATATTTTTCTGCCTTCCTTTTCTGACTAACTGCTGTATTGTAGGCACAATAAATACTTTAGTAAATCGGTTCGCAAAGGTATCCTTTTTTTTTTAAAAACAACAAAAAAATATATGAATTTCCATGGATTTCGTCTTTACATTGATTTTACTGGTATTACAGATGATTTTACAGGGTTTTTTTCAGCCTTTCAGGAGGCATTTTCAGGGGTCAAAACGGACCCGGATTACCGGGTCTTAAATATGCCGGTCAGCTTGGTACTTTTTAAAAAAATATTACTTTTGCAAATCCATGAAAACGTACCAAACCGATCAGGTAAAAAACATCGTTCTGCTGGGCAACTCCGGCTCAGGAAAAACCACCCTGGCCGAAGCCATGATGCTCGAAGGCGGAGTGATTGCAAGGAAAGGAGATATAGATCAAAAGAATACCGTTTCTGACTTCAGGGAGATCGAACAGGAGAATGCAAGATCCGTTTATTCAACCCTCTGCTATACTGAGTTTAACGGGAAAAAGATAAATATACTGGATGCACCCGGCGCCGACGATTTTATCGGGGGCGTGGTATCGAGCCTTCGCGTTTCGGATGTTGCCCTGATGCTGGTCAACGCCCAGAACGGAGTGGAGGTGGGGACAGAGATCCACCAGAGGTATGCGGAAGAGGCAAACATACCCGTTGTTTACGTGGTCAACAAATGCGATCATGACCACGCCAATTTCGAGACAAGCGTTGAATCCATCAAGGAGCGTTCCGGAAGCAGGTTCGCACAGGTCCAGTACCCCGTGAATGCGGGTCCCGCTTTTGACTCGATCATCGATGTTCTGCAAATGAAAATGTACAGGTATCCGAAAGCCGGCGGGAAACCGGAAATCACGGAAATACCCGACCAGCAGAAAAAGACGGCCGAAGCCCTGCATGCTGAACTGGTTGAAAAAGCTGCGGAAAACGACGAATCCCTGATGGAACTCTTTTTTGAAAAAGAATCGCTCAGTGAGGACGAAATGAGAAAGGGCATTACCAGGGGGCTGATCGAAAACGGGATAAGCCCGGTGCTCTGCTCATCGGCCAAAAACGACACAGGCATTTCCAGGCTGCTTGAATTTATTACGAATGTGTTCCCCTCCCCCTGCGACAGGGAAGGTGAAAAGACCACGGAGGGGAAGATCGTGAAATGTGATCCCTCGGGGGAAACCTCGCTGCTGGTTTTCAAGGCAGAGTATGAATCGCACATCGGGGAGATCAGTTATTTCAAGGTCGTTTCAGGAAAAGTCACGGAAGGAATGGACCTGAACAACAACAATACGCGCACAAAGGAAAGAATCTCGCAGCTGTTTGTAGTGGCAGGAAAAACAAGGAATAAAACCGGGGAGATGGACGCCGGGGACATGGGAGCAACCGTAAAACTGAAGAACACAAAAACAAACCATACGCTTTCCGTGAATACCGGCCTGATGTTCACGGACACCCGTTTCCCCGAGTACAAGTACAGAACCGCCATAAAGCCGCTTACGGAAGGGGATGAGGAAAAGCTGGGAGAAGCACTGACCCGCATACACGAGGCAGATCCCACGGTCATGATCGAATACTCCAAGGAGCTGAAGCAAATCATACTGGGCGGCCAGGGGGAACACCATCTGAACATTGTAAAATGGCACCTGGATAACACCTACAAGGTGGATACCGAACTCGTCGTACCGAGAATCCCCTACAGGGAAACCATTACGAAAGTGGCCCAGGCGGATTACAGGCACAAGAAACAATCCGGCGGCGCCGGCCAGTTCGGTGAGGTTCATATGATTATCGAACCCTATCTGGAAGGTGCATCGGATCCTTCCATGTTCAAGGTAAACGGAAGGGAGATCAAGCTTTCCATACGGAACAAGGATGAAATTGACCTGGAGTGGGGAGGAAAACTTATATATTATAATTGTATAGTCGGAGGGTCCATTGATGCCAGGTTCCTTCCCGCCATCCTCAAGGGGATCATGGAAAAAATGGAAGAAGGCCCGCTGACAGGATCCTATGCAAGGGATATCCGTGTATTCGTTTACGACGGGAAGATGCACCCGGTAGACTCAAACGAAATTTCATTCAAGCTTGCCGGAAGGAATGCATTCCGCGAGGCTTTTAAAAATGCAGGACCCAAGATCATGGAGCCCGTTTACGAACTGGAAGTCCTTGTTCCGGCCGACAGGATGGGCGATGTAATGAGCGATTTGCAGGGAAGAAGGGCCATCGTGCTCGGCATGAGCAGTGAGAAGGGTTTCGAGAAGATAGCCGCCAAGGTGCCCCTGGCAGAAATGAGCAAGTACTCTACGGCGCTGAGCTCACTTACCAACGGGCGCGCCATGTACAACATGAAATTCTCTGAATACACACAGGTACCGCCGGATATACAGGAACAGCTGCTGAGGGCATACGAAGCCCAGGAAGAAGCTGGCTGAAACAAAATATGCTGGAATTCGATTATTCCATTCTTCAATGCCCGGTATCCGGAGAGAATCTGCTGCCTGTCGGGAAGAACCGGAGAGAGGAATTCATCCGTCATTTTTCTTCTCATCCAATGAAAATCAAAGAGGGTTTCCTGAACGAATCAGGTACTCTGCTGTATCCCATGGTCGAAGATATAATTCTTCTGCTGCCGGTCTATGCGCTTAAGATTAAAGGAAAGCCCGAAGAAGATGATATGTCGTTTGACAGGAAAAGGGTTTTCGAATATTACAACCGGATCCATTACGATCTGAAAAACAATCTGAGCATCTATGAAGACTCCCCGAAATGGGTAGATTTCAGGGATGTAACACAGGACTATCTCAGGCATTCCTTTGCCAGGGCCGGAAAATACCTGGATCCTGGCGGAGAATATTTCCTTGATGTAGGTTCAGGGCCCATAGGCCTGGAAGAATATATTGAACTTTCCTCGAATTATACATACAGAATCTGTGTGGACATATCCGTCAATGCACTTATCCGCGCAAAAGCAAATTACAGCCCGCGCAAAGGCATCTATATATGCGGTGATATCACGAACATCCCTGTAAAGGAGTCTGTATGCGATGCCGTATTGTGTCAACACACGCTGTATCATGTGCCAAAAAACGAGCAGAAGAATGCCGTTGAAGAAATGCACAGGGTACTGAAACCCGGGAAAAGAATGGCCGTTGTATACAGTCTGTTCTACCACAGCTGGTTTATGAACATTTCCCTGTTCCCGGTCCAGGTATACAGGATAGCCAGGCATTTCACCGGAAAGGTATATGCAAGAATATTCCGGAAAAGGCCCAGACTATATTTCTATGCCCACAGTTTAAGATGGTTCCGCAGAAACTTCGGACAGGTATACGATATGGGTTTCTATTCCTGGAGGAGCACGAATAAGTACTTTTTGAAAATATACATCCACAGGCACCTGTGGGGCGCCAGGCTGCTTGGATTCCTGAAAATCCTTGAAGACAGATTTCCCCGGTTCCTGGGAACATTCGGCGAATACCCACTAATCGTAATTAGAAAACGGCCGGCTGGAACGGGGAATACAGCCGTTTAGTTCTGCCGTATCTTTGCGAATTCATCCCCGGGAAGCCAGGCCGGCATTTCGTCATTGTCGGCAATATCACCTATTACCCGGAAAAGGAGATCCATGTCCTCCATGTATCCTGAGAGGTCCCAGGCCGGGTCATATTCATCGCTGGGCTGATGGTATTGTGTCTCTCTCCACTTGTCCTGCACCTGTTTACCCCAGCCCTCGGGCTTTCCTATATAATCCTGTCCGGATTCCATGTACAGGGCCGGAACGCCTATTTTTGCAAGACAGAACTGGTCGGAACGATAAAAGCTTCCCTGCTCCGGGGTCAGATCGGGAACGACGGTTCTGTCCTGCGTATCCGCATATTTTTCCACCACCCCATCCAGTGTCGACTTGCCGTAACCGACCAGGACCACATCCCGTGTCTTTCCCCATATATTGATGCCATCTATATTGATGTCCGCTGCCATGTCCGAAGGTGCGAAGGTCGGGTGCCTCGAATAGTTCAATGCGCCCAGCAATCCGGATTCCTCCCCGTCAGTCGTAATAAACACGATGGAACGGCACGGCGCTTCTTCCCGGGCCTGAAAGGCTTCCGCCAGGGCCAGTACGGAGGCCACGCCCGAAGCATTGTCCAGCGCACCGTTGTAAATGGAATCCCCCTGTACGGGCTTCCCTATGCCGAGGTGGTCGTAATGTGCCGTAAGTACCACAGCCTGTTTGCCCAGGACCGGATCGCTTCCCGGAATTACCCCGATGATATTGGATCCCTTGATTGTCTCGTAGGTCACACGGAAGCTGCAATCTACCGTCACATCGAGGGGAACGGGCTGAAAATCCGTCCGCTCGGCCATGGCTCTCAGTTCATCAAGGTCCCTTCCGGCCATCCCGGATACACGGTAAGCCAGATCCCCGGTAATCCATCCCTTATACATGATGCCGGAATCGTTTTCCCGCGGAAGCTCGAATTGCGACCCCGACCAGCTGTTTTGAACCACCTCCCAGGGATACCCGGCCGATTCGGTGGTATGGATGATGATGGCCCCTGCCGCCCCCATTTTTTCCGCCTGTTCGTATTTATAATCCCAGCGCCCGTAATAAAGGCGGGCTTTGCCCCCGAAAAAATCAGGATCACCGGTGTCCGGATCATTGTTCATGATCAGCACGATCTTGCCGCTTACGTCGGCGTCCTTATAATCATCCCAGCCGTATTCTTCTGCCCGGATCCCATAACCGACAAATACCATTTCCGCCCGGTTGACCGTGATCTCCTCGTCGTACCTGCCCGGAAAAACCACATAATCATCAAAATATACCGGACTGATGCGCTGCGTGCCGGCTGCAAAACCCAATGCGATCCCCGGGGCCATATCCATCTTTACCATGTCGAAGGGCTGGAAATAACTTGTGTCGTCCACACCGGGCTCAAGTCCGGCCTTCTGCATCCGCCCTGCAATATACCGCCGGGCGATCATGCTTCCGTGACTGCCCGGAGCCCTTCCTTCCAGCGAATCTGCAGACAAATAACTTATGTCTTCCCTTATGCTTTGTTCGCTTAATCTTCCCTGTCCGTCCTCACGGGTATTGCGCATGCACGACATACACGGGAACACCAGGGTGAACGCTATAAAAAAAACGGTACTGTTTCTGAAGATACGACTGCTTTGCATGACGGCTGGATTAATGGTTCACGGCCAAATTTAAGAAAATTATGATTCTTTATTCAGGATCGGGAATTATAATCATAAGCGGTCATTCCGCCGGCCGGATAAGATAGACGAAGCCCGTGTAAGGCTCCCTTCCACGGTAATGTACCGCATCCCATCCCAGGGCCTCGATCACATAGTAGTAAATCCCGGACCGGGCAAACCTTTTCCCGTTTCCGAACAGGGTCCCGTCCCAGCCTTCCCATTCCAGTTTTTCTTCGGTTTGTTCGTGCTCGTAGACCTTCCTTCCCTGGCGGTTGTAGATGGTGATCCTGAAATCCTTCAGCGACGTGGCATTCACCCTGAAAACTTCGTTGACCCCGTCCCCGTCGGGAGTGAACACGTTGGGTGCATCCAGGTCCGACGGGTAGACTTCGATCTCTATCCTGTTCGTGTCCGCAAACGGAAAGAAATCCGGGCATCCCTCCGCACTTCCCCCCACACTGTATGCGGTCATCTTCGGATAATAATACCCCGGATAATAATAGGTATGCATTACGGAATCCCCGGGATCATACGTAACGATGTCTTCGACCGCACCTGCTTTGGCCGAGTCGACAAGGGTCCACTCGAATTCCACACCGTTCTCGGAAAGGTTTCTGAACCTCACTTCCAAAGGGGCTTCCCCGGAAGGGTTTTCCTGCGGGATCCATACCCCGGGATTTTCCTCGTCTTCGGTCAGCACGGTGAACCTGGCCCTTACATGGACGCTTTCGTAAAGGACCTCGTCCGACCTGGAGAGCCCGAAACTGTCCACCCCGGTCAGGGTGAAACGGGTATCCCTTGTGGGCGGGCGCCTGTACCATTCATAGTTCGGATCGTTATAGATAAAAATATCCAGCTGCGTTGTGGCCCCGAAGATCTCTATATCATCATTGTCAGAGGTCCATTCGAAGCGCATGCCGTTGACCAGAGTATCCGGTTCATTGGTGGCCAGGTCGTAATAGACAAGGGTGTCCGCACGCACTGTCCCGTTCAGAACGAGGTAATCACATGTATAATTGTAAGGTATGATTTTCCCGTTTTCGTCCTTCAGCACCTCCACAAGGGGGTCGTCCGTAAAGACCCATGCCCTGAAGAGGGTGTCCGTATCCACGGAAGTGATGCGCACACTGTAGCATCCCGGGTCGAGATCCCCGATGACTGAAACATCCGCCGAAAGCTCCGAAACGTAGGGCTGGAAGGAAGCGCCCGCGGTATCCCACCTGCTCCATGCAAAATCGAAGGGGCCCGTGCCTCCCGGGGCAGCCGCCTCCAGGGAGCCCTTGACCGGGAGCCCCGATGCATCGGGTGTATAAAAGACAAAATACGGGTCCTTCCCGGGAAAAATATCGTAGGCCAGGCTGTCCCTGAAATCTGCGGACGGAGACGAGATCTGCGCAGCGGCCTGACATGAAATCAAGGCATACGAACATAAAGGGATGAAATATGCTGTGATTTTCCAGGAGTTTCTCATGAATGCTTGGGACGGTTACAAACTAATAAACTCGTCCGGGCCCTATTTATTATTGACCGGAGGGGCAAAGATATACAATACAGATGATGTATGCGGCTCAAAAAATCACTAATTTTGGCAGCTACTTCAAAGGCACATGGCGGCAGAATTCCTTAAAGATCTGAATGAAGCACAGCACAAGGCAGTTGTGGAATACAAGGGCCCGGGCCTGGTGGTCGCCGGGGCGGGTTCCGGAAAAACACGGGTGCTGACCTACCGGGTCGCATACCTGCTCAGCCGGGGCATCCCCCCCGGAAAGGTCCTTGCCCTCACCTTCACGAACAAGGCTGCAAGGGAAATGAAAGAAAGGATAGGCAGGCTTGTCGGCGCAGACCTTGCAAGACATTTGTGGATGGGGACATTCCATTCCGTATTTGCCAGGATACTTCGTTTCGAAGGGCACCACCTCGGCTATCCTGAAAGCTATACGATATATGATACTGCAGATTCCAGAAGCCTGGTAAAAACGATCGTCAGGGAACTGAACCTGAACGACCAGGTCTACAAACCGGCGGAAATCCATGGAAGGATCTCATGGGTAAAGAACAACCTGATCACACCGGATGCATATTTTTCGAGCCCGGAGCTGATGGAACGGGATAAACGAACGCGACGTCCCAGGCTGGCGGATATATATAAGTTATATGCGATCCGCTGCAAAAAGGCGGATGCCATGGATTTCGACGACCTGCTGCTGAATATGCACATCCTGATCAGGGACTTCCCGGAGGTGCTCGAAACCTACCAGGACCGTTTTCAGTATATCCTTGTGGACGAATACCAGGATACGAACCATGTTCAGTACAGGATCGTGAACCGGCTGTCTGCCGGTCACGGGAACATCTGTGTCGTGGGAGACGATGCACAGAGCATCTATTCCTTCCGGGGAGCCAGGATCGAAAACATCCTGAATTTCAAACATGACTACCCGGGATACCGGTTATTCAAGCTGGAAAGGAATTACCGTTCGACCCGGAACATCGTGGATGCAGCCAATTCGGTAATTTCGAAAAACCGGGACCGGATCAGCAAGCAGGTGTATTCCAGAAAGGAGGAGGGCCAGAAAATCAGTCTTGTCAGGGCGCTTACCGATAACGAGGAAGGATTCATGATCGCCGGCCGGATCCGGGATGCGGTTTACTCCGAACACCTCGGGTTTCCGGACATCGCCGTGATGTACCGCACCAATGCACAATCAAGGATATTCGAAGAATCCCTCCGGAAACTGAATATTCCCTACAAGGTATACGGAAGCCTTTCCTTCTATCAGCGCAAGGAGATCAGGGACCTTCTTGCCTATTTCCGGCTGACGGTGAATCCCTACGATGAAGAAGCCCTTAAAAGGATAATCAATTACCCTGCACGGGGCATAGGTGCCGTAACGGTATCCAGGCTCGTCGAACAGGCCGCCCGTGAGGATAAGCGGACCTGGGACATCCTTCTGGGGGCGGAGGCACACACGGATATCTTTAACCGGGGGACCATCCGGAAACTGAAAGCCTTCACGGCCCTGATCAGGGGATACCGGGAAAAGCTCAGGACCATGGAAGCTTTCGACCTGGCCTGGGTAATTGCAGAGAGTTCGGGGATCATGAAGGATCTCCACTATGAGAATGCCCCTGAGAACCTGAGCAAATACGAAAACCTTCAGGAGATCCTGAACGGGATCAGGAAATTCACACAAAGCCGGGAAGAAGGGGAAGACACAACCCTCGATGCATTCCTTCAAAGCGTGGCTTTAATGACAGACGCGGACAACGAAAAGGATGAGGACAGGGACAAGGTGAGCATAATGACAATACATGCTGCCAAAGGCCTGGAATTTAAAAATGTTTATGTCGCCGGAATGGAAGAGGACCTGTTCCCTTCACGCATGTCGTCCTCCACCCGGGAAGACCTGGAGGAGGAAAGAAGGCTGTTCTACGTGGCCCTTACACGGGCCATGAAAAAAGTGACCCTTTCCTGGGCCGCATCAAGGTATCGCTGGGGGATACCTGTTAACGGGGTTCCCAGCCGCTTTATCAGGGAAATTGATGCACAATTTATAGACAATCCGGTAGAGAACGCATCATATTCCCCCTCGATTCACGTTCACAGAAAACCCTTCCCGGAAGGCAGACCGGGGACACCGGCCGGGCAGGCAGCCGCCCGGAACGCAGGCGAAGACGGGTTCGGGATCCATGATCCCGGTCTTGTGCAAACGGGGATGGAGGTGGAACATCCCCGCTTCGGAAAAGGCAAGGTGCTGAACCTGGAGGGAGAATTGCCCGACAGGAAGGCCACCGTCTTTTTCAATGATCACGGCCAGAAACAGCTGTTGCTGAAATTCGCCAGGCTGAAGATACTGAACGATTAATATTTTGATATCATCCCATATTTCTGTTCTTTTGCATTAAATTCTTCAACATGGAATACGATTATAATACACAGAGAAGGAAAATGGTGCTGCCCGAATACGGAAGGAACATCCAGAAAATGGTCGAATATGCAATCGGGCTGGAGGACAGGGAAGAAAGGAATAAGGCAGTCCACGCCATCATTTCAATTATGGGGAACCTGAACCCGCACCTTCGTGATGTAAGCGACTTCAAGCACAAGCTCTGGGACCATCTGGCCATCATGTCTGATTTCAAACTGGATATTGACGCTCCCTACGAAACGCCCGTCCCCGAGATCCTGTTTGAAAAGCCCAGGCCCATGCATTACAACAATCATAATATCAGGTTCAAGCATTACGGAAAGATCATAGAGTTACTGATCGGGGAAGCTGTAAAATATGAAGATGGCATAGAAAAGGATACCCTGGTCAGGCTGATCGCCAACCATATGAAAAAATGCTACCTTACCTGGAACAGGGAAGTCGTTACCGATGAAATCATTTTCGAGGATCTGAAAACCATGTCGGGCGGCAAGATCATCGTTGGAGAAGACGTTAAACTGTCGGAATCGCGTGAAATTCTTGCCAAAGCAAAAAAGAAACGTCCCCCGCAGAAGAAAAAATAGTCAACCATTCTCCCGCAATGGGCACATTTGTCGTTAAGGGTGGAAAACCACTGTCCGGGACCCTGACCCCGCAGGGCGCAAAAAACGAAGCTTTACAGGTCATCTGTGCAAGCCTGCTTACCAGCGAACCCGTGACCATCCGGAACATTCCCGACATCATGGATGTCAATAACCTGATCGGCCTTTTGCTGGATCTCGGGGTGGAAATCGAAAGGAGCGGTAAAAACAAAGCCACATTCAGGGCAGGCGAGCTCAGGATTGAAAATTTACTGAACAAGGAATTACTGGAGAAGGGAACCGTCCTGAGGGGCAGCATTATGATCCTTGGCCCCCTGCTTGCAAGATTCGGCAGGGGATATGTACCTGCACCCGGAGGGGACAAAATCGGAAGAAGGCGCCTTGACACCCATTTCACAGGATTCCGGATGCTGGGGGCCGAGGTCAGTCATGATACTGCCACACAAAGTTACAGGGTCAGCGCCGCCAGACTGAAGGGAACCTATATGCTCCTTGACGAAGCCTCTGTCACGGGGACCGCCAATCTCATCATGTGCGCGGTAATGGCCGAGGGAACGACAACGATCTACAATGCCGCCTGTGAACCCTACATTCAGCAATTGTGCAGAATGCTGATCCGGATGGGCGCCCGGATCGAAGGAATCGCCTCCAATCTTCTGACCATACACGGTGTGAAGGAACTGTCCGGCTGTTCGCATACGCTGCTTCCGGATATGATCGAAACAGGAAGTTTTATCGGACTGGCCGCGCTTACCGGATCCGGGCTCACCCTGAAAGATGTTTCGATCGCCAATCTGGGCATCATTCCCGAACAGTTCCGGAGACTGGGCATACAGGTCACGCAAAAAGGAGATGACCTTATCATTCCCAAACAGGACCATTACGAGATCGAAACCTTTATGGACGGGTCCATAATGTCCATTGCAGATGCTCCCTGGCCCGGACTGACCCCCGACCTGCTGAGCATCTTCCTTGTTGTGGCCACACAGGCAAGGGGAAGCGTGCTCATCCATCAGAAGATGTTTGAAAGCAGGTTGTTCTTTGTAGACAAGCTGATCGATATGGGGGCACAGATCATTCTCTGCGATCCGCACAGGGCAACCGTAATCGGTATCGACAGGCAGTACAGACTCCGTCCCACAACCATGAGCTCCCCCGACATCCGTGCAGGAGTGGCACTCCTTATTGCCGCATTGTCAGCGGAAGGGACCAGTACCATCCACAATATCGAACAGATCGACCGGGGATACCAGAACATTGACCGGCGCCTGAATAAAATCGGTGCCGGCATCACCCGCCTTTGATTTTTTTTCTAACTTGCGCGCAATTATGAAGCTAATGAAATACATACTACCGGTTTTGGTGGTCGGCATTGCTCTCGGAGCCTTTGCCATACTGAAATCCTCTGCAGGTTCAGATACCGAAGACCTGCCGGCAGGGACGATGGTCGGCGATCTTGCACCCGAGCTGAACTACCCGTCACCGGAGGGAAAGAACATCGCGCTTTCGTCCCTGAGGGGAAAAATGGTACTGATAGATTTCTGGGCCGCCTGGTGTGCCCCCTGCCGGTATGAAAATCCCAATCTCGTAAGCGCATACCATAAGTTCAAGGATGAGCGTTTCACCAACGGGAAAGGATTTACCGTTTACAGTGTATCCCTCGACGACGACAGGGATGCATGGACCGGAGCAATTGAAAAGGACAATCTCGAATGGACCTCCCATGTGAGCGATCTTCAGGGCTGGAATTCGGAAGCAGCAAGCATTTACGGCGTTAATTCAATACCCGCCAGCTTCCTTATTGACGGGGACGGTGTAATCATCGCAAAGAATCCCAGGGGCGAAGCACTCCATAAAATACTTATGGAGCAGATTAAATGATGCCCGGCATATCCTTTAAAAACGCTGCATTCAAGTCAAATAAAACTCCCCCGGTGGTTTACTGACAGTCCCAGGCGGGATATGTATGCCAAAATGTCCTGATCCGGGGATTGGCAAAACATTTGATGAGGAGGGGCAAACTCAGTGTTTTTATCATTTATATAATCCGGTTATAAATGGCGACAAAAGAAGATCCCGGGAAAACAGTTACAAAGGGAGCAACGGGGCCGGGCAGCAAAACACAGAAAGCGCCGGCAAAGAAAAAAACGGTCCAGGCAAAGAATAAACCCTGTGAATCGAAACTGAAAGACCTGGAAAAGGCATTGCAGGAAGAAAAAGACAAGTACCTCAGGCTATCGGCTGATTTTGACAATTACAGGAAACGTACCCTGAAGGAAAAAATGGATCTGGCCAAGCTGGCCGGAGAAGATATCTTCGTAAAGATCCTTCCGGTTCTGGATGATCTCGAAAGAGCTCTTAAATCTGTCGAGGATGCAGGTGACCTGAAAGCGGTCAAGGAAGGAATACAGCTTATATATGCCAAGTTTGCAGATTATCTCAACCAGCAGGGAGTAAGAGAGATCGAGGCCCTTCACAAGGAATTCGATACGGATGTCCATGAAGCGGTCACCAAAATACCGGCACCTGAAAAGAAATTGAAGGGAAAAATCGTTGACGTGATAGAAAAAGGTTATGTCCTGAATGAAAAGGTCATCCGGTATGCCAAGGTGGTTATCGGAGAATAACGATGGGAAAAAGAGATTATTATGAAATCCTGGAGGTCCCGAAAAGCGCTTCCAGGGAAGATATAAAAAGGGCATACAGGAAACAGGCCCTGAAATATCATCCCGATAAGAATCCGGGCGACAAGTCGGCCGAGGAAAAGTTCAAGGAAGCCGCAGAAGCCTATGAGGTCCTGAGCGATGATGAAAAAAAGTCCCGGTATGACCGCTTCGGACATGCCGGACTGGGCAACGCGGCCGGCGGGGCCGGATTCGGAGGCATGACGATTGAGGATATCTTTTCCAGCTTCGGAGATATTTTCGGGGACGCGTTCGGCGGGTTCGGTGGCTTCGGAAGCAGCAGGAGAACCTCCCGTACGGTCCGTAAAGGTTCGAATCTCCGGGTCAAGGTCAAGCTCAGCCTTGAGGAGATCACCCGCGGAACGGAAAAGAAAATAAGGGTCAACAAGTATGTGGCCTGCAGAAGCTGTGACGGTACGGGCGCCAGAGACGGATCCAGTTATTCGACCTGCAGCACATGCGGCGGCAGCGGTCAGGTTACGAGGGTTTCCAACACCTTCCTGGGACAAATGCAAACCGTCACTACCTGTCCTTCCTGCAACGGGGAGGGAAAGACGATCACCCAAAAATGCACCACCTGTCACGGTGAAGGGATCGTAAAGGAAGAAGAGGTAATCCCCATCAGCATACCCGGCGGTGTGGCAGAAGGCATGCAAATGACCGTAAGCGGAAAGGGAAATGCGGCCAGACGCGGGGGCGTGAACGGTGACCTGCTTGTCATCATCCAGGAAGAACCGCATCCCGAGCTGATCCGTGACGGAAATGACCTGCTGTACAATCTTCACATAAGTATCCCCCAGGCTGCCCTTGGGGATACGGTGGAAATACCCACGGTGGAGGGAAAGGTTAAAATTAAAATTGAATCCGGCACGCAACCCGGAAAGATCCTTCGCCTGAGAAACAAGGGATTGCCCGATGTCAACGGATACCAGAAAGGCGACCTGCTTGTGAGCATCAATGTATGGATCCCGAAGCAATTAACAAAAGAGGAAAGCAAACTCATCGAAAAGTTGGGGGAATCCGCTAACTTTATCCCCATGCCGGACCGGAGCGAAAAAAACTTTTTCGCACGGATGCGGTCATATTTTAAGTAATGGATATTTTCAGCGCAGATAAGATCGTTAAGAAATTCATCAACACAACCGCCCTGGACGGAGTATCCATGTCTGTTCCCGAAGGAAGCATTTACGGTCTGCTGGGGCCCAACGGGGCCGGGAAGACCACCCTTCTGAGAATCGTCAACCAGATCACCGCACCCGATCAGGGCAGCCTGTATTTCAGGGGGGAAAAGCTTCGCAGGGAGGACATTTACCGTATCGGGTACCTTCCCGAAGAGAGGGGTCTGTATAAAAAAATGAAGGTCGGGGAACAAGCCCTGTACCTGGCCCAGTTAAAGGGCCTGTCCAAAAAGGAGGCCGGCGATAAACTGAAATCCTGGTTCCGGAAATTCGAAATATCCGAATGGTGGAACAGGAAGGTGCAGGAACTTTCAAAAGGCATGCAGCAATTGGTACAGTTCATTGTAACCGTATTGCATGAACCGGAGCTGCTGATCTTTGACGAGCCGTTCAGCGGTTTCGATCCTATCAATGCAGATATGCTTAAAAATGAGATACTGAAGCTCAAGGACCAGGGTTCCACCATCATTTTTTCCACACATAACATGAGCTCCGTGGAAGAGCTTTGCGATCACATCAGCCTGATTGACAAGGGGCACACCCTGCTGGAGGGAGAGATCGGAAGCATCAGGAAGAAGTACAAGTCTGACATTTACGAAGTCGGGTTCGAGGGAAACGTTGACAAAATCCGCAGCGCCATGAACAAACATTACGAGTTCCTGGGATCCGAAAAGAACGGAGAAATACATCATGCCCGGATCAAACTCCTTCACCATACCCGGGAAAACGAATTGCTTTCCCTGCTGATCCCGCTGATCCACATTGTTTCCTTCAATGAAGTGGTCCCGGGGATGAGCGATATTTTTATCCGGGTCGTAAAGAATCAGAAAGGAAATGAATAAGACCGGCCTCGTTATGAAACGTGAATACCTGACCCGCGTGAGGAAGCGGTCCTTTATTATCATGTCCGTGCTCGGTCCCGTATTGTTTGCAGCCATGATAATCATCCCCGGCCTGCTGGCCATGTCTGAGGACCAGGAAGTCAAGCGGATTGCCGTAATCGACAGCACGCACCTTTTCCGGAATGTCATTCCCGAAACGGAATACCTGAAGTTCGATTTTCTGCGTGATACGCCCCTTTCCGAGATCAAGGATACCTACGAGGAAGCGGGTTACTACGGAATACTGTACATTTCGCACATAGTGGCCTCTGAGCCGAATTCCGTAATCTTCTACTCAAGAAAACAGCCGAGCCTTGCTACAAAAATGCATATCAGCAGTGCCATGGAGGAGTACATCCGGGACCAGAAACTGAAAACCTATGACATCAGGGACATCGATACCATTTTAAAATCCGTAAAGACCAGCATAAACATCCGTACCATCAAAATGACCGAAAGCGGAAGGGAGAAGGAAAGCAGCACGGGAATCGTGATGGCCGTCGGTTACGCAGGGGGATTGCTGATCTACATGTTCATATTCATATTCGGGGCACAACTGATGCGTGGCGTGATCGAGGAAAAGGTAAACCGTATCGTCGAGGTGATCGTCTCGTCCGTAAAACCCATACAGCTGATGATGGGCAAGGTAATCGGGATTGCCCTGGTAGGCCTGAGCCAGTTTGCGATCTGGGTGGTAAGCACAGCATTGCTTATCATGATCGCAGGCGCCCTCTTTTTCCCTGCACTGAACATGTCATCCACCGAACGCGTGGTTTCGCAGGACATCATGTCCTCCGCACCGGTTCAGGCACAGGCAACAGAAGAGGTGCCGGAGGAAATGAACGAGGTCATGGCCGCACTTGCCAATCTGAAAAATATCGATTTCGGCGTCATGCTGGGCTCCTTCATATTCTATTTCCTGGCGGGTTACCTGCTCTATGCGGCCATGTTCGCATCCATAGGTGCGGCGGTGGACAATGAAACCGACACGCAGCAGTTCATGCTTCCCGTGGTGGTACCCCTGATCCTGGGGCTGATCGTACTGGCCAATGCCATCAACAATCCCGACAGCTCCGTGGCGTTCTGGTTTTCCATCATACCCTTTACCTCCCCGGTTGTCATGATGGCGCGCATTCCTTTCGGCGTACCCTACTGGGAGGTCATCCTGTCCATGGCCCTCCTGGTTGCGTCCTTCCTCGGCATGACCTGGATCGCCGCCAGGATCTACCGTACGGGAATCCTGATGTACGGAAAAAAAGTCAGCTACCGGGAACTTCTGAAATGGATCCGGTACTCCTGACATCTGCAGGTGCAATCCGGGTAATCTCAAGGTCATCAAGCCATACGGTATCCCCCTCTTTATTCCAGAGAAAAATACCATACCTGTCACAGGACATGGAACCGGGAATAACCGATTCCAGTTCAAGCAGTGCCCATCCGTTTTCATCCGTCAGTTTAACATCTGCACCGTATTTCTCAGAACAGCCATCCCCGGCTCCGCTTACAATATATGTC
>CAYOPZ010000002.1:66513-226181 GCA_964406005.1 uncultured Bacteroidaceae bacterium
TTCCATATCCTTACCCTGAAGGTTTCACCGGGCCTGCAATCCTTGAACCTGTGCAGAAAAGCAAACCTGTTATCTGCGTCAAGTTTTACTGAATAGTCACCAGACCTGGCATGTTCTGCCGACCTGAGAGGGGCTCCCTCAAACATAATACTATCCCTTACAGAAAGCAGATAAAGGGGGTTTTCCGCCAGGGTTTCGCAATCGCACATGACCGGATATGCGGAATACGGGATCATCCCTTCCAAAGGATGCCAGAGAACCTGCACGGAATCCATGCCCGGGAACAGCCACCTGCGGTATGCAAAGGATCTGTAATGCCGGAATCCCTCGATCGGTCCGCAGGACAGTACATATTCCTCTTCGGTCACAAACCACCAGCTCTTCCCCATCTTATCGTGAAGGTTAAAAGGACCTGTTTCGTACCATGCATTGAATTCAAATCCCCCGTCAATTCTCCTTTCATCTACATGCTGCACGTGCAACAGGTAGTCGAGCCCTTTCCAGCGTGCCCGGTTCCATCCCATGAAATCGTGGACCGCCGATATCGTAAATATCACGAATATTATCAGGACCCCGCCTGACAGGTAGGTCCGTTTCCTACCCGGGTTTCCGGCGGCAACGGCCAGGATAATCGCACCGAAAAGGGTTTCCGACAGGGTGTGCCGGTCGAAAAAGTACGGATTGAGTAAAAGGTAAACAAAATAGCCCGCAAACACCAGGAGGAAGGTGGACAGGATTGCGGTCCGGGTTTCCGTCCTGAGCCTGTCGAAAGGTTTTGAAAGATGGAAAGGCCGGCAGAACAGTACCAAAACCAGCAGGCAGACTCCACCCGCAGCAAGAATCCTTATACAGGACCATGCGGCCGGGGAAAGCACCGGGGAAATATTGTCTCCCCAGTAGGAATCCTTGAGAAGTTTCGGACCCAGTCCGAAATTGTAAAAAACATTGGGTGCGGGAAAATTTTCAAATCCCATTACGAGCGGAACTGCAACAAGTGCGAGTATCAGTAAAGGAAATGCTCTCCATAACTTTGATCCCGGTATGGCAATGGAAGGCATCATCCTGAGCGACAGCGGGAGAAGGAACAGACCAATGTACATCAGAATGGTCCCGGCCTTCGAAACAAGAACATCCAATCCGGTGTGCCTGAGACTCTCCACCAGGTCGCCCGGCCTGGCATAATTTTCAGGGAGGTTTCCAGTCGATTCAAGCCACTTCACGTAGACCGTAAGCCCGGCAATCACCAGAACGAAGGGCATAAGGGACAGCAGGATTCTTCTGATCTTCCATCCCGACCTCAGGATCTCAACCGTACCTATCGCAGCCGGAACGAGCAGACCTGTCTGCCTGGTAAGTGTTGCAATCAGTGCAAAAACAGCACTCAGGAAAAGAAACAGAACCCTGTCGCTCTGCAGATAACTGTAATAAAACACCAGGGAAACAAGCAGAAAAAACAGGAAATAAATCTCTGTCATGAAGGTAAAGGACAGGGACAGGAAAAACGGAGAGAACAGGACCAGAAGACTTGTAAAAGCAGCCGTGCTCCGTTCGACCTGAAATCTACGGAGAAAGCGGTACAGGAGAACCAGGAAGCCTCCCCCGAACAACAATGTCGCCAGCCTGAGCACATTGAACGAAAATCCGAACAGGCTCGTGAAAAGAGCACCTGTGAGGGTTTGTGCGATAAGGGTCATCCCGGGCCAGTCAGAGAATACAAACCTCCCCTCCTCACTCAGGAACCATACGTTTTTGGCGTATGCCCAGTCATCGTTGACAGGGAAGTCTCCAAGCGGGTTAATGACCCCTATGACAAAAAGCCAGATAAGGAGCAGGATAAATTCGAAAGGTACTGACTTAAGCGTGAATTTCATGTTCCGCAAAATAACTGGAAAATTCTCAATATGATAAAAAATATCTATAAGTTTGTTCTGATGCAATTTATGAATTGAAGGCAAAAGAATGGCAAGAATCCTGGTCGTCGACGACGAAAAAAGCATACGTAACACCCTGAAGGACATCCTTGAAGCCGAACAGCATGAAGTGGTTCCCGCAGAAGACGGCCCGACGGCCCTGAATTTATTCGGAGAACAGGAATTTGATGTGGTCCTGTGCGATATCAAGATGCAGGAAATGGACGGTATCGAGGTGCTGGAAAAAATCATGGAACAACCGAAAGATGCACCTGTCATCATGATCTCAGGGCACGGGGATATTGAAATTGCGGTGGATGCCATTAAAAAAGGCGCCTTTGATTTCCTGGAAAAACCCCTTGACCTGAACAGGCTTTTGATCACCATCCGGAATGCCCTTGAAAGATCAGATCTGATTACCGAGACAAGGGTCCTGAAGAGAAAGATCAGCAAAACCCATGATATGATAGGAGAGTCGGAAGCCATCCGGAAGATCAAGGAAATGATCGACCGTGTCGCCCCTACCGATGCCAGGGTAATGATTGTTGGAGAGAACGGTACCGGGAAAGAACTGGTGGCCAGATGGCTCCACGAGAAAAGTGCCCGGGCCTCCAGCCCTTTTATTGAAGTAAATTGCGCTGCCATCCCTTCTGAACTGATCGAAAGCGAACTTTTCGGTCACGAAAAAGGTGCATTTACATCGGCTTATAAGCAGCGCAAGGGCAAATTTGAACAGGCCATCGGAGGAACCCTTTTTATGGATGAGGTCGGGGATATGAGCCTCTCAGCCCAGTCGAAGGTGCTGAGGGCCCTGCAGGAGAATAAAATCACACGGGTGGGCAGTGACAAGGACATCGAAGTGGATGTCAGGGTCATCGCTGCCACAAATAAAAACCTGAAAGAGGAAATCGGGCAAAAAAGATTCAGGGAGGATCTGTATCACCGCCTGAGTGTAATCATCATCCAGGTTCCCACGCTGAACGAGAGGGCGGAAGACATCCCATTGCTTGCGGAGCATTTCAATGAGCAAATCTGTGCCGAACACGGCCTGGCCAAAAAGTCCATTACAGAAGATGCGGTCAGGGAGCTTCAGAAAATTACATGGACCGGAAACATCAGGGAATTCAGGAACGTCATGGAAAGACTGATCATTCTATGCGATAAAAAAATCACAGGCAAGGAGGTGGCCGCATTCGCCTGATCCAGGACATCAAACGACCAGTTAAAGCCAGCATGAATACCCGCCAGTTTATCCAGCACAACAAACTCAGCCTTGTTTTTATATCCTTTCTTGTTTTTCTTTTCTTCGCCTACAGGTATCCCTTTTCCATACAGAAGGGACCCATTTCAATCCATATGTGGAGACAGGCCGATTGCTATTCCCTCACCCTGAATTACCTGGAGGAAGGCCACAGGTTTTTCCAGCCTGCCATACACTGGTCGGGCGAGCCGGGCAATGGAAAGACCGTCAGCGGGTTCCCCGTGATCTACTACCTTGTATCCCTTATATGGCATGTGACCGGAAAACACTATTTCATATTCAGATCGCTGAACCTGCTTATCGTATTTACAGGATTGTTCTATTTATTCAAATTCATAAAGGAATTCCTCGGCGATGGTTTCTGGGCGATCTATATTCCCGTTTTGCTGTTTACTTCGCCCGTCCTGGTCTATTATTCCAATACCTTTATGATGAATGCGCCCGCGCTGGGATTCGTTCTCATCGGTCTGTATCATTACTGGAAGTATTACCAGCTGAAAAAACCGGGAAGACTGTATGCGGCAATGGCCTTTTTCCTCATTGCAGGCCTGCTGAAAATGACGGCTTTTCTCCTTTTTGCGGCTTTGCTGATCGCACATATTTCCGGCCTTTCAGGGTACCTGAGGACAAAGCTGAAAATCCCCTCCTTCGGCAAATCCCGCCACCTGGTTCCCTACCTGATCGTCATTCTGCTGACAGCAATCTGGATCATATGGTCCCAATCCTATAACCATAAAAACATTTCAGGCGTATTCCTGCGGAGCATTTTCCCCATATGGGAGATATCCCTGTATCAGGGGCTTGAACTGGGTACAAGCCTTTATACATCCCTCCTGCCGGCACTTTTCAATCACACCGCAACGATCATCCTGCTCGGGATGTTCCTGTGGGTGATTATTAAAAGAAAAAGGGCACACAGGGCTTTACTGTATATAACCATACTGGTTTTTGCAGGAATGCTGGTATTTGTCATTTTATTTTTCCAGGCATTTAACGTCCATGATTATTACCTTATCAACCTGCTGATTTTCATCCCCCTGGTGACTGCGGTTTTCCTGGATTATTTGAAAAACAACAGGCCCGGAATTTTTTACAGCAGGCCTTTCAGAACCCTTGCCGGCATTGCATTGTTCCTCCTGCTTTACAAGGCCGTGGTAATCCAGCGGGTAAAATACGATACCGGGGATACCTTTGTCAAACATACCGTCGTCCTCGACCAGACAGAAAAGGGAGTCTGGATATACTTCGAGAATGTCCACAATAGCAGGTATGCCGCCCTTGACAGCATCACTCCGTATTTAAGGGAACTGGGCATTCACCGGACGGACAAGGTGATTTCCATTCCCGACGGCTCCCCGAACATAACCCTTTCCCTGATGGATCAGAAAGGCTTTACGGATTTCGGCTTCAACCAATTCAGGGGCGAAGAAAGGATACAGCGCTTCATTGAACTGGGAGCAAGGTACCTGATCATCAATGATCCCTCAGTCACAGGTGAAGCATACCTGAAACCTTATTTACACAGAAAAATAGGACAGTTCCGGAATGTTTCGGTATACAGGTTGCCAGGCCGCCTATGACCTCCTGTCGGGACTGTATTCCGGGGTCTTCGTAAAACTTTGTGCAAACGCCCGGTCTTAAATACTGCCAAATCAGAAATAACAGATTCAGAACTGGAAATAAATGAATGGCTGGAGGCCCGCGGTCTGCGTCTGGTAGATCAGGAACACGAGGACCACCACGATGATCACCTTGACCCAGTGGGGGGTCCGGATGAAGCGGTTCATGTATGAATCCTTCCATTTCGAGGGCCACCAGTGCAGGACGTAACCGAAAAGCAGCACCGGGAAGATCATCCTGTAGGAGAGAGCCACCTGCCATGCCACGGAAAAATCGAGGTTGTGTGTAAGCTGGAACAACATGGCATTGACACGGTCCATATCGCCGGCCCGGAACCATATCCGGGTGAATGTAATGAAATTGAAGGTCAGGAAGATCCTCCAGATATGAACAAGTATGTTCTTTTTATTTTCATACGGGCTGATCTTCTTCCAGAACTTATAGATCACCAGTCCTATGCCGTTCAGCCCTCCCCAGATGATGAACTTCAGATCCGCCCCGTGCCAGAGCCCTCCGAGCAGCATGGTGACCATCAGGTTGATGTTCGTGCGCAGCTTTCCCTTGCGGTTCCCCCCGAGGGGTATGTAGAGGTAATCCTTCAGCCAGGAGGAAAGGGACATGTGCCATCTTTTCCAGAAGTCCCCCACGTTTTCGGCCTTGTACGGAGAATTGAAATTCTGCGGCAGGCGGAAGCCCATCAGCAGGGCCACACCTATGGCGATATCGGTATAGCCGGAAAAATCGCAGTATACCTGCAGGGAATATCCGTAAAGCGACATGAGGTTTTCGAAGCCCGTATACAGGGTGGGACTGTCAAAGACCCTGTCGATGAAGTTCACCGCCAGGTAGTCGCCCAGCACCATTTTCTTGAACAGGCCCTTCATGATCATCCACAGTGCAAACCCGAATTCTTCCCTGGTAATTGAAAATTTTGCATAAAGCTGCGGTACGAACTCGGATGCCCTGACAATGGGGCCCGCCACGAGCTGCGGAAAAAAAGACACATAGAACCCGAAATCCACGATGTTCCGGACCGGCTGGCATTTCCCCCTGAAAACATCCACCGTGTAGGATATGGTCTGGAATGTAAAGAAGGAGATCCCCACGGGCAGAAAGATCATTGATGCATCGAAATGCGAACCGCTTACCTGATTTACCCAGTGGGCCAGGTAATTCACAACCTCCAGGTGAGTGCCGAAGATCTGGTTGAAGGAATCCGTAAAAAAATAGGCGTATTTGAAATAGGACAGGAGGCCCAGATTGACGGTCACACTCAGTGCCACCATCACCTTTTTCCAGGAGCGGGATCTGAGATTATGTATGGCCAGGCCCAGAGAGTAATCCGAGACTGTGGAGAAAACCAGCAGGAGGAAGAACAGGCCGCTTGTCTTGTAATAGAAGAACAGGCTGATGATAAAGAGATACAGGTTCCTGACCGCCTTTTGTTTATAGACGATCGAGTACACGGACAGGGATACCAGGAGGAAGCCCCAGAAATACATTCTGGTAAACAGAAGGGGGGTGTCGGGATGGTAGATGAATATATTCCTGACAAAATCCAAGTCTTCAGGTTTAGTTCGGTTTTCCCTGGTCTATGAAATTGTCGTATGATCTCAGAAAGGCATTGAAAAACAGGTCTCCCATCAGCAAATAACCATTCCTGGTAAAATGGACACGGTCGTTTGCCGCCAGGCCGGCCCCCTGCCATGCAAGTATGGAATTCAGTCCCCCCATGACGGAATAAAAATCCCATACGCCGCAATTGTGCTTCTCCGCAAGTTCCATGATGACCTCCTTTACCTTTTCCGTATTCCTGTTTACATAGCGCCTGTTCAGATAACTGTCGTTCGGAACGGTAAGCAGGATTGCCGCCCCGGGAACTGCTTCCCGGATCCGGCAGATAAGGCTGTCATAATCCTCCCGGTAGGCCCGGGCATTGAAATATCTCGTATAGGCATCATTGGTACCTATGGAAAGGACTACAAGGTCCGGGGCGAGCGCAGCCAGATGGCCGGGGAGCAGTGAGCACCTCAGAAAAGAGGGGATCTTGGCACCGTTCACCCCTATCGCATGGTAGATCATACCGGGATCATCCGTTTCCAGGCTGATCCCCATGAGGGTGAAACGCCGGCCGGCCGGATCCGCTCCGGACAGCCTGAGCACCAGGCTGTCCGTATAATCGTCGAGATACCATGTCCTGTAACCCTGATGACTCTCCACCCCGTTGATGCCTGAAGCCGTACTGATGGAACAGTCAAAACTGAGGCTGTCATCAAGGAAGAATACCCGCACCCTGTTGAAATCGTAATCAATGGCATTGTCCTCCGGGAAGGTGACGGTGATGGTTGCATTCGTATCCGCAGTGGTAACGGATATCCCCGAAAGCCCGAGGATGCATGTTTTCCTTTTCTCAACATTCCTGCACGATTCCCATCGCCCCGTATAGGCGATCCTGTAATTCGAAGGATTGTTTGTCCCGGCAACCCGGTACGGAAAGAGGAATCCCCTTCCCCCGTTATCTCCCATCTCAAAGGTCTGGAAGCGGCTGCGTATCCTGTCCGAGTATATATCGGCCTGGAGATGGGAACCTCCTATATGTACCACGGAAAGCTGCTCCTCCCCCTGCCTGATAAGCCTGCCGTATTTTTCCATGAAATGCATGAAAGCGGAACTGTCCCGGCCAAAAACAAAGCGGTTCAGGTCGTAGCGTATAAAATCGTACCGGGCGATGTCATAGGGAAAGCCGCTGGATTGCGGTCTTGCCGTCATATACGGCAGCAGGCAGGCGGTAATGAGCATCATGCGCAGCATAACAAAACCGGTCTTATTTGGAAGATGCACGCCAGCTGTTGTAATCATGCATGAAAGCATTATAGAACATTTCTGCCAGCACCCTGGCCCCCCGTTCATTCAGGTGCACAAAATCGGAAGTGGCCAGGGGAGGATCCGCAAAGACCCAGCTGGGCATCGAATTCCTGCCCCCCATGGCTTCATACATGTCCCAGTAGGGGCATCCCGCCTTGAACGCAGCCCTTTTCAATGCGTCCCTGATGTTTTCCAGGTTGGGATAGCTGACGTAAACATCCTTTTCTTTCACGGACATGTCCGCGACCCCGATGACGACGATGGACAGGTCGGGCATCAGCATTTTCAGCTTGCTGAGCTGATTGTAAAACCATTTTTCATAATAGGTATAATTCTCTGCAATATAGGGCACCACATTCCCTCCGAACTGCAGCAGCAGCATTTCCACCCCGAGGGTATCGTACATTTGCCTGAGCAGGCTGCTGTCGATCTTCGTAAAAACCAGTCCGGCGCTTCCCCTCATGGGAATATTGTCCACGGCAATGCCCCGGTCATTATCCAGGGAAACCCCATAAAAATCAGGACTGCATGACGAAGTAAACCGGAACATGAGTTGTTCGGGGCTCTTGTCAAAATTCCATTTCCTGATCTGAAGGCCTTCAGAAACCTCAAGGTAATCCGCATCATAGAGATCCCCGTCTGAATACAGCTCATAGAACACCGGACGGGTTGCATTCCCGTACAGCAGGCGGCACTGCCTGAAGACCCTGGTCAGGGAATAAGCGCGCCTTGACTGTTCCAGTCTGATCCAGGCTTCATATTCAGCCGTATCAGACAGGAGGCTGTCCGGGAAATAGGGAGAAAAACGGGCAAAGCTCCCGAGGATGCCATACCTGTTATGGCCCAGTGTGGAATCCACATCCCCGAAAGCCGTGTAACGTATCCAGTTACCGGAAGCCGTGTGCCTGAGCGACAGCTGGTACCCGTATAACTGGACTGCAGGCTGCAGGCCTATCCCGGATCCTCCGAACTGCCTCTGCAGCTTGTAGCGGATAAAGGAGGTCATTCTGTCACCCTCGATCTGGGAATCCCCATAGTGCATGATCCGCAAAGGCTGACTGTTACTGTCCGCCCGGCTCATTTTCACAAAGAACGGATACAGTATCGTGCTGTCAGCCCGGGGATACTCTATCGGATAAATCAACACTTTCAGGCTGTCCTCATTGGCACGCACCGTATCCCATACCTCCTCCCCTGAGCCTGACGGCTCAAGCATGGACAGATAGACCGAGTCATTGATGGCCAGGCTGGCATCAATGATCCCCGAGATATCCGGGTATTCCAGCGTATCCTCTTCGAACATTTCCTTCAGGCCGGGGAATCTCAGCACAAAATGATCGTTTACCCTGATCCCCTCTTCAGGGAAAACGGTTGATACAATAAACAGGATTGCCAGCACTGCGAAAATAAAAGCAAATATTTTAAAGGGTTTCACGTTTATCCCTTCGGTTTTATCTTGATCACCATGCCCGGCTTGATCCTGTTACCGTCTCCGAGTTTATTCAGCTCGATCAGGTCGCTGTCGGTAACCCCGGGGTATTCCGCTGCAATATCCCAGAGGGTATCCCCCGACTTTATCGTATAATAAATGTAATCGCCATCTTCCGAAGGATTTGCCGGGGAAGTCTCCGGTACCGTAACTTCCTTGCCTATGGAACGCTGTTTTTCCGCAAAACTCATGGTATTGATCTTTTTGTAGTACTCCAGCCTGCTGTCCGGCACATAAACGATCAATTTCTTTCCTGAGCGTATGGTATTGCTGTACAGGTTGTTCCAGTATTTCAGGGAGGAAAGTCGCACGTTGTACCAGCTGGCAATATACCCGAGGTTGTCTCCCGGTTTTATGGTATAGTCAATTCGCGTCGTGCCGGCGGGTGGTTCCGGCACATAGGTTGATGACGTATAGGAAGGTGTTTTCGTAGTCCTTGATGGATTGAAATATACGGAATCCCTGTAGGCAAATATGGAGTCCTCGAGTTCCAGGAACCGCATGGAATACTGCTGTGGGATCTTCAGTGCATAGGGCTTCTCCTTGCCGGGAATGATGTCAAATTTATACTGCGGATTGATATCCCTCAGCATTTTCAGGGGAATGTCCAGTACGGCGGAAACCTGTTCAAGGTGCAGGTTGTCGTTCACCATGATGGTATCTGCAGGCAGGGGAAGCCCCACGGGCCTGGGTACCAGGTTGTGTTCCCTGTAGTAATTCATGGTATAGGCTGCCGCCACAAAGGCGGGTACATGGCCACGGGTTTCCCTGGGAAGATAATAATAGATATCCCAGAAATCCTTTTTCCCGCCCGAGCGACGGATGGCACGGTTGACATTGCCCGGGCCGCAATTGTAAGCTGCGATCACAAGGAGCCAGTCTCCGTATATTTCGTACAGGTCCTTCATAAACCTGGCCGCGGCATAGGTTGATCTGACCGGGTCCCTCCGTTCGTCCACAAGGCTGTTTATGGTCAAACCGTACATCCTGCCCGTTCCGTACATGAACTGCCAGGTTCCTGTTGCGCCGGCCCTGGATACCGCCCTCGGATTCAGGGCGGATTCGACGATGGCACAGTATTTCAGCTCATAAGGAATGCCATAGTAATCAAAAATCTCTTCGAATATGGGGAAATAGTACTCTGACAGGCCCAGAAGGACCTCCATCAGTTCCCTCCGTCTCTCCGTATAGACCTGTATATAGCTCCGGACATATTTGTTGTAGGTCATCGAAACCTTGTAGGGCAGTCTCTCCAGGCGCGCGATGTATACCGAATCCGGAAACCGCACCCCTGCGGAATCCCCTCCGGAAATTCCTCCGGAGTCGGGGATTTCGACAATGGAATTCTCTATATACCAAAGGTTTACAAGACTGTCGAGGTTGTCTTCAAATTCTGACTCCAGTATGGTAATTTCCAGACTGTCGGCCGGGACCTCCGGCTGCACCGGGATGCTGTCATTTTCCGCTCCGGATGCCGGCAGCATGAAACAATAGAACAGGGCAAAAAGCAAAGACGGACGAATACTGATTCGCATGGGATCTGTATTATCGGACCCACAAATTAAGCGAATTCTAAAAACTTAGGCAACACCGGATCCCGATGGGAGGAGATCCGTGACCCTGTCCCGCAGCGAAGGGCCCGGTCAGTACCGGATCAATGCGCAGGGAAAGATCCTCGCTGATATCATAATCGAACAGGTGGGCATCCACGTTCGCATCGATGATCTGAAGGCCGTAAAACCCGGCCGTCAGGATGATAAACAGGTTCTTGTTGCGGAGGTAATAATTCTTATAGCCTTCCACCACCCTGATCGATTGCCCCTCATATTCATCCAGGTCATTCTCCGTCATGTATTTGTATTTGTCGAAATAGGTCCTGTAGTGACGTGAATTCCAGACGGAACCGTAAACGAGGCCGCCGATCCCGCCATATACGATGGGGAGCTTCCAGTATTTGCCGTTATAGACCTGGCCCATACCCGGAAAAACGGCCGACAGTATGGCAGCTTTTTTTGGCGAATGATCCGTTCCCGAGGTGTCGGCGATTACCGAATCGGTTCTGACGGTCCCTGCGGGGGATTCCTGAGCGCTGGCATGAAATCCGGTTATGCCTGCCATTGCGGCCAGAATTATCCCTGAAAATACTATTTTATTAAAGCTGTGCAGGGCCTGCTTTATTTATCCGTCATCCTGTCAAGTACAGCCAGTATCCTTTCCAGTTCCTGGTCCGACTTGAACGGAATAACGATGCGCCCGGTTCCTTTATTGTTCCGCCTGAAGTCCACATCCACCCGGAAAAACCTTGAAAGATGCTCCTTCAATTCGTGGTATTCCCCCGTCGGGGGATTCTGCGGATTTGTATTCCCCGGACTGACGGCAGTACTGCTGCGCCTTGCGAGTTCCTCCACCCTTCGCACGGAAAGATCGTCCTTGATGATATTCCTGTATAATTCCAGCTGCTTGCCGGGATCCTGGATGTTGACAAGGGCACGTGCATGTCCCATGGAGATCAGCCTGTCGCGGATGCCCAGCTGGATCTCGGCGGGCAGTTTTAAAAGACGGAGATAATTGGCAATGGTAGACCGCTTCTTGCCCACCCTTTCACTGAGATCTTCCTGCGTAAGTTTCACCTCTTCGATCAGGCGCCGGTAGGATATTGCCACTTCGATGGAATCGAGGTCTTCCCGCTGTATGTTCTCCACCAGGGCCATCTCCAGCATATGCTGGTCCTCCGCCCTGCGTATATATGCGGGAATGGTTTCCAGGCCGGCCATCACCGCAGCCTTGTACCTGCGCTCACCGGTGATAAGCTGGTAGCTGTCCCCGTTTAACTGCCTTACAGTAACGGGCTGTATAATGCCCAGTTCCCTGATGGATGAAGCAAGCTGCATAAGGGATTCCTCATCAAAGTTTTTCCTGGGCTGATAAGGATTTACTTCTATCTTTCCGACCTTGATCTCATTGATGGCTGCAGCAGGAGACCGTGCCCCCTGCCCTGCATCCTCAATCAGGGCTCCCAGTCCCCTCCCCAATGTATTTCTTTGTGCCATGATCCGGGAATTATTCGATTATTTTTTCCGCCGTCCTTATCCTTGTCTTTTCGTTTTTCTGGAGAATCTCCCTGGCCAGGTTCAGATGATTTACAGCTCCCTTGCTGTCGGCATCGTATAAAATGGCAGGCTTGCCGAAACTCGGTGCTTCCCCCAGCTTGATGTTCCGCTGGATGATGGTTTCAAAGACCATCTTCTGAAAATGTTTCCTCACTTCTTCCACAACCTGGTTTGAAAGCCTCAGCCGGGAATCGTACATGGTCAGCAGGAAGCCCTCGATCTCCAGTTCCGGGTTCAGTCTGTTTTGTATGATCTTGATCGTATTCAGCAGCTTGCCAAGGCCTTCAAGGGCAAAATATTCACACTGTACAGGGATCATTACAGCATCCGAAGCAGTAAGCGCATTCACCGTGATCAGGCCCAGTGAAGGGGAACAATCGATCAGGATAAAATCATAATTGTCCTTAACCCGGTCAACGATCTGTTTCAGTATATGTTCTCTCCTGGGCATATTGAGCATCTCAATCTCTGCGCCCACGAGGTCGATGCCCGAGGGGATCAGGTCGAGTCCGCCGATGTCTGAGGTTAGAATAATATTGGCCGGATTCGTCCCGTCTATCAGGCAATCATATATACTTGTCTTGATGTTCCTGGTATCAAATCCTATCCCGGATGTCGCATTTGCCTGGGGATCGGCGTCCACAAGCAGGATTTTCTGCTCCAGGACAGCCAGGCTTGCTGCAAGGTTTATTGCCGTAGTTGTTTTCCCGACTCCTCCTTTTTGATTTGCAAGTGCAATTACTTTACCCATTCCTTGTCATTTAATCAGATGCTTTGCATGGGACTCAAATTTACTAACTTCTGCCTCAACGGGATTTTCTCACCGGAATCTTATTGTAAACATTTGCATTTCAGTTTTAAACAGATTATTAACAATCTGTATCCCTTTATTTGTAAGGCTTTTGAAATCATTCAGTTTCATTCGGAGAAGCCGTTTTCTCAGTTTGCATTTTTTTTGGATATTTGGTAATGCCAACCAATCATCAAGAAAACTTCATGCCCCCGGAAAATGACCCGGACAGCCAGTGGCTGGTGATCGTCAATCCGAATGCCGGCAGGAAAAAGGGAATCCGGGACTGGGAGGAGATCTCTTCCCTGTTCGGCACCTACGGTCTCAGGGTTCATGCGGTTTTTACGGAATGTCCCGGACATGCGATCAGGTTGAGCCGAAGTTATATCGAAAAAGGATTCAGGCGCATCATCGTCGTGGGAGGCGACGGCACCATGAACGAAGTGGTTAACGGCGTGTTCCGGCAAAGGGCGTGCAGGACCACCGAAATCACCCTGGGCATGATCACTGTCGGAACCGGCAACGACTGGGGAAGGATGTTCGGGATCCCTTCCTCGTACAGGGATGCGATCCGTACCCTGCTCAGATACAATACCTTCATTCAGGATGCAGGCATGGTCATTTACCTGAAAGACAGCAAGCCGGAAAAAAGGTACTTTGTAAATATCGCAGGACTCGGATTCGATGCAGAGGTGGTCCGCAGATCAAACAGGCTGAAGGAAAGGGGAAGGGTGGGGTCGCTTCTGTATTTTGCCAATATTTTTACAAGCCTGCTGAATTTCAGGCATGTGAACGCCCTGATCAATGTGGACGGGCTGGATATTGAAAACAGGATTTTCAGCATGAATGTCGGGATATGCAAATACAGCGGCGGGGGAATGATGCAGGTGCCGAATGCCATTCCCGACGACGGCCTGTTTGATATGACGGTCATTAACAGGATGAGCAAACCAAGAATCATCGGAAGCCTGAAGCGACTGTACAATGGTACCATCCATGAACATCCCAGGGTCGATTCCTATACCGGCAGGACCATTCGCGTGGATTCAAAGGACAGGATACTGCTCGAAACCGACGGGGAGTCACTGGGCCACACTCCCATTGAATTCAAAATGATCCCGAAAAGCGTAAAGGTGATTACAGGGTTCCGGCAGGGCTAAAAGCTGTCCTCAATAATTACTTCGAACAGCAGCGGCCAGTACTTGCCGGTCACATACATGCGTTTGTTGTCCCTGTCCCAGGCGATCCCGTTGAACACATCTATCCGGCTGTGCCGTTCTTTCTCGGGCAGAATCCCGTTCATGTCAAGCTGTCCGGTAATTTTCCCCGAAGCAGGGTCAATGATCACAATCCTCTGTTCCCCGTAAACGTTTGCAAAAATTTTCCCTTCAATGTATTCAAGTTCATTGAGCCTGCTGACCGGTCCCTCGTTGTCGTACACCTCAAGCTGCCTCTCCTGTGTAAAATATTCGGGATCCATAAAGTAGAGCCGGTTCGAACCGTCGCTCATGATCAGGTTTTCCCGGTCATGTGTCAGCCCCCATCCTTCCTTGTTCTGGTAATAAATCTTTTGAAGACGGCGGAAGGATCCCATGTCGTATACAAAACCTACCTGGGATTTGTAGGTCAGCTGATAGATTTTCCCGTCGAGAATGGTTATGCCTTCCCCGAAAATATCTGAAGGCAGGTTCATCGTACGGACCGTTTCGCCTGTTTCAATGACGACCTTCCTCAGAGAGGATTCGTTATACCGCCCGGTTCCCTCGTAAAGAAACCCGCCGTTGTATACCAGCCCCTGTGTATATGCATGTATATCATGCGGATATGAATTTACCACCCGGTAGGCAATATTTCCGGGCCGGATGTCGGACCGCAGTACCACGGAGAGGTTCCGTGTATCGCTCTTCCCGCCGTTATACCATGTAACGGTCCTGAGGGGAAGCGTTCCGACTTTCAGCCCATCCGATGCAAGCATGTATTCGAAGGGCGCCCGGTAGGCCACCCCCGACCTTATGCCGGACAGGAAAAACTCCACAGAGTCGACCCGGATGGTATCGGACAGGATTTCAAGGATCGCTTCTATCCCGTCCCCCGAAGTATAAAGCTGGTTTTCCCCGGGGCTTGAGATCCGGGAAACAGAAACGGCCGGGGAACTTTGACCTCGGGGTCCCTGATCCGCCGTACGGCCTCTGCTGCCTGTACAACAGTTGATCAGGTATCCGTATAATAAGGTGAGAAAAACAAATGATACAATGGCTCTCATGAGAAATCCGGCTTTTCTATTTACCGAACATTTTACTGAACCAGCCCCGCTTATTGCCCGCCCGCCGGCCGATGTTCCTGAGTTCCTCCTTCCTTCCGGGTTCCTGAGGATTCAGCATCTGCCATACCTGGCTCCAGCCGGGGAAACCACCCAGGTTCTTGTCATCGATATAGACATCCGCCTGGACTTTCCGGGAGACGGCTTCATCATACTGTTCTTCCGGGTAGTTTTGATTGACGGCATAAAATTCAATCCCCCTCTCCCTGCAGAATTCCACGGCATCCTCCAGCTCTTTCCCGCTCCTGTAGGTCCACAGGATCAGCTGATGCTTCTGCTTCTGCAATTCCTTCATGGTTTCAAATGCAAACAGCATTTCCCTGCCTATCTCCGGGTACTTATGCTCAACTATGGTTCCGTCAAAATCTATGGCAATGACCATTCTCCCGAGTTTTTGCCTGACACCTGACCGGTATCCCTGCGTAAAGTTAAAACAATTCTTCCATGGACAGGTATCTTTCACCCGTATCGTAGTTGAAACCCAGTATCCTGCTGCCGGATGGAAGCTCGGGTATCTTTTTTGCTATGGCGGCAAGGGTCGCCCCGCTCGAAATGCCTCCGAAAAGGCCTTCCTCTCCGGCCGCTTTCCTTGTAAACTCAAATGCTTCATCCTTTTCGACCGGGATGGTCCCGTCGAGGAGCTCCGTATGCAGGTTGGCAGGAATGAAACCTGCACCTATGCCCTGTATGGGATGGGAGCCCGGCTTGCCTCCGCCGATCACCGGTGACAATGCCGGCTCGACGGCATACACTTTCAGGTCCGGGAATTTCTTTTTCAGGACTTCCGCACAACCTGTTATATGGCCTCCCGTCCCGACCCCCGTGATGAGAACATCAATCCCGCCGGGGAAATCGGCAACGATCTCCTGTGCGGTTGTTTTCCTGTGAATGTCAATATTTGCCTCGTTGTCGAACTGAGAAGGTGTCCAGGATCCCCGGATTTCCTTCAGCAGTTCCTGAACGCGCCCAATGGCCCCTTTCATGCCCTTTTCCCTCGGGGTCAGCTCAAAAGAGGCTCCATATGCCTGCATGATCCTTCTTCTTTCCGTGGTCATGGATTCGGGCATTACCAGGATCAGCCTGTACCCTTTCACGGCAGCAACCATGGCCAGGCCGATCCCCGTATTCCCGGAAGTGGGCTCTATGATCACTGAGCCGGGCTTCAGAAGCCCTTTTTCCTCGGCATCCTCTACCATGTTCATCGCGATTCTATCCTTGATGCTGCCCCCGGGGTTCTCCCTTTCGAGCTTTATCCAGACTTCATAATCTTCCGGGAACAACCTGTTAATCCTCAGGTGGGTCGTGTTCCCTATCGTTTCAATGATCGTATTTGCTTTCACGAGAAAATATTTCAGTTAAATATCATGTTATTAGTATGTTATTAACTCCATCCCTGATATTATTTTTTTACCGTACTGCCGCTTCTGACCACATCAGATCACCCAGTTGATCTGGTCGGGCAGATCCTTGCTGTCGCGCACGACCACATGGCTTTTCTGGTAAACCACCGAAAAGGGCAATATGCTTTCCGTAAGCCAGACGTTCCCTCCTATCACGGAATCATGCCCGATCACCGTTTCCCCTCCAAGAATTGTGCTCCTGGCGTAAATGATCACATTGTCCTGGATCGTCGGATGACGTTTCTGCCTGGCAAGGCTTTTCTTTACAAAAAGCGCGCCCAGCGTGACCCCCTGGTAGATTTTTACGTTGTTCCCGATAATGGCCGTTTCGCCTATAACGGTTCCCGTTCCATGGTCAATAAAGAATGACTCCCCTATGCGGGCCCCCGGATGAATGTCCACGCCCGTTTTTCCATGGGCATACTCTGCCATTACCCTGGGAAGGACAGGCACCTCCATCCTGTACAGTTCATGTGCAAGCCGGTATGTCGCTATGCTGTAAAAGCCGGGGTAGCACAGAATGATCTCCTCAATGCATTCGGAGGCCGGGTCGAACTGGTTGAACGCTTCGGCGTCCATCAGCAATAACCTGTGTATCCCCGGCAAGCGATCGAGAAAACGTGTACAAATTTCCGAAGTTTTCTTTTTCATCACTTTTTGCAGTGGCGCAAGCAGGGCCTCAAGGTTCTTTTCAAGCAGAACCAGCTGCTTTTCAATTTCCTCTTTCGTAAAGTCGGGTTTCACCCTGAAGGGGAAAAAGAAATCGATAAGCCGCTCCACAAACTGCTCGGTCTCTTTCACGGAGGGTACCTCCTCGCAATAATTCTGATTTGCACTGTGCAGGTAACCCGGGAAATGCTCTATTGAATCTTTCATCGTCTCATTTTTAAACGGAGGTTGTACAAATGCGCCTTTACCAGCGCAATATTAGGAATAAAACCGGAAAATCATTACCGGCCGCAGTAACTATCTTTCAGGCAGGTTGAATGAATATCTGAGTGAAAAGACATTTGAATACAGGGCGATGGAACGGTCTGCAATATCTGTCAGGGCATAATCCACCGTAAAGTTATACAGGTGTATCCCCAGCCCCAGGCAGGGCTGGAAATCCAGCGAATTCTCCCCGGAAAACCCCGGAACCAGCTGCATATTGCCGACCCCCAGCCTCAGGAACACAAGGCGCTTATAATCCGCCTCCAGCCCCACGCGCGGATCCATGCTGAAGAACCCGGTCCGTACAAGCGTGCTGCGTTTCCCGTCAAAAGTGAATTCTGCATCCAGTTCCGCGAGCAGGCCGAACTGTTCATGAAGGCTGAAGGACCTTGCCGCTCCCAGGATCAGCCCCGGCAGGGTCAGCTCGAGTGAATTTTCGGGCAGCTCATTGCCCGTTACGAGGAACACTTCCTCAAGGTCCGCAGTATTGAAGCTCCAGGCATTAAAGGTGGAAGTGACATCCCTGGCCGCAAGCCCGAACCTCCACCGGCCCTGCTGAAAAGCGGCACCCAGGTCAAACCCGAATCCCCAGGCCCGTGCAAAATCCCCCGTTTTCCTGTATATAAGCTTGACATTTCCCCCGTAGTTAAGTTGTGATGCAGAAGTACTCCGTGCATAGGAAAAGAGGAATCCGTAATCGGCCGCAGAAAACCTGCTGATGCGGTCATACCGGATGTTCCCGTTGTTGTCAACCAGCTCCAGGGTATTGGGTATATCATCCACACCGAAACGAATGACGCTGAAACCTCCCGCACTTTTTTCATCCATGCGGAGGGCAAACCCGGCGTAATCGTATTTTGCGATCCCGGCAAAATACTCGGAATGCATCAACCCGATTCCTGCCTGGTTCTCAAGACCCGTCAATCCGGCGGGATTCCAGTATCCCCCCGTAACGTCCCGGCTGCTGGCCACGACTGCACCCGCCATCGCAAAAGACCTGGCGCCCACGCCAATGGACAGGAATTCATTGCTGTATTTCGGGATCTCGGCTTTCAGTGATGCAGCCAAAGAAATACAGGCAAGGCTTGTCAGAAGTTTACGGACCATACGCAGTGAAGGCTTATGTACAAAACCCGGAAAAACTTACCTTATTTAACTTACAAATCCCTACTTTTATTGCTGCAATCCCCGTGCATTTGATATGAATTCAAGGCAGTCCCTTCCTGAGCACATTCCCGGCCTGGTCACCCTGTGCAATCTCGCAACCGGCTTTCTGTCGGTTCTCATGGCATTTGAAAATCATCTGCTGTTTGCCGGGTGGCTGATCCTGCTGGCTGCGGTGCTGGACTTCCTTGACGGACTGCTGGCCCGGCTGCTGAATGCAGCCAGTGAAACGGGAAAACAACTGGATTCGCTGGCAGACATAGTCAGTTTCGGCGTGGCACCTGCCGCCATTGTCTTCAGAATGATGGAACTCATCCTCTGGCAATCCAGGGGAATCTCCGGGCTTAACGATGCGGACATCGGCCTGCGCATAGTAATGCTCTCTCCGGTGGTGATCCTCCTGTGTGCGGCCATACGTCTGTCGCGTTTCAACGTCCTGAAGGAAAGCGATGCTTTCGAAGGGCTGGCAACCCCGGCTGTGGCGATTTTTTTTGCAGGAATATGCATCTTCGCACTCCGCCATCCCGACGTTGCGCTGACATCCTTTGTCATGCAGATACCCTTGATGCTTGCAGCCGTTCTGGCCATGGGACTCCTGATGATCATCCCCGTCCGGATGTTCGGCCTGAAGTTCCGGGGTCCCGGTTGGAAGGGGAACGGAATTCGCTATGTCTTTCTTGCCGTTTCTGGCATTTTATTGATAATATTGCATGAAATTGCCTTGCCGGCGATCATTATTATTTACCTGCTTTTATCAATTTTTCAGAACCTGTTAATCCCGGAACCAAAATGAAATTTATTGCAGAAATCGATATCATGCCTCTGAAGGCCCTGCTTGACCCGCAGGGCAAAGCGGTGACCCACGGAATGAAAAATCTCGGATTCAATGAGGTTTCAAATATCAGGGTGGGGAAACACATCACGCTCGAAATCGAGGCCGATTCTGAAAAGGCAGCGGGTGCCAGGATCGATGAGGCCTGCAGGAAGTTCCTGACCAACCCCATCATCGAAAGCTACGAATTCAGGCTTCGCATACCGGAAAAATCCTGACACTCAGTTTCCGTCCTCCTGCGGAGGATGCCTGCGCTCCACGGTCCGCAAGACCCACCTGATGACAAAATAGCTGAGTGCGATGAAGGCCGGCCAGCTTAAATACCATATGAGGGAATCAATAGACATGTGTTTCATTTTCCATTTCCTGAGGATCGATCTTTTTCCTGTTGATGGCTTTCCAGGCAAAATAAATATAGCCTGCCACCAGGGGGGACAACAGGGAGACATAGCCCATGGCCGCCAGGGTATAATGGCTGGAGGAGCTGTTTTCAATATGCAGGGAGCTTTGCAGGTCGAATCCGGAAGGATAATAACATGTATGATTCAGTCCTGCAACAAGGAACAGTGAAAACACGACCAGGATGGTCCCGGCACCGCCGAATATGAATCCCGATCTGCTTCCGGCAAAAAGGTTCCGGTATAGGGCAAACAACACAGCGGAAACGCCGATAAGGAAAAACACAAGCACAATGGGCATGGCCAGGAAATTATGCAGGTATTTGAATTTTTCCATGCTTACGGCATAAGTTTCCGGGTCGTATGAAAATCCATGCATAACCATCAGTCGAACGGTAAAGGCGAGAAAAAACACCAGGAAGGGAATGGCATTGAACAGCAGGTGCTTCCTGCCGAGCTCCGACAATTCCGCATCATCTATGTTCCTGATCACGTACATGATGCCCAGGATCCTGGCAAGGAAGAAGACCGTCAGTCCGAGTGCGACATTGTGCCAGTTCAGCACAGCTTCCAGTCCGTGCGCAGGATTTTCCCAGCTTGAAATGTTCATTTCGTTTACCGAAAAATTGGCTCCGTTGAAAAAAGTGCCCACTGCGGTCCCGATGAGAACGGGTCCCAGGATTCCGTTGATCACCAGGAACACATCAAAGGTTTTCTGACCCAGAAAATTTGCCGGTTTTGACCTGAATTCATAGGAAATGGCCTGGATGATAAAGCAGAACAGTATGGCCATCCAGACCCAGTATGCGCCCCCGAAACTGGTTGCGTAGAACAGCGGGAAGGAAGCAAAAAATGCACCCCCGAAGGTAACAAGGGTAGTGAAGGTAAATTCCCATTTCCTTCCGAATGCGTTCACAAGCATGGTCCTTTGCATGGGTTTCCTGCCCAGGGGGAAAATGAGGGTCTGCCCTCCCTGGACGAACATCAGGAAAACAAGCAGGCTGGCAAGCAGGGATATAATCACCCACCAGTATTGTTGCAGAGCCAGATGTGAAAGGTTTCCGAACATTTTAATGTCCTCCTTCTTTAGGTCCCAGTTTGATCTGCCTGACCATGATTTTCACCTCCGCGATAGCCAGGGTTGTGAAAATGGCAGCGAACATCCAGAATGTCATCCGGACCATCGCCGAATCTATTCGCGAGACTGCCGCAAAGGTAGGCATCAGGTCCTGTATGACCCAGGGTTGCCTGCCCATTTCAGCCACGATCCACCCCGCCATTGTAGCCAGGTAGGCCAGCGGAATGGTCCAGATTGCCAGGTGCAACAAACCCTTCCTTTGCTTGAGTGTATCCCTCCAGGCATGCCTGAAGATGAGGATGAAAAAAAGCAGGAAATAGAATCCGAGAACCACCATGATATGAAAGCTGTAGAACGAAAGGGGGACATTGGGGACAAGGCTTGCTGTGTCATCGATAAAACCGTACCCGAAATAGCGGAAATAATTCTCTTTGAAATAGGGGTCAGTGAACATAGCCTTGTGTGCCTCGTATGTCCCCATGTCACCGGATTCCCTGGCTTCCTTCAGCTCCGCAAGGATCTGCCGTGCATACCTGCCTCGTTCTATTTTTTCACGGGCAGACATGATCCCATTCTCCTCGTTCCCTGCAATCAGGTCGACAACGCCCGGAACGTAGGCGTCAAACCTGCCGTAGGCCATATAGGAAAGGAAATTGGGTATTTCTATGCGAAACGAGAAATCCTTAATGTTCTCGTAATCCGGGTCTTCCTCCGCCTCCGACATAACACCGATGGCCACAAGGCCCGCTCCCTCCTGCCCGTGATATAGCCCTTCGAGGGCCGCAAACTTCATGGGCTGGACATGCACGATCTGCCGGGTGGATCCGTCTCCGGTTACGATCAGAAAAATCCCGGAGAGCAATCCGAAGGCTGAAGCGACAAGTATGCTTCGCCTGGCCATAAGGATTTCCCTCTTTTTCAGCAGGAACCAGGCACTGACCCCGGTTACGAAAACCGAAGCAAGGACGAAACCGCTGGTTGTGGTATGCAGGAACTTGTTTACGGCCACCGGTGAAAAAAGCACTTCCCAGAAGTTCATCATTTCATTGCGGGCCGTTTCCGGGTTGAACTGCATGCCCACGGGATTCTGCATCCAGGCATTTGCCACAAGAATCCAGAGGGCGGAAAGGTTTGCCCCGATGGCCACCAGCCAGGTGGAAGCAAGATGCCATTTCCTGCTTATCTTTTCCCATCCGAAAAACATTACGGCAAGGAAGGTGGACTCCATGAAAAATGCCATGATCCCCTCGATGGCCAGCGGTGCACCGAAAATATCACCGACGAACCATGAATAGCTTGACCAGTTGGTGCCGAATTCAAACTCCATGATCAGGCCCGTGGCCACACCTATTGCAAAATTGATCCCGAACAGGGTCATCCAGAATTTCGTGATCCTTTTCCACCTTTCATCCCCTGTCCTTACATAAAGGCTTTCCATAAAGGCCAGGATAAACGACAATCCGAGGGTCAGCGGAACAAAGAGCCAGTGGTACATGGCCGTAAGGGCAAATTGTCCCCGCGACCAGTTGACAAGCGATAAATCAATATTGTCGAGCATTGCCGGGTTATTGGGTTAATTGTTCAATGACGTAATCACTTCTTTCCTCATCGCTGCGGAATTTTGTTTCCAGGAAATCCGGGAAGAAAAACAATTTCATGATGATAAAAAACACGAACAGCTTGATCAGAATGATGATCCAGAGCTTCCTGCCCACAGTCATATTCCTGAAACCATCGTAGTAAAACCTGAAGATCCTGTATACTATATTCCCGGACATGGAAAATCATTAAAAAGCAAACATCTAAAATTAGAAGAAAATTTGCGTTTCCGCAATGCCGCAATAAACTGTAAATTATAATGCAGATGGACGGAACCACCGGGAATACATAATGTAATTTACTGATACTGTGATATTAATATTTTTATTTAAATTCAATTTAAGTATACATATACCCGGAAAAGGAAAACGATTAACTTTATGCCGGATACCTAAAGAAAGGATTGCTATGAAAACAGCTGTTTATTTATGCACGGGTTTTCTGCTCGGTCTGGTCCCTGCAATGAAGGGGAACGGACAAACTACCGGCACGCAGCAGGATGTGGAAGTCGGCATCATCGAACACCTCGACCAGTATGTCCCGCAGGACATTATGCTCATCGGCGAGGACGGGGACACCGTTTTACTCGGGCAGCTCGTTGACAAACCTACGATCATCAACCTTGTGTACTACCGTTGCCCCGGGCTCTGCAGTCCCCAGATGGAAGGCCTCGCGGATGTCATAGACAAGGTCGGGCTGGAACTGGGGAAGAACTACCAGGCGCTGACGATAAGTTTTGACCCGACTGAAAACATCGAACTGGCAAAACGTAAAAAGAACAATGCGCTCAATATGATGGCCCATCCTGAAGACGCCCGCAATTACTGGAAATTTTTCATCTCCGACAGCGCCAGCATTGCCAGGCTGACGGATGCCATTGGATTCCAGTACAAGAAAAGAGGCAACGATTTCATCCATACCGCTTCGATCGCCATCCTGAGCCCCGAACGAAAGATCACCAGGTACCTGAACGGGACCTACTTCCTCCCCTTCGAAATGACCATGGCCCTGACCGAGGCTTCTGAAGGCATCTCCGCCCCGACTGTAAACAGGATACTGCAGTTCTGCTTCGCCTATGATCCCGCAGGTCAGAAATACGTATTGAGCATGACCCGTGTCGGATTCATTTTCATTATGCTCGGTGCCGTAACGCTTGTCCTGATCCTGAGCCTGCGTGGCAGGAAACACAAGAAGACAAATCCCGCTTAGAAATGGCAATACCGCAGAACGAAAGAAAGGAACCGAGTTTTTTCGAAGTAAGGAAGCACAGGGGGATATTTGCCTGGATCCTGTCCACAGACCATAAGAGGATAGGCCTGATGTACCTGTACCTGATCATGAGCTTTTTCATTGTGGGAGCCATCCTGGGACTGCTCATGAAGATCGAGCTGATCGCACCGGGGGAGACCATCGTGGGTGCACAGACCTATAACGGGTTCTTCACATTGCACGGAATCATCATGATCTTCCTGATCGTGATCCCCGGCCTGCCGGCCGTTTTCGGAAATTTCTTCCTTCCCATCATGATCGGGGCAAAGGACGTGGCCTTTCCGAAGATCAACCTGCTTTCATGGTATATTTACCTTCTCGGGGCCATCATCGCGATCAGCTCCCAGTTTACGGGCGGGGGTCCGCCGGATACGGGATGGACCTTCTACGCACCTTACAGCTTCAGGACTTCGACCAACATGCTTCCTGCCGTGCTGGGTGCGTTTACGCTGGGATTTTCTTCCATCCTCACGGGGCTGAATTTCATCGTGACGATACACCGCATGAGGGCGCCTGGCATGACCTGGATGAAAATGCCCCTGTTCCCCTGGGCCCTTTACGGTACCGCATGGATACAGGTGCTTGCCACACCCATCGTCGGGATCACGCTGCTGATGGTCCTCGGCGAGCGCCTGCTTCACATCGGTTTCTTCGATCCCACCCTGGGAGGGGATCCCATTCTATACCAGCACCTGTTCTGGATCTATTCCCATCCCGCCGTATACATCATGATCCTGCCGGCCATGGGCGCCATATCGGAGATCCTTCCCACCTTTGCACAGAAGACCATCTTCGGTTACAAGGCCATCGTTGTTTCGACCCTGGCCATTGCCTTTGTCGGCTATTTCGTATGGGGGCACCATATGTTCACCTCGGGCATGAGCGGGAAGGCCCTGTACGTCTTTTCCATTCTGACCTTCCTGGTGGCCATACCGAGCGGGGTAAAAGTATTCAACTGGGTATCAACAATCCACAAGGGATCACTGAACCTTAAAACACCCTTCTACTGGGCCGTGTCATTCATTTTCGTGTTCATGATCGGGGGGCTCTCGGGACTGGTGCTGGGTGCGCTTGCAACCAACGTGCATGTGCATGACACCTATTTTGTCGTGGCGCATTTCCATTTCATCGTTTTCGGAGGCGTGGGCTTCGCATTCATGGCGGCCATACATTACTGGTTCCCGAAAATCTGGGGCAGGATGTACGATGAAGGATGGGCGAACATCGGATGGCTGGTCTTTTTCATGGGCTTCCTTGCGCTCTACCTGCCTATGTTCTACCTGGGGATCGCGGGATTGCCGAGACGGTATTTCGACTACCTGCCCGAATTCCATGCGCCGAACGTCCTTTCTTCCCTGGGCGCCATAGTCATGATCTCCGGACTTATGATCATTATCTTTAACCTGTTCCGCTCCGCCAGGTACGGGAAGCCTGCGGGAAAAAACCCCTGGGGGGGAAGAACCCTGGAATGGACGGTGGATTCCCCGCCTTCCGTGGAAAATTTCGATGAGATCCCTGTGATCGAAAAAGGACCGTATGAATATGAATAGAAATATTTGCCATGCCGGTACCGGGATATAAGGAAGAACACAGGGATGACCTGGGTTCCCGTTTCGGTATGTGGCTTTTCATTTTCACGGAGCTGCTGCTTTTTACGGGTCTCTTCATCGTGTATTCCGTCTACCGCTACAGGAACTGGCAGGCATTCCATCTTGCGGCGGAAGAGCTGGACACCTTTATCGGGTCCCTGAATACCGTGATCCTGCTGGCAAGCAGCGCGACCATTGCCATGTCCATCACGGCCATTCAGCTGAAACAGAAAAAAACGGCCCTTGTGCTGATGAGCATCACCCTGCTGATCGGCCTGGCGTTCCTGGTCAACAAGTATTTCGAATGGAGCCTGAAGATCGAACACGGACTCTATCCCGGATCGGAAACGCTGCAGGAATTCGGACAGGGGGAAGTGCTCTTCTTCGGACTCTACTTTTTCATGACCGGTCTGCATGCCCTGCACATCATTGCGGGGCTCGTATTCATAAGTTTCGTCTTCTATTATGTGGTAAAGGACAGGGTAAGGCACGACAATTACGTACTGCTTGAAAATGCAGGCCTTTACTGGCACCTGGTCGACATCATCTGGATCTTCCTTTTCCCGCTGTTCTATCTTATAACATAAACGATGATTATGAACAAACCCGAAGAAAAACATCACATCGTTCCTTACAGGACCTTCATACTGGTTCTCCTGGCGCTTGTGACGTTCACCTTTATCTCCATAGGCGTAACCAGCTATAAACTGGGCCCCCTGACCGTGGTGATCGCGCTTTTGATATCCACATGCAAAACCACCCTGATCCTGACCTATTTCATGCACCTGAAATACGATGTCAGGATGTTCGCAATCCTTGTAATGTCGGTCCTGGGCCTGATCAGCGTTGTCATCCTCATTACCTTCCTCGATTATTTATACAGGTAACCCATGTATTCATCCAATCAAATAGATGCATCCAATTTTGTCGAGGGCGTTGACAGGGCGTTCATGATCACTCTTGGATTTGCCTTCATTTTCCTGCTGGTGCTTACTTTCCTGATCATCCTTTTCATGATCAGGTACAACAGGAAAAAACATCCGAAGGCCGTCCAGATCAAAGGGAACGCAAGACTTGAGTACATCTGGACAGGCGCGGCGCTGATCCTTGTGCTGGTCCTGTTCTATTTCGGGTGGGCCGGATGGAAGCCCATGACCAAGGCCCCGGACGATGCCATGCAGGTGAAGGCGGTCGCCCGCATGTGGAAATTCCAGTTCGTATACGGGAACGGGAGGGTGTCGGACAGTTTGGTCCTTCCGGTAGACCGGGCCGTTGTACTCGACCTTGTCTCCCTTGATGTGATCCACAGCCTGTATATTCCCGCCTTCAGGATAAAATCCGATATGGTGCCGGGCATGAAAAAAACCATGTGGTTCCGTCCGCAGCGGGAAGGTGAATATGACCTTTTCTGTGCCGAATACTGCGGGCTCCAGCATTCCTACATGAATGCCATTGTCGAAATCATGGCAGCAAACGACTACGAGGCATGGTATGCAGATACCTCTTCCGCCGCTGTCCCCGCTGAAGAGGGAGTTCCGGCATGGCAGGCGGGGTTCGAGGTGCTGAAGAAGTACGGTTGCAACGTTTGCCATTCCTCAGACGGGTCAAAACTCGTGGGCCCCTCCTATCTGGGCCTTTTCGGCGAGATCCAGACCGTCGTTACGGACGGCAGGGAACGCGAAGTGGTTGCGGATTCGGCATACATCCACAGATCCATAATGGATCCCAATGCAGACGTGGTCAAAGGTTTTAACAGGGGGCTCATGATCTCCTACGAGGATCAGGTCAATGAAGAGGAGATCGGCCAGATCGTCGCATACCTCAGGCACCTCAACCAGTAAATTCTTTCATCCGTATCCGTGAATTTTTCATTATGGAACGGATATTATTGCACAGTTTCACGATATTTTGTTAACTTTAAGATAATAAGTGCGTATAAGCTTGAAAATTAAAGCTGCGCACAAACGATTATGGGCGAGTACAGCACAGAAGAAATCATCAGGGGGATCGGGAAACAGAAAGACAGGGTGATCAGGCATGTCTACAGGACATGTTACCCGGAAATCCGGAAGCTGATCCTGTGCAACAGTGGCAATGAACACGATGTAAAGGATGTATTCCAGGAGGGCATGCTCGTTGTCTTTCAGAAGATAACGGAGCAGGAACTCCGGCTGACCTGCAGTTTCAAGACATATCTCTATTCCGTCTGCAGGTTTCTCTGGCTGCAGGAACTTGAAAAAAAAAGCAGGAAATCCGCAAATTCCGATCGCATGGAAGAAGTCAGGGGGGAAAAAGAGGAGGACAGCCGGAGAAAAGAATCGGAGCTGAAACTGTACGAGAAACATTTCAGGGAACTGAGCAGGGAATGCCAGAAGGTCCTGAATATGTATTTTGCAAAGGCATCTATGGAGGAAATCAGTGTTGTCATGGGTTATAAGAACATCCAGATCGCCAAGGATAAAAAATACAGGTGTAAGAAATCCTTGATGACAAGCATATACAACAATCCTGAATTTAAAAAACTGCAACATGAAATATACCTGGCAGGTTGAAAAATATCTTGAAGGAGAGCTGAGCGGCGAAGAATTGCGGAATTTTGAGCTCGAGATCCTGAGAAATCCTAAAGTTGCCGAAGAGGTGGAAAGGATCAGGCGCATGGAGAAATTCATGGAGAAGCAGCACGCCCGTTTCAGCGGTGCCGGCGGGCTGGTTGAAGATTATGACGATCTTGAAAATGCACTGCCGGCACAGAAGCTGGCCGAAGAGCTGGAAGGCTTGAAGATCAGAAAGATCAGCTCAGACCGGAAAAAGCTCGGGGAATTCCGTGCCAGGCTGTCGGAAGCCGAAGAAGATCGGAAACTGAGAGCAAGGCTGGGCAAGAAGGTCCTTGTAAAAAAGATCTCTGTCTGGGCCGTGGCTGCATCGATCTTTCTGCTTGCCGCCACTTCTTCCATCCTGCTGGTTACCGGCAGGAATTCCGCGGATCATCTGTCGGTTTACGAGCAGTTTTATTCGGCCCCGCCCATCGACGGTCCGCAGAGGACAGGCGCGCAGGGCGAAGAGAACCGGTACAGTGCCGCACTTGAGCTTTACAATGAAGGGAAATACGCTGAAGCCCTGGAAGCTTTCAACCGCATTCCGGAACCCGTTCATGTCACCTCAATCTATCTGTACAAGGGAATTGCAATGATGGAAACTGGAAATTATTCCGAAGCCATAGACCAGTTCCGCAATCTTGAGGAAGATGCTTACCTGAACCATTTCGGTATGTGGTATACGGGATTGTGTTACCTTGCCATAGGGGATAAAGACAATGCTCGATCCGTATTCAGGGAAATTGTCAGGGAGAAGGGACATTACATGACAAGGTCACGTGACATCCTGAAGAGGTTTTGATCCCCTTGCCCCCTGTTTCCTGCGCTTAGCCCGGATTACAGGAATTGCAGCCAGCAGGGATGCAAGCAGGATGCCTGCAATGATCCGCCCGTAGAACCTGTTTCGGAAAACAACCCCGGGTTTCCCCACCGAAATATACCCCGCCCAGTACCGGGGATGCTGGTAAATGAGCTCATCGCCCTCAAGCATGTCAAGCTTGGCCCTCCTGAGGGCTTCCGGAGCGTTCCCTCCCTTCAGAAGATGCTTGTAAAACTGCATCATCAGCCTGTAACTCTGCTTGTCGCTGACGGTCCAGAGCGTCATGACGATGTCGGGGACCCCGGCATACAGGAAGGCCCTTGCCATACTCATGATCCCTTCCCCTCCCTTCAGTACGCCCGAACCGGTGTTGCAGGCGCTCAATACGACCATGCCGGCCGTCAGTTCGAGGTTGTAGATCTCGTAAACATTCAGGAATCCGTCTTCATCCGGTCCGGTTTCTTCCGAGAACACAAGCTTTGAAAGCAGCGGGTCTTCATCATCCAGGTATGCATGGGCGGCCAGGTGTATGATGCTGCTTCCCGGACCAAGCTCCTTGAACCGGGATTCGCTGGCATCCCGGCCCGTAAACGACCTGCCCCCGGTCATGGCGCCGATTTCTTCCGCCTCCCGGAGGGTGCCCGGAAGAGGCTCGAGTTCCGACCGGTCGATAAGCACTTCCCTTTTGGCTGTGTTCCCGGCCGTGTCGACCGTCGATTCAACATACCCGGGTGCAAAGGCCACAAGCTTTCCGGCCTGCCCGTGTGAATGCCTGCCCCCGAAATTCATCAGGGTGGCGGAGTAGGCGTACCGGACCGGGTGCTCCCTGATCAGGAAAGGGACCCTGCCGAACATACCGTCGAAATCCGTGACCGGCTCCGTGACCAGGATTTCAAACGGCAGGTAGGCCAGCCTCCCTTCGGGTATTACCAGGATGCGCTCGCCCTCCCTTACCCCAGGCATAAGCCTTATGTACAGCCGGTTGGCAGCTTCAAGGAACTGCTCATGGCTGACTCCGGGGACCTCACTCAGGTAATTTGTCTGCAGGTATTCGTCAACCTGTTTCAGGTCCCGTTCCAGGGCCGTGTCCCTGGGAATGCTTGTAAACCGGGAGTCATTCCCGGCAAGCTCAAACATATAAAGATTCCCGGCGCCCATGAAATATTCGACCAGTCTCTCATTTTTCCGCAGGCCTTTCCTTGCATCCTCAATATCCGTAACCCGGTGATCGTACAACAGATTGTAATAGGCCGGGTAATCCGTCTCCATGCGCTTGCTGAGCTGCTCGAGCTCGTCGGAAAGGGCGAATACCCTCGCGCCGTACTCCCGGATCTTCAGTGAATCCACCAGTGTGTCCCCCCGGGCTTCCTCCAGTAATTCCCGGAACACGTTCAACCCGTTCCGCAAGCCCGATTCCCTTTCCCTGACAGAATCGGGTATCCCTGCGATCCGTATGGCATCCGATCTCTGCAGCACCGAAAGCAGGGTGGCGTATTTCGACTTTTCGGCCGCAACAAAGGCTTCATCCATATACAGTGGATCCCCTGTAAACCCGTAAAGCGCATAGGCGACCCTTACCAGGCCCTCGTAAACGCCGCGTTCGTTTTCGGAAAGAAAAAGCTTGCTCCGGTCATTCAGATAGGAGGTCCTGAGCCTCTCGGTAAGCCGGACGCACAGGCGGTAGGCATTGAACGCAGCCCGGAGCTCCTCGTTCCCGTCGCCGTTCCGGGCAAGCGTCTCCAGGCTGGCAGCCTTCTGCTTCAGCAGGCCCAGCAGGAACAGGTGGTCCTGCACATCAGCTTCTGCCGGGTTGTCGGATGCATCGGCCGTATCGTAGCCGGGCACCAGGGAATGCAGGGACTGCTGGTAATAATCCAGCGCCGCCAGGGGATCGCCCGAGCGCAGGAAATGATCCCCGGCCTGCTTCAGGATCAGCGAGGTCGACGGATGCCGGGGACCGAAATTTTTTTCTGTGATCTCCAGGGCCTCTGTAAAATACCGCGTGGCCTCCCCGTACCTTCCCATGGAATCCAGCAGCTCCCCGTAGGCCCTAAGATCGTTGGCCCTACCGTAGTGATCTTCCGGGAAATACTCATCCCTCATTGTAAATAGCCTCTGGAAATATTCACCTGCAAGCCTGAAATCGCCGAGCGAGGTCTGGCTGATAGCAAGCTTATGGTAAACCACCGTTTTCCTTGAAGGATGCATACTGCTCCCGGCATCCAGCAATTTTCCATAATATTTTCCGGCCATTTCATATTCCCCGAGCTTCCGGTAAAGGTTCCCGGTATTTACGTTAAGTATAAATGAATTATACCCTTGCCTGTATCTGTTCAGTTCCTGAATTCTTTCTGCCTCCCTGTAGTATTCGAGGGCCGTGTAGTAATTCCCTTCGAGGTTGAGTATCCTGGCCCGGTTTATAAAGACATCGAATAACTTGAAATAATCGCCGCCATAGGCATTTGTCCAGGTCGCCTCCGCCCTGTCGAGGTACAGGTTGGCGGAATCTATGCCGCCCCTGCTTATGTAGTAGTTCGCAAGGCTGATATAGCTGTTTGCAAGGTCCGCGAAATCCTCCCCGTAAAGGGCCTTGTTATTTTCTATGGCACGTTTTATGAACTCCAGCCATTTGTCCGTTTCCCTCATCCTGCCGTAAACCAGTCCCAGGTTGTTGAGCACCCAGCCTATTTCCACCGTGGGGCCCGATTCCTGCTGCGTAAGCAGCTGAAGCGACCTGTCATAGAACTGTTCCGCATCCGCATAATCCCCCATCAGATAATACACCTGTCCCAGCATATTGTACGTGCGGGCGATCTTTTCCGGGCCGCACCCCAGGCCTTGCCTGAGTGCCAGACATGCTTCCCCGGCACCGAGTGCGCTGCTGAAATTGCTTCTGTCCTGTTCGAGCATCGCCTCCAGGTAAAGGGCATCCGACCAGGTCTCAGAATCCCTTCCGATGTATTCTAAAATGTACTGCCGTGAAGCATCCAGCGCTTCCCCTGCCCGCTCAAACCCGAGGGTGAGCCTGTAATATTCGGCCATGCCCAGCATGCATGCGGCCGTCCCTTCCCGGTCTCCCGCTTCTTCATAGAGGGTCCTCGCATGGGTATAATACCAGGGCAGGCTGTCGTAGATCGAGCGGTCGTAGAGGCCGAGGGCGCGTTCCATGTAATGTGCGGCAGTATCCCCCCCGGGCTGCGCCAGGCCGGGAGAAAATATGCCTGCCGGCAGCAGAATCATGAAACAGGTACCGGGAAAACTGCAACGCATGAAAACACGGTCAAAACTTCGTCAAAAATAGGCAAAGAACGGGCCCCGTCAAACGATTACGGCGTAATTTTGATGAAAGGCAGCCGGAAATCCTGAAAAAAATCGCTTTTTAACTGTCTCTTTATAAGGCACTTGTAAAAAAAAATAAAAAAAGTTGCAAAAATGCCGGCTACCTTTTCGCCTTTTCCCGATTAAACAACAGGAACACAATAAAGCGGCATCCGAAAAGCTTTTTCCCCATGCGGGATGTAAACAGAGTAGGAACAAAACCTGAAAATTTTTACTATGAAAACGAAAAAGGAAAACAGGAACCTGAAAGAATTCATGGAAGACAGGCTCTCCCTCAAATCGATGATTCTCCTTCGCGGAGGTGACGGAGAAGAAGAGGATCCGGGTGGCCCTATCGGAAAAGATCCGTGGGGCTAGTCAGAAACTCCCGAAAATGCCACGATGTACAACGAGACGCTTACATATAATAAGAACCTTCACATGGACCCGGGGACAAAGAAGCTTATCCTCGGCCTGCTGAACAACCTGCTGTCGGTGGTCCCGGCCGACCGGAGCACGGGGCCGGACACCACCCTGCAGGATGCTGTTCATGAAAGGGATAAGGACAGGTATATCGAGGAAACGCTGTTGAATGCGCACGAACACGCCGGACAGCTCGAGGGCATTATCGACCCCGGGGAACTGGAGCGGTATTACGGCTACCTGAAGGATTACCGGGAGATCTCCCGGAAAATGGAGGAACTCCTGGCGGCCGTGAACAGCTACCGCGATACCGCTTGCCAGTTCAGTTACAAACTTGCGGAATTGCTGGAGGAGCACATTGATATGGTAACCCCTCCGGCCATTCCCCGCATCCGCGGGAAGGATCCCGGAACCGGCGGGGAAGGGCCGAGATTGCGGGTTGTTTAATAAAATTGAAATATGTTGAAAACAGGTGACAATCCTGATCAAATGAGAGTCAGTACTCATAGCGCGGTAAAAATGAAAAATCAAAATGTCGATTGGTCAGGGAGGACCATCCTCGTTGCGGAGGATGTGCCTACGAACTATTTGCTGGTGGAAGCTGTACTGAGCAGAACCAAGGTAAATCTCATGTGGGCGAAAAACGGCCAGGAGGCAGTGGATAAATGCCTTGACAATGAAAATATAGACCTGGTACTGATGGACATCCAGATGCCCGTCATGAACGGCATGGAGGCCTCCCGTACCATACATCAGATGAGGGATTCCCTGCCCATTGTCGCACATACGGCATTTACCTTCGAATATGAAGAGGACAAAATTATGGAAGCAGGTTGCATCAGGGTCCTTACAAAACCCATAGCTCCAGATGTGCTTATGAACTGCATTACGGATTTTTTTGCATCGTAACCGTATTTTATCTTATCTTCATGCCTGCACCCTGAAAAGCCGGACTTTTCATGAGTACAAGCATGTTCTCAGACATCTTCCTGCCCGTAACCATAGCGGTGATCACGCTTGGACTGGGACTTTCAATTACCCTTCAGGACCTCAGGAGTATTTTCCGGCATCCCAGGGGGCTGTCGGTAGGGCTTCTGAGCCAGCTGGTCCTCCTTCCTGCAATCGCATTTGTCATCGCAGCGGCAACCGGTCTTCCGCCCGAGTTTGCAGTCGGTCTGGTGCTTGTATCTGCCTGTCCCGGGGGAGCCACTTCCAACCTTGTGAATTTCATGCTCCGGAACAATGTTGCGCTTTCCCTTTCGATAACCGTGCTGAACGGCATAATTACCATTGTCACCATCCCTCTCGTCACCAAGCTGGCGCTCGAACTGTTCATGGAGCAGGATGCCATAATCCGGCTCTCCTTCCTTGATACGGTCTATAAGATATTCCTTCTGACCGTCCTCCCTGCCGGCACCGGTATTGTCATCAGGCGGTTCAGGGAAAGGCTTGCCATGAAGCTGGAGGAACCCTTGCGGTACTTACTTCCCTCACTGCTTCTCCTGGTATACTCGGGCGTACTCTTTCTGGAACGGGGGAACGGTGAAATAGATGCCGGCCAGTTCGTTTTTGTGCTTCCCTATGCACTGGCCCTGAATATCCTGTCCATGTTTTCCGGTCTGTATATTCCCAGGCTGTCCGGGCTTGTCAGGCGGGACCAGGCAACCATAGCCGTGGAGGTGGGACTGCAGAACAGCACGCTGGCCATTTTCGTGGCGGGCACATTACTGAACAACTTTACCATTGCACTGGTTGCGGTCGCTTACGGATCTTTTTCCTTTTTTACCACCTGGGCATTCGGCTACCTCGCAAAGAAGCATCTCTGACCCGCCCCTAAAAATGATGCTCCAGGCTTTCTTCGAGATAGGGATGGTTCTTTGGAATGAGCGGAGCTTTCGAAAGCCAGTATCCCGTAACAAGGGCGAACAATCCTGCAAAACCCGCAAAAGTGCCCGCCTCGACAAACCCGAAGCGCAGCACTCCGGTGGTACCGGGCATGATCTGCATGTACAGGTCCACATAATGACCTGCGATCAGCAGGATGACGACCGAGAATATCACGGGCTTGCTCCTGGAAGTGCGGGTGGGCAGCAGTACGGCAAAGGGAATGAACCAGTTGATCAGGATCTCGGCAAAGAACAGGGTCTTCCATCCTGCTTCCCACCGTTGCACGAAGTAGACCGTTTCCTCCGGGATATTCCCGTACCAGATCAGCATGAACTGCGAAAACCAGAAGTAACCCCAGATGATGGCAAGCATGAAGATGTACCTGGTGAAATCATGCAGGTGGTAAGGGTTCAGGAATGGGAAATACCCCCTGCCGTGGAGTATGAATACGATAAGGACCAGTATGGCCGTCCCGTGATAGAAGGATGCCACGAAGTTTTTCAGCGCAAAAGCGGTGCTGAACCAGTCTGCATCGATGGATTTGATCCAGTCAATGGTGGCAAGGGATATGGTTACCCCCAGAATGAAAATAAAGACCTTGGAATAATGTTCGCTCTTTCGGAACCACTCCATCCCTCCTTCCTCGTCCTCCTTCAGGGAAGCCTTTCTCAGGAGCCATACCAGAAGGATCCAGACAGAGAAGAACAGGACCAGCCGGAGGTAATAGAACGGTACATTCAGGTAAGGGGACTTGAATGCGATCAGTTCATCGTGCGCTGCGGCGCCGGGTTGCGACCATGCATAGAGGTTTTTCATCCCGAATATGATCAGAAGGAAGAAGACGGCTGCAACCGGGATGTATCCCGACATGGCTTCCGCCACACGCTTGAATCCCGCCGACCAGCCGGACTGCGAAATATGCTGCAGGGCGAGAAAAAACGCGGCGCCGAGAGCCAGCATCAGGAAATAATAATTGTTCAACAGGTAATTCGCCCAAGCCCGCCTTGGATCGCCTGCAAATCCCACAATCATGGCCGCCATTCCCACGGCGATCAATGCACCCGTTATGACCTTGAATGAAGCCGATAGACGGATCTGATCTTTCATGAATTGATTTTTTAAATGAACATTAATTATCCGTTCCCTGTAATTCCTTTCTTAAGTATATGATGGCCTTCCACCTGTCATCCGGCCGGATCATAGGGCCATATGCGCCCATCACTCCGAAGCCGAGCGTGACGGTATGGTAGATCGCCCCATCCGGCAGGTCTTTCGCCTCATCCGACAGCAGGCTGCGGACGGGGTAATTGTAGAGGCCGGAAGTGACCAGGTAGCCCTGACCGTCCCCTTTTTCCCCGTGGCAGTCCATGCAGAAAATACCGTATACTTTCCCTCCCCGCCGGATGTTCTCTTCAGTCGGGTCCAGCGGATTTGTAAGCTCCCTTCCTGCACGCCCGCGCTCCTCAACCGAGGGCCCGTACATGAAAGGCAGGGATTCCCTCGAGACGGTCCCTTCGACAGGGGCCTGCATGGTTTTCCCGTCCGGAAATACCTCGCTGGGGGAATTGGTCTCATATGCATTCGAATAGAACATATCCGGGAAGTAATCCCAGCCTGGATTCTTCCTGTCGCGGTCGCAGCCTGCCATGGCAATCACGATACATAATAACGGTATTAACCTGCCCGGATTCATATCACTCATTTTCCATACCTGTTTCATCTCCTGCATCCCTGATCTCAAGAGCCCCGTTCCCCTTGAATATCCGCTCTATGGTGTTCCGCTGGCCTTTCCCCGTTTTATCCAGGTTCACGACAATTACGAACCGGTCGTCCGTTGCCCTGGGGTCATAGATCCTGTGCCGTTTCCCGGGCCATAGCTTTGCACGTCCCGAAAAGGTGGCCAGGCTGGCGATGGTGACAATGAAGATCGTTATAACGATCGTAACGATGATGAACGACGGGAAAGAGTTGAAAGGTTTGCCCCCGTAATCGACGGGCCAGTTGATCACGCAGGCCCAGTACAAAAAGCCCAGCGTGGCAAGCGCCCCGAACAACCCGTAGAAGTAGGCCAGGACCTGCAGGTATGATTTCCTGCCCATGGCGTGGATCACCTCGTGAACGGGATAGGGGGTATAGACCTCCTCTATGGGTATGTCGCTGCCCTTGATCTCCTCCACCGCCCTGACCAGTGAGAATTCGTCATTAAAAATCCCGATGAGATGGTTTTTATCCATATTGCATCATTTAATCGTATTTTCTTTTCCCTATATCACGGACGGTCTTTACCTCGCTTACCGCCATGATCGGGATGTAACGGAAAAACAGCAGTATCCCGGCAAAAAAGAACCCCAGGGTTCCCACATAAATGCCGACTTCCACCCAGGTGGGGGAATACGAGGTCCATGCCGAAGGCAGGTAATCCTTGCTGAGTGAGGTAACTACGATGTTATACCTCTCAAACCACATACCCAGGTTGATGAAAACGGAAATGATGAACTTCAGAAACAGGCTCCGCCTCACCTTCTTCATCCAGAACAGCTGGGGGATCAGGGCATTGCATGTAAACATTCCCCAGAATTGAATTGCATGGTCACCTGTGATCCTGTTATGGAAGAAGGTGAACATTTCGTATTCGCTCCCCGAGTACCAGGCAATGAATATCTCCGTCAGGTAGGAGGTTCCCATGATCAGGCTTATGAAGGTCAGTATCCTGGCGATGGCATCCAGGTGCCCGTCCGTCACATAATCGTCCAGCCTGTAAAGCTTCCGGATGATGATCATCAGGGTCATCACCATGGCGAAGCCTGAAAAAATGGCGCCCACCACGAAGTAGGGCGGGAAAAGCGTGGTATGCCAGCCCGGTTCCACCGATACGGCGAAGTCCGTTGCCACGATGGAATGCACCGAAACCACCAGCACGGCTGCAATGCCTCCCAGTATGAAGGCAAGGGATTCGAACCTCAGCCATTGCCTGGAAGATCCCACCCATCCCATGCTGAAGAAGCCGTATATGGCTTTTCTTATTTTTGATATTGCCCTGTCGCGTACGGTGGCAAGGTCGGGCACCATGCCCAGGTACCAGAAAGAAAAGGAGATCAGCAGGTAAGCGCTGATGGCAGTAAAATCCCAGAACAGGGGGCTGTTGAAATTGACCCAGAGGGGGCCCCGGGTATTGGGGTAGGGAAAGATGTAATGGGCGAACCATACACGGCCCATGTGCACGGTGGGGAAAAGCGCTGCACATACGACCGCAAACACGGTCATGGCTTCCGCTGCACGGTTTATGGACGTTCTCCACCTTTGGCGCAGGATCAGCAGGAAAATGGAAAAAGCCGTACCCGCATGACCGATCCCGATCCACCATACGAAATTGATAATGGACCAGCCCCAGGCCACGGTATCGTTCACTCCCCAGGTCCCTATCCCTTTTGCCACAGTGATATAAATGCAATACACTCCCCAGAGGGTTGCCAGGATGGCCAGGCTCATGATAAGGAACCACCACGTTCCCGGTTTTGCCTCCATGGGGGCCAGGATCTCCGTGGATATCTGTCCGAAGGTCTTTTCCCCGTTGATCAGCGGCCCTCTTATGTCTCTTTTATACATATGCGGTCATGCTTGACATTCCCGGATCAGCTTTCTTTGCCGTTTCCCGGATTTCTCACCTTCGTAAGGTATCCGACCGACGGCAGCGTATGCAGTTCTTCCAGCAGGTGGTAGTTCCTTTCTTCCCTGAACATCCCTGACACCTTGCTTTCCGGATCGTTCAGATCGCCGAACACCAGGGCTTCGGCAGGGCAGGCCTGCACACATGCCGTTTTTATCTCATCTCCGCCGAGCTTCCGGTCCTCCAGCTTGGCCTGGAGCTTTTTCTCCTGTATGCGCTGCACGCAGAAGGAGCATTTCTCCACCACACCCCGTTCGCGAACAACCACATCCGGGTTCAGCACCATTTTCCCGAGCTTTGAATTCTGATGGTAGTCGAACTCCCGGTTGTTTACATAGGCGAACCAGTTGAATCTTCTCACCCTGTAAGGACAGTTGTTGATGCAATACTTGGTGCCTATGCACCGGTTGTAGGTCATCTGGTTGATCCCTTCACTGCTGTGATTGGTGGCAGAGACGGGACAGACATTTTCACAGGGTGCATTATCGCAATGCTGGCACATGACGGGCTGGTGGTATACTTTCGGGTCATCAGGCGTTTCGGAATAATACCTGTCTATCCTGATCCAGTGCATGATGCGCCGCTTTCTTACTTCCTCCCTTCCCACAACGGCTATATTGTTCTCCGTCTGGCAGGCGATGACACATGCGCTACATCCGGTACACCTGTTCAGGTCTATGGCAAGCCCCCAGTGAAATCCCTTGAACTCGGGCTCATCGTACAGGGTGGCATTAAGCTCCTCGTTTTCTCCATGCATTTCATTCCCGGCACCGGGATCCTCCAGGTATTTTTCGAGTGTCGTCTCCCGAACGATATCCCGGCCTTCCATGCTGTGATGTTCCTGTGTAAGCGCCAGTTCCCTTATCTCTCCTGTGGATTCCACTTGTATCCCGGAAAGATAATTAAGCGGCCTGTCCCCGGATTCCGCCAGCAGCGGAACGACGTTGGCCCCTACCCCTCCGGCCACCTTCCCGCTTACCGTCCTCCCGTATCCCAGGGCTACGGATACGGTATGTTCTGCCTGGCCCGGCTGTACCACGACCGGCAATTCGATCCGGTCGTTGATCCTTACGACATTTCCCGTAGTTAACCCGAGCTTTCCGGCCAGGGAGGGTGAAATGCATGCCGCATTGTCCCATGTAAGCTTGGTGACCGGGTCCGGCAATTCCATCAGCCAGGGATTGTTGGCGTGTTTCCCGGTACCAAGCCCAACACTCTCGTAAACATGCAATTCGATATCTTCCGGGTTGCCGCTTTTGCCCGTCGCTTCCATAATTTCGCGTATCCCCTCGTGCCGCATACCGGGCTGGTTTCTTTCCCGGACCGCCGGTTCAAAGACCCCGTCCTGCAGGGAGTGGTTCCAGAAATCATCAAAACCGGAATATTTATTCTGACGGGGATAAAGTTCAGACCTCCAGTGGTCCTGTAACATGTCATGAAAGCTTCCTGTATGACCGCTCCAGGCCAGCAGTGTATCCTGGGCCTGGCGCGTATTGAAAAGAGCGGTTATGACGGGCTGTGCCAGGCTGAAAAAGGCGGTTCCGGGTTCCGCATCATTCCACGATTCCAGGTAATGATGATCCGGGCAAACATATTCTGCAAGATCTGCCGTCTCGTCGGGCTGGCATGCAAGCGATACCGTCAGGCCTGTTTTTTCCAGTCCGCTTTTAAATTTGTCTGCCAGCGGGTGATCATGTACCGGGTTTACACCGTAACAGATCAGTGCATCCACCTGGCCCCGGTCCATTTCATCCACCAGCCGGACCATGTCCGTGCCGTTCCCCTGCCGGGTGTTCAGGGTCCTGTTCAGGTCAATTGTATTTCCGTAATTATCCAGCAATCCGTTGATCTCGTTGACAAGGCGCTGAACGGACACATCATTTGTGCCCGAAACCACAAGGGAGCTCCCCTTGTGATTGACAAGATCCCCGGCAAGTGTCCCTATCTCGACAGGTGACGCGGGTGCAATGTATCTCTCCGCACCAAAACTTGCGGCCAGGCGGTTATAAAGATCCGCCAGAACCATCCTTTCGTCGGAAGGTTTGATCCTGACCCTTACATCCGCATTGCTGCCTGTTACAGACATTCCCGTTTCGAACTGGTAATGCCTTGACATGGAGGCTGCTTCCCGGTTCGGCTCCCTGCGTGAAGCATATTGTGCGGTGAACCCGGCCGGTGACAGCCAGGTCCCGAGAAAATCCGCACCGAAACAGGCGATCACATCCGCCCTGTCGAAACGGTAGGAGGGAATGCATGCCCTGCCGAAGCTCTGGCGGTTGGCCTCGAGCATGGCGGAAAATGAGGAAGCGTCATAGGTGACAACCGAGGCGCGGGGGTATTTTTGCCGGAACCGTTCAAAGACCTTTTTCGTGGAGGGACTGATTACGGTGCCGCTCAGAAGAACGATCCTGCCTCCGCGTGCATTTATTTCTTCAAGCCCGGCCATGATCCCGCTGTCCGCTTCCTCCCACGTGATCTGTTCCCTGTTCCTTACAGGACCCTTGTACCTGCTGTCATCATACAGGCTGAGAACGGAAGCCTGAACCCGTGCCGTGGTTCCCCTGGCACCGAAACCGGAACGATCATTCGCCTCCAGCTTGATGGGCCGTCCGTCACGGGTTTTCACCAGCAGGCTTGCATATTCCTCCCCGTCGAAGAAGGTGGATGCATAATAGGTTGCCATACCCGGTGTGATGTCCCTGGGCCTGAACAGGAAGGGTATGGCCTTCTGGACAGGTCTCTCGCAGCTGGCCGCCAGGGCGGCTGTGCCGAGGCTGAAACCCCACAATTTAAGGAAATCCCGCCTCGAGGCCTGATTGTGAACCGCCCTGCTGCCCAGCAGGTCAAGTACTGCGTTATTCTGATCCGTTCCTCCCTCTTCCCGGGGTTCAATTCTCAGGTTTTCCCTCTCTTCAAGACTTTTCCAGTATTTTTTCATGTCCGATCCGTGACTTTTCATTCAGGCCGTTAATAATGGCACTTCATACATTCCGTTCCCCCTATATCCTCAACGCTGACCATATCAATCTGGCCCGACTTCAGCTCCTCGTGCAGCTTCTCGTACTTCTCATAAAAAGCATTGTCTATGAATTGTACCTCCGTTTCACGGTGACAGTTCACGCACCAGCCCATGGAAAGATCATTATAGACCTTTACAATATCCATCTCCTCAATGGCTCCGTGGCATTCGGCGCATTCCAGCTTGCCGGCTCCCACATGTTGTGCATGAGAGAAGAATACATGGTCGGGCAGGCTGTTGACCCTGTTCCATACAATGGGCTCGTTATTTTCCACGGCCCGGATGATCTTGTTGATCTCGAATCTGCCCGAGCGGCTGCCTTCCTTGACAACGAGCTGGTGGCAATTCAGGCAGGTATTGGCCGAAGGGATGCCCGCCGTTTTGCTGTATTCGGCCGTATTATGGCAGTAGAGGCAATCGATCCTGTTCTGCCCCGCATGCACCGCATGCGAGAACTTGATGGGCTGGTCCGGTGCATAGCCGGGCGAGCGTCCGACGGCTATGGCCTCTCTAACCGTGATGTCCACCACGTAAAAAAGGGCTGCCAGTATCACCACGAAATGCAGGAGTTTAAACCTGATCTTTTTGAAGATCCACAGGTCGGCGATGGCACCAAAAATCAACACGAGCGCCAGGATATAGAGGAAACGCTTTGTGATCGCCGGCTTTTGCGGAGTCAGCCCCTCCTCCCTGAATTCAGCGAGGTAGGCCTTGATCAGGGTAATGTCATCGGGGGAAAGTTCGTAATTCCGATGTACCCGGGACATCATATCTCCCTCAGGGTTCAACAGGATGGCAGTGAATTCATCCGCTGTCTGCTCCACGCTTGTTACGGCAATGTCATAGGCGGAAGGATACCAGTTCAGTGTATCCAGTTCCATTGTATTATGGCAATCCGCACAGGAAACGGCATCCTCTCCCAGGGGGATTAGCCCGTAAAACAGCCTCTCTCCCCTTTTCAACTGGTCGTGGGTGAAAGCTTGCTGCGTCTCTTCCGATGCACATACTCCCGATCCGTAAAAAGCCATAAAAACAATGGATGTAATGAACCGCAGGAAGGGCTTTCTTGATCCGTACATGAGAAAGGTTTATAGAAACGATAAAGGTACGTTCAAATATATATAAAAAAACCCTGCCCGATTTTCCCGGTGCGTGCAAATATGTTCAAAATAAGATCTAAATAAGCTACCGTAACAATTCCACGAATCCGGTTTTCCTGAACTTCCCGGATCCACTGGTAGGGCTGATGATATAGAAGTAGGTCCCCGGAGACAGTTCCTGCCCCGAAAGATTTCTTCCATCCCAGATAATCAGGGGGGCTTCTGCTTTGTAAACGAGTATTCCGGAACGTGTAAAAACCTGAAGATTGTAAGATGTAACCCCGTTCGAACTCACTACGAAATAATCATTGATGCCGTCTTCGTTGGGGGTGAATACATTGGGGCAATCGAGCACATCCGTAACCGTAACAAGCCTGGTAACGGTATCCGTACACCCCGCCGCGGCGGTGACAATCAAGGTGGCCCAGTAATCTCCCTCGGCCGGGAAACGGTGTATCAGTCCCCGTGTATCACCGGTACCCCCGTCTTGAAAGGACCATTGAAAATCGTACTGGATGCTGTCGACCTGCTGGGGTACATTTACAAGCACCACCGTGTAGGAACCGAGCTCAAGCGAGTCGGACCACAGAAACCCGGCATCCGGGCTCGGGTAAACGAGTATGTAGTCCGGTCTGCTGATCGCGGTGTTACTGTTGATTGTAATGGTGACCGTATAGCTTCCTGCTGTATCATAGGTAACGGTCTGCGGGTTCTTGCCGGTCGCCGTGATCCCGTTCCCGAAATCCCAATCCACAGAAGTCACCGTATCGATTACATCGGCATTTATAAAGGTAAAGGTCACTTCAAGGCTGTCGCATCCTGTGGTATTGTCAGCCAAAAAAGTGATCTGGGAGAAACCGGGAATTCCGGGAAATAATAAAACAGGCAGGATGATATACCTCAAAATCTTCATTTGCAGCTTATTGAATCAAATATATTAAAATTGGGATGAAGGCCGTTACAGTTTCCTTATTAATTTTTAACAACCCCGGGGCAGGAAAGGCAAATCAAAATTACTATTTTAGCCCCGTATTCAAAGATACGATCGGCCCATGCAACAGTACCTTGATTTGCTTTCCCATGTGCTTGAAAAAGGATCTGATAAAAGCGACAGAACAGGTACGGGAACACGCAGCATATTCGGTTACCAGATGAGGTTCGACCTGGATGAAGGCTTCCCGCTGATGACCACCAAGAAATTGCATCTGCGGTCCATCATCCATGAGCTTCTATGGTTCCTGAAGGGCAATACAAACCTCGAATACCTCCACCAGAACAGGGTAACGATCTGGGATGAATGGGCGGATGAGAACGGAGACCTGGGACCCATATACGGTTACCAGTGGAGGAGCTGGCCGGCTGCCGACGGAAGGCAGATCGACCAGATCAGGGAGGTCCTGGACAGCATAAGGGATGATCCCGACTCGAGAAGGCATATTGTCAGCTCATGGAACGTGGGGGAGATCCACAAGATGGCCCTTCCGCCCTGCCATGTGCTGTTCCAGTTCTATGTCAGCAACGGGAGGCTTTCCTGCCAGCTCTACCAGCGAAGCGCGGATATATTCCTTGGCGTTCCCTTTAACATTGCCTCTTACGCGCTCCTGCTCATGATGGTTGCACAGGTCAGCGGCCTGAAGCCGGGAACATTTGTCCATACCTTTGGTGACGCGCATATTTACCTGAACCACATTGAACAGGTTAAACTCCAGTTGAGCAGGGAACCCAGGCCTCTTCCCGTAATGAATATCAATCCCGGTGTGAAGAACCTGTTTGATTTTGCCTATGAGGATTTCGAGCTGCTGAATTACGATCCCCACCCCAATATAAAAGGTGAGATATCCGTATGATTTCCATCATCGTCGCCATTGCCGAAAACAGTGCCATAGGAAGGAACAATGAGCTGCTCTGGCATATCCCGGAAGATCTGAGGCGGTTCAAAAGGATCACAGACGGCCATAAGGTCATCATGGGGAAGCGCACCTGGGAATCCCTTCCACTGCGTCCCCTGCCCGGGCGTACCAACATTGTCATCTCGGATGATCCGGACGACCGTTTCCAGGGATGCACCATGGCCTATTCCATAGAAGAGGCACTGGATCACTGCAACAGGGATGAAGAGTGCTTTGTCGTCGGGGGAGGCATGATCTACAGGCAATTCCTGCCCCTTGCAGACAAACTTTATATTACCAGGGTGCATGCCAGCTTCGATGCCGACACCTTCTTTCCTGAAATCGAAGAGGACACCTGGGAGGTATATGAAACCGAAAAAGGGCAGATAAACGCAGGCGATCCGGCGTATTCCTTCATCACCTATCACCGAAAAAAACAAGTTCCAGGAAACGGCAGGTGAAGGCCTGTATGCCCGGGCTTGCACTCTCCCTGTTCCCCGCCACGTTCAATACAGAGGGCCGGTTCGCGTCCAGCCATGCACGCAACTTCCCGGCACGGACATTCAAATCCGGCAGATGTTTACCGGCATCCGCATGAACGGGCAGATCCAGATGGAGAAAAGGTTTCCCGGAATTCCTGCATTCAGACAGGGTCAGGTCGGTTCCGGGTTCCAGCATTCCTTTCCAGGTTATGACCAGTATCGCATCCGCATCCCGCACATTCCTGCGGGTCCTCTCCTGATAATCTCCTCCCTTCACCTCCATTACGGGATATTTAACGGGAATGATACCCCTTTCACATTCCCTCCCCGGCGGACACCATCCCCCGCACGGCCATTCGTGCTTCAGGGCAAAATCCAGCGCTCCCTGATCCACACCGGTCTGGCCGCCGGATATGATCTTTAATGTTCCCATTTTAAAAATGATTAATTTAATCCAATTTTTCGTTTTACAATATTATTTAAGAAATTGTACCGGAAATCCCATCACCCTTAAACCTTACCTCTGAATGAACAGTTTAGCCAGCATTCAGACCTTCCTGGAACCCAAAGAAATGGCCATCAGCGGAGTATCGCGGAATCCCAAAAAGTTCGGCCGGGCGGTCTATGATCTCCTGGAGGAGAAAGGATTCAAAGTTTATCCCGTTAATCCCCACACCGACGAAATCGACGGAGAGGTATGCTACAGGAATGTTTCGTCCCTGCCCGATCATGTTGACAGGCTTCTCATCGTTACCCCCAGGGAGAAGACAAAATCCGTCCTTGAGGAAGCTGTAGCCAAAGGGATTGAAAAAATCTGGATCCAGCAACGCTCGGAAAATGAGGAATCCATCCGGTTCGCAGAACAGAATCATTTAAGCCTTATAATGAAGGACTGCATCCTGAAGTTCGCGGAACCCGTTACCGGGCCCCATGCATTACACCGGTTTATCTGCAAGCTGTTCGGAACCTACCCAAAATAAAAAAATGATCGCCATGAAAAATATCCATTTCGCGCTATTGCTGCTGCTGGCAATGGGAACCTCCTCCTGTATCACAATCACGTCGGAGGTCATCTACGGCAGCGGAGATGTTATCTCGGAAGAAAGGCCGGTAGCCGGTTTCGAAGGCCTCAGAGTAAGCTCCGGCATCGATGTAAACATAAAACAGGGGGAATCGGAATCCATGGTCGTAAGGGCGGACGATAACCTGATGGAACATATTCAGACGGAAGTCGAGGACAATGTCCTTAAAATATACACCCGGAAGAACATCCGCAGGGCAAAAGCAATGCAGGTCGACCTGGAATACAAATCGTTGAATTCCATCAGAATATCAAGCGCGGGTGACGTGAACGGCGAGAATACATTGCATACGGACAACCTGCGTATCGGCCTGAGCAGCGCGGGGGATCTCAGGCTGGATGTAGAGGCGGAGGAAATACGCTGCAACATCAGCAGCAGCGGGGATGCACGCCTGTCCGGGAATGCAGGGACCCTGGTTGCCCACCTGAGCAGTGCGGGCGATCTCTATGCATTCGACCTGCTTACCCGGGAGTGCAGGGTCAGCTGTTCGAGCGCGGGTAGTGCAAGAATCCATGTAACGGAAAATGCGGACCTGAGGTCATCCAGCGCGGGAAGTATCTATTACAGGGGCGATCCCAACCAGATCACAAGACACACTTCAAGTGCCGGAAGCATTGTAAAGAGATCACTCTGAACCGGGTGCGTGATCCTGCCTCTTATTCCTGTGATACTGCCGCACTACTTCCATCGCCTTTTCCAGGTCGGAGCCCGGAACGAACAACCTTACATGTGTGGTGCCTGAAGGCGACAGGTTTGCCGGAACATAAGTACTTCTCCCGGTATTTACAGGGAATACACGTATTTCCGCATTCTCCAGCAAGCTTTGAATAAGGGCCGAATCCCATGCGCTTCCGGAAAATACCTCCACGGGTGAATCCGGCAGAATTTGCTTACTCACAGGTGACGTTCATGAAAGATTCATCCCAGCAGTGCCACCCTGTATCTCCGAAGACAGCTTCACTTTTAACCCTGCCGGCCTTTGAAGTCCTGTTCCATTTGATCTCGACGGTACTCTGTGACCCGGAAACGGTGTAATAGGCATCGTAATCGGTATCGTCCGTGATGCCGTACTCGATGTAGCTTCCGTATTCGGTATCGCCGGTCATGACATATGTATACCTGATATTCGAGGTATCCGCTTCCCAATCCTTGTTCCATTCTATGTTCAGCCAGGCCGAACCACTGTGATCCGGACCCTGGTACATCGTCCAGGAAGCATTGGTCCTGTCGTATCTTACGGTTCCTTCGAACCATTTGAAATCCTCAAAGACACCTGTAAGCGAAATGAACATTTCCACTTTGAATTCTTCATTATTGAGCCTTGTAGTAACCAGTCTTGCCGTATATTCCAAATGCAGGACAGTCACCGTATAGGACCATTCCCAGGAATTGTCGCCAAGGTAAACCGGGGTTTGGTTAAGGCTTTCCAGGTAGGATGCAACCGGAACGGCCATTGTGACAACGGTAAGGGCATTCCAGAAACTGACACTCGTATATGCATAGGCGAAATTCCAGTAACCTTCGGTCGATTTAAGATCCGTGGTATCGGGTAATTCAGAAAAATCGCTAAAATCCATGCTGAGCGCTTCGACAGGCGGCAGGTCGGGCATGGTATCCTCGTCATCCTTGCTGCACGAAACAGCCAGCATCACAAGCAACCAGACAGCTGCCAGGGGCAATAGGAACTTCATGTTTTTCATTGTTTTCTTCTTTTTATTCATGTTATCATTTAACGGAATATCCAAGGAATATGTTACGTTCGATTTTTAACAATTCCTTGCGACATGGAAAAAAGTTATAACTTTATATAGTAACCAGAAACCCGATTCTTATGAAGTACCTTGAAAATCTCGTCTGGATCTGCGGCGTTATTGCCGGATTGCTAATGCTGCTGGGAGCAATTGATCTCATTTTTGAGGTTGATCTGGTTCCCGTCAACCATGTAGTGAATTATTTCCACGTAGCAAACAGCTTTTTGCTGGTTTCCATCTGCTGTACGCTTTATCTGATCTTAAAGCAAAAGAAAGAAGGGTAGTCTCAAACCGAAGTCAGCCAGTATTTCAATCTCATTGCAGGACGAAGGAGCTGTCTTCTTTCAGGGCTGTTTATGTACACTGACCAGGGAATGGTCAGTAACTCAATTTATTCGTAATATCAATCAGTTTCCTGATATCGGAGTCGTATTCATCAGCGTATTTCTCCGGGAATCTTCCATAGCCTTTTACCCTTTCAGATAATGATTCTGTCAGGATTGCCCAGATTTCTGTCCGCTTTGCATCAATAATCCTTTGCAGGTTTAGTTTTTCCTTCGATGCCCCATATTTTTCCGACAATTCACAGATGTGTTCCCTTGCCTCATGAATGGCTGTAAGATTACCTGCAATTGTATCATCATCGACATCCTTGAATATTTCAGTACTACAGGTACTGGTTTGATGCAATAGCAATTCTTCCAATTCCATAAGGGATCTCTCAACAATTCTAAGGCTTGATGAAATTGCCCGTGTGTGATTGTAAGGCAGTTTTATTTTCTTCTTCATAATCTTTATTCCTCTCATCATCGCTTCAAATTTACATTAAACCCACAAATTATTCTTTTGACAGAGCAGGCTATAAACATTTGCCTTACCTGTTTTTCCCTGAACCCTGCCCCTGTCCGGAAAGGCCATACATAGCCCATATCACACTGAATATCAACTAAATAAGTTCGTGCTTGTCCTTCAGTATTACCCGGGGACAATTTCAGGAATCTACCGGGAAAATGAGGATGTCTCAGGAAGTACTTATTCCGGTTTCTCGAAAAATGCCGGGTCTACAGGCTTATTGACTTCCACTTTTGTGACTTTGTTGGTCATTTCAAACATCCCTCCAATATTTATTGCTATCGTATGTGGAAGCACAATTCCATCCACTTCCTTGTAATCTGAATAGGATATTATATTTTCCACCATCTGACCCTGCATTTCAGCCTGCTGAATTGATTGTATAAGATACCCGGTTTCAGGATCAAAGAAGTAAACATTTGATGTATTATCAGGGGTCGTTAATTCCACCTTTAATGCATTCACATTCCCTATTGTATCATTACCCATTATTTCAGTCTTATATCCCGGATCCTTGTATTTTATGAAAGGACCGCCAATATAGATCTGGTCTTTACCTTCCTTGTATTGATCTTCGGTCATTGACTCCGGAGAACCGTTACCCATCATGGGATTAATTGTCCAGCCTCCACTTTCAGTATAACATGTGGTCATGACCGATCCCATTATATCCATTTCCTGTTTGTAACCCTTGCCGTTCAGGACCGTGACCTTTTGAAGGCTCTCGTTACCCATAATATCTGCTGTACTTTCAGTATAAAGTGAAGTTATCCTGCTTATTTTCTTTTTTCCACCGATGGCTTTGAGATACTTGGCAATGATTGCATTGGCATCCTGTGCGGAAACGAGTCCTCCACAGAATATAAATGCAATCAGAAACGATAAAACTTTAAAGGTTTTCATAATCAAGGAATTTAATTATTTGATGCACACTTAAAATTATTAAAAAGATTAATAACACGCGAATTAAATCGACGGAACACCGGAAAATGTCTGCAAACAGAACATTTTTCAGTATCAGTTAACATTTCAAAAGGATTCAAAACTGGCGATATCTTGAATTCTTTTCCGTTTCCGGGCGTGCCGGGAAGGATCCGGCCGGTCAAGCGGATAACCCACGGGAAGGATGACGATGGGTTCCAGATATGATGGCAGATTCAGGGTTTCTATGGTTTTCTCCTTATCGAAATTGCAGATCCAGCAGGTAGCCAGTCCGAGTTCTGTTGCCTGCAATGTCATATGGTCAACAGCGATGGCAATATCAATATCACAATGATCCTTGCCATCCTGTTTCCTTTTCCATGATTGATTATGGTCGCCACAGACCACAATCACACACGGTGCAGTCTGAAACCATTCCCTGTGATAGACGCTATGAACCTTCTGAAGATTCTCCTTTTCCCGGATAACGATGAAATGCCAGGGCTGATAATTGACTGCTGATGGGGCAACGCGGCCTGCTTCCAGGATCAGTTCCAGTTTATCCTGTTCAACAGGTCTGAAATCGTAATTGCGGCAAGCGTAGCGTCGTTTTGCCAGTTCAATGAATGTCATTTGGCCTAATGAATTGTTTGTTAATCAGATTACCGGAATGCTGCTAATTCGATATTTGACTTTGGTATTATCTGAGAATCGTATTCTTAAGATTATCTGCACTGGTCTTAATGCCAACAAAAGGTTCCCCGTTATTCTGGTTATCATCCTCAACAAACATATATTTCATACCGGCAGTGTCTTTTGCTTCTAAAATTCTATTAAAATCAATAATGCCTTCACCAACCAGCGCAATGTCGGCTTTTGACTCATCATCCACTGCATATACCGGTGCTTCATCGGTATGCATATCCTTCATATGAAAAAGTTGGAACCGGCCAGGGTACTTGTCAAATATTTCCACAGGATCCTGTCCTGCTTTGTATACCCAGTATATATCGATTTCCATAGTGATCAGATCCGGATCCATTTCTTTAAGGAACAGGTCATAATAAGGCACGGTACCATTGATGTTTTCGAATTCGAAGTTGTGATTGTGATAACCAAACTGAATTCCGGTGTTCTTCATTACTTCACCAACCTGATTCCAGTCGGCAATCATTTTCTTATAGGTTTCTATATTGCGGTTTTCTTCGTCAATCCATGGTTGGACACAATATTTTACACCTAATTCTGCATGATCATCTGCCATTTTTTGGGCATTTGACATTGAAATCCCTGCAGCTTCGACTTCTGTGTGGCTGCTGATTATTTCAATTCCCAAATCATTTACAATATTTTTAAATTCTTTTGGAGCATATCCGTAAAATTTGCCATTTGTATAGTCGGCAAGTTCCACATATTTATATCCGTAATCAGCAACTTTTTTTAATGATCCCAACGGATCTGAAGCCATGGCATCACGAATGGAATACAGTTGGATTCCGAATTCGTCAACAGCCGGTAATAACTGTCTTGCCATTGCATCCAGGCGTGAGAGAAAAAGTGCACCGATGGCACTTGCCGCAGATGTCTTAAGAAAGTCTCTCCTTGTTGGTTGTGTTTTCATAATTCAATGGTTTTTATTATGGTCAATTAATTTATCCGGAATTGTTTAATTAAATATACTACAAATAGGTAATTCTAACCAGTTTTAGTATACTTCAAAGTTGTATAACTGATATCCGGACTTGTTTTACCAAGCGCTTTCAATCCAGAAACCGGAAACTGGCGGAGCCAGTTAACCGGATTACGCGGTAGCGTGATCCGCAAAAGGGGGTACTGCAATCCAAAATCCGGCATGCGGCTGCGCCGCAATACCGGTTTCCTGTTTCACCGCTTTTAAAAGCAAGCTTTCAACGCGCAGAAACAGGAAACCGATCCCTGTCGGGACCGGCTTTTGGATTGGGTGGAAGACCGGATTCGAACCGGCGACACCTGGAACCACAATCCAGTGCTCTAACCAGCTGAGCTACATCCACCGTAAGGGATGCAAATTTAAAACAATTTATCCAAATATGCCAGATGCGTAAGGAGCGGGGATCACGGGTATTTGAACGGAAGCCTCATGGCTCCCTGATGCTGTCCGAACGCCTTACCAGCCTGACATACCACAGCAGGGTGTAGAGGATAACGAATGCGCTGGACCCGGAGAACAGGACAAGCGCCAGGTAAATATCCTGCTTAATAACGCCCGCAGCCAGGGCGGCTGTCCTGAGCAGGAACTTTACAAGATCGATCACGAAAGCCGTTTTCTGCCGTTTGAACATGTCCGGTATGAAGGACAGCGGCATGATCAGGCTCACCATGAAAAGCCACGGGACCATGATCTGGGTATACCTGCCTGCTTCCTCCCATTCTGCGGGGAATATCCTGAATATCTGCGGGGCCAGGAAAAGCAGCGCAACAAAGGGGATGATCACCAGCCGGATCATCCTTAACAGGAACTTCCGTATATCAGGGTAAATCCTTTTTCCCTTTTTATGTTTTTCGGAAATGTTCTGGAAAAGCACCTGGAAAAAGGCACTGGTAACCAGGTTTACGGGCTTGTAAACAATGGTATAGCCCAGAGAAAAATAGCCTGCAATGCCTGCCGAGAACCAGGACGTGAATACGAATATCGGAAGCACCCCCGAAAGGTTGTTGACCAGTGCCTGGAACATGTTAAAACGGGGGAACAGGCTGTATTCCCCGGCCAGTTCCCTGACCCGGTGAAAGTCGGGATTCCTGAATATTCCGAGCCCGTTCTTTACGGATCGGAAAAGAAATATAATGAAGCCGGTGAACTGCCCGATAAGGGTGCCGGCTACCAGACCCGCGGGACCTTCAACCAGCGGTCCTATTCCAAGCTTTGCAAAGGAGTTGGTAAAACTCTGGCCGACATTCGCGGCCGTAATGGTCCTGTATCTCTTTCCCCTGTTGTTGAAATACCTGAATGTCTGGAAACCGCCTACCATAAATGTGGATAGAGGGATGAAGTACAGCCACGGGGCGATGCTTTCGTTACCCAGCAGGATTGCAAAGGGCATTCTGAAAAGCAATACGGCGATGAGCAGCAACAGGCTTACCCCGGCGGATATGATCAGGGACAGTTCAAGCAGCCGCTTTGCATCTTCCTCATTATCAGGAAGCATGATTGAGATCTCGTACCTCCCGGTCGAAATGATCATGGTGATGCTCAGGATGCTCATGTAAAGAGCCAGCAGGCCGAAATCCTCCGGGGTATAGATTGCGGGGAGGATCAGGTAAACGACAATGGCGATGCCCTGCGCAAAGCTCGTTCCTGAGATCAGGGTTAATGCATTCCGGGCAAATTCCGATCTCAGCATACCCGTAACCTTGAATCCCTTCATCCTCAGGCAGGTTGGGAAAATAAACTGCCCATGGATGCTTTTTTACGGCCGGAACCGTCCTTCTGCATACCAAGCACGCTGTGGATCAATTCAACATACCTGCGGATAACGGATTTCCTGCTGAAATGCCTGCCGGCATATCTGCTGATTTTTTCCGGTTTATAATTGTGGTAGTTGGAATGAATGTTCTTGAGGCCGACGAAAACAGAAGGCACGCTTTCCCTGCCGGCCAGAAATCCTGCAAACTCCGGTACGATCGTCTGCGGTCCCCCCGCCCGTGTGGACATTACCGGTAATCCCGTTGACATGGCCTCGACCAGTACATGGCCGAATGCCTCGTACCTTGGCGTTATGGCCAGAACCTTTGCCCTGTACATCTCCTCCCGCAGGTGCGGGGAAGAAAGCCGGCCGAGAAAAAAAATCCTGGAATTCCCGGATGACCGGGATGCCATTTTTTTCAGATCCTCTGCGAGCGGACCTTCACCGGCAATCCTAAGTTCGGACTCCGGGAGATCTTCTGAAATAAGATCAAAGGCTTCAATGAGCATTTCCACTCCCGATTTATGCTCAAGATCGGCCGCTGAGAGGATCACGAAAGGATCGCGCTCCCTGTCTGGGGGCCGGGTATAAAATTGTGTGTACACAAAATCCGGAATGGTGTGGATCTCGGTGTCTCCCCTTGTATATTTTGCAATCGTTCTCCGGAGGGCATCGGATATGACAATGATCCTGACTGCCCCCTGGAAGGCTGCCTTAAGATACGGATCATAGGATTCCTTGAGAAGTTCCCGGGCTTCCGGGGTAAGGGATGTAAACCTGTTCCTGCGTTCGGCAACCATATAGGGAATGCCCGTTTCTCCGCAGATCAGGGAGGCAGCATAACCGGCCCATATTGCACTGTGGGTAAGGATGAGATCGGGATTGCCGAATTCTGAGCTGTACCTGAAAAACAACTCCATGGTCGATGCAGCCCAGTCCCCGATGTCTTTCATTTCATTCCTGGGCCATTTCCCGTAATACGACCTGATGAGCCTTGCTCCGTTCTCCATGCTTACGCTGAACTTTTTAAGATATTTGATCCCGCCGGGACCAATTTTTCCAACGCCCATCACACGGTTTACCAGGATGTCCACTTCAAACCCTGCCTCCGCCAGTGCCTCTGCATGGTCCTGAAAGTATTGTCCCCCGTCGGGAGGATACCAGGATGGAATAACCAGTATTTTTGCCACTGTATGGGTAAAGTGTTTTTTACTGCATCTTCTTATTCAGGTATACCGCACACCTGCTCTGCATAGCATGGTATATCTCAATATGGATGGCGGTACAGGTATTTGCTTCATTGAAGGATCTATAAAATTACAGAAAAATCGAAAAGTAACATATCTTTGTATGCCTAAAATAATTAACAAACATGGCGATCGCACGTACTGCAAACCCGGCACTGAATAAAAACACCTTTACGGGGATCAGCGCCATTCAGTCAGGTTCCGTAATGACCATCCAGGGTACTGTAAACAAGATATTCATCCTTCTTTTACTGGTCCTTGCAGGGGCATTGTATACCTGGAGACTGGCATTTGACTCCATACAGGCAGACCCCCTTACTGCTCAAAGAGCCATTGTTCCCTGGATGATCGGCGGGGCGATGGGCGGGTTTGTCACAGCAATCATCACCGTATTCAGGCGTACCTGGGCACCTGTAACGGGACCGGTCTACGCGGTTCTGGAAGGCCTCTTCCTGGGCGGGATCTCCGCATACCTGGAAAACCTGTACCCGGGTATTGTCATACAGGCCGTCGCCCTGACCATCGGGATACTCTTTGCCCTTCTGCTGGCCTATAAATCACGCATCATCAAACCTACACAGAACTTCAGGCTGGGTGTATTCGCGGCGACCGGAGGTGTAATGCTGGTATACCTTGTATCCTTTCTTTTAAACCTTTTCGGAATGCCTGTGGGGTACCTGCACGGCAATTCCCCGCTTGCCATAGGGATCAACCTTGTGATCGTTGTCATCGCAGCGCTGAACCTTGTGCTGGATTTCGACTTCATAGAACAGGGCGCTGCTTCATCCGTGCCGAAGTACATGGAATGGTATGCGGCATTCGGTTTGATGGTCACGCTGATCTGGCTTTACATAGAAATACTCAGGCTGCTGTCAAAACTGGCCAGCAGAAGATAACGGAATTTCCGTTTGGACTGAGGATTATGTATATTTAAAACATACAAGCGAGTTCAGCCCGGATCTGAACCCTTTCAAACCCCGGACCTGAGAATGAAACTGATCGAAGTAGCCGACCGGAAAACAAGGAAAGATTTTCTTCGCCTGCCCAAGATCCTTTATAAAAACGACCCCTTCTGGGTATGCCCGCTCGACGCGGATGTGGAATCCACCTTTGATCCCGACGACAATAAACTGTACGGGGACGGTGAGGCAATCCGCTGGATCCTGCGGGACGAAAAAGGAAGGCTGTCCGGCAGGATCGCCGCTTTTTACAACCGGAAGCTGGCCGGCCGGAACAAACAGCCGACGGGCGGGATCGGGTATTTCGAATGCATCAATGACCAGGGCGCTGCCAACCTGTTGTTCGATGCGGCAAAAGACTGGCTGGCATCCCGGGGAATGGAAGCGATGGACGGCCCCATTAACTTCGGGAGCAATGACAACAACTGGGGACTCCTGATCGAAGGATTTACCCGCCCGGGTTACGGAATGCCCTATAACTTCCCTTATTACAGAAAATTATTCGAGAACTATGGTTTTCAGACCTACTTCCGGCAGTACAGCTATCATATTGATCTTACGGTTCCTTTCCCGGAACGGTTCTTCAGGATCGCCGAATGGGTGGCCAAAAAACCTGACTACAATTTTGTACACGCGAGAATAAGCCAGGCGGAAAAATTCGTAAGCGATATCGTGTCAGTATTCAATCAGGCATGGTCTGAATTCAAGGAAGATTTTGTACCCATGAACGAAGAAGATCTTGTCAAGGATATGAACAAGGCCAAAGCCATCGTTGAGGAAGACCTTATCTGGTTCGTATACCACAAGGGAGAACCCATTGCATTTTTCATATTGTATCCCGACGTGAACCAGATATTCAGGCATTTCAACGGCCGGCTGCACCTCATCAACAAGATCCGTTTCCTCTGGTATAAAAAAACGCGCAGGATCACCCGGGCCCGTGCCGTTGTGGCCGGGGTCGTGCCCAAATTCCAGAATTCAGGGGTGGAATCCGGTATCTTTAAAAATCTTGAATACTCTTTCAAGAAAAAATACTGGATGACCGAGATCGAGCTGTCATGGGTGGGCGATTTCAATCCCAAGATGCGTTCGATGTACGAAGCCGTCGGAGGCAAACTCGCCAAGAAGCATCTTACCATGCGCTACCTGTTTGACCGGGATGCGGAATTTGAACGCTACATGCCCCATTATATGGATAAGTACAAGCAGAAACATACAGGTGAGTTCCAGGAAGAGATCAGCTTTGACCCGGGTAAAAAACGGCCAAAGTACAACTACCTTAAATACAAACAATTGTAAAAATAATTCCAGCGATTTTTGTAATTTAAAAAACGTTCGTAATTTTGCAGGCGCAATATTTTACCGAAATGAGAAAAGGATTGCATCCCGAAAATTACAGACTGGTGGTCTTCAAGGACATGTCCAACGGATATACCTTCATGACCAGGTCAACCGCCTCCAGCAAGGAAACCATTAAAATGGATGACGGGAAGGAATATCCCTTGGTAAAACTGGAAATCTCCAATACGTCCCATCCTTTCTATACCGGCAAGATGAAACTCGTGGATTCGGCAGGACGTGTGGATAAATTCATGAACCGTTACAAGGATCACATGGACAAAAAGGCCAAAAAGTAGATATTCACCCATCAGAATTCAAAACTCCGGTAAGACATAATATACCGGAGTTTTTTTTGTTGTAAAGAAAGCTATTACTTTTATATGTGAGATGAACTACATCCTTTTCGATCCGCCCGGGATATGGGAGAACCTGCTTCCCCTGACCTTTACCAGGCCTGTTTCCGGTATCCGTGTAGGTATACTGACGATTCGTGAGAAATGGGAAAAATACCTCGGGGTACGCCCGGGATGTCTGACAAAAGACCATCTGCAGGAAGAATTAACCTACGCACGGGAAGAGGATACCGTTTTTATCAACGGCTCTGTCCTGCCGGACAATGTCCTGGTCAGCGCAATAAAAAAACTCGGCACGGGACAGGTGATCGCGACGGAGAAGCTGAACATTGCTTCCCGCCTCCCGGGAAAAAAGGCGGCAGGATTCGACCCTGCGGCAATACCGGTTCCCTCGCTCTCCCCTGACCGGGAACCCCGGAACATATCGTATCCCTGGGAGATATTTACAATGAACGGGGAAGAGATTATGTCTGATTTCCGTCTGCTTACCAAAGGAAGGGAAAGCCGGAAAATCCCATCCTCAAATTCCTGCCGGGAGCCAGGGAATATTTTTCTCGAATCCGGGGCAAAGGCAGAAAATGCCGTCTTCAATGCCGGTGCCGGCCCCATTTACATAGGCAAAAACGCCGAGATCATGGAAGGGGCACTGGTCCGGGGGCCCTTTGCCATCGGTGAAGGATCTGTACTGAAAATGGGCGCGAAAATTTACGGACCCACAACCATCGGCCCGCTGTGCAAAGCCGGCGGGGAGATAAATAATTCGGTGATTTTCGGGTACTCGAACAAGGCCCATGACGGGTTCCTGGGACAATCCGTGATCGGGGAATGGTGCAACATCGGAGCGGACAGCAACAATTCCAACCTGAAAAACAACTACACCCGGGTCAGGCTCTGGAATTACAGGGAAGAAAGGTTCGTCGATACAGGTTTGCTGTTCTGCGGACTGATTATGGGTGACCACTCGAAATGCGGTATCAATACCATGTTCAATACGGGAACGGTGGTCGGGGTCAGTGCCAATATTTTCGGCGAAGGATTCCCGCGCAATTTCATTCCGTCATTTTCATGGGGCGGCCAGCATGGATTTACAACCTACCGGTCGGATAAGGCCTTGGAGACGGCAGCAGTGGTTATGAAAAGACGGGGTAAGGAAATCTCGGAAGCCGATATAAGGATACTTGAAACCGTATTCAGGCTTACAGAAAAATACAGATCCTGATTTGGCATAACAATTGCCCTGTAATGATGCATGTTTTTTTCACAACGCTAACTGACAAATTGTCTTGAGGCATGAGATATTTGGATTATGGTAAAGAAAACAGATAAGAAATCAACACAAAACATACTGATCACCAGTTCATTGGATGAAGATACCGATTATATCCCCCTGATCTCCGATGAAGATGAGGAAGTACTGGCAAAGAGCGATGTACCGGAGCTGCTGCCCGTTCTCCCCCTGAAGAACACTGTATTGTTCCCTGGAGTGGTGATTCCGATTACGGTTGGAAGGGAAAAATCAATACGGCTGATCAGGGAAATCTACCGCAGGAACAGGATTCTCGGTACCGTGGCCCAGGTGAACGGCGAAATAGAGGATCCCGGGACCAAGGACCTTTACAGGGTGGGGACAATGGCCCAGATCATCAAGATACTGGAAATGCCCGATGACTCCACATCGGTGATCATACAGGGAAAAAAAAGATTCCGTATCGATTCCATAGTATCCGAGGAACCTTACTTTACCGCCAGCACCACGCCTATTGAAGATATTAAACCCGCTGCAAGGGACAAGGAATTTGAAGCCATCGTGGGATCGCTGAAGGACCTGTCCCTCAGGATCATCAAACTTTCTTCCAACATTCCGCCCGAAGCTTCGTTCGCAGTCAGGAATATAGAAAGTTCCAGTTTCCTGATCAATTTCATCTGTTCCAATTCCGATGTTGCCCTGTCAGACAAACAGAAGCTGCTCGAAGAATCCAATCTTAAAAACAGGGGTATACGTCTGCTCGAGCATCTCTCCAGGGAAGTGCAGATGCTGGAACTGAAGAACGATATCCAGAGCAAGGTCAAGCTGGACCTTGACCAGCAGCAAAGGGAGTTCCTGCTTCACCAGCAGATGAAAACCATACAGGATGAACTGGGCGGAAGCCCTGTGGACAAGGAAATAGAGGAGTTCCGGAAGAAAGCAGCGAAAAAGAAATGGAACAGGGAAGTCAGGGAAACGTTCAATAAAGAGCTGGACAAGCTGCAAAGGATGAATTCGGCCACCGCGGAATATTCCGTACAGGCCAACTACCTGCAAACCCTTATAGACCTTCCCTGGAATGAATACACGAAGGATGATTTCAACCTGAAACGGGCAGCCCGCATTCTCGACAGGGACCACTACGGACTGGACAAGGTTAAGGACAGGATACTTGAGCACCTGGCCGTACTTAAGCTGAAAGGAGACATGAAGTCTCCCATCCTCTGCCTTGTAGGACCTCCGGGCGTAGGTAAAACATCCCTTGGAAAATCCGTTGCAGACGCACTGAAGAAAAATTATATAAGAATGTCCCTCGGCGGACTGCATGACGAGGCTGAGATCAGGGGACACAGGAAAACATACATCGGAGCCATGCCCGGCAGGATTGTACAGAACATCAAAAGAGCCAAATCATCCAATCCTGTTTTTGTGCTCGACGAAATAGACAAGGTCGGCAGGGATGTTCACGGGGATCCGGCTTCTGCCCTGCTCGAGGTTCTGGACCCGGAGCAAAACAGTACTTTTTATGACAATTTCCTGGAGCTTGAATACGACCTGTCGAGGGTGATGTTCATAGCCACGGGCAATACGACCTCTACGATCCACCCTGCCCTGCTGGACAGGATGGAGATCATAGAGGTCAGCGGTTACATCCTGGAGGAAAAGGTCCAGATCGCAAAACGGCACCTTATTCCCAAGCAGCTTGAAAACCATGGTGTAAATGCTTCTCAGCTTTCCTTCCCGAAAAAAACCATTGAATACATCATTGAAAACCATACCCGGGAATCGGGGGTCCGCCAGCTGGATAAACTGATCGCAAAGGTCATCCGCAGCATTGCAAAAAAGATCGCCTTTGAGGAAGCGCCGGCCGGTGTCCTGTCCGTCCCGGCCCTAAAGGAGATACTCGGGGCGCCCAAATTCCTCAAGGACAAGACCATCAGCAATGAATATGCCGGGGTTGTAACAGGCCTTGCCTGGACGGCCGTCGGGGGTGAGATCCTTTTTGTCGAGACCAGTCTCAGCGGGGGGGAAGGCAAACTCACCCTGACCGGAAACCTGGGGGACGTAATGAAGGAATCCGCAGTAATTGCCCTTGAATACCTCAAATCCCACAGCCGGATACTGGAACTCGACCCGGAATTGTTCCGCAAATGGAACATCCATATCCATGTACCCGAAGGCGCCATCCCGAAAGACGGGCCTTCTGCAGGCATCACGATGGTCGCCTCCATCGCTTCGGCCTTCACACAGCGCAAGGTGAGGAAGAACCTGGCCATGACAGGGGAAATCACCCTGAGAGGAAAAGTACTCCCGGTAGGAGGGATCAAGGAAAAGATCCTTGCCGCAAAACGGGCCGGAGTGTCCAATATCCTTATCTCTCAGGAAAACCGGAAGGACATTGAGGAGATCAATGAAATTTACCTCAGGGGGCTGAATTTTATTTATGTGAACAAAATCATGGACGTGCTCGACCACTCCCTTCTCAGGCAGAAAGTAAAGGGCGCAATTAAAATCCAATGACATTTTCTGCAGGGCTTACCGGTAAAATCCAGCTTTTTACCGATTGCGCCTGGCATTGTCACCGGGAGCGCTTATTTTTGAGTTAGATTTAACAGTTCAATTTAAAAAATCATGAAAATGGGTGCTGGAGTTTTTTGGGGAGGGGTCTTGATCTTCATCGGGATCGCTCTCATAATAAAGTTTGTTTTCAACGTGGATTTCCCGGTATTCAAGATTCTGATTGCAGGATTCCTCATATACCTGGGATTGAGGATCCTTTTCGGGAGTATCGGGATATTCCGCTTTGAATCGGGTCCCAACGACACTTTATTTGCGGACAAAACGTATTACCAGCCCGAGGACAACAAGGAATACAATGTGGTGTTCGGGAAGGGAACTTTCGATTTTACGAATACCGATCTCAGCCAGGGCAATGTGAATGTCAAGATCAGCACGGTTTTCGGCGCTTCAGAAATCATGATCGCCCACGATATGCCTGTAAATATTATGGCTGATGCGGTCTTTGCCGGGGCAGAACTTCCGGATGGGAATGCTGCGGTATTCGGATCGTCTTCCTACCAGTCAGACAGATTCGATCCCGATTCAAGTCATCTAAAGATCAAGCTTGATGTCATATTCGGAGGGGTTCAGGTGAAAAAGAAATAGCGGAACGCAGGCATTGCCGGATCACTTGCCTGCCTTGTCATTCTTGTGATTTTGCTATTTTTATTGCTGTAATCCCTGTCTGATGTCACGCAGCCTCACGAACCAGAAAGCCAATTTCGGGACGATGCCGGTCTTTATGACCACGGTTTCCACCATCCTGGGGGCCATTCTGTTCCTGCGATTCGGATATGCTGTAGGGCACACCGGATTTATCGGCGCCATCGGGATCATTGCCCTGGGGCACCTGGTAACCATACCCACGGCACTCGCCGTTGCGGAGATTGCAACCAACCAGAAAGTCCTGGGAGGAGGTGCCTACTACATTATTTCACGCTCATTCGGTATCAATATCGGTGCCGCCATCGGAATTACACTTTATCTTTCACAGGCCATATCCGTGGCCTTCTATGTAATCGCTTTCGGCGAGGCATTTGAACCGCTGATCGAACTTGTCAGGGAGCATTTCTCCATTGTGATCCCGGACAACCGATTCATTACCATTCCTGTAATGGGCCTCCTGAGCCTTCTCATTCTTACCAGGGGTGCCAATATGGGCATGAAAGCTTTGTATTTTGTGGTTGCACTGCTGTTTGCCGCAATTCTCGCCTTTCTGTTCGGGAAGTCACTTGACCCCGGTCTGACGTTCACCGTAAATGACAGGATCTCCGGCGCAGACCCCTTTTTCTATGTTTTTACAATCATTTTTCCTGCATTTACGGGCCTGGCTGCAGGACTCGGACTCTCGGGGGATCTGAAAAACCCAAGCCGTTCCATACCAAACGGAACGCTTTGGGCAACCCTGGCAGGTATGTTTGTATACATCCTGATTGCTTACAAACTGACTGTCTCCGCCTCACCCGGAGAACTTGCCTCCGACCAGATGATCATGCAGAAAATTGCCCTCTGGGGACCCATTATTCCGATCGGGCTTGCAGCCGCCACCATATCCTCCGCCCTCGGATCCATTATGGTTGCGCCCAGGACGCTGCAGGCCATGGGATTCGACAACATATTCCCGACCCGTTTCATCAACGCCTGGTTTTCCCAGGGCAAACCGGTCTCCAACGAACCCTTCAACAGTTCGCTGATAACCGTTGTGATCGCATTTATCTTCGTCTCCATCGGGGAACTTGATTTTGTTGCCAAGACCATTTCCATGTTCTTCATGGTCACCTACGGGGCAATCTGTACGATCTCCCTGCTCGAGCATTTTGCCGCAGATCCTTCCTACCGTCCGACATTCCGTTCAAAATGGTACATTTCCGCCATCGGTGCCGTTTTCTCTATCTGGCTCATGTTCAGGATGAACGGGCTGTACGCCATCTTCTCCCTGCTCATCATGGCCATCATTTATTATATGGTGACCTCCTACAAAGATGAGAAGAAAGGGCTGGGCAAACTTTTCCGGGGCGTCGTGTTCCAGCTGAGCAGGCAGTTGCAGATCTTTGCCCAGCGGGCCGACAAGGAGGATCCCGATAAATACTGGCGCCCTTTCGCCATCTGCATTTCCCAGGACACCTTTATCCGGAGATCGGCATTTGATGTACTGCGCTGGATCTCGTACAGGTACGGTTTCGGAACCTATATACACTTCATAGAAGGGTATCTGTCGAATGAAACCAACCGCCAATCCAAGGAAGTGCTTAGCAAACTGATCAACCTGGCTGCCGGCAGCCTGAACAGGGTGTATCTCGACACCATCATCAGCCCCTCGTATACATCTGCCATTGCACAGGTCATCCAGCTCAGCGGAATATCCGGAAAAGGCAATAACATGATCCTGTTCGAGTTCTCACGGACCAGTCCCGAGGCCCTCACGGAAGTACTGAAAAACCACCGGCTGCTTGAGACCACCAACTTTGACATATGCGTATTGAATACCTCCTACAAGGGATTCGGATATAAAAGGGAAATACACATCTGGATTTCCATTATGGATTTTGAAAACGCCAACCTGATGATCCTGCTCGGATATATCATAATGGGGCACCCGGAATGGAGAAAGGGGCAGATTAAAATATTCGCCATGCATCCTCCGGATGACATGGACAGAAAACGGGAGGATCTTCTGAACCTCATCGATTCCGGCCGGCTGCCCATATCCCCCAAGAATGTCGAACTGATTCCTGCAGATCCGGACAGGAATCCCAAAACGATCATTTCAGGAAAGTCCGTTGACGCCGATCTCACCATAATCGGATTCCGGAGTGAACTGATCAGGGCGGAAGGGGTGAAGATATTTTCGGACTACGACGACATCGGCAATATCCTTTTTGTAAGTTCCACAAAGGAAAAAGAGATAAAATAGCCTAAATTTGTTAAGTATGAACGGTAAAATTGCTTTGTTCCCCGGTTCATTCGACCCGTTTACCATCGGGCACGAATCCATTGTTACAAGGGCCATGCCCCTTTTCGATGAGATCATCATTGCCATTGGTGCAAATACAAGAAAAAACGAATTCTTTACGCTCGACCAGCGTCTCGATATGATACAGGAGGTTTTCAGGGACAGGAGCATGATACGGGTGGAAAGCTTCAAGGGGCTGACGGTTGAATTCTGCCGGAAAATGGGGGCACGGTACCTGTTACGGGGATTGAGGACCGCTGCGGATTTCGAATACGAGAGAGCCATTGCCCAGATCAATAAAGCCATGTTCCCGCAACTTGAATCCGTTTTCCTTCTGACACTGCCTGCACATACGCCCATCAATTCAACAATCGTCAGGGACATCATCATCAACGGGGGGGATGCGAGCCAGTTCGTACCCAGCGCCATTGATCTCTCAAAATACATTCGCAATGAATAAACCTGCCTTTCCGCTTCCTGTCCTGGCCGTATTGCTTTTACAGGGTTTCATGTCCCTTCAGGCCACAGAAGTCTCGATCACGGGCAGGGCGGCGGACTACAGCGGAGAAACGCTGGTCTTTTACAGCTATTCCAACATGATTTCGTTCACACAGGAGGAAGAGGGATCATGCATGGTGGGTGACTCGGGTGTATTCAGTTGCAGCATGGACCTGGAGGCTACAAGGCTTGTCTATACCAGCCTTGGCGTTTATAGCTGTTTCTTCTATGCCGAGCCCGGAATGATCTACAAGGTCAGCCTGCCGCCAAGGCGGGATAAAACCATGAGTGAAAAAGCAAACCCGTATTTTGAAGATATATCCATACACCTGTCCGCCGTTATAACAGGCAGCCTGGATGACCGTCCGGTTCCCGAAAGTGAAGAGGAACTGAATTTCCTGATCCGGACCTTCAACGACTCATTCTACCCCTATTATTACAAGTATGTGGTAGATGCCTATGCGAATAACATGGACAGGAAGGAGATCGGAAATACCATAGAAAGCCTGGAGGCAATGTTTGACTCGATCAACAATACCTACTTCAATGCTTATATGAAGTCAAGGTTCGGACTGCTGAATTACTATGGCGGACAGATGAGCACAAGGAAGATCATCGAGGAATATTTACTGGATGCGGAGGTCTCATACTACAATCCGGCCTATATGGAATTGTTCAATGAATTGTTCCGCGACTATTTTGATGACTATGCCATGGAGCATCCCGACCGGCAGCTGCCGGTTCTCCTGAACCGGGACATGGATTACACCCTCATCCAGACGCTTTTTAAAAAGGAAGGGCTCGAAAACGATACCGTCCGGGAAATGGTAATCCTGAAGGGATTGTATGACGGCTTCTATAAAGAAAACAACAACCGGTCCTCCATGGTGCAATTGCTGGATTCCGTCAGGATCCGTTCAACCATCTCCTTCATACGTGAAACGGTAAACGATATCACTGGGGAGTTCACCCGCATGCTTCCCGGTTATAAACCGCCGGATTTTGCCCTTTACGACAGCGACAGCAACCTGGTCCGCCTGTCAGATTTTGCAGGCGATTATGTATACCTGAACTTCTGTAATTCATTCAGTTCCTATTGTATCAGGGAATACGAGTACCTCAGTATCCTTCAGCAAAGGACCGAGGGAAAGGGCCTGAGCATCATCACCATACTTGTGGACGACAACTTCCCTATGATGCAGGACCTGGTCAGGAACAACGATTATCACTGGACGTTTCTTCACTTTTCCAACCAGCCTGAAATGCTTGATGATTATAACATCACGGGTTACCCTGCCTATTTCCTCATCGGGCCCGGCGGCGAAATGCTGCTCTCTCCGGCGCCCTCACCCGCAGAAAACTTTGAGTCGACCTTTTTCAGGATTTCGACAGAGCCTTATTGATCACCTCTTTGATGGAAGGGTAGGTATTGGCAAAAATCTCTTCGAGTCCGGTGGTTTTTACCCACTTGATCCTGCTGATGCTTTCAGATTCCAGGGGCACAGGCTTATCCTTCCCCCCGTACTGCATTTCATACCACGAAGTTTTCTTCAGGGCGAAACGGTCATCCATTGAATACACATGATATGTCGAATGCAGGAACCCTGTAATCTTCAGCCCGTGTAAACTGGATTCCTCACTCACCTCCCGCAGGGCCGTTTCCTCCGGGGATTCCCCTTTTTCAGCTTTGCCCTTGGGCAGGTCCCACCTGCCCCGCCTGAATATGACAAGCCATTCGCCCTGCCTGTTCCTGACCAGGCCGCCGGCAGCATCAATCCATCTGAAACACCCGCTGAACGTATGAAACAGGCTGTCCTTGTCGTCATGAAATATATACAGGTCCCCTTTTCCCTCCGGCTCGAGAAACTGTTTTATCTGGGGTTTGAGGTCGGTGATGTTCTCAAATGCGCATACATAGTCCTTTTGTATCTTTGACATATCGGGAAGCTCGTCATCCAGGTAAATGGTTCTGTCGTTGAAAAAAACTTTATACATTTGCGGCTATGGAGACCTCACAGAGAATAGCCTCTTATTTATTACAAAGTAAAGCAATTATCATAGATCCTGCAAACCCGTTTACCTGGTCTTCCGGACTGCGGTCCCCCGTTTACTGTGATAACCGAAAAACCCTGTCCTATCCTGAGATCCGGCATTTTATAAGGGATGCTTTCATCCGGGAAATTCATGCTCATTTCGGCCATCCGGATATCATTGCAGGCGTGGCTACCGGAGCGATCGCACACGCTGCACTTGTGGCTGAAAAAATGGACCTCCCTTTCATTTACATAAGATCCGCACAGAAATCACACGGGACGGGAAACCTGATTGAAGGGGATGCTCCAAAAGAAGGAACTGCGGTCATTATAGAGGACCTGGTATCTACAGGCGGAAGCAGCCTCGCAGCAGCCGGAGTCCTGCATAAAGCCGGACTGGAAGTGCTCGGAATGCTGTCCATCTTTACATACGGCCTGTCCGTCGCCGAAGAGAATTTCAGGCAGGCCGGAATAAAGCTGGTAAGCCTGGGGAATTTTGATGCACTCATAGAGGAAGCTGAACGGACCGGATACATCCGCGGCAGGGAACTCGAGATCCTGTCACAATGGAAAAAGGATCCGGAACACTGGAAAAACTTTTCCTGAATCTTTGCCCTATGCCGAAAACGGAAAGCCGGATTGGTATCATCAGGGAAACGGAGGAAAAGATCTTTCTTTTCCTGTCCGATTTCCGGAATTTCAGATCCCTGCTCCCCGCTGACAGGGTAAAGGATTTCGAGCCGGAAGATGATCGCTGCAGCTTCAGGATTGAAGGCATCGGGAAGGTGGGGCTGAAGATCATCGAAAAGGTACCCTTCAAACTCATAAAGATCGGCAGCGATGAAAACACGCCTTTCGATTTCCTGCTCTGGATACAGGTCAAGGAGGTGGAAAAGGGGGACTCAAGGATGAAGATCACGACTGAAGTTAACATCAATCCCGTAATGGCTTCCATGGTTAAAAAACCCCTCAAAACCTTTGTTGACTCATTGGTGGACCAGGCTGAAAAGATTTCCTATGATCCTGTCTGAGGCTCACGGCATAAACCGGATCTCCTTGAAGCCGAACCTGCGCTGTTCCCCGTCTTCTGTCTCCACAACCAGTTCCCCGCCGGGCAAAACATCCTTTATTCTCCCTCTCAGGGCACCTTTCCCGTCATGGAAGCCGGTCCAGGTTCCGAACCGGTAAAGACGGTCGAGGTACGCCCTGCAAATTCTTTCCCTGTTCCCGGATGCCAGCTCCCTGTACCATTCATCCAGGAATTCCGTAAAATCATTTAAAAGAGGATGCATGTCAAAATGGCATCCTTTTTCCAGCATCATGGAAGTGGGTGACGGGATTTCCGGGCTGAAGCGCGACTGGTTCACGTTTATCCCCACTCCGGCAATGGAATGCAGGATCATATCCTCTTTCAGGGTATTCTCGATCAGGATCCCGGCTATTTTCCTGTCACCGACAAGCAGGTCATTCGGCCACTTGATGCAAGTGCCGGGACAGTGACCCCTAAGAAGGTCATGCAGGGCAAGACTGACGATCCTTGACAGGTCGAATTGCCTGTCCGGCGTAAGGAATCCCGGCTTGAGCAAAACACTGAACAAGAGGTTCCTGCCGGCTTCGCTCTGCCACGAGTTCCCTCCATGCCCCTTGCCTGCTGTCTGATATCCCGACTGAATGACTGTCCCTTCATCCGGATCGCCGGATTCCAGCAACCTTGCCAGCATATCGTTGGTGGAGTCCACACTGTCAAAGTAACGAAAACCGAATCGCATGCCCCAAAGTTCGTTAAAATTTTATTACGGTTTTACAGGTTGAGCCGGACCAATGGCACAGGTTTTGTAAACTGGCAAGACCAGAGTCATTAAAATTCATTAATTTTACGGCAAATGTGAAGAGGAAGCAGATGCAGGAGGTTTCACCCGAAGATCTTGGAAAAACCATCATTGAGAGTATACAGGAGAAAAAGGGGCAGGAAATAGTTCATCTCAACCTGAGCAATACAGACAATACCGTCTGTGAGTTCTTTATCATAGCACACGCTGACTCCGGCTTACAGGTGAGGGCAATCGCCCGGCATGTTGAGGAAAATCTCAAAAAAAAACATGCGATCCGGGTGACACATGCCGAAGGTTACGAGAATGCGCAGTGGATCCTGCTCGATTTCGACTCTATAGTAGTGCATATCTTCCAGCACAATATAAGGGAATACTATAAACTGGAAGAACTCTGGGCGGACGCCGATACTGTATGGATAAAGGAAACCGGTGCATTTGATCTATAAAAAAGGAAAATGACAGAGAACAGCAGACAAACAAAGATCCCCCCGAAACCGGATGACAAATCCGGAAAAAGCAATAATCCCCGTCCAAAATTCAATGTCTATTGGATTTACGGCATTATCGGACTTGCGATCATCGCCACCTACCTCCTGAATATGGGCGGCAAAGCCGAGGAAATTACCAGGCAGCGGTTTGAAAATGACATGTTGCAGAGTCACGATGTCGAAAGGATCGTCATCGTAAACAAGGAAAGGGTCGAAGTATATATCAAGCCGGAAAAACTTGCCACCGACAAATACAAGGATCTGCAGGGAAAAGGATTGTCTTCTTTCACGGGTTCGGGTCCCCAGTACTATTTTACCATCGGGTCCGTGGAAGTATTTGAACAGCAGCTTGAGGAAGCAACGAAAGACTTTTCCGATTCTGAACAGATACCTGTAAAATATGAGACACACAGGAATGTATTCGGAGAGATGATCTCATGGCTGCTTCTTCCCGTAATCCTGATCGCAGTATGGCTTTTTATTTTCAGGAGAATGAGCGGCGGGGCCGGTGCGGGAGGCGGAGCCGGGAGTATTTTCAGCGTCGGCAAATCGAAGGCACGGATCTTTGACAAGGACTCGCATGTTAAGATAGATTTCAAGGACGTGGCGGGGCTGGAGGAAGCCAAAATGGAGATCAAGGAGATCGTCGATTTTCTCAAAAACCCGGGAAAATATACCGGCCTGGGAGGAAAGATCCCCAAGGGAGCGCTTCTAATCGGCCCACCGGGAACCGGAAAAACCCTCCTCGCCAAGGCGGTCGCCGGGGAAGCGAATGTCCCGTTTTTTTCAATTTCCGGATCCGATTTTGTCGAAATGTTCGTCGGAGTGGGCGCTTCCAGGGTGCGGGACCTGTTCAAACAGGCCAAGGAAAAAGCGCCCTGTATCGTGTTTATCGATGAAATCGATGCGGTCGGCCGTGCAAGGGGCAAAAACCCGAACTTCGGGGCCAATGATGAGCGGGAAAATACGCTCAACCAGCTTCTCACCGAGATGGATGGCTTCGACACCAACACAGGGGTGATCATCCTCGCCGCCACGAACCGGGCCGATGTACTGGACAGGGCACTGCTCAGGGCAGGCCGTTTCGACCGGCAGATACATGTCGAGCTCCCGGACCTGAAAGAGAGAAAGGAGATATTCAATGTACACCTGCGTCCCCTGAAACTGCAGAAAAACCTTGATGTCAATTTCCTTGCCAAACAGACACCCGGATTTTCCGGTGCCGATATAGCCAATGTATGCAATGAGGCTGCATTGATCGCTGCCCGGCAAAACAAGAAAAATGTGGGAAAGCAGGACTTCCTGGATGCAGTGGACCGGATTGTCGGGGGACTCGAGAAAAAGAACAAGATCATCACCCAGGAGGAAAAGGAAACCATTGCCTATCATGAAGCCGGGCATGCTACGGTGAGCTGGCTTCTCGAGCATGCCAACCCCCTTGTAAAGGTTACCATTATTCCCAGGGGGAAAGCACTGGGAGCCGCCTGGTACCTGCCTGAAGAAAGGCAGATCACAACCACGGAACAAATGCTGGATGAAATGTGTTCGGCACTCGGAGGCCGGGCCTCGGAGGAAATCAATTTCAAAAAGATATCCACAGGCGCCCTGAATGACCTGGAAAGGGTCACCAAGCAGGCCTATGCCATGGTTTCCTATTTCGGCATGAGCGAAAAGGTCGGAAACCTGAGTTTCTACGATTCGACCGGGCAGTCGGAATTTTCATTTAACAAACCTTATTCCGAAAAGACTGCGGAAGTGATCGACGAGGAAGTGGACCGCATTATCGATGAACAATATGAAAGAGCCAAGAAAGTCTTGAGAGACAACATAGGCGGTCTGAAAAAACTCGCCACCCAGCTGCTTGAAAAAGAGGTGATCTTCAGCGAAGACCTGGAAAAAATCTTCGGAAAACGGATAAACGACAGGACGGAGATCCTCGAGAAACCCAAAGCCGTCAGGAAAACGACTCCGAAAGCCGCTCCGAAACTGGTCAAGAAGGACAAGGACGAGCCGGCAAGGAGCAAAAGAGCCTGATCCCATGGAAAAAGGCTGGTTACTGGCATACTCGACGGGAAAAATGTTCAATGCCGAACTTTTCAAGCGTGTCCTGGGAGATCATGGTATAGATTCGGTGATCCTCAACAAAATGGATTCATCCTACAGGAATTTCGGGGATATCGAGGTTTATGTCCGGGACAGTCAGATTCTGAAGGCCAAAATGCTCGCGAAAGAATTCGATTCTTGAAAGAAACCCTGACAAGATCGCTCACGGGGCTGGTTTACGTTGCAGTTATCCTGCTTTCGCTCCTCCTGCATACCTGGGCATACCTCATCCTTTTTACGCTTATATGCATTCTTGCATGGATCGAATATGTGAACCTCTTTCCGCAAAGGGTCCGCACGGGCATGCAGGCGGCCGGCGCCCTCCTCACGTCTTCCCTGTTCATCACCGGCTTTTTTATTATGGGCGGACGTGCGGGATGGATCCTGCTGCTTGTTCCGGGGTTCATCCTCGCCGTACTTCTGCTCAGGGATCAGGCCAACCGGATTGCGGCCCGGCGACTGAGGATGTTCATCTTCCTGACCGGTATCATCTACCTTGCACTGCCCCTTGCAACGCTTCATATCATGGGATTCAGGCTGGGGCCGGAGGGGGAATTCTCGCACAGGTACATCCTCTTTACCTTCGTTTTCCTGTGGACCTATGATACCATGGCATATGTATGCGGCCGGCTTGCCGGAAGGCATGTCATCCGGGCAGAGATCTCACCCGGGAAAACCTGGGAAGGTGCCGTGGGGGGAGCCCTTTTCACGGTAATGCTTGCGCTCGTTTTAAGCCGCTATGAGACCGACCTGAATTTGCTTCAATGGGTGTTTTTTGCAATTGTCGCCGTGGTTTCCGGCACCGCCGGTGATTTCCTTGAATCGGGCCTGAAACGGAGTGCAGGGGTGAAGGACAGCGGAAAACTTCTTCCCGGCCACGGCGGAATTCTTGACCGGATCGATTCATTGCTGGTTTCGGCACCATTTATAACTTTGTACCTGTATCTTGTAATGCATTAATTCGTCCTGCTGCCCATGATTCATAAGGAAGGATACAAGGTTGTTCTGGTCACCGCAGCGGTGCTGGTCCTGCTGAACATCCTCATTGTGCTTTTACTGGGTACGGGATGGCATTTTTATGCGCTTAACCTGGCCTCCGTTCTTCTTGTGGTCTTCATCCTCAGGTTTTTCCGTGATCCCCGCAGGAGGGCCGCTACGGGAAACGGCACGGTCTATGCTCCGGCTGACGGTAAAATCGTTGCAGTTGAGGAAACCGATGAAAAAGAATACTTTAACGACCGGAGGATACAGGTGTCCATTTTCATGTCGGTATGGAACGTGCATGTCAACTGGTATCCTGTGGCCGGTAAAGTCCTTTTTACCAGGTACCATCCCGGGAAATACCTCGTTGCCTGGCATCCCAAATCCTCTACCCTGAACGAACACACCACATGTGTGATAGAAAACGGCAGGGGCGGCAGGATACTGGTCAGGCAGATCGCAGGCACCGTAGCCAGAAGGATCATTTCCTATGCAAGGGAACAAACAGAAGTAAAACTGGGCGATGAACTCGGTTTTATCCGCTTCGGTTCCCGGGTGGATCTGTTCCTTCCGCCCGGAAGCAAGATTCTGGTTTCCCGCGGCCAGAAAGCCAGGGGACTGCAGACGCCCATTGCAAAAATATAAGATTAATTTTGGAAAAAATTCATGCTATGAACAAGGTCCTTCCGGTGAACGATTCCGTATCGTGGATAGGGGTGCTCGACAGGGATATCGTCACCTTCGATATCGTCATGGAGACCCTGTACGGAACCACCTATAATTCGTACTTCATCGACGCGGAGAAGAAAACTGTGATCGATACCGCAAAAAAAACTTTCAGGGAACCATACCTCGACAAGATCAGACAGGTATGTGATCCCTCGGAGATCCGTTACATCATCTTCAACCATACCGAGCCGGATCATTCGGGATGCCTTCCCGACCTGCTTCAGGAAGCTCCGGATGCCACGGTGCTGGGCAGCGGCCAGGCTTTGAATTACCTTTCGGAAATGACGGATATTCCTTTCCGTTCACAAAAGATCATGGACGGTGACAGGCTCGACCTTGGAAACAAAACCCTCAGATTTATCGGGGCGCCTAACCTGCACTGGCCGGATACAATATACACCTACCTGGAAGAGGACCGGATCCTGTTCACCTGTGATTCTTTCGGGGCGCACTACTGCGATGAAAAAATGTTCGATGACAAGGTGGGAGATTACCGGGAGGCTTTCAAATATTACTTCGATGTGATCCTGAAACCTTTCAGCAAATTCATGCTGAAAGCCATTGAAAAGCTGGAGCAGCTTGACCTGGAAATGATCTGCCCGGGACACGGTCCGATCCTGCGTAAATCATGGAAAGAGAAAGTCGCTCTCTCGAAAAAATTCTCCCATGATTTTCTGGATTCCCATGAAAGCAGGAGAAACAGGGTCCTTATTAGCTATGTATCGGCCTACGGTTATACCGGGGAAATGGCCCGTGCAATTGCCGAAGGCATAAAGGATACGGGTGACATAGACGTGGATGTGGTGGACATTGAGCACATTCAGCTGGGCGACCTGGAAGAAAAGATCGTAAGATCCAACGGGATTCTTGTAGGATCCCCTACCATCAACCGCAATACCCTGCTTCCCGTCTACAAGCTGTTCTCGGTCATCAACCCGATCAGGGACAAGGGGAAACTGGCCGCTTCATTCGGTTCCTACGGCTGGAGCGGTGAAGCGGTTCCGCTGATCGAGGATCACCTCAGGAACCTTAAGCTGGAGATTGTCCAGGGCGGCCTGGCAACCAGGTTCCTTCCCGACAGGGAACAGACGGGTGCACTGAAGGATTTCGGCCGCACATTCGGCCTGCGCTTCCTTAATGCATGATCGTCAGCCTGCCTGTGCCCCTGACACGTCCATGCTGAACAGCCCTTATAAGGTATACCCCGCGAGCCATTCCCCTTACATTCAGTGTGTAGATGCCCCTTCCCGGATGGGTCAACTCATGCATTACCATGTTGCCGAGCGGGCTGAACACCTGGATCTCGACGGGCCCCGTTACCGGTTCCCCTGAAAACATAATATAAGCCTCGTTTTGTGCTGGATTCGGGTAGATCAGCATGGAGAGGTTCCTTGCGGCCAGGACTTCCTGTACGGATGTGGCATTCAGATCCGGGTCATTGCTTCCGGCCTGGTACACATATTCACTGCCGGCATCCTGGACAAATGCAACCACATACAGCATTTCCCCGTCCAGTACGTTTTCAATGGTCCAGTCCTGCGTTACGCTTTCACTGTCTCCCGGGTTCCAGCTCCTTATGAAGCTGATACCCGCTGCACTCGGGAGCATATCTTTCACCACGTTCTGGAAAACGGTTTCCCCGTTGGCGCCTTCATATTCCGGATCCGAGATCTCTTTTTCAATCACCGCTATGTATAGGATGTATTCCCTGTCCGGCAGGGTATCCCGTGCCTCAACTTCCACGGTAACATTCAGTGTGCCGCCGTCGGATGTTGCATCCACATCAATGCTGAACTCCGGATCCACGAGCATCCTTGTATACAGATCGAGCGTATCGAGCTGGGTCTCCACATAATCATATATCATCGATCCGTCAGGTCCGCCCCCGTCAAGCACCGTATACGGCACATCCCTGGTTCCGTAAAAAAGGGCCCTTGCACTCGGGGAAGCGGGGTTGTCCTCGTTCATCCTATCGCTCAGTCCGCTGATCCCGGCATGGTACTGCAGATCGATCACATCAAGGGAATTGTTATGAACGAGATTGTTTATGCGGGTGTTGGCTTCCTTGCTGGCCTCATCCCCGGAGTTTGTAAAATGCTCGATCAGGGCAATCCTGCTGCGCTCGCCGATCCACATATTGTCAAAGGCAAATCCTTCGTTGTCCTCAAGGCTCGAACCGTCCGAACCGTATGCCAGCCGGAACTGTACCCTGGACTGCCCTCTCAGGTCATCCAGTTCATGCATGGCCCTGACCCACTGCGGATCCTCGTCAAATATAAAATCTCCTGTCCAGCCTTCACCCTGTCCACCCGGACCGTTCAGGATCCGGAAGGTATTGTACCAGTTGATGCTTCCGTCTTCAATGGTGCCCACATTTTCCCAGGTCTTGCCGTCGTCTGTCGTATACTGCAGCGCTGCACCGTCGCGGTCACGGTCTGACGAAACCTTGATGTCAAGTTTAACCATGGGCCTGTCCAGCTGTGAAAAATCAAAGCACGGGCTGCTGACCCATGATTGTTCTATGGTGTCTTTCCTGACAAGATCGGTGAACCATGCCTTCGATCCGTCAACGGGTTCATACGGGAACTTCGCCGCTTCCACGTCGCCGAACACCCAGCTTTCAAGTACCGAAGTTGCGTCCGATCCTGCGATCCAGCCGGCAGCCGTGCCTTCAAAATCCTCGAGGTAATCATTCGTCTCTGTCAGGTTCTCGAAATAGGGTCTCAGGTATATGGTGTCCACAGCATTGTCACGGCACTGCAGCTCGGATTCGACCTGCAGTTCCACGCGGTAATTATCCCTTGCAAGGAACTTATATGAAAGGTCTTCCTGCGTACCGTCCAGTTCGCTGTTCAGTACCTCGTTGCCCGCAAGATCGGAAATGATCCAGCGATAGGTAGCGATCGGGTCAGTATGTTCGGTTTCGGAAGTGAATACAATCGGATCATCCGTAAAACATTCCGTATCCCAGCCGAAAGCTGCCGTGGGCTTGTCTCCGAATGAAAAAGTCTCGGAATGGGTGTCTGTGCAGCCTTCGGTGGTCACGGATGTGAGCTTTATGGTCCAGTTGCCCGGATCGGAGTACCAGTGTGCCGGATTTTCGAGGCCGCTCAGATTGTCCAGCCCGCTCCCGATATCCCCGAAATTCCATTCCCAGGCAAGGGCGCCCAGTCCTGCCGTGTCGGTGGCATTCAGGAACCTTATGGTATCCCCTACCGGCCGTTTGAAGATACAGGTATCCAGTATGGTAAAATCCGATACCGGCGTCGGGTTGACCAGGAGCACGGCCGAATCCCTCTGTACACAATTATAGGGGCTGGTATAGGTATAATAAAGGGTATTGTACCCGATGTCCGCTCCCCCGGGATCGAACTCGAATTTGAATCCGCCTATATCCACGATCCCGGGTCCCGTGTAAACGCCCTCGTCCTTGTTGCCGAATACCTCGATGGCAGGCTCGTTGCTGCAGAATACCGTATCTGTCATACCGGTGATCCGTGTTTTATCGAAATATTCTATATTCAGGGTTTCCCTTTCCGTCACCTCAACACCCTGCCTGTCATATTTATAAATCAGGTCGAACTGCCTGTTCGATGAACCGCTCGGCCAGTCGAGCACCCCGGGATAGATGGTGACCGAATTGTCTCCGTGGTCCACCAGGAAACCGGGGGTTGTAACCTCGGGAACGCTGAACTGTCCGAAGGTCGAACTTGTATTCTGGGTCCGTATCGTATAGCTTGTATCGATATAGCAGGCGAATTCCTCCGCATCCGGGAAATACCAGGTAACCTCTGCCTCAATGACAATTACTTCAGCCGTGTCTGCCCAGAAGCACTGGTTCGCATCCGTATAGGCATATACGATCCTGTGCGGTTCGGAGCCCGAGAGCCCTGCTGCCTGGGGCGTAAAGGTCTGCTGGGCAGTGATCACCCCCGGCCCGGTAAAGGTTCCCCCGGCAGGGCTCCCCTGCAATGTGAAGGTCTCCACGTCAATGGCATATACCGGATCAAGGTTCAGTATTTCCACATCGGGCAGGGGATTCACAGTAACCAGGGATATTCCCTGTCCGGTGTTCGTATTCCCCGTTCCGTCCGTAACCTCCTCGATCTGGTAGTTCATTGTCCGGTCCGGACTGATATTCAGTGTATAGTCGGTTCCTGCAATATCGTATATGAAATAGGAGGCGTCCGCATCCTTGTACTTCACGGTCCATGGCGGTGAGCCCGTCAGGGTTATGTAAAGGGTGGCCGTATCGTTCAGGCATATTTCGTCCGATCCGGTCAGCAATGCTGTGGGCCGCTGGGTAAAAATGTAAATGTCATTGTCCAGGATGCTTGTTTCCGGGGCGCTTTCATTCCCCGCCGCATCCTGAAGTACGATGCTGGCGGTCAGGTTCCCGGCGGTAACGACCGGGTCCCCTTCCTGTACGAGGTAGGTGATCTCATATGTCCCTCCGCCCGCATGGCTGAACCCGAGTTCGTCATAGGGAGTGCCGTTCACGACGCTCTGGTCGCCGAGAAGATAATCCGTACCGTCCGAAACGACCGTCAGGGTCACGGTGGAACCGATGATGGCAGTATCGGCGGCGGTGGTATTTGTGACCGAAGCGATGACAGGCGCCGTGGCATCGATGGAGAGCGAATTTGCCAGGATTGCGGGATAACCCGAATTGATGTTGCCCGCCGTATCGCGCATATATACCTTTGCGGTCAGCGCACCCGTCGGTACGCTCGTGTCGTTCCCCTCAACGGTATAGGTCAGGGCATAACTCCCCCCCCCGATCTCGTCGAACACCACATTGGATTCGGAAAGGGGCACGTAATTGACGGTTGAAGTATCCTCTATGAACAATCCCTCCTCGAAAGCAGATATGAGAAGGATCACATCGTCCCCTATCCGCTTGGCCCCCGACCCGATCACCGACAGGGAACTTACAACCGGGAAGCGGGAGTCTATCATATCGTTCCCTCCGGTAATCACCCCGTTATAGGTCTCTCCCGTCAGGGGATCATCGTCAAGCCTCAGGTTGTTTACCGGGATGTCCTGGCTTGCATAATAATCATTCCCGTTCTCGGTTACCGTGAATTTCGACCAGTACTCGTCATCGCCTTTCTTCTCGATTCCGAACAGGGGATAGCCGCCGACATCACCGGAGGCCAGCTCGAATACGGAGTCCGCATGCACACCCGGCACCGACAGGTATATATAAACATCCGCCGTATCCCCCACCTTCATTTTCTGGTCGGGTATGTCAACGCTGCTCACCACGGGTTCTATGTTCGGGGTGACGATAAATGCGGAAGTCCGCAGGGAATCTGATTCTGTCTGAAGCAGTACGACGTTGCTTATGGCCACCTTAACATTCGTATACGATACATCAAAATCCGTGTCATCGAAATCAAGGTTTACCGTAACGGAAGAATCCGCCACATTGCTGAGACTTCCTATGCTCAATCCCTGGGGGGCTCCCGAAAGGCCGAAATGATCCGTGGTCAGGGGCGTGCCGTTGAATTTCTCATCGGTGAATTCAATATCGAGGCTGCGGCTGCCGAGCCAGTACTCAACCAGCGGCGCAGAGGGGGTCACATCGGCTACGGGAATTTCCACATAGGCATCAACCGTTACCGCATTGCTGACAAGATCGCTCCCCGACTGGATCAGCTGGTTATAATCGATTGAAACCCCCAGATTGGCATCGACGTCAAAATCGGTCGTATCATAGGTCAGGGTGATTGTGGCCGTGGCGGAATCACTTGCAGATGCCGACTGCACGGTCAGACCGGCCGGTGCATTCACCAGGTCCACATGGCTGCCGTTGAAAGCGGTATAATCGTCGAACCATTCCTCGAAGAAGGTAAGGGTCAGCACCCTGCCCGCCAGGGTATATTCTGCCAGCGACTGGTCGGGAACGATCGTTGCAGCCGGAGTCTCAACATAAGGTGTAACCGTTGTCGACCCGCTGACAAGGGGTGATCCCGTTGTCTGAAACAGTACGGAATCCTCTATGGATACCTTCAGGTCGTACGGCGAGTCGAAATCGTTGTAGACATTGGCAAGAGTGACCGTAAACGAAATCGAATCGACTGCGGAAGCGCCTGCAATGCTCAGGCCCGTGGGGTAATCCACAAGATGGATGTCGCCTGCGTCAAAACTGCCCGTATGGGCTAACCATTCCTGGGAAAGATTCACGGTGAGTATCTTGCCGTCCAGTTCATATTCCACCAGGGCAGGTGTGCTTTCAATGGTCGCTGCGGGGACTTCATTGGTTGCGCTGACAGTGAATGTATTGGAATACAGGGTATTGGGTTTATTCCTGTTCAGCACGAACGGATCGATGCTGATCCGGCAGTTGGCAGAATCGTCATCGAAATCCGTATAGGTGAAGTCAATATAAACCTCCACTCTTGTGGTTGTGGTGGCATCGACGGATTGAATGCTTGCACCGGCCGGGAAATCGATCAATGTAAAATAGCCCGCGCCCAGGTCTCCTGTGCCGGTAAAAGTCTCGGTTCCTCCCAGGTCCAGTACCACCAGTCCGTCATCGAGGTTATATTCATCCAGGTTCTGGCTTTGCCCGGCATTGAAAGTGGCTGTTTCCACATTGGCCGTGATGCTCAGTTCATCCGATCCCAGCGAGTCAGAAGAATAGGTAAGAACACTGTCGGCAATGGTCACCTTGCAGTGTGTGGAATCCGCATCGAAGTCGCCGGGCGTGAAACTCAGCAGCAATCTGGCTTTTGTATCGGTCGTATGATTCGAACTCTGGTCTATGCTGCCGATGGAAACACCCGTCGGGAAATTCACCAGGTTGAAATCTTCCGTGGCCAGGTTTTCCTCATCGACAAAGATCTCATCGGTCAGGGAAACCTCGATAAATGTCATATCATTCTCCAGGAGGGTGTTCGGGTCCAGATCCGAAACATACGCGGACTCAATATTTGCAGTGAGATTCACTGAATCCGAGAACACCTCTGACGCCACATCAAGCACACTCGGGTCTATACCGATGTGAAAATAGGGGAAGTCGACATCAAAGTCACCCGGTGTAAATGCCAATTCTATGTTCCCTCCGGCCCCGCCGGAAGACACGGAAGCGACACTCAATCCGGAGGGAGCATCATAAAGGAAGACGGAATCCGGATCTATGGCTCCTGTCTTGTAGAAACTGCAGCCATTCAGCGAAAAGACGAGCACTGTGCCGTCAAGGTCCGTTTCATCAACACTTGTAAAAGTGAAATCTGCCGACTGTCCGTGGCCGGGAACTGCCGGGAGAAGCACCGACAGCAGGATCAGACATTTTCTATATATATTCATTGCGCTGATTTTTTCAAAGGGAACATGCGGATTGCAATCGTCTGTATTAAGTTTAGGACTAATAAATCACAGCCATGGTTGCTCATATCCGGGATTGAAATTAAAGACTTCCCTGTGGGTCGGTTTTCATGAGTGACATCATGGACTGGTCTTCAAAACCATTGGTGCCGACAACGATCCACCCGTTGTCCACAGTAGTGGGTTCCAGGGAATTCCCGCGTTGATATCCGTCATCGCCGAAAAACGTCAGGTCGGGGTTGTTCCCCTCGCTGTCGGTAAACAGCAGGAAAAGATCATCGTTTTCGGTTTTCGTCCTGGTACCAACAACGGCAATGGAATTGTCCGGGGCGATCCTCAGTGCATTCCCTGCAAGATCCGCCTGCGGCTCGCTGATTTTTCTTACCCATATGGAGCTGAGATCCGGTGCAAGCTTCTGCAGGTATATTTCACTGAATCCCTGGTCGTTGACCGCCGATCCGCACAGGACCAGGTTACCGTCGGATAAGACCTGGATACAGCTGCCGTAATGGTCCGTTACAGTACCGAAATATTTGCTATTCTCTGGTCCAAGATTCTGCTTGTTGAAAGTGTAAACAAAGATCTGGCTCAGCCCTGACTGAATGCTCCCGCAGATCACATATTCCGATGAGGTTTCCACAGCATAGGTTCCGTTGATGGTCTTTCCCTCTTCTCCGCTATAATTAAGATCTGTGACATTCCCCTGCGTGTCAAAAGTAACCAGGTAGGCATATCTTGTGCCCGGAACACCAAAGCTGGAAGTGATCCCTCCCGCCAGGAATCCACCTCCCGAGAGAAGCTGGAGGTTGGTCCCGCGGTCATCCGAAGAACCTCCGACATATTGTTCCCACAGTACATTCCCCTGAAGGTCCGTCTTGACCAGGTACATGTCGTAGCTGCCCGCTCCGTCCGTATCGTTGGAATAGCCCAGCAGGACATACCCGTCGGAGACGACCTGAAGGCTTGTGGCTACGTCATCCGATTCTCCCCCTATGATCGCGGGAGACCAGGATTCCTCGTTGCCGTACCGGTCTGTCTTTACCAGGTAGATGTCCCTTATCCCTTCGTTGTCGGAAGTCGTCCCGACAGCAACATACCCCCCGTCGGATGCGGGCTTTACATCATATCCCTGCTCCGCGAGGCCGGTCGTAAAGAACTTGATGAAACCCTCCGCCTGCTCCGGCTGTATGTCATAATCATTACAGGCAGGCAGGAAACCTGCCAGTACGATCGGAATGTATTTTATTGATTTCATTATTCTGCCTGGTTTAGTATCCGTTTTGGATTGTAAAAGGATCTCACGTACCCGAAACTCACCATGAAGCTGTTGACCCTGAAATCCGAATCCTGGTACATGTAAATCCAGTTATGGTTCGCCTGGCCGAACCTGTCCTCCGGCGATGACAGGTATTGATTTATGCCGAAATTATACCTGGTGTCAAGAAAGAGATATCCCTTGTTCATTTTGTATTTGGTTCCGGCCCCGCCCAGAACCCAGTAGTTAAGCTGGTTCCTGTTATCGATGTTTTCTTCGTCAGGTCCCGTAAAAATACCCTTGCTTGCGGATGTTTTGTTGTCGATCAGCAAGCCTGCCATTGCGCCCAATCTCCCGTACGGCCTGAAATTGCCGACCGTAAACTCATACGTTCCGGAAAGGGGTACATAGAGGTAGGCCTGGTTTTCAAAATGATCGGGCGTATCTTCTCCGAATCCCGCAATCGTCCCGTTCTCATATTCCAGCTGTATCTTGTTCTGGGCATACATGGGTTCGAGGCTGACCTGGATGCGGTTGTTTATATAGAAGTTCAGAATCGCCCCCGCCTGTATGCCGGATCCGTCTGGCGTGTACCGGGGTTTTTCCTCATTCAGGTTAAAGGGGGAAAAAGGCTGGATGATCAGGCCGTGGCTAAGGTTCATCCCCACGAAAATACCGAGATCCAGAATCGGACGGGTCCTGTATTGCTCGAATATAAACCTGAATTCGACAGGGTCTGTCGGGGAGAGTTCATACTCCGGGTATTTTTTCAGGAAGGACAGCATCCCGGCATGCGCATTTTCCATGTTATCGTCATAGATCTCGCACAGTATGATCAGCTTGTATGCGGTCAGCCTTTCTTCCTGCGTGAACCCCCTTTCGATACAGTCGTGGAGCAATTCGGGTACGGTCTCTATCTTTCCATCGTCATACAATTGCTGGGCTTCCCTCAGCCTGAATGCACAATCTTCCTGCTGGGCCAGCACGATGGTTCCTGTCAGCAGTGGAAAAACTTGAATGATGAATCTAAGAACCTTCATTTGTTTTGCTTGTTAACTTATGGGGTTTCGCTTTTTCTGACCCCTATGGCAGGGGCTTCACCACAGGTTTCTTCATAGGGTATGTCCGTTCCGACATAGGTATTCCATTCCTCCTGGGTAAGATTCCTGTCGAGCAAGCCGCAAATCTCCCCTGTCATGTACTGCGAACGTGTGGGTGACAGAACAAGCCTGTCTTCGTCAAGACTGCCTGTGATTATGGATTTGCTGTCGGGGCTGAAGGCAACAGAGAAAACATAGCCTGAATTCGCTTCCAGCACGATGGGCTGGTTATTCAGGTCGGCCGTTTCCCACATCCTCACGGACCCGTCATAGCTGGAGGTGGCCAGGAGGCTACCGTCGGGACTGAATTTCAACTGTGTGATCCTGGCCGTATGCCCCCGCAGGTTATTCAGCATGGTCCTGGATCCGAGATCCCATATCATCACATTTCCGGGCTTGTCACCGCTTGCAAGCAGGGTGCCTTCCTTATTGAAATCGAGTGCAAGTATGGGGCTGCCGGCTTCTTCATACAGGACGAATGACTGCTCCGGATCGTCCGTTTCCCAGACAATGATCCTGCCGTCCCTGGTTCCCGCCGCGATACGGCTCCCGTCCCTGGATACCACAAGCACTTCGACCGGGGATCCGGTACTTGCAAAATTCTCGCTCCTGCCGGATTCCAGATCCCACAGGGTGATTGTTCCTGCAAGCCCTCCCGAAAACATACGCTGGCTGCCCGGCAGGAAATCGAGTGACCGTATCCGGTTTTCACCGCCGTTCAGGATGCGGGGCTCACCCGGGGAACCGGTCCTGAATACCTGAACCCCCGCTCCGTCCGTTCCGCATGCCAGCCATTTGCCGTCATCGCTGATATCGATGACACGGTTGACCAGCCTGTTTTCGACAATTACCTCCGGCTGTTTGTCTTCGAGGTTCCATTTCAGCACCCGCCCGTCACTGCCCGCACTGTAAAATATATTCTGATCGGGAGCGAATACGAGGGAGTTCACCGCATCGTCATGTCCCGTGAAAACATTGTAATCATTTCCCTTCAGGAATTTCAGGGCATCATATAGTCCCGAATAAATATCCGCATGGTGTGACTCCCCCTCATATTTCTCATTGAACAGGTAAGCCTGGTAGGCCAGCAGTGTTTTCAGGGAAGTGTCATTGTCCACCTGGAGGGATTTCACCGCCATGGACTGTGCAACCGACAGAACCTGGCGCCTGTATGCCTCGTCGGCATTTTTCTGGGCCAGTTCTGCGTTTTCCTGGGCAACAAGCCTGTTCGAGTCGGCAAGCTCACGCTGCTCGATGGCATCCGCTTCATTCTTCCTGGCAAGTTCCGACTGTCGCGTGGCTTCCGCGGCATTCTCCTCGGCCCGCTGTTCGTTTGCCACGGCAACCAGAGCGGTCGAATCTGCGATTTCCTTCTGCATCTGTGCGGTATCTGCTTCTGCCTCCGCCCTTACCTGCTGTATCATGGCCACATTCGCATTGCTGTCTGCAACCGACTTCTGATAGATCGCCTCCTGCTGCGCTTTCACGGCCCGTTCACGGAGAACGAATGCATAGAGCATTATGGCAATCGAAATAATGGCTGCAGTCCCGAGTACCATCGCGAATGTACGTGTCCGCTTAAGCTGCCGCCGCTGCAGGCGTATTTTATTCTGCTCCTCGGCAATGAATTCCTTCTCGCTGGTCTCCAGGAAGACCATGGCCCTTTCAAAGGCCGGATTGTATCTTTCAGCCCATGTGAGCGAAGGCTGTTGCTTTTTTCTCCAGTTGAGGGCCAGCTGCAGGTCCGGGGGTCTCCACAGGCCGGTCTTGCCAACCTGGTACAGGGCGGATGCCTCCGACAGACGGCTGTACATCTGCACCGCCTGTGCTTCTTCCTCGACCCATATTTTCAGCCGGTCCCATATCCGCATCAGGCTCTCATGCGAGATGTCGATTACGGTTTCCCCTTCGAGTGTGACGGGATGGGCCGGAGTCAGGAAGGATCTTCCGGGTTTCCGGAAAACTTCCACGACTTTGGCTGCCTCCTCTTTTCCGACACGTGCGATTTCGGAAATGATCTCCAGCCTCGTCGGCTGACGCATGCCGATGTTGTCGCCGCCCTTTTCCGTAAGGGTCTTGAACATGCTTTCGCAGATCGCTTTTTCACCCGGGGTAAGTTCTTCAAAGGCTTCGTTCGCATGTTCCGAAAGGGCTTTTCCCATAGTCCCCACAGCTTCATAATCGGAGATGCTGATCGGGCGTTCAAGGTCTTTCTGCTGCTGCCAGTAATCCCATGTGCGCATCAGGGCGTGCTGTAGTATAGGCAGCTGGTCGGGGTTGTCCCCGACATCATTCAGCAACTGCTGTACCAGGTTCGGATCTATGCTTGCTCCCCCGACGGCGACCGGACCCGTCACGGCATCCTTGAAATCGTCCCGGGTCATCTGGGGTATAAGGTAATTGCTATCGTTGATCAGGCTTGTCAGTTCCTGGAACTGGGAGCATTCGCCGATGAAGTCAGACCGCATGGTCAGGATGATATAGACCGGAAGTTCATCCTGCCGTACGGCTTCCACAAGGAGCTTTACAAAAGCTTCCGATTCATTGAAAGACAATGCATCCCGGCGGCTTTTCTTGTATCTGAACAGTTCTTCGAACTGGTCTACCATCAGCAGGATATTGCTGTCTTTCCTGCCGATCTGCTGCCGCAGGGCTTCGGTCAGGCCCATGGAGCTTCTTCTGAGGATGGCGCCCGTGATCTGTACATCTTTGCCGGAAGCCTCTTCATCCTGCCCGGAAACTGCCTGTGCGATGGATACAGCGAGATTCCCGACAGGATCGTTCCCGGGTCTTGTCGTAATGACCTGCCAGTCGGATCCTGCTGCCGTAACGAATCCCCCGTGGAGGATGGGAACCAGCCCGCAGTACATTAAGGAAGACTTACCGCTGCCGGATGCACCTATCACTGCAACGAAACGGTTCTCCGACAGGTGCTGCAGGACTTCTTCGCTCTGGCCTTCCCGGCCAAAAAACAGGTGGCTCTCCTCGATCCCGAAAGGACGCAGTCCCGGGAAAGGATTGTCAGGCTGTCCTGAATCCTGGTTAACCGGGGTTTTGACTTGAGTTTTCTTACCCATTTTTTATGTTACTTCAAGTGTTCCAAAAGTCTGACAGAGGCTTTCCCGGGATCCGTTTCCCTCTCCAGGATGATTCCCCCCGGGATCCCGAAATCCTCGAGCGTATCACTGCCCGTCGAAAGCAGCAGCCTTAATTCCAGCGGTTTTGTCCTTCCGTACCCGGGAGCCTTCAGAAGGTCCATTACCTTGGACCTGAGCCACGCCCTGTTCTTATTCTCATAGAATACCACCGAGGCATCGCAATCCCGCAGGTTCCTCTTGTGCTCCTTCAGAAGATCTTTATGGGCAAAATCAAGCCGGGCAACACTTATGCCTTTTCCCGAAAGTCGCCCGGCCAGTTCACCGGCCTTCTGTTCGTCCGGTTTCTGGTAAATGATATAAACCTGCTTCTGTCCGGCCCGGCCTTTATCCCGGGGGATGGCCGCAAGATCATCGTCCTTCTTTAATCTTTTAATTATCAGAGTCTTGAATAACTCAAGAGGCGTCTGCACAATCTCTGTCCTGTGAAGTTTTTCAATGTTCCGTTGCAGGCCGTTCACAAAATCCGCCTGCCTGTTGTCCGAAGGCTTGAAATCCGGGTCTATCCAGACCAGCCTGCTCAATCCCGTCAGCGCGGAAAGCTTTTCATCCTTTTCCACGGACTCGAGATATTCGCCGATATACCTGACCTGGAGTTCGGTGATGGAACAGGATTCTCCGCTCACTTCATCTCCATACCGGTCGCCCAGCAAATGAACGGCGAGCCGTGAGGCTCCCGCTTCTTTCTGAATACTTGATTTCAGATCTGCCGGGGAGGCAAGCAGGTCTGTATCGGGTACGACACTGTAACCGTGCTCCATCAATTCCCTGCGAATCACGTCACGGTATGAAAACATATCTGTTTCCGCCTGCGCCAGGTATATGCTGCCGGCCCCCCCCCTGCCGGACCGGATGTAATCCAGGACAAGGTCAAGCAGCTTCGACCAGTACAACGGCTGCCCCTCATCAATCAGTTCCGCTTCTCCTTCTTCTGTTGCAGGCCGGATAAAATCAAACGAGCGGCTTTTGCCCCGGATTCCCTTCAGCGAATCCCTGATCCCCGATGAAGTGTTGACCAGGATCACTTCCCTGTTTCCGTCCCCGCTTCCGGCGGCCGTATCTTCGACCTGTTTCATGAAGGCATTGTCGGAAAGCCAGCTATGATGCAGGATGATCAGTGTGAGACCTCCGTTTTCGGGCAGTTTCCCGGCATCCTTGCTTTTGGGTGTCAGGACCGAAACGTCTCTCATACCGGAAGCATACCTGGAGGAGACCAGTTTCAGATTTCCGGCAAATTGCTTTATCCACTTTTCGGATGGCCCGGATTTAAGGTCATCAGGCCGCAGTAATAAAATCTGTTGTCCCGGTTTCATAGGAATTCGCTTAAATCCTGATGCCGATGACCAGGATGTCATCCACCTGCTGAGCTTCTCCCATCCAGTCCTTGATGGTATTCATCAGGGCTTCTTTCTGTTCTGCCATAGGCTTTTTATTTATTTCCAGCAACATACTCCTGAATCTTTTGGTCATGAACTTTTTGTTTTTAGGTCCGCCGAACTGGTCTGCATAACCATCTGAAAATATATATAACACGTCGTCTTTTTTGAGTTCGACCTTATGGTTCTGGAATTTGTTGAGTTCCTCGCCCACAAAAGCGCCTACCGGGAATTTATCCCCGGGTACCTGGATCAGTTCATTGTCACGGACATGGTACAGGGGATTGAAGGCCCCGGCATATTCCAGTACTTTCTTGTCAAAATCAATGCTTATCAGTGCGATATCCATCCCGTCCTTTACGGATATTTCCGTGCGGGTCTGCCTGAGGGTATCGGTCACGCCTTTGTTCAGGCTGTCAAGAATGTCGGAAGGTTGTACGGCTTCAACCACATTGACGGCATAGTTCAGCCTGTCATGCCCTACGATTGACATAAAGGCTCCCGGCACACCATGGCCTGTGCAGTCGACCGCTGCAATATACACCTTGCTTTTATTGTGGCTTACCCAGTAGAAATCCCCGCTGACAATATCCTTGGGCAGGTACAGAATGAAATTATCGGCGAACAGGCGTTTGACATATTCATCGGGCGGCAGAATGGCATTCTGTATTCTTTTCGCATAACGTATGCTGTCTTCAATATGCCTGTTCTTTTCTTCAATCTCGGAATAGGCCTTGGTAAGACTGGCATTGGCATCGGAGAGCATATTTCTCTGTTCCTCGAGCGAATCCCGCTGAGCGGCTATTTCCTCTTTCTGCTTTTCTATCTCAGCCGTTCTTTCACGTACCTTCTGTTCCAGTTCATTGTAGTACTCTTCCAGCTGTGAGATCATAATATTGAACTTCTCCGACAGCCTTGTGATCTCATTATTCCCCGATACTTCCGCTCTTTCATTCAGATGCCCGTCCGTAATACGGTTCACATTCGTGACCAGTTTTTTAATCGGGTCTGTAATTACCCTTGTCTTGCGATACAGGAGAACCAGGACGACAGCAAGTGTCAAACCGAAGATCAGGATGAACTTGAACATTTCCCGGCGGAGTTTCCTTCTTTCCCCCGAGTAGTCCGATACGATCCGGACCACCCCTCCGGCATACAGGTCCGTATTCTTACGCGGCATGAAGATATAATCATACTTCAGCCTGACCCCTCCTTCCTTCTCCTCGAAGCCTTCCACGTCCTGATTTTCGAGAACCCTCCGGTAGATATCCCTGTGATCCTCTTTCAACTGTACATCCCCGTTCAGCGAAAAAGGAATGTCCGAACCTATGAACAGGTCAATGGACTGAATGCTGGGTTGTTTTTCAGCCAGCTCGTTCAGCCTGTTCTTGATCATCTGGATGATTTCATCCGCCCTGGAGGAGTAAATCCCCAGTTCAATGATATAGCGCCTGTCGAGCGTGGCGTGGTAGGTGAATTTCTTCAGCCTCCTTGTGCTGTTTTCCATGGCAAACCTCTCGCTCAGGTAGCTCCCGTTCTCAAGAACCCCCAGTAAAAGGTTCTTGTGCTCTACGCCAAAATCAAACAGGTTCAGGCCCATATCCGGGGTAAAAGTCGTGTTTACAACGATTCCCTCTTTGCTGATCACATAGATATCCTCGAAATCCGGATTCATGATAAGCTGTCTGCGTATCTGGTTCAGATCGGCCGTTTCAATGTTCCGTGTATCCCTGAAGATTTCATTGACAAGCTGGTTGCTGATGTCTTCCATACGCTTGTTCAGCTCATTCTCCAGTATCTCAAGCGCCATATCCTGCAGTTCGAAAATATGCGTAATCTCATCCGAAATGATAAGATTTTTATCTTCATTCGATTTGATGAGTATGTTTTTCGTATTCCGGTAATTCAGGAATCCCAGAACAACAAGGGCAAGTACGGCCGGTGATACCACATTGAATATGAGCTGCCTGAAAATCGTTGTCTGCTTTTCTGCCATTGTTTTCCTTAAAATTTATGATGCCGCTGCACGGGTCAGTTTCCCGGTCCTGTTCTGCTGTTCCTTCGCCCACCGGTACATGGCCTGGGCCAGTTCTTCGTAATCGAAAATGAGTTCATCCAGCTGTTCCTGTGTCAATATATACAATAGCGATGCCCTGTCCGCATCAATGAATATCGTGTCTTTTTCCGCCACCATGAAGGGTAGCATACCTGTCATATCATTGTCGGTAAGTCTGGCAAACTCCTTGTCGTTCAGCCTGAGTCTCACATCTCCCTGCTTCACCATGGCCAGGCCCGTTCCGCCGTCCTGCCCCGCAATTTGCACCTTTTCTCCCCTGGCGACATCCCTCTTTGCCAGTTTTGTGGCGATCCGGTAATGCAGGACCGGGGGCAGGCCGGCAAACCATGGGTTCTTTTTCACAAAGGCTATCCTGTGCCAGATCATGTCCTCCCGTTCTTCACCCGTTCCCATTGCGATCTTCATAAGCCGGTCCCTTTTCCCGGACGGCAGTCTTTCGAGGACAGACTGCAGGACACCGGCATCAAGTGCGCCCGTCTGTACTGCAGCCAGTTCACTCAGGAGATCATCCGGATTAAAGATCTGGGCCAGCAGGTCGTTGGTTACGGAAATCCCTTTCAGGTCCCCGAGTGCGTCAATGGCGCAGGCCTTGGTGACAGGATTGACCATGTTGGGATCCCTGTTGATCAGCCCCAGAAGCAGTTCATAGGGTTCCGGAATGGACACCGGGAATTCCACCTGTAATTGCTTTATTTTCTCAACCGTGGAGGTATCATCAAGTACGGGAAAAAGAACCGGCTTGATCTCATCGGCGACAAAAATGTCAAGCAGCTCTATGGCAAATCCGATACCTTCGGTGGTCCCCGATTCAAGGTTTTCCCGGATATGATGAATGGATTTCGGATCATAGGCCAGGGACAACAGGAGGTAGAGATGATCCTGTGCATCTTTCAACTCTTCCCCGACGGCTTCTGCGAGCAGGCGGCTCATTGTATTTTCCTGTATCGTATAATGCGCGGCAAGATACCATGCGATCTGCCGGACGGCAGATCCTATTCCTTCAAGAATGGCCGGAAGTACCTGCTCGTCAGCCTGGTATCCCAGCTCCTTCAATGCCTTCAGGGCATAAGCCTCCACCTCCCTGTTCTGGTAATTGATCTTGTTCAGCAGGGAAGCCTTTGCAGCCTCCCCTCCTGTCTTTCCGAGAATCCTTGTGACACGGTTGAGCGTCTGCTGCCGGATGCCCGTTTTGTAATACGACTGCTCAAGCTGTTCCACGGCTCCTTCCCCGATCTGTACAAGCGCATCAAAAGCCTGCCTGTAATACGGTGTCGACAAAAAGTCGATCAATACGGGAACGGTTTCCCCGACCTTCCAGGTACTGGCTGCCTGGATGGCGAGGTTTCTTACCGCCGGGTCAGGATCCCTCAGAAGGGTATTGAGCGCGGCATGGTGATTAAATTTCTCAGTTTCAAGCAACAGCATTCCTGCTGCCATCCTGTCCTGCCGGGAAGCGGATTTTGCAAGCAGCAGCATTTCATCCGCGGACAGCGTCTTCTTTCCGGCTTTGCCGGTCCTGTCCAGGATATCCCCTGCAAGCGCCATATTTTCCTTTGACTTTTCTCCTTTGATCCTGTCAAGCAATGCTTTACCGGTCACGGGAACGTTCTGTTCGAATATCTTTCTCAGTGAGATCCTCCGGATCTTCTGCGAGGAGCTTTCCAGAAGCTTTGCCAGTGCACTTTTAAAACCTGCAAAATCTATCCTTTCGATGAAGCTCAGAGCGCTGACCACCGTGGGTTCCGAGTCATGCGCCATGGCTCCCTGCAAAAGGCTGCGTAAATCTTCCTGTCCGGATATTTCTTCCGATTGACGGAACCTGGCAAGGGATTGGTTCAGGGAGTTCCTGTAGGCGTTGTACAGCCTGAAGGAGACAACAGCCCAGGCGATCAGGATCCCGATCAGAAAATAAACGATATGGATCAACCCGAAAAAGCTTATGGCGCCCAGACCTGCAAGTATCAGGCTCGAGATCAGCACGGAAATTTCATTGATGGTCCCGTCAATGCGTGCCTGGACATTGTAGCGTATGTTCGCATCCAGAGACTGGTAAAGGATCTTCATGGACGGGGCAACGATGGAATCCTGAAGTGATTTGGTAAACAGTTTGCTTACCGAGATGACCAGGAAGAACAGCGTGAAGCTGGCGGCAAGGGCCGAATATCCGAAAAATCCCCCGATCACGGCTGCAACAAGGGTAAATACCAGGATCAGCAAGGGGGAAACGGCCAGGGTGAACTTCAGACCCCATGTCTTCATCAGCCGGCCGTATACAAAAGTCTTTATAAGGATACTGAATACCATCAGGGTACCATTGAAATAGCCAAGGAAGGCCGCCAGGTCTATCGGATCAGGGTAATTTTCTTTTGTGACGGAAAGAAATGAATAATGCACGATGATGGTAACCGATACGAGCAGGACCGCAAACAGGGACATAAGAGCAATATAACGGCTTTTGAAAAGTGAAAAAAACCTGTTGTCGGTGATTTCTTCGGCCTGCTGTTCGTCCCCCTCCGTCCGGTCCAGCGAATAACGGTTTGAAATTACAAGCTGTACCAGCAGTGCCACTGAAATACTTACCGCACTGATATAAAGCAGATCGCGTGTTTCAAACCTCAGGGATAACAGCAGGGGTATTGCATAACTGCTGAGTATGATTCCTATGATCTGCCCGGTATCTATGAGACCGAAAAGGCGTTTGCCCTGTCTCAGGGTGAAAATCCTGCCGACGGTTCCCCAGAATCCCAGCATGGCGATAAGGTTCAGGGGGCCCATCATGATAAAAACCAGGAAAATTTGCAGGTTGCTGTCGGTAAGGGAAAATCCGAGTCTCATCAGAACGGTACCGATCACCACGACAAAAAGATTCAGGATGGCGAAAAGCGAAAATTTTATACGTGACTGCAGCCAGCTGTACAGACTCGTCAATATGATCCCGATAATTCCGGATACAAGGAAGGCTTTCGGGATCATGGTTGCTTCGAATTCTTCAAGGAAAAGGGCGGATGCACTGATATCGAATGTTCCGTAAAAGATCCCCAGAAACACGGACTGAAAGATCAGCAGCATTACACTCTCCCCTTCGCCGGTTTCGATATTCAATGCTCTGTAGATACCTCTTGCCATGCGGTTTGGATTGCCATCAGGATTTTGTTAGATACAAATCATTTAACTGCATAGGTCACAGTACTTTCACTTGAGCTGAAATAATTTTTCAAGATATGAAAATTCTAATAATTTGAATCCTCATTTGCAATCAATCTTTATGGAATGTTGCCGGATCGCAGATCGTACTGTTTTGATCATGCTTTGAATTCAGGGGAGGAATCAATGATTGTAATTCTGTAAATGACTGTTAATATGTATATTATATCCGGAGCATTCCGCATTTGCATTTTTCCTTTTTTTTACAATGCCCTAATAAATAAATGGATGGCATTCGTTTACGATAATTTGCACTTGGCCATTTAATTGGGCCCTTTATATAAAATTTTGGTTATTTTTAAGTGGTAATTCCATGGCATGATTGACCTCGGCGACAAGGTTGAGCCCCACATACACAGAAGGCGCGAAGTCGTCTTTATCATCTTTGCAGGGATGTTCCTGGGCACTCTTGCAATACTGAACATACTCGGGCTCTCAAGACAAATCGACTTTTCTTTCAGCGTACTCGGACTGCATATTCCCTTCGTGGTATTTGTGGGTGTGCTTCCCTATCCCATCACCTTTCTCTGCACGGATTTCATCAGTGAACTGTTCGGGAGAAGACGTGCCAACACGGTTGTATGGGTCGGATTGCTTTTGAACATTTGGGTCATTTTCATCATGTGGGTCGGAGGGGCGCTTCCCCCCCGGCCCGAGTTCATGGATAACGGTCTGCCCGCAATCGATGATCCCGCGAGGATCTTTTACCAGCTCCGCCGGTGGACCGTCAGTGCCACCATTGCTTCGATGATCGCTTACCTGACCGCACAGTTTGTCGATGTTCATATTTTCCATACCATCAAAAGGCTTACAAAGGGGAAAATGCTCTGGCTGAGGAACAACGGATCGACGTTGACCAGCCAGATGGTGGATTCCATCGCAGTGATCACAATCACCTATTTCACCGCCAGAAACGCGATCCAGATCTCTCCGGGTGAAACGGCTGTCCACGGAATCATAATCCTGATCCTCTCAAACTATGTGTTCAAGATGGTCTCGGCGCTTCTTGATACGATACCTTTCTACATCGGCACCATATTCTTTTCCAGATACCTCCAGATCGATACGCTGAAAGGTTACCGGGGGGAAACCGCGGATAAGTACTAACCATTCAGCAGGCCGACCAGCTCATCTGCATCCCTTTTCGATCCGTCGACGATATGGTCTGCCTGCATGTAAAAGGCTTCCCGTTCTGCCAGCTTTGACCGGATGAACTTCATAAGTTCCTTTTCAGAGAGTTCCCTTATGAGAGGACGTTTGGCCTGCCGTGTTTTCAGCCTCTCGAACAACAAGGACGGATCCATTTTCAGATATACGGATGTGCCATGCCTTTTTATAAGATCCATGTTCCCCTCCCCGCAGGGCACTCCCCCTCCGGTGGCCACTACGAGGTCATCCTTGCGGACCAGCTTTTCAAGCAGCCTGCGTTCCATTTTCCTGAATTTGGCTTCCCCTTTTTTCCTGAAGATCTTCCGGACCGGCATGCCTGTCTTCTTTTCAATGCAATCGTCCATGTCAACGAAGGTATATCCGAGTTTCCGGGCAAGTTTCCTGCCCGTTGCGGATTTCCCCGAGCCCATAAAGCCTATCAGGAAAACAATCATGGGAAGATTTTACATGTTTAATGTCATCTGGCCGTTGGGTCTTTCACCGTCCCCGGACTCTATGCCCTGTTCGTCCTCTACCGGTTCCAGTTCCTTTACCAGAGACACCTGGTACCGGCTGAGCCTCTTTCCCCTCGCTTTCAGGCTTTTCACCCCGATAAATTCTGCCACTTCTATGATCTCCGGTTCCCGGTTCTTGTTCTTTCCCCCGAAACTTATCTCGAAACGGGGGTAATCCACCTCCGTGATCCGGATCAGCCTGGATTCCGGGTTTTCCCCTGTGAAACTTGTCAGCCTGTCCGTGGCTTCGAACATGAACCGTTTTACATAGTAATGGCTCTGATCCGCATCAAAATATACGACCGACCAGACTTTTTCGGGATTGTACTTCTCAAGGATGTGCAGGTCATCCTCGAAATGGTTTTCAAGATCAAAACTGCTTAGCCTGTACTTCCCCGAACGGGTTACGACAAGCAGGCGGTCATGCCCGCCGAACTCGCCGAGCAGCCGGCCACGGCCATCCGCATTCAGGCGGAGGACGTCCTCGTCGAACCATATCTTCCTTCCCCCCAGGGTGGAAACGCCCTTTTCCTTCATGACAATCCTGTTCACCGCATGCCTGGTGAGTATATTGCCGACAGCATCCCTGCCCCTGATGGCCAGTTCACTGAAATCCATCTCGAAATTCAGGTTCCGCAGCCTGGGCTTCGGTTTCAGGCTGACTTTCACGGTTTCCGCCTCCCCGTTGGGATTGACGCTGAGGTAGAGAATGCGGGAATGCTGGTTGTTCCTGGTCAGGTTGTACTCCTTATCCCTGGTGATGCCCGTAATGGCGCAGCGTTTCATCATGGTATTGCCGCTTTTGCCATCCCGGTAGAGGATGTTGTAAATGGTCCGGTTATCGTTCTTCTTGAAGACGGCTATGTGAATGATGTCCTTCCCGGCAAAAACCTTTTCGTCAACCCTGGTCACCCGGAAGCTCCCGTCCCTTCTGATGGTAAGTATGTCGTCAATGTCCGAACAGTCGCAGACCAGTTCATCCTTTTTCAGGGAGGTGCCGAAAAATCCTTCCTTACGGTCAACATACAATTTCTGGTTGACCGCAACCACCTTGGCGGCTTCAATGGTGTCGAAATTACGGATCTCGGTACGCCGTTCCCGGCCTTTCCCGTATTTTTTCATGATCTGCCTGAAATAATTGATGGTATACGGGATGATGTTCTCCAGATGGTTTTTTACCTCCCCGATCTCCTCCTCTATATCTTCTATGTGCTGATCCGCTTTTTTTGAATCGTACTTTGAGATCCGTTTGATCCTGATCTCGGTAAGCTTCGTAATGTCTTCCGCGGTCACTTCCCTGCGCAGCAGCTTCTTGTAGGGATCCAGCCCCCTGTCTATTGTCTCAACGATGGATTCCCAGGTCTCGCATTCTTCTATATCCCTGTAAATGCGCTTTTCAATGAATATCTTTTCCAGGGAGGAAAAATGCCAGTCCGCTTCCAGCTCATCCAGCCGTATCTCCAGTTCCTTTTTCAGAAGGAAGACCGTGTTGTCGGCCGATTTTTTCAGGATATCCGAAACGCCCATAAACACTGGGTTCCCATCTTCGATAATACAGGAATTGGGTGAAATGGAAACCTCGCAATCCGTAAAGGCGTAAAGTGCGTCAAGGGTTTTATCTGAAGAAACGCCCGGGGCCAGCTCGATGACGATCTCCACCCTGTCCGCAGTATTGTCGTCGATCTTCTTGATCCTGATCGTCCCCTTGTCGTTGGCTCTGACAATGGTTTCGATCAGGCTTGCAGTGGTTTTTCCGTAGGGCAGTTCCTTGATCACAAGGTGACGTTTGTCCTGTTTCTCTATGCGTGCGCGCACCTTGACCAGGCCCCCCCGCAGCCCTTCGTTGTACCTTGTAACCTCGGCCATTCCCCCTGTCGGGAAATCGGGGTAGATTTCGAAGTCGCTGCCTTTCAGGTATTGTATGCTCGCATCTATCAGCTCATTGAAATTGTGCGGAAGTATCCTGGAGGCCAGTCCTACGGCAATCCCCTCCACCCCCTGCTGCAGCAGGAGGGGGAATTTTACCGGCAGGGTGACGGGTTCCCTGTTCCTTCCGTCATAGGACAGTTTCCATTCCGTGGTCTTCGGATTGAAAACCACCTCCAGGGCAAACTTTGACAGCCTGGCCTCGATGTAACGGGGAGCTGCGGCACTGTCTCCGGTCAGAATGTTTCCCCAGTTCCCCTGGGTGTCCACCAGCAGTTCCTTCTGTCCCAGCTGCACCAGCGCATCCCCGATGGAAGCATCCCCGTGCGGATGGAACTGCATGGTATGACCGATGATGTTGGCCACCTTGTTATAGCGCCCGTCATCCAGGCGTTTCATGGCATGCAGGATACGGCGATGCACGGGTTTCAGCCCGTCGGCAATATGCGGTACGGCCCTTTCCAGGATCACATAGGAAGCATAATCCAGGAACCAGTCCTGGTACATCCCGGAAAGATGGATCACCGTATACCGGTCGTCCGGACCGGACGGGTTCACATTCTCGATATTATCCTCCGCAGTCATATATTTTCGATGCAATTAAAAAACGGGAACGGAAAACAGGAATTGCCTCAGTTTTCGACGAGGTCGTCTTCCATACGCAGATTCTCGATAATGAAGTTCTGTCTTTCCGGTGTATTCTTCCCCATATAAAATTCCAGTAACTCGGAAACTGCATCGCTCCTGTTCAGGGTCACCGGTTCCAGTCTTATTTGCTTGCCAATAAAATGCTTGAACTCATCCGGCGAGATCTCTCCCAGTCCCTTGAACCTTGTAATCTCGGGATTTCCACCCAGCTTCCCGACCGCCGAATCCCTTTCTTCAACCGAATAACAATAATGTGTCTCACGCTTGTTCCTCACCCTGAACAGCGGCGTCTGCAATATATATAAATGCCCCTTTCTGACCAGGTTCGGAAAAAACTGCAGGAAAAAGGTGATCAGCAGCAGGCGAATGTGCATCCCGTCCACGTCCGCATCCGTTGCGATGACGACATTCCTGTAACGAAGATTGTCGAGGTCTTCTTCAATATTCAGGGCAGACTGCAAAAGATTGAACTCCTCGTTCTCATATACGATCTTTTTCGTCAGCCCGTATGTGTTCAGGGGTTTCCCTTTCAGGCTGAATACCGCCTGTGTCTCCACATCCCTCGACTTGGTAATGGATCCGCTGGCAGAATCCCCTTCCGTGATAAATATGGTGGTTTCCAGCCGGCGGTCATGATTGGTATTGTAATGCACCTTGCAATCACGGAGTTTCCTGTTGTGCAGGCTGGCCTTTTTCGACCTTTCCCTGGCCAGTTTCTTAATGCTCGAAATGGCCTTTCTCTCCTTTTCCGAATCGAGGATCTTCTTCAGAATGATCTCTGCCGTATCAGGATGCTTGTGAAGGTAATCGTCAAGATGCTTTTTCAGGAAATCCTGTATAAAATTCCTCACGCTCGGACCGTCCGGTCCCATATCCTTCGATCCCAGCTTGGTCTTGGTCTGGGATTCGAAAACAGGCTCTTCGATCTTTATGCTCATTGCAACGATAACCGACTGGCGGATGTCGGAGGGGTCAAAATCCTTTTTGTAGAATTCCCTTATGGTCTTTACCAGGCCTTCCTTGAAGGCTGCAAGGTGGGTGCCTCCCTGGACGGTATGCTGCCCGTTCACGAAGGTGAAATATTCATCCGTGTACTGGTTCCCATGGGTCAGGGCCAGTTCCATGTCATGGTTCTTCAGATGTATGCAGGGATACAGGCCCTCGGAACTTATGTTCTCGTTCAACAGGTCAAGCAAACCGTTTTTCGAAAGGTATTTCTCTCCGTTAAGTACAATGGTAAGACCGGTATTCAGGTATACATAATTCTTGACAAGCGCTTCGATGTATTCCAGGATGTAATGGTAATTCCCGAACATCTCCCTGTCAGGGACAAAGGAAATGATGGTCCCGTTCGCCAGCTCCGTTTTTGTTTCCTCGGCTTCCCCGAGAAGCTTTCCGCATTGAAAATCCGCCTTCTTCAGCCTGCCTTCGCGCACCGACCGGATCTCAAATGTGGAGGAAAGGGCATTGACGGCCTTGATGCCCACCCCGTTCAGTCCCACCGACTTTTTGAAAACCTTTGAATCATATTTGGCGCCGGTGTTCATTTTCGAAGCCGCCTCCACCATTTTCCCGAGGGGGATCCCCCTGCCGTAATCCCGCACGCTTACCGTCCGTTCATTGACGGTGATCTCGATGATCTTGCCGAAGCCCATCATAAATTCATCCACGGAATTGTCAAGCACTTCCTTCAGAAGGATATAGATCCCGTCGTCCCGGGAGGAACCGTCACCCAGCTTGCCGATGTACATCCCCGGCCTTTTGCGAATGTGCTCCCGCCAGTCTAAAGTTTTTATATGTTCCTCCGTATAATGCGCTGTCATCGCCTGTTTCAGGATTTGCACAAATATATACAAAAGATCACAGGGTCCTGAATTTCTTTTTCAACATTGAATCAACACCGGAATCTTCCGTATCCTGCCGTATGACTGTGAAAGCAGGTCAGAACCGGATGGCTCTCACCTGCATTTCCGCCCGGTGCCCCGGGTAGTATTCGCCCCTGCTGTCAAATCTCCATATCCACTGCGTGTTCCACGCACCGGGGGGCAGATTGCAATGAACAGAGCGCTTTGAGAATACCTGCAGGCCTTTCCTGTTTATCTTCCTTTCTTCCACATCCGTGATCAGGCAGGATTCCCCGGGTCTGAGCAGGGAGAGATGACGGGACTGGATCCGCCTGCGGAATTCCTTTTCCTCTTCTTCAGGGATCCGCACATGCATTTTCAGGTAATCGACGAGGAAAGTATCGATCTGGCTCAGGAGGTTCACGGAAATGGTATACCCGTGCCGGATCTCCCCCGGCAAAACGGCCTGAAAATCGATCTCCAGTATGCTTCCCCCCTTTTTCCTGCGGTACTGCCTGACAAAACGGTACGCCCCCTCCACGGCACCTCCCGTGACATCCGCCACGACCGGACTTACGTTCCCGAATTTTGAGATCCGGTGCACGACCTGGGAGGGGTGGACAAGATCGACAAGGTAGACCGTTTTGAAGTTTTCAGCAATATATTCGATGGGAACATCCAGCAGCCACCCGCTTCCCAGAACCGTAACCGAATCGTGCCCGGCTTCCTGCAGGCATTTCACGATGAAATCCCTGGCATTTTCCAGGTGCTCCTGCCAGTTGTTCTCTTCCGCAAGGTACCGGCCTATAAGGCCCCTCTGGTCGGAAAGATATTTCATCCTTCTGAGTATTTTCCTGAAATCCGGTGGGCGGTTCATATTCTGCATATCATATCTAAGATGCACCCCGCAGCAATCCACTTGCCAACCCTGCAGCATGCTGCGGGGATTATGCCCTCAGGATCCGTTGTCCCCGGCCCGGATGCGGGCGTATTCTTCAGACATCAGCCTGCGGACCCGGTTCATGAGTTCCTCCGGCCTGCTCCCGGAAAAATCATCGTACGGCAGGGGATCCAGTACATGCACCCTGATCCTTGCATGGCCTGTAAGGATAACGCCTTTTCTGGGCAGGGCGCGGGCCGTACCGTCGAGTACGACGGGCACTATGTCCACGGCATTGTCAAGGGCCATTCTGAAAGCCCCTTCCCTGAAGGGCCCGAGTGCACCTCCCGGGTACCTCGTACCTTCCGGGAAGATCAGGAGGGAGCTGCCCTGTTTTAACAGGAGTCCCGCCTTCCGCATAAACCCAGGGTAACTTCCCCTGCTGCCGCGTTCAATCTCCAGGTAAGCGTTCAGGCGCATCAGCCACCCTATTATCGGGATGCTGAAATTCTCCTTTTTAGACACCCATTTGTAAGGGGAGAACAACTGGTACAGAACCAGGATGTCCAGCATGGACTGATGATTTGATACCAGCACTGCCGGCCTTTTCCAGGGAATCTTCCGGCGTCCCTTCACACGGACGCTCCAGAGAGGGTTCAACCAGATGTACAGGGAGCCCCACAGGGACGAAAAGATATGCAGCCCCACAAGCCTCCTGTCAAATGATTTTGTCAGCAGCCAGATCAGGCATGCAACGCAAAACATAAGGATGCACGTGCACACGAAAAACGTCCAGAGCAGCACGCTGTATATGACAAGGCCGGTTTTCCTCATATTCCGTTCGGGTCATGGATCCGACAAGAAAGCTTCGCTCTCCCCTCAGAAAAGGAAATGTACAAAATTATCCGTCAGCCCGGGCTTCACGACGGATGCTTTCCGGCAGATCGGGCCGACGATGTCCGGATCGTGGCTTACCCCCGTTAGCCGGTTTTCCAGCCTTTCAAGCTTCTTCCCCGTAATATTTCCGGAACCCATCCGGATCCTTGCTATGATCCCCTTTTCGACCTGCAGATCGAGAGAAAATCCTTTCCCGTCAAGTTCAAATTCCCTCCTGAGCCTGTACCGGGGCGAATACCCGAAATTCCATGCCCAGCTTCCGTATTTTTCGCGCGCCAGCTTTTCAATTTCCCGCATGTCCCGGCTGTCCAGCTCATAAGGGACGGATCCGGACCGTGAGCAGAGAAGGTATTCCAGGAGGGAAGACCTGAAACCTTCCATGCCGGTCTTCATTCCGGTGAGTTCCCGGATGTTTGCCACCTCTCCCGGGATGGATCTAACAGCCCTGTCCTCATACTTTTGCGGATCTTCTCCAAGGGAGCGGGAGAGCGCATCGAGGTCGGCGTCGAAGAGCAGTGTACCGTGATGCAGAACACGCTTCCGGTGCACATGTTCCGCATTCCCGGATACCTTGAGCCGGCCGATGAGGATCTCGTTCCTGGCTCCGAACCGCGCATCCGCACCGAGGCTCCTGAGAAAATCCACGACCGGCTGTGCATATTCCCTGAAATTGACCAGTCTTCCTTCCTCTCCGTTCAGGATGAACGAAAAATTCAGGTTGCCGGGATCGTGCCATACCGTTCCCCCTCCCGAGATCCTCCGGATCACAGGGATGTTGTTCCGGCGCACATAATCGAGGTTGATCTCCGCGTATGCATTCTGGTGCTTTCCGATGATAAGGGAAGGTTCATTGATGTAAAAAAAGGCATAGTCCCCTTCTGTATTTTTCAGCAGGTACTCTTCGGCTGCAATGTTGCACCCGGGATCTGTGTATGGAGAATCCAGCACAAGCATTGCTTATTGCTTGAATTGAAGCCGTTTCACGGAGATCATAAGCAGGTACATACCCTTGGCCAGAAGCGCTCCCAGTATGGCGCCGCCGAGTATGTCCCCGGGATAATGCACCCCGGCATATATCCTGCTGTAGCTCACCAGAAGGGCCCAGAAAAGCATTCCGGCCCAGTAATACCGCCTGCGGACAAACAGGCCGGTGAAAACAGCCAGGCCGAATGTATTTGCCGCATGCGAAGAAACAAACCCGTACCTGCCGCCGCAGTGGTCTTTCACAAGATGCACCATCCCTGCGAGATGTGGCTGGTGGCAGGGTCTCAGGCGCTCAAATACATTCTTGAACAGATGTACGGACGACTGGTCGCAAAGGGTGATAAGGACGATCGCACCCAGGACGATCCAGACGGACCTCCTCCCGAACCTGTGGATCATGTATCCGAGCAGGAATGCATAGAGTGGGATCCACTGGAATTTGCCTCCGATATGCCACATCACCGTATCCCAGAATGGCGAATGCATACCGTTCAGAAGCAGGAAAAGCTTAGTATCCCATGTATTCAGTATTTCCAGCATGGTTAATTCGTTAATGCTTCCCAGATCCTGTCCTTCAATCCTTCTATCCCCTCACCGCTGACAGACGATATGAACATCCAGGGAACCTCCGGGAGATCGCCGCGGATTTCCCCTTTCAGTTCATCATCCAGGAGATCTGCTTTCGATATGGCCAGCAGCCTTTGCTTGCGCAGCAAATCCGGATTGTATTTTTCCAGCTCCTTTAGGAGGACCTTGTATTCCCTGTGAATATCATCGCTGTCGGAAGATATCATGAACAGCAGTATGGAATTCCTTTCAATATGACGCAGAAACCTTACTCCCAGTCCCTTTCCTTCACTTGCCCCCTCGATGATACCGGGGATATCGGCCATAACGAATGACAGGTCTTCGCGGTACTGCACGATCCCCAGGTTGGGAACAAGGGTGGTGAAAGGGTAATCCGCGATCCTGGGCCTGGCTGCCGATACAACGGAAAGCAGGGTGGATTTGCCTGCATTGGGAAATCCCACCAGGCCCACATCCGCCAGGATCTTCAATTCAAGCACATTCCATCCTTCGTCCCTTTCTTCCCCCGGCTGCGCATAACGGGGCGTCCGGTTGACAGAGGACTTGAAATGATCGTTTCCCAGTCCGCCCCTGCCCCCCTTTTTCAGGATCTTCTCTTCCCCGTGCTTTGTGATCTCGAACAGGATTTCCATATTTTGGGCCTCCCTTGCCACTGTGCCCAGGGGGACCTCAAGCACAACATCCCTGCCGTCCGCCCCCTTTTTCAGGGCGGACCCGCCGTTTTTACCGTCCCCGGCAAAAATGTGTTTCCTGTATTTCAGGTGAAGCAGGGTCCAGAGCTGCTTGTTCCCCCTCAGGCAGATATGGCCTCCGCGTCCGCCGTCACCCCCATCGGGTCCGCCCTGCCTGTTAAGCCTGTCCCTGTGAAGATGGGCTGATCCTGCGCCTCCCTTCCCCGAGCGGCAGAAAATCCTGACATAATCGATGAAGTTTGAATCGGCCATGTCTCTGCGTCATTAGGAATGATTGCCGCGGCCCCGTCAGATGACGGGCCCGGAATGATATTAAAGGCTGTCTATAATCCCCGTCAACCGGATGAAAATGTCCTCAATGTTTCCCATACCTTCCACACCATGGTATTTCCCCTGGCGCGCATAATATCCCATGACCGGCGAGGTCTGCTGTTCATATACCCTGATCCTGTTCTCGATGGTTTCCCGGTTGTCATCGGCCCGTCCTTCGATCTGGCCTCTTTTCAGGAGCCGGTCGATGAGCTCCTGCCGCTCCACTTCGAGACCCAACATGAGATCTATCTTCATTCCCTTTTCCGACAGAAGGGCATCCAGTCCCTCAGCCTGCGTAACGGTGCGCGGGAACCCGTCAAAAATAAATCCCTTTGCACCGGCACGGTCTGCGATCACGTTACGGATCATGCCCGTGATGATCTCATCCGGGACCAGTTCTCCTTTCTCCATAATGCTTTTGGCCCTGAGCCCGAGCTCTGTCTCCTCCGCAAGCTCCGAACGCAGCAGGTCGCCGGTCGACAAATGGGTCAATCCGTATCTTTCGATGATCTTTTCTGACTGTGTGCCTTTACCTGATCCCGGCGGGCCGAACAACACGATGTTTATCATGATCTGTAATTTTGGTTCAACAAGTTTGCAAAGATAGGTATAATCCGGGGTCAGGATGTCACGATCCTGTAAATATCGGTCAGGTTCCTGGCATAACCTTCGTAATCCAGTCCGTATCCGATCACGAATTCATCGGTAATTTCCATGCCTACATAGTCCAGCCGTATTCCCCTGAGATGGGCTCCCGGCTTCAACAGCAATGCGGCTATCCGGATCTCCCCGGGCTCATATCCCTTCAGTTGCCTTATGATGTCTTCAAGGGTGGTTCCGGTATCAATTATGTCTTCGAGGATCACAACCGTTTTTCCCCGGATGTCCTCGTTGACGCCGATCAGCCTTTTTACCGTTCCCTTGCTGGATGTACCGGTATAGGAGGCAAGCTTCAAAAAGGTGATCCGGCAGTCAAGCCTGATCTGCCTGATAAGGTCCGAGGCAAACATGAATGCGCCGTTCAGAATGCCGATGAAAATCATATCCCTTCCCGCCAGGTCCCTGTTGATCTTTTCTGCCATACCTGAAACTACTTCCCGGATCTTTGCACCGGGGATGAAAATCTCAAATGTCCGGTCGCATATATTTATTTTTTCCATAACGGCAATAAATCCCGCAGCAACGAATTTACAAAGATTTCAGATGATAATTTCCCCGTTGTAGCATAAAGCGGTAAGTATGCTTATCTTTATGTAGATTTGTGTATTTACAGAAAAAATCAACATATCATAACACAAGCACCAGATGAATCCGAAAGTCAGCATTATCATGGGAAGTACCTCCGACCTTCCCGTCATGGAACAGGCGGCCCGTATCCTGGACGAATTTGAAATACCTTTTGAGATCAATGCGCTGTCCGCACACCGTACCCCCGAACAGGCCATGGAATTCGCCAGGAAGGCTTACGGGCGAGGCATCCGTGTGATCATTGCAGGCGCCGGGGGCGCCGCACATCTGCCGGGCATCATAGCGGCACTTACAATTGTACCGGTAATCGGCGTACCCGTCAAGGCCTCGATTTCCATGGACGGATGGGATTCCGTCCTCTCTATCCTGCAGATGCCGCCGGGAATACCCGTAGCCACCGTCGGCCTCGACGGGGCTAGAAATGCCGGGATCCTGGCCGCGCAGATCATCGGGACCGGGGACGAAAATGTGGCCGGGAAGGTGGAAGCGTTTAAGACGGGCCTTGCAAAAAAGACAGTCAAAGCCAACGAAGAACTGAAAAACATAAAATTCAAATTCAAGACCAACTGAATCATCGCCCGGAAAGCCGTGCATAATCCTTCTGTCAGGATCCCCTTAACCATCCTCGCCTGCCTGCTCTGCTGCCAGGTGCGTGCCTCCAATGACAATTATCCGGCAGGGGCCGGGATGGCGGCCATGGGAAGTGTCGGTGTCATGTACCCCGGTTTCTGGTCAACCTACCATAATCAGGCGGGGCTTGGATTTTACCCGCATCTGGCCTTCGGATTTCATCATGAGAACCGTTTCGTGGTCCCCCAGTACAGTCTTCATGCACTTGCCCTGACGGTGCCTACCGGTACCGGTACCATAGGGGTAAGTTATTCCTACTTCGGCTATTCCCGGTATCATGAGGGCAAGATCGGACTGGCCCTGGGAAAATCATTTCATGACCGGTTTGCGGCAGGGCTCCAGCTGGATTACCTGAGCACCTTCATCGATAATGACATCGGGACCAGCGGAACCATTGCCGTGGAAGCCGGGATCCTGGCCGAACCGGTTCACAACCTGCTGATCGGTTTTCACGTGTTTAATCCCACCGCTTCACGAATCCCGAAGATGCAGGATGAAAAGATCCCGGTGATCATGCGTATGGGATTCGGCTACCGGTTCGGCCAGCAGTTGTTCGTGGGCGTCGAGACGGAGAAGGACCTCGAGCTCGGAGGCCCGGCTTATAAGTTGGGGCTGGAGTACAGGGTGATGGAATACATATATGCAAGGGCGGGAATCATGGTGCAGGAATACATAAGCCATTCATTCGGACTGGGATTCCGGCTGCTCGATTTCCGGGCGGATGTGGCATTTTCCCATCAGCAGATCCTCGGTTATACACCTTATTTCTCGTTACATTACAACATTAAATGAGGCAAATACCTTCCATACCCCGTACGCTCATTGTTTTCTGTTTTTTCATGCCATTCCCCCTGCAATCCCAGGAATACCGTTCCGGCCTCCCGGTCGTTACGGAAGACCTGATCGAACAGATGGCCAGGGACTCGGAGGAAGAACTCGATTACCAGACCCTTTTGGGGGATATCAATGACTGTCTGGAGAATCCGCTGGAGATCAATTCCGCGGGCAGGGAAGAACTTGAAAGGCTTCATCTGCTGACCGATTTCCAGATAAGCAGCCTGTTGAACTATATAGTGGAAAAGGGACCCCTGCTGACCATTTATGAACTGCCGCTGGTATATGGCTTTGACGAGGGGCTGGCACGAAAAATGGAGCCGCTGGTATCCTTCGAAACCACATCACCGGCCAGGGGGACGGACCACGCGGCCAGGCCTCCGCACCAGCTGTTCCTGAGGTTTACTTCCGTTCTGGAAGAACAGAAAGGATATTCCCCGGCCACGGATTCACTCATGGAAACCAATCCGAATGCCCGCTATCTGGGCGGCCGGCTGAAGGTCCTCACAAAATACAGGTTCCGCTACGGCAGGAAACTTGAACTGGGATATACGGGGGAGAAGGACGCGGGTGAACCCTTTCTCCTGGGGGGAAACAGATACGGGTTTGATTACAATTCCGCATACTTGCGGGTGAATGATGTCTGGAAATTCAGCAGCATCATTGCAGGCGATTACCAGGTCAGATCCGGGCAGGGGGTGATCCTGTGGTCGGGGCTGGCATTCGGAAAATCGCCGGACATCGTAAACACCAGGAAGAAGAATACGGCTACGGTCCCCTATACCTCCTCGGATGAGAACCGTTTTATGAGGGGCGTGTCGGCCACCTTCGAACACAAGGGGTACTCATTCACCGGATTCTTTTCCGGGAAATACATAGATGCCAACACCTTTACCGACACCCTCGACGGGGAAACGTGCTTTTCTTCCTTCCTGGTGAGCGGCCTGCATTCCCTGCCGCGTGAATTCGAAGACAAGGATGCCGTGAAGGAAACCATCATCGGCGGAACCGCTTCCCGGGAATCGGGAAATTTTCGTGCCGGAATAACCCTCCTGCACCATTACTACGATGCCGCGTATAAAAAGAAGGTGTCTGCAGATCCCTTCCTTTATACAGGGCGGTCCAATACCAATGCCGGGCTGGACTACACCTATTCCGGCAACCGGCTCGTGCTTTTCGGGGAAGCCGGCTACAGCGGCAACGGGAGCCTTGCAGCGCTGAACGGCGCCTGTTTCGACCTTCATCCACAGGTAAAGCTTTCCCTGCTGCACAGGTATTTCGATAAAGCCTTCCACGCCCTGTACGGGAATGCGTTCACGGAAAATACATCGAACAGGAACGAGAACGGGCTTTATACGGGCATTGAGATATTTCCCCTTCCCGACTGGAAACTCTCGGGCTACCTGGATGCATACCGGTTCCCTTTCCTGCAAACGCAGATCGGGAAACCCTCCGCAGGCTTCGATTGTCTTTTTCAGGCCGATTACAGCCGGAAGGACGGCATAGCTGCCTATCTCCGTTACAAGCATAAGGACAAACCCGAAAACGTTTCCGGCGATCAAACGGGCCTGTCCCTCCCGGAAACAGTAAAAACCTCACACCTGAGATTCCATGTTTCCTACCCGGTTGCCGGCGGGCTGATCTTCCAGGACCGTCTGGAACTTTCCTCGTGGGAACAGGAGCCCGGCAGCCGCGAAGGCGGTTTCCTGGCCTATCATGACGTCATCTACAAACCGGAAAAACCACGCCTCAGCCTTTATTTCCGTTACTGCATGTTCGACACGGAAAGTTACAATTCGAGGATATATACCTACGAGAATGATGTGCTCTATGCCTATTCCATTCCTTTCCATTACGGGCAGGGGATCCGCACCTATCTGAATGTACGCTGGGAAATCGGACGGCATACGGACCTGTGGGTCAAATACGCCCTGACCCGGTATGCCGGCCGCGAAACCGTCAGCAGCGGCCTGAACGAAATCCCGGGCAACCGGAAATCCGATCTGAGGGTGCAGCTGAGACTGAATTTTTAAGGACACTGATGACAATGCTGCCCTTTTACAGGACCACTTCTGCAGGCCAGGGATCCTTTCGGGAGGTGCCCCAGAGCTTGCCGATGTAGTCAATGGAAAAGAAGTCTTCGAATGCGTGAAGCCAGTAAGTTCCCCTGTCGGTAAGTGTTATTTCGTCTCCATTGTCATTCAAAAATCTGAATGATGACAATGCCTTGAAATATCTGCCGTATATCTTATCGAAATCCTTACGAAATCTGGTTGCAAAATCTTTCTTGCTGAATCTGGTTTCATAGATCCTCCAGTAAAGCCAGCCTGACATTTGCATCTGATCCGTCAGATCCACCGATAGCGCTATGGCCTTATGATTATTTTCAAATGCCCGGATGTATTCGGTGGCATTAAATGTGTTGATGTAGAAGATGTCCTTAAGGTAAGTACCCCCGCTTGCCCCGATCCCCAGGTAAAGAGGGACCGTCACGGAGCAGTATTTGTCAATCCCTTTCCTGGTAAAGGCCCACACAGAGGATCTGTAAAAGCCGGAACCATAGAAAATGTCTTCCAGAACATGCAGCATTTTTCTCCTCCTGAACATGGTGGGAACTGCCCGTCCGTTCCCAACTTTGCCCAACCGGGTATAGGGGAACCTGAAGAGCGGATATGCTGCTACCTGATCGACTCCCAACTCCATCAGGGTTTGTCCCGCCTGCTCCACTTCCGACATTTTCTGGTCCGGGAGGTCAAAAATAACATCCGCGTTCACACAGTCGAATCCCTGGCTGGAAACAAGTTTGATTTTCTTGATAATCTCCCCTGTTGTATAGGGCCTCCCGAGAAATTTAAGATGCCTGTCCTGCAATGATTCAACCCCGATACTAAGGTATTTTACGCCAATTGATTTCAGTGTTTCCAGGTTTTGGGGATTCAGGTGGTTGGGATGGCTCTCCATATGGACGGAGCATTGCATATTGAAGTTCTGATAGATATGCTCCAGTATCTTTATCATCCCGTTATTCAGTATGGTCGTCGGGGTACCGCCCCCGACATAAAAAGTGGTCACAGGTTTCCTGCCAATAATTCCGGAATACCTGTCTATCTCCCTGATAACGGCCAGAGTATATTTTTTCGCCGTTTCCGGATGATAGATTTCCTTATTATAGGGACAGTAGTGGCATATCTGCTCACAAAAGGGGATGTGAAGATAGATCCCCAGCTCATCAATATCCTTGAATTTAGTATCCAGCTCATCGGGGGAAGGAATTCTGTCCTTCAGCACAACCTGGTCCTTACCGGTAAAGACCCGGCTGATTTTCCTTCTGATATAATTACTGATCATGCCGGCCTTTCATTATGATTCCTTCTAAAAGTATTTCAGCGCATTTTGAATCGCGGATGGTTTTAATCTTATGGTCTGATCTATCTCAGGATAACTCAGATAACCGCATTGCCTGCACAGTTCCGGATCATCATTGTACCTGCAACATCTGTATATCTTCCCTTCCTCGTATACGCGGCAAATATCCAGGGGGCGTTTCCACTCGTTTTTCATAGCCGCTTTGAGGCCGGCTCTTGAATTAAGAATCCTGTATCTGCTTTTTAACCCGATTAATTCCCGGATGATTTCGTTTTTTTCAACTGGATCGATATATAATTCATCATACCCGTAATAGGGTGTATGGAAATAGAAAAATACCCCCTTGACCTGCCTTATATCACTTATATATTCACAGAACCCCTTTATATCACCTTTGTTATACCGGTTGATCGTATAATTGATATATAAGGAAAGATGATCCGTATCATGTATGTTTTTCATGATCCTGTCGAAGGAGTGACTGCGCAAATAATCATTCCTTTCCTGAAGTCCATCCACACTTACAAAAATCATATCGGCTGAAGTGACCAGGGGGAATGTTCCGTTGGTATAAACCACCGTGGAATGATATCCCCTGCCATGAGCATATTTGACGATGTCCTCCATGTTATGGCCGTTGTCCTTCCAGAGAAACGGTTCACCTCCCTCGAGATAAAGTGTACGACCACCCTCTTTATAAAATGTATCAATCACGGATTTTGCTTCTTCAAAACTCATGGCCTTCGTTTTCCGCCTGTTCACCCTGCAATGCCGGCATTGAAGATTGCATTTGTTGGTAAGGACGAGACCACAGATCAGGGGGGTGTCCTTCCCCAGGATTCTTCGATCGATAATATATTTTATACCATACAGGTAGGGCTTCATCTGGTGTTCCTATTTGTATTTCAACATCATCATTCCTGTAAGCTTTGCTGCAAATTCCCCGGGAAGAAATCCAGTGGCAGTTACCTGCATTTTACTTATCCCCCGCGAATGAAGTTGCCATCTCCTGCCCTGTCCCGCCGGATGCACCGGTTATCAGGGCATAACTCATTGCAGTGCCGATGAGGCTCAGGTTCTAATCGAACTTGATGTCCTTGATGTTGAGCTGCAGGTTGACACGGCCCATAAACTCATTCTCTTCCAGGGTATAGCAGATATCGAATCCATGCCCTCCGGCAATGCGCTTGTAATTTTGCCCGTGTCCGAAAGCAATGGCAGGATGCACATTGTAGGGATCTTCCTCCTGGATCAGGTTAAGTTTCAGGTGATCACCGTTTGTCCCGACCGCTTTGCCCGTACCGTTGTCCACAACATTTTCCGTAAGGAAAACCGGCGGTGCATTCTCAGGTCCCAGCGGCTCGAACTGTTTCAGGATGCGGTAGAACTTATCCGTGATCTCATTCAGGCTGATCTCCGTATCGATCTCGACCACCGGAACAAGCTGATCGGGTGTGATGGTTTCCGACACGAAGTCTTCGAATCTTTTCCTGAATTTGGGAATGTTCTCAAGTTTCATGGTCAGCCCCGCGGCATATTTATGCCCGCCGAAATTTTCCAGCAGATCACTGCAGGCCTCTACCGCCTGGTACAGGTCATAGCCGTAAACCGATCTCGCCGAACCCGTCGCAAACCCGTTCGATTCGGTCAGGATGACCGTCGGCCGGTACCAGGTGTCGATCAGCCGTGAGGCAACGATACCGATGACCCCCTTATGCCATTTCGGGTTGAACAGGACCGTGCTCTTCAGCTTCTGGAGCTCCGGGCTTCCTCCGATCAGGTCGAGCGCCTCCTGGGTGATGGTTGCATCTATATCCCTGCGTGTAACATTATAGGTATTGACCTTTTCCCCGATTACCCTGGCCTGTTGCGTATCCTCGGAAATCAGCAGGCTGACGGCGCTTTTTCCGGATTCCATCCGCCCGGCGGCATTGATGCGCGGACCTACTTTGAAAACCACGTCATCTATGCTGATCTTTTTGTCCTTGATACCGGCCAGTTCGATAATGGCCTTCAGCCCCGTCCGCGGATGCTCATTGAGCTGCCTGAGCCCGTAATGCGCAAGGACCCTGTTTTCCCCGTTCAGCGGTACGATATCCGAAGCAATGCTTACGGCCACCAGGTCGAGATAACCCGTAAGCTCCTTAAACGGAATATTGTTCCGCATTGAAAATGCCTGGATCAGCTTGAAGCCCACCCCGCACCCCGACAGTTCCCTGTCCGGGTAGGTACATTCCTCCCTTTTCGGATCCAGTACAGCTACAGCCGGGGGAATCACTTCACCCGGGTTATGATGATCACAAATGATGAAATCGATCCCATGCTCCTTCGCATATATGACTTTTTCACCTGCCTTAATGCCACAATCAAGGGCGATGATCAGCGACACCCCCCTTTCACGTGCGTATTCTATCCCGCTGGATGAAACTCCGTACCCTTCGTTGTAACGGTCCGGAATATAGAAATCAATATTCCCCGTAAGCTTCTTAAGAAAGGTATATACCAGGGCAACCGAGGTGGTACCGTCCACATCGTAGTCGCCATACACGAGGATCTTCTCATCATTCCTGAGTGCGGCTTCGATCCTTTCGACAGCCGCCTCCATGTCTTTCATCAGAAAAGGATCGTGAAGGTCGGTCAGTTCCGGCCGGAAAAAATGTTTCGATGCATCGAATGTCTTGATGCCACGCTGGACAAGAAGGACGGCCAGAGGCCTTGGGATATTCAGATTCCTGCAGAGCGCATCCACTTCCTGTACATCGCCCTGATCCTTCAGAATCCAGTTTTTTTCCATGACTTAAATATTGGTTCGCAGGCTTACCCGGAATACCTCCGAAATCCTGTCTTTCAATACCCCGCCGACTTCCTGCATATCCAGTTCCCTGCCCAGTTCCCGTTGCATGGAGGTGACTCCCTTATCGATAAATCCGCAGGGATTAATATACTGAAAATATCCCAGATCCGTGTTGACATTCAGGGCAAACCCATGCATGGTCACATAGCGGCTTACACGGACCCCTATGGCGCATATCTTCCTTGCCCCCGACGGCAGGTCCGCATCCAGCCAGACGCCTGTGGCCCCCCGGAGCCTTGAAGCTTTTATTCCGTACCCTGACAGGGTCAGTATTACGGATTCCTCAAGCTTCCGGACATAGTCCTTCACCTTGATGTCCAGGGCTTCCAGGTCGAAAATCGGATACCCCACGATCTGCCCGGGTCCGTGATAGGTAATGTCTCCCCCCCTGTCTATCCTGTAGAAATCCGCCCCTATTTTCTTCAGGGTTTCATCCGGGATGAGCAGGTTCTGGTTTTTCCCGCTTTTGCCGATGGTGAATACATGCGGGTGCTCGCAAAAATAGATCACCTGGTTGCCCGGCCAGGGCACCCGTCTGCCTGTATTCCTCTCCCCGGATTTCAGGTTCACCACGGCATCAAGGGTGGCCTCCTGAAGGTCCCAGGCTTCCCTGTAGTCGATCCGTCCGAGATCCCTGAACAGTATGGTATGGTTCGTATCGTTTCCTTTCATTAAGGACCGGGGAAAGTATCCGCATCCGGCAAATCACCGGGATTTCGACCCTGTAAATTTAATCTAATCACTATCTTTGAACAAATTTTTTACCTTATAATGAGCCAGCAGCAATTGTCGGAACAGGAGGAAATCCGGAGAAATTCCCTGGAAGAAATCCTGAAGCTCGGCATCGTGCCCTATCCTCCCGAAGCATTCCCGGTCAATGCACTTTCAACGGAAATACTGGAACAGTTTGATCCGGGTAAAAACAATTTCGGGGATGTGGTTATGGCAGGGCGCATCATGAGCCGCAGGATCATGGGCAACGCCTCCTTTGCCGAGATCCAGGACGGGGCAGGAAGGATACAGATTTATATACGGCGCGACGAGATCTGTCCCGGGGATGACAAGACCCTCTACAATACGGTCTTCAAAAGATACCTGGATATAGGGGATATCATCGGGATCAGGGGATTCGTTTTCAAAACACAGGTCGGGGAAACAACCCTGCACGTAAAGGAGCTGACCATCCTGGCGAAGTCCCTGCGCCCGCTTCCTGTTGTAAAGGAAAAGGAAGGAGAAGTGTTCGACGCATTTACCGATCCCGAACAACGCTACCGCCAGCGTTATGTGGATCTTATCGTAAATCCGCAGGTACGTGAAATATTCGTAAAACGTTCAAGGATCATTTCCTCCCTCCGTAAATTCCTCGATGAAAGGGGTTACCTGGAAGTGGAAACGCCGGTTCTGCAACCCGTTTACGGAGGAGCGGCTGCCCGGCCCTTTACCACTTTTCACAATAAGCTGGAACAGAAACTATACCTGCGCATCGCCGATGAGCTGTATCTTAAGCGGCTGATCGTCGGAGGTTTTACCGGGGTCTATGAGTTTGCCAAGGATTTCCGCAATGAAGGCATGGACCGGTATCACAACCCGGAATTCACCCAGGTGGAATTGTATGTTGCCTACAGGGATTACCTCTGGATGATGGACCTGGTCGAGGAGATGATCGAAAAAGTGGCACTCGACCTTCACGGAGATACAAAGGTGCAGGCCGGGGAAAATACAATTGATTTCAGGCGTCCGTGGAAACGATTCACCATGTACGGGGCCATTCAGGAATTCACCGGCATCGATATTTCGGATATGAGCGGAAAAGATCTGCTCAAAACAGCAAGGGACCTGGATGTCGATGTCGATAAAACAATGCCGAGGGGAAAACTGATCGACGAGATATTCTCCGAGCGTGTCGAAGGCAGGCTGATTCAACCCACATTTGTAACGGACTACCCGGTGGAGATGTCTCCCCTGGCCAAGAAGCACCGGAACAAAGAGGGGCTGGCAGAACGCTTTGAAGTCATTGTAAACGGCAAAGAACTGTGCAATGCCTTTTCAGAGCTGAATGATCCGCTTGACCAGCGGGAACGCTTCGAGGAGCAGGCCGGGCTGGGCAAAAAAGGCGACGAGGAAGCCATGATGCCGGATGAGGATTTTCTCCGTGCCCTCGAATACGGCATGCCGCCCACGGCCGGGCTCGGAATAGGTATAGACCGCCTTGTCATGACCATGACAAATGCGCGCTCAATCCAGGATGTCATCCTGTTTCCACAAATGAAACCGGAGAGCGGGAAGCAGGATACCCGCCGGGCTTCACCCGGAGATGGCGGGATACAGGCGGAATAACAGGCCGGTTTCCCTTTTTTCAGCCGCTTCTTTCAGGTATTCTGAACCTGAGACGAAAATTGAAAAACGTCAGTGCGCGCCAGAGCCATTCAAAGGGACCGTAATAAAAACGGGCAAGCCAGTATTTACTGAATCCGGCAAGGATAAAAAAGACGATCACTCCTGAGATCAGACTCCATGTTGACCCCATATACCTGTACAACCCGAAACCGTATCCGTAAAAAAGCAAAACCCCTATGATTGCCATGGCCAGGTAATTGCTCAGGCTCATTCTCCCGTAGATGGCAAACAGCCTGAAAAACGAATTGTCCCTGAACCTCAGATAAGCCAGTATGACCAAAGAGACAATAACCGATGTGAATGCCAGGTTCGCGTATGAATTCAGCAGGGAATCCACAAGTGCCTTTTGTGAATCCGTAAAATCTCCCGATGCAATCACTGCGTTCAGGGAATATAACAGGATGACCAGTATAAAACCTGTAACCAGTATTTTGATCAACGGCTTCCTGTAACGGGAAAGCTCCTCGAAGACCCTTTTCCGTCCCAGTATGAAACCGAGTACAAACAAGGCGATCAATTGCAAATACCGCCCGTTGTAGAATGTCCAGGCCCAGACAAGGGCTCTTCCTTTCCATAAGTTATAGGCGGCCACATCAAAAAAGCTTCCCGCAGCATAAACCCGGTTCCCCTCTTCATAAAATCCCATTCCGAAACTCTGCACATATACATACCCCGGATCTACAAACGACCGTACAAGGCTGCATATCATGGGGATCTGTAATGCCAGCAGGACGGATAATCCGTACAGTACCCGGGTATCCACCCTGTAAAGCAGCACCAGCACCATTCCCAGCAGGGCATAGATATGAAGGATATCGCCCCTGTAATAGAGTGAATGGATAAAACCCAGTACAAGCAACACGGTTAACCGCCAGAGAAAACGGGGCCTGAAGTCGATGCCATCAATTTCCTTGTTGTTCATCTGAACAAAAAAGCTGAAGCCGAACAACAGTGCAAAAACGGAATATGCCTTTCCGCTTATCAGAACAAAGACGGCGATCATAACGGCCATATCCGTATCTGCTGAAAAGAGAAAGTTCGATTCCGGGAAAGAAATGAAATCGAAATGCTCAACAAAATGAATGAGAATGATCAGGAACAAGGCGATACCCCGCAGGGCATCAACGATTAAAATCCTGCCGGTTTTTTTCATTGAGATATGCAAACTGGCTTCCTGCCGCCGGTTATGGAATCAAATAAGACAAATCTGATCCTGTACAGGCCTCTCAGCTTTTGTCGTAAACGAAGGTATTTGTCATTCCTCCCATGGGAGTGGTGGAGGTCGACTCGATCGTGAGTGTTTTTCCACCGTCCGTCAGTGTCCAGATTTCGCTGCTGGTCATCTCCATGGATTGATCCTGAAAGTTCATGGTCCTGACGACATTAAAAGTCAGCGTCTGTCCGTCCCCTGACCATGTTGCTGTGGTTTTGGTGGATCCTCTTTCGTTCTCGCTGAGGTTTTCCTTTCCGTCAAGGGTAAGGGTTTCACTTGTCGTTATCTCCTGTCCGTCCCTGCCGGTCCTGGTCCGTTCGATCTCAATCTTGCCGGCATCCTGCAGAACCGTAAGTCCGGAAAAGGCCATGAACCCGCCCCTGCCCTGTCCCTCCAGTGCGCCGATCTCGCTTTTTGACTCATTGAAAGTCCATTTTCCTGAAAAATCCGCCCTCTGTGCGGTCATTGGAGCCACCATGAACAAACATGCAATGGCCATTCCGATAAGCTGGAAAATTCTTTTTTGTTTCATATGTATTAAGGTATTAGGGGGATACTTGAATGTTTATTTAGACTCCGGTAAATCATTAAGGTTTAATCCCGGGATTGAAATTGTATATTTGATGCGTCATTTGAAATATGAGTGCTGAAGCGCATCAATATAAGAAAAAATGGCGTCCCCTGGAACGGATGTTTCATGAGGTACCGGACAGGTATGACCTTTTAAACAGGATCATTACCCTGGGACAGGATGAACGCTGGAGAAAGCTTGCGGCGGAAATATGCATGCGCGGTAATCCCGACGCCGTACTCGATCTTTGCACGGGGACCGGAGACCTTGCACTGCGGATGGCAGGCCTGAGCAGGGGTTCAGTCAGGATACATGCACTGGATTTCAGCGAACCCATGCTGGCAGAGGCCCGGAGGAAAGCAGGCAGGCAACGGACAGGCAATATCGAATTCATGCACGGAGATGCGGCAAGCATGCCCTATGAATCAAACAAATTCGATGCCGTGGGCATTGCTTTCGCTTTCAGGAACCTTACTTACAGGAATCCCGGCATGGATAAATTCCTGGCTGAGATCCTCAGGGTTCTGAAAAACAGCGGAAAGCTGGTGCTGGTGGAAAGCAGCCAGCCTGCAAACCGCTTGTATAAAGGACTGGTCAGGGTTTACCTGAAAATCTTTGTGGCAGGGCTGGGAGGATTGATCTCGGGTCACCGGAGCGCATACAGGTACCTTGCCACCTCGGCGGGAAATTTCTACGATCCTGATGAGGTAAAACACCTGCTGCTTCAAGCAGGGTTTCAAAAAGTTGAATACAAACCATTTATGGGGGGTGTGGCAGGCCTGACCGTTGCCACGAAGAAATAAGGGGTCATGTATGTGATTTATATCTATTTTTATTAATTTTATATATTGCATATTGTTACCGGTAACAACAAAATCCTGAGTATTCAATGGAAACCTTATCCATAGAAGGAACCCCGAAAACCCCGACCATAGTCCTTGATCCGCAGGAGGGTTTGCTGGAGATCAAGGGCAGGTCCAACCCGGAAAATTCGGTCGAGTTTTACAAACCGGTTATGAACTGGATTGATGAATATATCAGGTCGCCGGGGAACAAAACAATGGTAAATATTCAGCTGGAACATTTCAATACGAGTTCCTCGAAAATGATCCTGGACATCTTTAAAAGGCTTGAGTCCGTGCTGGAGGCAAAACACGAGGTGATCGTCAACTGGTACTACGAGGAGGATGACGAAGAAATACTGGAAGCAGGGGAAACCTATGAATCGATGAGTGAGCTGCCTTTCCTCATGATCCCCTACTGAGGCGAAATTCCCGGGAATTATTCAGATGTAAGTACGTTCATGGCCTCCGATTCCGCCCATTTACATATGGCATCTATCTCTCCGGCGCTCAATACGGCGTCCTTATGGATCAGCAGGTAGCTGTTAAGAGGCATCGTTCCATCGCCGCATTCCTCACAAATTTCATCCAGAAGGGTGATCTTCTGCGCTTTATCCAGAATGCCCCAACTGGAAAAATTAAGATGGGACTTGCCTTCCCTGATGTGATTGTTCAGATACCAGGATACCGGTGAGATGCGATTGTACCACGGATACATGGTATGATCGGAATGACAGTCATAACACGAGGTAAGAAAAACAGCAGCCAGGGTATCGGGGACCCGGGAAACCCGGAGAAAGTCGGTATCGGGCTCAGGATTTCCCAGGTTTTTATCGGGCTGGAAGAATTGCAGTATAAGAAATGCTCCCAGCAATACGAGAAGTAAGACATAAATCCTGCGCATGGCAGTGCAGGGATTACTGCTGAATCAGTGTTTCGATCCCTTTCTTTGACCAGTCCCGGACCATCATGACCTGTTCATCCGTCAGGGCCCTGTCGGGGAACCTTTCCAGCATCATTGCCGGCGGCATCGTGCCTTCCTCGAGAACTTCGTTGATCTCGCTCAGTGTACTTATCTTATGCACCACATTAAGAGAATCCCACTTGTCGAACTCTACGGCTTCTTTGGCATCCTCATTCCTGCCTTCGGAATTATGGCATCCAAAGCATGAATTGTTCAGCACTGCGGCCACATCTTCGGGAATTTCCTCCGAGGGTTGTATGTCACGGTAGGTAAATCCTGCCACTATAACGAGGCTGGCGGCAGTCAGCGCGAAAATCCAAAAATTCTTTTTCATGATAATTGATTTAATAACCGGATGAAAATAGACTTATGGCCTGTATTTCCGGCCAATGGTACTCCTTTTTAACATATTTTTAAGCATTTATATGCCGCCCGGCATGGTAGGAAGAGCGTACCAGGGGGCTGCTTTCCACGAAACGGAAGCCTTTTTCAAGTCCGATCTCCCCGTACTCACGGAAAACTTCAGGCCGGATGTATTCCCTTACAGGGTAATGGTTGGGGGTAGGCTTCAAATACTGTCCTATGGTCAGCACCCTGCAACCTGCATCCCTCAGGTCATCCATGGTCTCCAGTATTTCCTCCCGTGTTTCTCCAAGCCCGAGCATAATACCCGATTTCGGGATCACCCCCCCGGAAGAAATGTACCTGACCACATCCAGGCTTGTATCATACCTGTTCAGGCTCCTGATACGGGGAGTCAGCCGTCTTACCGTTTCGAGATTATGTGAAATGACCTCGGGGCCCGCATCGATCACCTTTTGAATATCCTCCGGCCTGCCCCTGAAGTCGGGTATCAGCGTTTCAAGGGTGACGCCCGGGCAGGATGCCTTCACGGTACGGATGGTATGCGCCCAGAAGGCAGCGCCTCCGTCTTCCAGGTCATCCCGGTCTACCGAGGTGATCACACAATGCCTGACCCCGAGCGTTTTTATGGATTCCGCAAGGCGGGCCGGTTCATCCCAATCGACCTTCAGGGGCCTGCCGGTTTTCACGGAACAAAATTTACATGCCCTTGTGCATATGTCCCCGAGGATCATGAAGGTGGCGGTTCCCGCGTTCCAGCATTCGCCAATGTTCGGGCAGTTCCCGCTCTTGCAGATGGTATGCAGCCCCTTCCTCTCCGACAGGTTCTTCAGCCGGCTGTACTTCTCCCCGGAAGGCCTCTCCATCCTGAACCATTCGGGCAGTCGCCCGGCTTTCGTTACGGATTCTTCGTTCACGCAGCAAAAGTACCCAATTATCTTGATCCATTTTAAATAATCCCGAAAAACAGGCCTTCAGCCGTAAACATATTTGAAAACATACGTACGATCATTTGTATAAATACCAAATTTACATACCTTAAAACCGTATTTCAAAACCCCCTGAACCATGAAAAAAATCAGCCTGATTCTTTCTCTTGCAGTACTGTCATTGCCCGTTTTCACCCAGCAGACCGTTCAGGTGGGGTCCGGAAGCAACAACACCAAAGGCCTGCCCTATTCCAATGAATACGAATACAACTGGTGCACGGTCATATACCCGCAGGACCAGATCAACCTGACCGGAGACATCTCGGAGATCGCCTACGAACTTTTCAACAATCCCACGGCCGGTCCCTGGTCGGAATCCGATACCAGCCAGAAGATTTATATGGCCCATACTTCCGACCTCTGGTTTTCGGATGCATCCTACCCGAATACCGCATCCATGACCCTTGTATACGACGGTCCGGTCAGTTACCATGACCACCGCTTCGGCGGCGCCGAACGAACCGAAATAACGCTCGATACTCCCTTCCCGTACAACGGAAGCGACAACCTGGTCATTCACATCGAAAACCGCAGCGGGACAAAGGTCACGGATGAAGATAATTTTCTATATGTTTATTCCGACGACCTGGCGGATTATCCCTGCAAATTCAATGTTCAGGACGGTTCCTTCCCTTCAACTGCAGGGACCCGGACAAAGGAACTGCCCATCGTATACCTGACCTTCGATCCCGGCCTGGATGCAGGTGTAAGCCGCATAGATAGCGATATGCGTGCCACGGGTGTGAACGAGGTCCGGGTCGGGTTCAGCAACCATCTTACAGATGAGATCACCTCGGTGGACATAGAATGGGAGGTCAACGGAAATCCCCAGACGGCTTATTCCTGGTCGGGCTCGCTGCTTTCCGGTAAGGAAACATCCCTCTTTACCATAGGTTCATATGATTTTTCCCCCGGAGAGAACACGATCAGGGCCTGGACCTCCTCTCCCAACGGCGGCACCGACGAGGACCATACGAACGATACCCTGCAGGCAGCGGTGCTTGTCGTGGATCCTGTTTTCGTAGACCGGGATGCCGGCGGGGCAAAGGACGGGAGTTCCTGGACGGACGCCTATGACAGCCTTCATACCGCCCTTGAAGCCGTTCCCGCGAACAGCATCATCTGGGTGGCGGAGGGGACTTACTTTCCCACCAACACGACCGACCGGGCAAAAACCTTTGAAGTGCCGGACTCCGTCTGGCTGTACGGAGGTTTCGACGGCACGGAAAGCCTTTTGTCAGAAAGGAATACGAATGCAAACCCGGCCGTCCTGAGCGGGGATATCGGGACGGCGGACCTTCTTTCCGACAATTCCCTTCATGTGGTGACCGCGGGCAATTATACCAGGCTCGACGGGTTTACTGTTACCGGCGGCAATGCGGACAGCACCTGTGCATTATGCAACTACGGAGGTGGCATTCTCGCAGATACGGTGGAGAACGTCAGGATCATCAAGTGCAATTTCAGGGATAATTACGCTTCTGTACAGGGGGGTGCCTTATGCGCTTATTACGGTACGGGTACCCTTTACATCGACAGTTGCAGCTTCATCAACAACCATGCGCAATACGGGGGAGCCATCGACTGTCACGACAATCCCTCGGAGATCACGCGCAGCGTATTCGCCGGGAATTCCGCAACATCTTACGGCGGGGCCATATTCAACTGGGGAGCCGGTTCGGACCCGGTCATCAGCCATTGCAGCTTTTATGACAATGACTGTGACGAAGGATCCGCCATCCACAACAGGGCCCTGGGGATCGTAGCATCCATCAGGAACAGTATTTTCTACGGGAACCCGGATCCGGACATTGACCTGAGTTCTGGTGCAGAACCGGGAGATACAAAAGTATCCTATTGCCTGATCGACCAGGGAGAGTACACAGGAGACAACAACATTACCGGCAATCCACTGTTTGCGGATACCGTAAATTACAAGCTGCAGATCATGGGCGGTTCTCCCTGTATCGATGCGGGTGACCCCGCCTCTCCACTTGACCCGGACGGAACCGTGACGGATATGGGGGCTTTCCATTTCGACCTTCAGACGGATGCGGGCGTGATCCTGCATTACTCTCCCGTGGAAGAATGCAATGCGGGCATTCATTACATCATCATCGCCATCAAGAACTTCGGGAAGAATACGCTTACACAGGCGGGGATCGTCTGTGAGATCGACGGCCAGCCGTTTACCTCCATCAACTGGAACGGCAGTCTTTCGTATGCCGACACTTCAGGGCAGATCAACCTGGGTTCCCACGATTTCGGATTCGGGATGCATACCATCAGGGTATGGACCGAGGATCCGAATGCAGCGGATGACGAACTGGCCGAGAACGACACCCTCGAATACGTGATTAAGGCCTGTGAATACCTGAACGGAACCTATACGATCGGAGCTTCGGGTGATTTCAGCGGTGTTGCAGAAGCCGTGGATTCACTGTCCAACATTTGCGGCATCAGCGGTCCGGTGACCTTCGATATCGAGCCGGACACCTATAACGACCAGATCATGATCTCCGGCATATACGGCCTTTCCGAAACAAATACGGTTACTTTTCAATCGGCTTCGGGCGACAGCATTGACGTTGTCCTTACAACCGATTCAACGGATTACCTGCTTTATCTCGACGGGGTTGATAACATCCGGTTCAGGAATGTGACATTTTCAAGCGATGCTGCGGACAAACTTGTGGTCCTTGATTCCGGCGCCTGCAACAACATCTTCGAGGGCAATGTCTTTTCCTCGGGAAAAAGCAGTGCATCGCTGGTCTATTCGGGAACCTTCAACGATTCGAACAATGTATTCCAGGGCAACCTCTTTCAAAACGGGAATTACGGACTGAACCTTTACGGAAGTCCTTCCGATAAGGAAACCTCGACCCGAATCCTGAACAATGTCTTCGGCGTTCAGAACCATGCATCGGTTTACCTGGAATGGTCCGACCATGCCCTGATTTCCGGGAATGAAATCCGGACCGGCCTTTACGGCATTTATTTGCGTGCCAGCTATTCCCATACCACGGAAGCCAACCGGATCACCATACAGGGAAGCAACGGCCGTGACGGAATAAGGATTTCCAGCAGCAGCAGCGACGCTTCCGGGGCTTCCCTGGTGAGTAACAATTTTGTCACAGGGGACCTCCTGTTCGGAGCCGGCATAAACATACAATCCTCGTCACATCAGAAATTGTATCATAACTCCGTAAAGGTTACGGGTGACGATGCACTCGAACTCTATTATGCAGACACCGTTACCTCAAAGAACAATATCCTGATCAGCGATACGGAAATCATTGATCACAATCCCGATGTTAATGATGGACTTATCAGCGATTACAACAGCTTCTTTACCACATCCGAGGTTTTTTCCAGCTATGACAATGCAGGGAGCCTTGCCGAATGGCAGGCCATAAGCTTGCAGGATGCACATTCCCTGTTTTTATCGCCCCTGTTCGCCGGGGAATCGGACCTTCATACCACGAGTTACCTGATCGACAATGCCGGCACCCCGCTCAGCGAGGTCACCGAAGATATTGACGGTGAAGAAAGAAGCATTACAAACCCGGACATCGGGGCGGATGAATTCGATTCTCCCTGTCCGGGCTTGCTGTCGGGATCCTACAGCATCGGTCCCTCCGGGGATTTCACCGGTTTCAGCGATGCCGTTTATGCCCTGAAGAATTGCGGGGTTGACGGGGATGTCGTCTTTGACGTTGAAAGCGGAACCTATTCCGAACAGGTGCGGATCGACGACCTGATTACGGGGTATACCGGGCAGGACAGCATTACCTTCCGCTCGGCCGGAAATCCGGAGTCCGTCATTCTCAGCTGGGATGCGGATGCCACGGACAATTATACCCTGAAACTCGACGGGGCCGACCGGATCATTTTCCGGGACATCAGCATACAAGGGGAAAACAGCACCTACGGTAGGGCCGTTGAGCTGAGCGGAGGGGCCAGCCATAACCGTTTCGAGGGCTGCATTATTAGCGGCCCGGCTACAGAAGAAGACGATGACGGCCTTGCACTGGTCTACCTGCCGGGAGACAACACCAATCCTGATACCAGCAATGCGTTCATACAGAACCGTCTCGTAGGCGGAAGCTATGGGATCTGCCTGAAGTCGAACAACACGACCGACAGGGGGAAGAACAATGTCATCGAAGGGAATGAATTCGAAGGGCAATCTGCCTGTGCAATACGCACGGATTACCAGTACAACCTGCACATCACGGGGAACAGCATAGAAGATACCGTTCAGCTCGACGGTAACTATTACGGTATTTATCTTTCCTACAATACAGATTCAGTTCTTGTCTCCGGCAACATTATAAACATCGCCAGGGATTACCAGTCATACGGATTATATATATCGGCACAGCATGCGCGGATCGTCAACAATGCCATCAGTCTCCGGTGCGAATCGCAATACGCCGCCGGCATTTACGGGCTCGGCCAGGAATCTGAATGCTATTTCAATTCAATCAACGCATACGGTTCCGGCGGCTTTACCGCATTCGATATCACCTATCAAACGAACCAGGTGGACATCAAAAACAACATATTTTCGAACCATGCTTCCGGTTACGCGTTCAAGTGCACCTACGGCACCACGATGGAATCGGATTACAACGCCCTTTATTCAGACGGGACCTTCCTTGGTGAATATTCCAATTCAAAGGCAACGGACCTGGAAGAATGGATCCTGATAAGCGGCGGCGACGAACATTCGGTTTATCCCGCTCCCGTTCATTTTGTTTCCGATACCGACCTTCATACCAGCTTCGTATTGTTTGACGGAGCCGCCCTGCCCATTTCCGGGATTACCGAGGACATTGACGGAGATGTAAGGAACATCTCCGAACCGGACATCGGTGCCGATGAATTCCCCGTACCCGCATTCAGCCTCGGGGAGGACCTGACGGTGTGCGTGGATGCCCAGCAGGTCATCAATGCCGGGCTGGGATTCGACAGCTATTTATGGTCGACAGGATCGGACTCAAGCACCGCCGCTGTGGATTCAAGCGGGACCGGATACGGATCCAAAGAAGTATCTGTCATTGTAAACAAGGACGGTACGGATTACTTAGATACGATCCTGGTTACATTCTCATCGCCCATCGCCAATCCCGTACCCGAGTACTGTTTCGACCACGTTGCCGGTTCCATACTGATCACTGCGGGGGAGGGAGAATCATACTACTGGTACATCGGTCAGTACACACAATCCGTTACCGTTTACGGCTGTACCGATTATACGGTTAACGTGACCGACGCCAATGGCTGTGAAGGAACAGGGACCATCACGGTACTCTGCAATTATTGTTACGCCAATATGAACATGCCTGGCGACTCAAGCATTTACCTGAATGATTCCATTGCCCTCGACGGGAATATCCAATGCATGGAGGATGGATCCACGTATAACGATTACGCTTATTCCTGGAGTACCGGGGATACCTCCAAAAAAGTAATCCTGCACGGATCGGAGCTGGGCACAGGGACCCATACCGTGACCGTGGATGTATTGAACAAGGCAAACGACTGTGAAACCTCGGATACCATACATGTAACGGTCCTGGACAATACGGGATTCGACGACCCGGCTGAAGGGAAAGTCAGGATCTATCCCAACCCGGCAGGCGATGAATTCTATATTGAAGGAGAAAACCTGAAGGAAATATACCTTGTCAATACCCTGGGACAGATCATCTATTCTGACAGGCATGCCGGAAATTTCAACGAAGTGGGGCTCGGACAGCATCCAGCCGGTGTTTATATTGTCAGGGTCCTGACAGGCGACGGGGTCCTGATAAGAAAGATCATGCACAGGTGAGGTTCTAATAATTCCTATATTTGGGTTATCAAAATCAAAGCTGCACATGACCGGATTAAGACTGGACATTTCCAATGTATACCCCTTTGTTCCCAGGGATACACTGTTTGCATACAAGGATGAGGCAGAAAAACATTTAAAGGCCCTGTACGAAAAAACAGGTGCGGGAAGCGATTTCCTGGGCTGGCTGGAGCTCCCCTCGGATATCAGTGAAGCGGAGACCGGGGAAATAGAGGAGGCCGCCGCAGGCCTGGGAAAGCTTGTTGAACTGGTGGTCGTGATCGGCATCGGCGGATCCTACCTCGGCGCCAAAGCCATGATCTCTGCCATGAGCCATAATTTTCAATGCCATGCCGGAGGGAAGCCCGGTCCGGATGTTATTTTCGCCGGACAGAACATCGGTGAGGATTACCTTGCGGAACTCATGCAGGTGCTCGACCGGAAAAACTACGGCATCATCGTCATTTCCAAATCCGGGACCACCACGGAACCGGCGATCGCTTTCCGTCTGCTCAGGGAACACCTGACCCGGAAAGAGGGAAAAGAAAGCGCAGGCAGAAAGATCATTGCGATCACGGACCGCAGCAGGGGGGCGCTCAGAAGGCTGGCCGACCAGTCGGGATACAGATCATTCGTCATCCCCGACGATACCGGAGGAAGGTATTCCGTACTCACACCGGTAGGCCTGCTGCCCATTGCGGTTGCAGGATACGACATCCGGGATTTCATCAGGGGGGCAAAGAACCTGCAGGAACAAACCGGACCGGATATTCCTTTTGCCGAAAATCCTTCAGCCGTTTACGCCGCTGCCAGAAACGCCCTGTACAGGGCAGGGAAAACAACCGAGATCCTTGCCAATTACAATCCGAAGCTGATCTATCTGTCGGAATGGTGGAAACAGTTGTACGGCGAAAGCGAAGGCAAGGAGAACAAAGGCATCTTCCCGGCCAGTGTAAACTACACCGCCGACCTTCATTCCATGGGGCAGTATATCCAGGAGGGTGAAAGGAATCTTTTCGAAGTTGTCATCTCCGTTGCACAACCGGCGCATAAGGTCACCATACCGCGAGACCCGGAAGATCTTGACCAGCTGAACTACCTTGCCGGGAAGCGCATAGACGAGGTGAACAGGATGGCCGAACTGGGAACCTCGCTGGCCCACGTTGACGGGGGCGTCCCGAACATCCGTATTGAAATCCCTTCCATAGATGAATACCATCTTGGCGAACTGGTTTATTTCTTCGAAAAAGCCTGCGGGATAAGCGGATACCTTCTCGGGGTCAATCCCTTCAACCAGCCGGGTGTGGAAGCCTACAAGAAAAACATGTTCGCCCTGCTGGAAAAGCCCGGTTTCGAAGATCAGACCAGGGCCATCAGGAAAAGGCTGGGGAAGAAATGAACTTCCCGAGAACCTCACTCAGGTCGGGATGCCCTATTTCCTGCAGGTCGTAAAATACCCTGGCGCCGGGCTTATTGATCCTGATGATGCGGTTCAGGTCAATGGGCGTGCCGATCACCACGGCATCGCAATCCGTATTGTTGATGGTGGTTTCCAGGTCTTTCAGCTGGTCCTCTCCGTATCCCATCGCAGGAAGAAGCACCCCTATCCCGGGATAGATCCGGAATGTCTCCGACAATTTGCCCACCGTGAAAGGCCGCGGATCGACCAGTTCCGAGGCACCGAACTTTTTTGCCGCCAGCACACCCGCACCTATTTTCATTTCACCGTGTGTGAGCGTGGGGCCGTCTTCCACGACAAGCACCCTTTTCCCCCGGATGATGTCCGGTTTATCCACGCGTATGGGTGAGGCGCAGTCAATAACGGTTGCCAAGGGATTGACCCTCTCAATGTTGTTACGTACGACCTGAATGGCCTCTCCGTCGGCCGAATCCATCTTGTTGATCACAACCACATCCGCCATGCGCAGGGTCACCTCCCCCGGGTAATAGCCCAGTTCATGCCCGGGACGGTGCGGGTCCGTCACCGTCACCATGAGACCGGGTGTATAAAATGGAAAATCATTGTTGCCGCCGTCCCATACAATGACGTCGCAGCCGTCCGGGTCCTTTTCCGCCTCACGCAGGATGGCCTCGTAGTCCACGCCTGCATAGATCACATTCCCGCGGATTAAATGAGGTTCATATTCTTCCATTTCCTCGATGGTACAATTGTGCTTTTCCAGGTCCTTCAGGCTTGCGAACCGCTGGATCTTCTGTGCAACAAGATCCCCGTAAGGCATGGGGTGGCGCACGGCCACAACCTTCAGGCCCCTGTCCATCAATATCTCTATGATGCGCCTGGATGTCTGGCTCTTGCCGCAACCGGTCCTTACCGCACCCACTGCGATCACGGGCTTGATGCTGTCAATCATGGTATCCCCGGCGCCCAGAAGCATGAAATTCGCACCTGCGGAATTGACCACAGCACTGACTGCCATAACCTTCTCATACGGGACATCGCTGTATGAAAACACACAGATGTCAATTTTCAGTTTGCGGATCAGGGCGGGCAGTTCCTCTTCCCCGAAAACGGGTATACCCTCCGGATACAGGTCACCCGCCAGTTCGGCAGGATATTTTCTCCCGTCAATATCCGGGATCTGGGCTGCCGTAAAGGCTTTTACATCATAGTTGTCATTGTTCCGGAAACAGATGTTGAAATTGTGAAAATCCCTTCCGGCCGCGCCGATAATGATTACATTTTTCATGTCCGAAATAATACGATCCCCAAATGTACATAATCCCCGCAAGCGAAATAATATGTTTAACAATACAAATTATATGTAACTTGGGCCCTGCAGCAAAAGGAGGTTGAATTTTCTTGCCCACATATACCTGTCCGGCAATTCAAAGGATATACTCATCGGGAATTTTATCGGCGATTATGTAAAGGGCAAGGGATACACCCGTTATCCGCCAGGGGTCCGGGAGGGCATATTGCTCCACAGGGACATTGACAGTTTCACGGACAAACACCCTGTGACACGATCATCGAAAAAGCATGTCATGGAACGCTACGGAAAGTATTCGGGAATCGTGATCGATATTTTCTATGATCATTTCCTGTCGGCCAACTGGGACAGGTATTCGGATCTGTCCCTGAAAGCATTCGCAAGGGAGCGCTATCAAATGCTGGATTCAGGCTTTTCACTTTTCCCGCAGGGAGTAAAATCCTTTTTTCCTTACTTTGTCAGAAGCAACTGGCTCGAGACCTACACAAACCCGGACGGGCTGGCGAAGGTACTCGGGCGGATGTCACAAAGAACGAGCCTCCCCGACCATTCCGCCTATGCAGTGAAGCAGCTGAGGGATAACTATAATGACCTGAGATCCGGTTTTTTCGGATTCTTCTCAGAGATCTGCGAATACGTACAAAACGAGTATGACATCAGGATGGATGCAGGAATTTGAGTCTACCAGTTACCGGAACATTGTCTGAATATTTCTTCCAGGTCTCCCGAGTAAACTCCTTTGGTATCCTCATCCGTTTTGAGCATGCTCCGGAATTCCCTTGAATAGAAAAATTCCCCCTCCCCGAAAGCGGGTCTAAGGTCGGTAAGCCATTCGGCCTTTTCATTAAATACAGCAAAAAAAGGCCGGCCCACCCAGTCCCTGTTTCTTGCCTGCAGAAAAGTCAGTGCGAAGACCTTTTCGCCCCTGACCCGGGTTACGCCCAGCACCTGTACCTTCCCGGGATCGGCCGACATGCTCGGTCCCCTGACAGACCTGCATATCCCGCTGACCCTGTTGTAAGCATTACGGAAGATCTGCCAGGTTCTGAACAGTGGAATTGCGAAATAATCCCTGGCCCCGGTATTGCGGGCGACAAACATATAGTAGGGGATCATTCCCAGTTCCACCTGCTTCTTCCACATCCCGGACCATATTTTCGGATCCGCATTGATGTGGTTCATAACGGGCGATTGCGTGCGTATCTCTGCGCCGGTCTCCCTGATCCTGCCGACGGCTTCCTGTACGATGCCCGTGGACAGCTCGACGGGATGGGATACATGGGCCATGAATGCAAGGTGTTTTCCTTTCCTTGCTATTTTCCGGAAAAGAGCCAGGATTTCCTCCGCATCCGGATCCGTAACATAGCGGTAAGGCCAGAGAGACAGGGTTTTTGTCCCGATCCTGATGTGCTTCAGGTTCGGAAGCTCCGCCTCCAGCAGGACATCGATATGGGAAGCCAGGGCTTTTGCACTCATTATCATCGGATCACCCCCGGTAATCAGGATATCGCTTACTTCCGGATGTTCTTTCAGATATTCAACGACCAGGCCCGTCTGTTTCATCGAGAATTTCAGATCCGCAATGCCCGTGAACTGGGGCCACCTGAAGCAGAATGTACAGTAGGCATGACAGGTCTGTCCCTGGCTGGGAAAATACAATACGGTCTCGTCGTATTTGTGCTGCAGTCCCCGAAGGATTTCTCCGTTCAGCAGGGGAACATTATGTTCCATCTGTCCGGCCGGATGCGGATTCAGATCGAAACGAACCTGATTCGCCGCTTTTGCGATGTGCATCCGGTCTGCCCCAGAGCGGACCAGGGGAGCCATCTTCTCATAATGCTCTTCCCTGAGCATCTCCCTTCGGGGAAAATTCAGGCAGAATACCGGGTCCTCCTCGTAATGCTTCCAGTCAATCAGCTCACTTACCACATAATTGTTCGTTTTGAACGGCAGTACCCTCCCCACAACTTCCATATCGAAAAGTTTCTCTTCCGGTACATTATTAAGTTGTGGTATCTCCCTGAAATTGCGTAAAGTATATGCCTGATAATTCATACAGTCCTCCTCTAAACAGCAGTCAGCCCTGTACTTTAGCAGGGAAAGAGACTAACAATATACGAAAAAAAAGGGAGGATTAAAAACCATACAGGGTCAGACTGGCCGGAAATCTTTAAATCAACGGTCATCGCAAAAGTTCCATACGGCTGGCGTCAAAACGCAGCAAAATGAACAGCAGGATCGTAAACGCCCAGAGGGAAGATCCTCCGTAGCTGAAGAACGGAAGGGGTATTCCTATGACAGGAAGAAGTCCGATTGTCATACCGATATTCACCGCAAAATGAAAAAACAGGATCGCAACCACACCGTACCCGTATATGCGGCTGAAATCGGATCGCTGACGTTCGGCCACCCGTATCAGCCTGAACAGCAGAAACAGAAAAAGGCCGATAACCATGGTGGTGCCGATGAATCCCCATTCCTCGCCCACGGTACAGAAAATAAAATCCGTGCTCTGCTCCGGCACAAAATCGAACTTGGTCTGCGTTCCCTGCAGGAATCCCTTTCCCGACACCCCGCCCGAACCGATTGCAATCTTCGACTGGTTGATATTATACCCTACCCCGAGGGGATCGGATTCAATGCCCAGCAGGATATTCACGCGGTGCTGCTGATGCTCTTTCAGGACATTATGGAAGACATAATCCACCGAAAAGGTATAAAAGACGGATCCCGCCAGTAAAAGTACGATCTGGGCAATATACCTGATCCTTTTCCGGAAGGCATATATCAGATAGAACGGGAAGGCGGCCGCAAGGGCCAGGATGATCATGAAATACCTGTTCAGGTTCCATACGTCATATGCATTGAGTGCATACAACAATGCACCGGGAACAATCACAATAAGGACGGCTGTGAAAGCACGTTTGATACTTCTGGACAAAAGCCAGAAAGCAAGTACCGACAATCCGGTCAGTACCAGAAGAATAACCAGTTTGTCCACCAGCAAGGCCGCCAGAAACAGGGCAATAAGCAGGATGCCCAGGATCAGGATGATCCCGGAAAATCCTTCACGGTAGGCCGTAAGGAACAGCGCGATGAATACAAGGGCGGAACCGGGATCGGGCTGGATTGCGATCAGCGCAGCCGGGAAAAAAATGATGAACAGTATCCAGGCGGTGGATTTCAGGCTTTTAACCTTGAGATTATATGCGCTCAGGTATTTTGCAAGGGCAAGGCAGGTCGCAATTTTAGCAAATTCAGCCGGTTGAATGTTGAAACCGCCGATCGTAAACCATGACCTTGCACCGTGGATCTCCTTTCCGATCAGGAACACCGTGACGAGCGAAATCATAGACAGGATATAAATGGGATAGGCAAAGAACGAATAGAACTTGGTATCGATCAGGTAAATTGTGACCGCCAGCACAATGGCTGCCATGATCCAGACCAGCTGTTTCCCGTATTGCTGGCTCAGGTCCAGTATGCTCCGGTTCTGTTCATTATAGACGGCTGAATATATATTGAGCCATCCCAGCAGGACAAGGATCAGGTAAGTACCGACGGTCAGCCAGTCGGTACTGGCGAGTATATTCGTACTCCGCTTCATTCCTGATCCGGTCTGACTGCCCGAAGCACATATTCTTCCATGTAGGGCCGGGAAATGCTGTCGGTCAGGTATTGCTCCGCCATAAGGCTGGCAATCGGTGCCGCCCAGATATTCCCGAACCCGCCGTTCTCAACGATCACCGATATGGCAATTTTCGGATCTTCCTTGGGGGCAAATGCAATGAATATAGAGTGGTCTTCGTTGGGAGGATTTTCTGCCGTACCTGTTTTACCACAGACCGAAAAGCCGCTCACCCTGGCCCTCCAGGCAGTCCCCCCGGGACTGTTTACGGCACCTTCCATCCCATCGGCAACCGCCTCAAAATAAACAGAATCTATCTTAGTATAATGCCGCTCCAGGAATCTGTCGTCTATACGGTCCTGCCCTTCGATCCCCTTAACGATATGCGGCGTATAATAGTAGCCCCGGTTGGCAATGGTGGCTGACAGGTTGGCCAGCTGCAGGGGGGTGATCCCGAGTTCCCCCTGACCGATGGCAAGGGATCTCACCGTCAGAAAATTCCAGTGCCCCTCGCCGTAAATCTCATCATAATATCCGGGATCGGGAATGAGTCCGGGCAGTTCATTTACAAAATCGGAATTCAACAGGTCTCCGAAGCCAAAAGACTGCACGTGTTTCCTCCAGTTCACAAAGGCATCGGCAACACTCCCGAATTTGGGATCGTTCAGGATGTTGCGGAATACATTCATGAAATACGTATTGCAGCTGTTGGTGATCCCGTCCCGGAAATCAAGCGGGGAATCGTGCGCATGGCAGGCAACATGGATATTGCCCATGTAAAATCCCATGTCACAGTAGAATTCCGAGCTTGTGGCAATCACTTTTTCCTGCAGTCCGATCAAACCGATAACGGTTTTGAAGGTGGAACCGGGGGGATAAAAGGACATGAGCGCCCTGTTGAACCATGGTTTCAATGTATCTTCAGAAAGTTTCCGGAAGTTTTCCGAACGTATCCTTCCGACCAGCAGGCTTGGTGCATACGCTGGTGAAGTTACAAGTGCCAGCACTTCGCCGCTGGAAGGCTCGATGGCCACAATGCTCCCCCTGAATTTTTTCATCAGCTTTTCTCCGTATTCCTGCAGGTCGGCGTCGAGTGTAGATACAACATTCTGTCCAACCCTGGCATCCCTGTCCGCCCTGCCTCCCTGGTAGGATCCCTTGATGCGGCTGTGAACATCCACCAGGTAGACCTTCTGCCCTTTTTCCCCTCTCAGAACCTCTTCGTAAGCCTTTTCAATTCCGCTGATCCCGATATAATCCCCCATCTGGTAATAGGGTTCCCGCCGGATTTCCTCCTCGCTCACCTCTCCCACATATCCCAGGGCATGGGCGGCGATGTCACGCGGATATTTCCTGAGCGTTCTCGGCTGCACGAAAAATCCCGGGAACCTGTATAGTTTTTCCTGCATTACGGCATAGGTGACCGAAGATATCTGTCGCAGGAAAACAGAAGGTTTATACCAGGAGTATTCCGTGGCCCTCTGTATTCTTTTAATCACATCGTCGTGGTCGATATTCAGCGTGCGGCAAAGATCGGTCGTGTCAAACTCCTGGAGCAGGGAGGGATTGACCATCAGGTCATAGGCGGCTTCATTATATACCAGTATCTCACCGTTACGGTCATAAATGAGTCCCCTTGCCGGGTACTGTACCTCCACCCGCCTGGAATTGCTTTCCGCGGTGGATTTGTAGGAGGATTCCACTACCTGGATAAAAAAAAGACGGATCACATAGATGATCACGACAAGAAGGATTATGCCTCCTATCACATATCTTCTCCCGGCATAAGGATTCATTTATTTCCGGTAAATAAAATACTGGCTCAGGATAATCAGGACAATTGAAAACAGAGCGCTTAACAGCACCCGGAGTAAGGTAGAAAAAAAATCACTAATCCTGAAGACTTCAAGATAAAAAAGGACCAGATGATGGATAAGAACCAGTATCGCCGTGTATTTAAAAAACCACTCCAGGCCCAAATAGTGCACCCTCGGGTAGGTGCCGGTTTCATATCCGTCCCTGGGAGCGTTTATGCGCAGGACATAAGGCCGGAAAGCAGCCATGAAAACCGTGGCTGCAGCATGCATTCCAGGGGTCTGGACAAACATATCGACTGATAAACCGAGCGCAAAGGCAGTGAATAGAAGAAGCCAGCCCGGGGTTTCAAAAGGCATCAGCAGTATGAAAAGGACATAAAAATAGGGAACGATGTATCCGCTTACCTGGATGTTGTTCAGGACCAGGATCTGAACGAGGACAAGGGTAGCGAAACGAATTATATTCCGTGCAAGCAGCTTAATCATTGCCAGATATTCTTTCCAGTTCAAGTTGCTCTTCGCGCAACAGGTTGCGTATTACATATACATGGGTGAGATTTTTAAAGTCTGTGAACAGCTCCACATTGATCGTATAAAAATTCCCTTCCACCACTTCAAAGTCCTTCACTGTTCCAACGGGAATGCCCTCCGGGAATATGGCCGAATATCCGGAGGTAACTATGGTATCCCGGGGCAGGATATCCACATGGAAGGGGATCTCCTCCAGGATGGCCTCCCTGTAATCCGAACCGGGCCATGACAGGGACCCGAAATACCCGTTCCGCCGGATCTTTGCGCTCAGCCGGAAATTCCTGTTGATCACCGGGAGTACCGTTGAATAATTGCCCGATACGCCCGACACTATCCCGACCACACCACGCGGTGAAATGACCGCCATCTCGGGTTCTATTCCGTGATTCCTGCCCTTGTCGATCGTGATGATATTGAATTGTTTGTTGGTTGAATTATTGATCACCACCGCAGGAATGTACGAAAACAACCTCCCGGGAATGGAATCGTTGCCAGGCGCGGAGGAGGATCCCTGCCGTTTCTGAAGTTCGTCCAGCCGGTTCCTCAGCAAGGTGTTTTCCTTGTGCAGTTCGTCGTTGACCTGCCGCAAAGACAGGTATGTTCCCCAGTTTCCGAACCGTTCATAGAAAAATCCCTGGATCGAACGGGTCACTCCGATGAATTGCCCGTGATGAAAAGTGTTTTTCTGTACCACCAGGAATATGGAGAGAACCTCGAGCAGAAGGAACAGCAAAAAAAAATGGTAACGGACTATCAATCTTAAAAGATTCCTCATGGATCAACGCATCAGGAAAGAGAATTTATCGGCATTCTTCAAGGCGATCCCCGTTCCCCTTGCAATGGCCTGCAGGGGATCCTCCGCCATGTGAAACGGAATATTGATCTTATCCGTGAAACGCTTGCTCAGGCCTCTCAGAAGGGATCCTCCGCCTGCCATGTAAATTCCCTTGTTTACAATATCCGCATAAAGCTCGGGAGGAGTCTGCTCAAGCACAGCAAGGATGGAAGTTTCGATCTTACTGACGGATTTGTCAAGGCAGTGGGCGATTTCCTGGTAGGAGATCGGTATTTCGATCGGCATGGCAGTCATCAGGTTGGGTCCGCGCACCATGTAATCCTCGGGCGGTTCTTCCAGGTCGGGAAGGCCGGAGCCCACATTTATCTTTACATCCTCGGCGGTTCTTTCCCCGATCTTGATGTTGTGCTGGTGCCTCATATAGCTTTGTATATCGGCGGTGAACCCGTCGCCTGCAATACGTATGGACTGGTTGCATACAATGCCCCCCAGGGCGATCACGGCGATCTCCGTTGTGCCTCCGCCAATGTCTACCACCATGCTGCCTTCGGGGGCCTCAACGTCGATGCCTATACCGATGGCTGCGGCCATGGGTTCGAAAATCATATAAACGTCCCTTCCCCCCGCATGCTCCGCCGAATCCCGGACGGCCCTGCGTTCCACCTCTGTGGCCCCTGACGGGATGCAAACCACCATTCTCAGCGCCGGGTTGAACATCTGGGGCTTCTTATTGATCATTTTTATCATACCCCTGATCATTTGTTCGGCTGCATCGAAATCGGCAATCACACCGTCCCTCAACGGCCTGATCGTCTTGATGTTCTCATGTGTCTTCCCGTGCATCTGCCGGGCTTTCTCCCCGATGGCAATCAGTTTTTGCGTATGCTGGTCGATGGCTACAATGGAAGGTTCATTGACAACTACCTTGTCATTGTGGATTATAATGGTGTTGGCCGTTCCGAGATCAATGGCTATCTCCTGTGTCAGAAAAGAAAAAAGACCCATGCTGTAAGATACATTTATAACGTTAAACTGCAAATATGCAAAAAAGTCCCGGCCCTAATGCCTGAAATGACGCACACCCGTCAGTACCATGGCCATTCCCGCCCCGTTGCAGTAATCTATGGATTCCTGGTCGCGCACGGAACCGCCCGGCTGGATCACCGCAGTGATGCCCGCCTTATCGGCAATTTCCACACAGTCCGGAAAGGGGAAGAAAGCGTCGGAGGCCATTACGGCCCCTTTCAGGTCAAATCCGAAATTGCCTGCTTTCTCAATGGCCTGCTTCAGGGCATCCACCCTTGATGTCTGCCCTACTCCACTGGCACACAGTTGCTTATTCTTAACAAGTACGATGGTGTTGGATTTCGAATGCTTTACCAGCCTGTTGGCAAAAAGCATGTCGGTTACTTCCTGCTTCCCGGGCGCACGGTCCGTCACCGTTTTCAGGTCCCCGCCCGTCTCGGACCGGGTGTCCCTGTCCTGTACGACCACCCCGTTCAACAGGCTCCTGAACTGCCTGGCCGGCAGATCGAACTCCTTGATGACAAGTATGATCCTGTTTTTCTTCTGTTTGAGGATGTCGAGGGCCGGGGCCGAATAGGACGGTGCGATGATCACCTCGAAAAACAATTTGTTTATCTCGGCGGCAGTATCCTCCCCAAGCTCCCTGTTGCATATCAGTATGCCTCCGTAGGCGGAGACCGGGTCTCCGGCAAGTGCGTCTGTCCAGGCCTCCTTCAGGGTATCCCTGGAGGCACACCCGCATGCATTGTTGTGCTTGAGTACGGCAAAACTCGTATCCCCGAATTCCCTGATCAGGCCGACCGCAGCATCTATGTCAAGCAGGTTGTTGTAGGATATCTCCTTCCCGTGAAGCTGGTCGAACATCCCGGAAAAATCCCCGAAGAAGTAGCCTTCCTGGTGCGGATTTTCCCCGTACCTCAACTGCCTGCCCTGCATGGCGCTGTATTTGAATACGTCCGTAGCGTCCGGGCCGAAATAGGAATGGATCAGTGTATCGTAATGCGAGGATACGGAGAATGCATCCCGGGCAAATCGCCTGCGGTCCTCCGGCGATGTTTCCCCGCTTTTCTCATTCAGCAGTTCCAGCAAGGGAGCATATTGCTGCCTGGAGGGGACAACAAGGACATCCCTGTAATTCTTGGCGGCGGCCCGGATCAGGGATATCCCGCCGATGTCTATTTTTTCAATGATCTCCTGTTCGTCCGCACCGGATTGCAGGGTTTCCTCGAAGGGATACAAATCGACGATCACAAGGTCGATCGCCGGGATATCGTACCGGCCTACCTGTTTTTCATCCTCCTGGTTATCGCGGCGGCTCAGTATTCCGCCGAATATCTTCGGGTGCAGGGTTTTTACGCGGCCTCCGAGTATGGACGGATAGGAAGTGATGTCTTCCACCGGGGTGACTTCCAGGCCCTGCTTTTCTATGAAGGATTTCGTTCCTCCCGTGGATATGAGCCGTATATCCAGTTCGTTCAGTTTTTGCAGTATGACGTCAAGGTCCCCTTTGTCGTACACTGAAATAAGTGCTGTTCTAATTCTTTTTATATCAGCCATTTAGACCTACCTGTTAAATTTGGTTAAAGATAACTAAAAAAGTAATTAAAAATAGATAATTTTAACCATCCATCATTGCCCGTTAAACCAAAGCAGGAATGAAGAAAATTATCAAGGCCTTCAGGCTTGTCATCGAGTGTTTTTTATACGCTTTCAAATCAGTGGTTGTCAACAGGCTCCGGACAATCCTTTCCCTGCTCGGGATCACGATAGGGATATTCGCCATCATTACGGTGTTTTCGGTCGTGGATTCTCTCGAAAGCAATTTAAAGGAGAGCCTGGCTGAAGCGGGTGAAAATGTGATCTTCATTCAAAAATGGCCATGGATGCCGGAGGAGGGCCAGGAATATGAATGGTGGCATTACTGGAACCGCCCGGTTCCCACGGTGCGCGAATATGAAACCATCAAGGCCCGGAGCCTGAAGGCCGAAGCCGTGTGTTTTTTTACCGCAGTCTCAAGGCTGGTGGAGTACAGGAACAATTCCATCAACCGTACCACTATTTTCGGGACGACGAACGAGTTCGAGAGTGCCCGGGAAACGGAAATCATAAACGGCAGGCTGTTTTCCCAGTTCGAATACCAGAGTAACAAGAACCTTGCCGTGATCGGCTATTCTATTGCCGAGGAGCTTTTCGAGAACAGTGATCCCGTGGGAAAGGAGATCAAGGTCGCCGGGCATAAGGCAACCATCATCGGGGTCGTCGGCAAGGAAGGGAACAACCTGCTCGGATCCGTTGACGAAGTAGTTATCGTCCCAATAAATTTTTTCCGGAAACTGGCCGATATCCGCAATGAAGCTGCCACCCCCGAAATATGGGTAAAGGCAAAGCCGGATGTTTCAAACCAGGAGCTGATGGATGAGCTGCGTCAGATCATGCGTTCCGTGCGCAGGCTGAAACCCAAAGCCGATGACAATTTCGCGCTCAACCAGCTGAGCATGATCAGCCAGGGACTGGACCAGATATTCGGGATGCTGCACCTGGCCGGGTTTTTTATCGGGATCTTCTCCATACTGGTAGGCGGGTTCGGCATCGCCAATATCATGTTCGTATCGGTCAAGGAAAGAACAAACATAATCGGCATTCAGAAAGCACTTGGTGCCAGGCGCTCCTTCATCATGTGGCAGTTCCTGTTCGAATCCATCCTGCTGTCCGTCACGGGCGGTATCTTCGGATTGCTGCTCGTATTCATCGGTGCGCAGATCCTGACAAATGCCATCGAGGTATTCAAGGTCTATCTGTCTCCGGAAAACATCGTGCTCGGTATTGCAGTATCCGCTTCGATCGGGATCATATCGGGCTTCATCCCCGCCAGGACGGCGGCAAAGATGGACCCTGTGGAAGCCATCAATACAACCTTCTAGCATCAATACAACCTTCTAGACCACGCCATACAACATTCTTCCCACACCCAGGTATATCATCAGGCTTGTGATGTCGTTCAGGGTCGTTATAAACGGCCCGGTGGCCAGGGCCGGATCGATCTTCAAACGGTTCAGTACCAGGGGTATGAATGTGCCAACAAGCGAGGCAGAAAGGACGACCGATATCAGCGCCGAACTTACCGCCAGGGTAAGCGCAAGGGATTCTTTCCGGAGCAGGTTGTAGGCAAGCATCAGGGATGACAGTATCAGACCGTTGATCAGCGCCACGCCGAGCTCCTTCAGGAGCTTGTGTCCCGTGGATTCGATCCCGAGGGTCCCGGCCGCAATACTCCCAACGATGATGGCGGAAGACTGTACCCCGACATTCCCTCCCATGGCCGCGATCAGCGGGATGAAAAACGCCATCTCGGGATAGATCCTCAATTCATCCTCATATTGCCCGAGCACCAGGGCGGCCATGATGCCTCCGAACATACCGACCAGCAGCCAGGGTATCCTGGCCCTGGTAAGCAGCAGGACATTATCGGAAGGTTCAATGTCCTCGGAAATACCGGAAGCCATCTGGTAATCACGCTCCGCTTCTTCACGGATCACATCCACCACATCGTCAATGGTGATCCTCCCCATAAGGCGTCCGATGGAATCCACCACAGGCAGGGCCACAAGGTCGTACTTGTTCATGATGTTGCCCACTTCCTCGTTGTCCGTATCGGTCCTGACCGAAATGACATCCGGGTAATAAAGGTTCTCGATCTTTTCGTTCCTGTTTGCAAGCAGGAGCTTTTTCAGGGAAAGTATGCCGTGAAGGATATCATTGTCATCCACTACATACACATAATACACTTCGTCCACATCCTCCGCCTGTTTCCGCATTTCCCGCAGGCATGTCACAATGTTCCAGTTCTTGTTCACCTTGATCAGTTCCTTGGCCATAAGCCCCCCGGCCGTATCCTCTCCATAGTGCAGAAGATCTACGATATCCCCGGCAAGCTCCGCATCCTCAATGTGATGGAGAACCTCCTCCTGTCTTTCCTCCGGCAGCTCACCTATGACATCGGCCGCGTCGTCCGAGTCCATTTCCTCGATAAAATGCCTGGCGATCTCTTCCCCGGAAAGGACTTTCAGCAATCGTTCACGCTTGTCATCCTCAAGTTCGATAAGCAGGTCGGCCCGCGTCTCCCCTTCGATGTGCAGGTATACGAATTTCACTTCCTCAATGCTGAGCTCATTGAAGATTGCAGCCAGATCCGCAGGATGCATGGAAGCAACGAGGTCACTGACCGATTGCTCTTCATTCCTTTCGATCTTCTCCTTCAGATCGTCGATGAATTCCCTTGTAAGCTCGAATGCCATGATCGAACAAGCTGTTTTTCAAACTGATCGCGAATTTAATAAATTAAACTGATTTCCCCGCTTCAAGTCCGGCTGCAAGTTCTATAAACTGCTCTATGGTCAGTTGTTCGGGCCTGCAATCCAGCAATCCCCTGTCGATGGGCTCCGTGTCAAACAGGCTTTTCAGCGAGTTGCGCAGCATCTTGCGGCGCTGGTTGAATGCCGCTTTGACCACTTTGGTGAAGGTTTTTTCACTGCAGGGCAGTTCCGTACGGTTATTTCGGGTCAGGCGAACGACGGCAGACCGGACCGCGGGGGGAGGCGTGAACACGGAGGGAGAGACGGGAAACAGGTACACTATATCGTAAAAAGCCTGCAGCAACACCGACAATATACCGTAGGTTTTCGACCCGGGGCCTGAACGAATGCGGTCCGCCACCTCCTTCTGTATCATGCAGACCACCTGGGGGATGTCGTTCTTATACCCGAGTATCCTGAAAAAGATCTGGCTGGAGATATTGTACGGGAAATTCCCTATGACACGGAACGGTGCGGGAAAGATCCCGGTAAGATCGCATCTCAGGAAATCATCGTGAAGTATATCGTCTTTCCTCCCCGGGAAACGTTCGATCAGCCAGGATATTGCTTCCCGGTCTATTTCCATTACTTTTACAGGCTGCCCGGTCTCAAACAGGTACTTTGTCAGCACGCCTGTGCCCGGTCCGATCTCGAGAACAGGAATACTGCCCGTAAGGTCGAGGCTGTTTACGATTTTCCGGGCGATGTTCTCGTCGCGCAGAAAATGCTGGCCGAGGCTCTTCTTGGGTCTGACTGACATGGCAGGGTCGATAAGATAAATATAAAGGTTTTTAAAAAAACCGCAGATTGATTATTAATCGTATGTTTACGGAAAGATCCCGAAAAAATGAAGTACAATTTCGATGAGCGGGTGGAAAGGCGGAATTCCGCCTGCTATAAATACGATTTTGCCGGTGAGTATTTCGGGACCGACGACCTGCTCCCCATGTGGGTGGCGGATATGGACTTCCGCACCCCGGATTTCATCATGGAGGCCATCAGGGAGCGCAGCCGGCATGAAATACTGGGATATTCCATCCGGCCCGCTTCATCCTATCAGGCGATCATCGAATGGTACGGGAAACGCCAGGGCTGGAACATAGAAAAGGAATGGATACTCTTCACTCCCGGCGTGGTCCCGGCGCTGAGCATGGCCGTCAGGGCCTTCACCCGGGAAGGCGAAAAGGTTATCGTACAGCCCCCGGTGTACCATCCTTTCTTTTCCGTGATCAGTGACAACCGCAGGGTTCCCCTGTACAATCCGCTTCGGGAAGAGAACGGAACCTGGAAAATGGACCTTGACGACCTCCGTAAAAAAATAAGCGGTGACGTGAAGCTCATCCTCCTGAGCCATCCGCACAACCCGGTAGGACGCGTCTGGACGGAGGAGGAACTTGCCGGGCTTGCCTCGATCTGCATGGAAAACAACATCATCATCCTTTCCGACGAGATCCATTCCGACCTGGTATTCGAACCTCACCGGCATACGCCCTTCTCCATGCTGTCGGAAGAGATTGCCGCCCGCACCATTACCTGCGTGGCTGCCAGCAAAACCTTCAATACGGCCGGCCTTGCCTCTTCTGTGGTTGTGATACCCGACCGGGCATTGCGTGAAAAATTCAGGCATGAGATTGACACGGGCCACCTGGGCATGGGCAATATCTTCGGCACGGTGGCCCTCGAGGCTGCATACAGGCAGGGTGAAGGCTGGCTAGAACAACTGCTCGCATACCTGCAGGAAAACGTAAATGTCCTGCAGCATTATATCGAAAACAGGCTGCCGGGCATCAGATGGACCCCGCCCGAGGCCACCTACCTGGCCTGGCTTGACATGCGAAAACTGGGATTAAAAGGTAAAAAGCTCAGGCAGTTCATGATCGAAAAGGCAAAGATCGGATGCAATGACGGCCCTACATTCGGTACGGGAGGAGAGGGCTTCCAGCGCCTGAACTTCGCCTGTCCCAGGCCGGTCCTCGAGCAGGCGCTGAACCGGCTTGAAACGGCAATCGGAAATAATTCGTAATTTTAAGACAAGCTCATGCATGAACCCGCCCACAGATGAAATTGTCAAGAAACATCGGATTCCCCCTTACACTCGGATTCGGCCTGCTTGTCATCGCCATCCTTATCAATACCGTAATATCCTCCCGCACCGTTGACAGGATCACCCGGTCCTGGCAGGAGGTAAGCGGCACCCTCGATCCTTCCCTGAGGTCCCTTAATGATTTGCGTGAAATCGTTGAGCTTGCCGGTGATCTTGCACAGGCCCGCCCGCCCGCGATGTCCGTGATCGTATCCCTTGTACAGGAGGATCTTCCGGGCGCAGACCGTGAATTGAAAAGGTTGTACCCGGGATGGAGGCAACAGGACCGTGAAATCTATGACGACCTGTCTGCCTACATTTCGGATTCTCTCGTTGCACAGGTGACCGAATACAGCCTGCAATACGGCATAACCTCCGGCAGCCCGGCGCCCGGAAGCGCTCAGCTTGCGAAACTGGCAAGGACCTGTGAGCATGCAGCAGACCTGATCTCCGGCCTGACCGGAAGGATCGAACAAAAGGCCACCGAAGCAAACCGGCAGGCATTAAGCGATTACCGGAGGGGCAGGAACATCCTGCTGACCACGGGAATGACTCTTGCCCTGGCCGCACTGGCCATCGCCTTTATACTTTCCCGCTCCCTGGTATTAAGGATCAGGCAGTACCGCAATGTCATCTCCTCCATGGCAAAGGGCAATCTCCCGGATGAAAAGCTTCGCGAAGGACAGGACGAAATGGGACGGATAGGCAGCGCCCTGAACAGCCTTATAAAGGGGCTGAAGAATCTTTTTAATTTCTCCGAAGAGATCGGGAAGGGGAATTTTTCCGGTGATTTCAAGCCCCTCAGCGAAGACGATGTCCTGGGGAATTCTCTCATCCGCCTCAGGGAGGATCTGAAGAATGCAGCCATCGAAGACGAAAAACGCCAGAAGGAGGATGAGCGCAGGAACTGGTCCAACCAGGGAATCGCAAGGTTCAGCGAGATACTGAGGGAACATTCGGGAAAGCCCGAAGACCTAACAGGCCATGTGATCTCCGACCTGGTCAAATACATGGGAGCCCTGGTCGGGGGCATCTTCCTGATAAGAAAAAACAAGAAGGGAGAGGATGAGATCGACCTCGTGGCAAGCTATGCATACAACCGGAAAAAGCACCTGCAAAAGAAGATCTCGCCCGGCGAAGGGCTGGTCGGAAGATGCGTTCAGGAAGGAAGCACCATCTTCATGACAGACATACCCCCGGATTATATAAAGATCAAATCCGGGCTGGGAGAAGACAACCCGAGAAGCCTGCTGATCGTTCCGCTGAAATTCAACGAAGCCATCATCGGCGTGGTCGAGATCGCTTCCCTGGAGGTGTTCGAGGATTACCAGATCGAGTTCATCGAACGCATCGGCACAAGCATTGCCTCTTCGCTCGCCGCCCGCCAGGCGGAAACTTCTTGAAAAGCAGCGTTGCAATCAACGGGAGGAGCGGTTCCGTATCCAGTATGACCGGTAACGCAACCTATTCACTGCTTGCATCATCTTACTAAAAATGACCAAACCTGATATGAGCCGTTTATTCCTTGGCATCGTCCCTTTGATCTTAATGATGGGTTGTGAAAAAACGGAATATCCTTCACAGGGTGTCCTGGAATTTTACCTGCTGGAGGATTTTCAATCATATGACTATATGAAAATAGATGAAAATACTGCCGTACTGTCGGATACGGCCCTGATTAAATATGATGACATCATTTCGTATAACACAAATACGCATTCATTCCGGATCAAAGATTCGACAATTCATTATGATCCCCGTGATTTCTCTCCTCTTCTCAGGAAAGCATTTGCCGTTACGATCGACAGGGATATCATATATACCGGGTATTTCTGGTCGGGTTTCCTGTCGGCAGGTTGCAACTGGGTTGTGGTAGATCTTGTGTGGGCAGACTGGAAAAATGAACTCACTGTCGAAGTGGGGTACCCGGGATTAATTGAGGGAGATTTTATACCGGACAGGAGAAACGACGGGAGGATCCTGGCACTGTTAAAAAGAGATCATAAACTGAGAGATTAGTTTTAAATCCTTCATTGCACAACTTTTGCTAATTTTATCAATAGCAACTTGTGCGTTATGGCGCTGAACGCCTGCCAGAAAGAATACATTTACCGGATCAACAGGGTGATTGATTATATCGAGAATAATCTCGATGGTGAACTGTCGCTTGAAAAGCTTTCAGGTGTCGCCAATTTTTCCCGGTTTCATTTTCACCGGATCTTCAGGGCATTTACCGGAGAAACATTGAATGAATTCATAAAGCGAAAACGTATAGAGAAAGCCGCAAGTCTGTTATTAACCGAAGTGGATAAACCGATCCAGGAAATCGCAGAATATTGCGGGTTTAACAGTTTTTCCGTGTTCTGCCGGAATTTCAGGGAAAGATTTAATACGAGTGCCAAAAAATTTCGTGAAATCAATACTTTTCAAAATAGCAAGAACCGTCAAATCAAAAGCAAGACCGGTAAAATAACGCAAACCTCCCTTGACTATGTTTGGGATGATCATTCATCAAAAAAACGGAGGTTAATCATGAAAAAGAATTATGAAATCAGTGAAATGCCTGAAATGAATGTTATTTATTGCAGGCATACAGGTCAATTCGACAAGATCGGAGCTGCCTATGATAAACTTTTCAGATGGGCCGGCCCGAGAGGTTTGCTGAAATTTCCGGAGACCAAATCGCTTACATACTACCATGACGACCCTAAAATCACGGAGATCGATAAAGTCAGGCAAAGTGCCTGCATCACGGTAAATGAGGATGTCAAAACCGAAGGTGAAATCGGAAAAATGACAATACCCGGAGGCAGGTATATCGTTGGTCATTTTGAAATCGGTGTAACAGAATTTCAAAATGCATGGGACTCGGTTTGTGTCTGGTTGTCGGAAAGCGGGTATCAGCCTGCTGACGGGAATCCCTATGAGCTGTATCACAATGACCACAAGGAACATCCTGAAAAGAAATTCATTGTTGATATCTGCATTCCCGTAAAACCCCTGTAAGTATCTGCGGTTATACGCTGAACTTCATCATTCCCTTTCCGTTTTTATCCGGTATCAACCTGTATAATTCCCTGAAAAGGAGAGTTACGTCCTGAAGCCGGGGAAGAGCAGGGCTTTACCCCGGCTTTGCATAACTTAATTTTATATCCGGTTTCTAATTACCGGTGCAGGATTGTTTTCCTGAAAGTCAATTCACCTATCTTTGATACAGGACTGTTAAGGAAATTAAAATGTTTAAAAAATTCGCTTACATTCTGCTATTGGCTGCAATTGTCGGAGTTTCAGGTGTTCTGGCGCTGCAATACAAATTAAAGATCGGACCCATAATCCTGTCTTTGACAATCATTCCTTTTGTGGGACTTATCCTTGCGAAACGTTCGATAAAAGGAGCTATACCGGATTTGATTTTCGGCACAATTGACACAGGACTGCTGACAATTCCCGCTTTGTGGGGCGGAATACTGTTTGGAGTTGTAGGAGCAATCGCAGGCGGAGTGGTTGGGGACTCAATCACAGACTCGATTGCAGGGTTTTTTGAAGGAGGAATAGCAAAATGGTTAAGAGAAAAGGGAATCAACGAATCACGCGAACCTGTAACAACCTCACTGGGGAAAATGGCAGGTTGTCTTTTCGGCAGCGGACTTGTATTGACCATTGCCTTGCTCTTCGGAATCAATCCGGAATTCGAATAAGTACGAAATTACGGATGTGAACCGCCGCAATAACACCTACATTGCAGGGAATCAATGAAACAGGATTTTCACGGTTCCGGCATTTAGAAGTAAAGCCGGTAGCTTACAACGGGAAGGATGCCCTGGAGCGTATACTCGATCACCTCCCCGGTATCGGAGTTATAATAAGAACCTCCCATGTTTTCACGGTTAAACACATTTTGAATATCCACCACAAGTTCATGCGATACTTTCGGGTTGTTGATCTTGTAGCTTACTCCTGCATCAAGACGAAGATAACAGGGATACTGAATTGCATTTCTCCTGGAGTGGTCGCTCACATCGAATTCTTCAACACCGATCTTCGATTTGTCTATCGGCGTATCCCTGCGTCCCCCGCTCCAGATAAAGCGTCCGTTTATCCCGAGTATATTCTTATCCCTTATCCGGAATTCTTTTCCTCCGACAAGATTTGTTATATAGTTGTTTGAATACCTCGAGTTGTACCAGTGACCGTCGAGCGGTTTGTACCTGGCACTGAACAACGAGTGGGTAACAAGGAAGTAATAGTCGTTGGTAAAATACTTTTCAAGGGTTAATTCAATCCCGTAGTTTCTGCCTTTGCCTTCATTTACCCAATCAAAGCCGAACACATCGTCGTTGATGGGCGACCAGGTTTTCGTCGGATCCTTATCCACCGGCAAGTCCCATAAATCCTGGTAGTATACCTCCACCTGGAATTTCATGTCTTCCTTAAACATTCTTGAATAGCCCAGAACATAATGAAATGACTTTTCAAGGCCAAGGTCCTTGTTGGGATATGTAACATTCCCGTTTTCATCTGTTTCCTTATAGAAATAGTGCATCAGGTATTCATGGCGGCTATGAAGGCCGATGCCTCCGTTGATCGATTGGTTGTCCGGCAGATGCCATATAAAGCCCGCACGCGGTTCGATGGAATAATCGTTGTTCAGGGTCAGCAATAAACTGTGCACTCCCAGGTTGACCGACAGATTCCTGAAGGGCCTGAATCTGGTCTGAATGTAAGCCTGGAAAGTTTCGGTATTCCCTTTTCCGTCAATATCTTCAATCCACTCTTCGGGGTCCTCATCCTCATCGATATACCGCGAATAGTAGTTATAATATAATTTACTGAAAACCAACCCGATACGTAAAGATAGTTTCGTACTGAACTTACGATTGTACAGGGTTGAGGCCCTGACGGCCGAAGAAGCCAGTTTTTCATAATAGGTAGGAAAGGAATGATATGATGAATCGAGTTTGTAGCTTTTATCCGTACTGGAATTCCCTGAAAAGGATATTACCGTTTTAAAGTATGACCTGTTGCCGGGGAACCAGGTGTGCGTGATCCCGGTAGCCCCCATATTCGTTCTTGTTTTATAACCGTATTTCAGGAATTCGAACTCATCCCATTGAGTAGTATCCTGAACCGCCGCATCCTCGACATAGGCCTTGCCACCGAGGCCCCAAACGGAAAAAGTACCCGCTTTACCGGCCGGCAGATTGAATTTGTATGACAGGTCTGTGTATTCGGGCAGCAGATCGCCTCCGATACGTATTCCCATGAGGTTCATAATAGAGAATGTAGCATACCTGAAGTTGACCAGGTACGAGCCCTTGTAGTTACTGCTGAACGGGCCCTCGGTAGTCAGGTCGAGGCCAAGCACACCGAATTCAAAGGTGTTTTCACTTTTCTCGTTATTCCCGTTCCGGAAGGTGAGATCAAATACTCCCGATGTGCCGTTTCCGTATTCCGCAGGAAAGGCCCCGGTAAAAAAATCCGACTGCCCCAGCATTTTTGTATTCAGCAGGCTTACATAACCGGCATCCCAGCCTTCCATGGCAAAATGGTTGGGGATGGGGATCTGTACCCCCTCGAGGCGCCAGAGCATTGCATTGGGAGAGTTTCCGCGTACCACGATCTGGTTCGAGGCGTCATCATCGGTATTTACCCCGGCAAAAGAAAGCGCCATGCGTCCCGGGTCACCGGCTGAACCGGCATAGCGGCGCGATTCTTCAACCGAAAACGAGCGGGCGCTTACCGTAGCCATATCATTCTTCGGACTCCCCTTTGCATAGGAACGGATTTCAACTTCGGCAATACCTTCCGGTTTTTCCGTCAGGGCCAGTGAAAGGATAACCTCTTTTGCCGAACCCACTACGATTTCAGGCAGGATCAGATCCTCATAACCTACATAGCTCACCCTGAGGGTATGGCGGCCTACAGGTACTTTTTCCAGCCGAAACATACCCTCCTCATCCGAGGTCGCTCCGATAACCGGATCGGTAGTGAGCACAATGATGTTCGCCCCGGGCAGGGTTGTTTTCGAATCTTTATCGATGATCCTGCCCCGGATGGTTTGCGTCGGCCTATCCGGGTTTCCTGATGGCTGAATACTTACTTCCTTCTCCGGCATAAGAATAATTACTTCGTGCTTTATTTCATAAGTCAACGGGAATCCTTCCAGACAGGTCTCAAGCGCTTTTTCCAGCGATGCGTTTTCGACCCGTACGCTCGTCCTTGTACCTAAGGGTATTTCTTCATGACTGATCAGGTAGTTATAACCGGTTTGTTCCTGTATGGTCTTGAGTACCTCTTCGATCGTAACATCTTCCAGATTACAGGTGATCCTTCCCGATTGGGCGAATAGAAACAATCCCTGCAACAACAGTATGCCCGAGAAGATCGTAGAAAGCAGCATTTTATTCACGTTTTTGTTCATCATTCCGTTTATCTGTAGGTTCTGCAATATCTTACCTGTCTGCTTTTGAAGCGATAATTATATTCCCGTTTATGTTGAAATCCAGGTTTGTTGCAAGCGAAAACATCTCCAGTATAACATCGATTTTGTCATAGCGATCAAGTGTTCCGGAAAAATGGTACTCCCGGATATCCTGAGACAGGTATTCCGTATTGAAATCATACCACCTGCCCAGGCGCCGCAAAATTGTTTCCAGCGATTCGTTGTCAATGACGAATTTTCCATCTTTCCAGGCTGTGCATGCATAGGTGTCGACGTTTTCGATTTCCAGATCTCCGTCGACTTTGCTGTATCTTGCCTGTTGTCCGGGAGTCAGTTCCAATTTGTTATTGTTTTCTTTGTTCGTGGCAATTTCCACCCTGCCTTCCACAAGCGTGGTTTCAATATGGCTTTCATCACGATAGGCCATTACATTGAACGAGGTGCCCAAGACCCTAACTTCCATCGATGGCACGGCAACGATAAACGGTTTCTCCTTGTTCCCGGCAACCTCGAAATAGGCTTCACCCTGCAACTCTATTCTCCTTTCATCCCCGGTAAACTCAACGGGATAGACAATTCTCGATGCCGCATTCAACCATACTTTTGTGCCGTCCGAAAGGACCAGGTCATATTCACCGCCCCGGGGTGTTTCCAGGGTGTTGAATACCGGTTCCCGGGTTTCTTCTCCCGGCACTTTTTTCGCCTGGTAGTCCAGGGTTTTCTTTGCATGAAGGATAACCACCTTGTGATCACGGATAACGTTTTCTTCTTCAGAAGGTGTCAGTTCCAGTGTCTTGCCATTCCCGAGCGTCAGCACTGCTTTTTGCGTACCGGCAACTATAAGGCCGGGCATTTCCTTTGCGTGATTGTTCAGAAACAGGTAATACGCTCCGATCAGCAGCGGAATTGAAATGGCTGCAGCATACCCTATCAGTTTCCGAACCGGCATGATCCTGGTTTTTCCGGATCCGGTTTTCTTTTGCGCGATCTTTTCCCAGGCCTTATCCAGGTCATAACCCTCATATTTTTTCAGTTTGTTCCGGATGGCTTTCTCACTGATTATCCGGTCGAACAATTTTTTGTTCTCCGGCTCTTTTTGCAGCCATTGTTCCAGTTTCAGACCTTCTTCCTCGCTGAGTTTATTTTGTATGTATCGGAAAATCAATTCCGCTGTTTCGAAAGGTGCCTTTGACTTATCCATAGGTATGATCTTTATACCCGTTTGATAGTAAGACAACTCACTTAAAAAAGAGGGTGAAACGAATTGATTGCCGATTTAAGTTGAAGGCGCAACTGCTCGTAGGCTGTTTTTTTCCGGGTTTTTACCGTATTAACCGAGATATCAAGCACCCCGGCCACTTCGTTGTTTTTTAAGCCTTTCAGGCTCAGATTGATCACTTCACGGCATTTTTCCGGCAGGGCCTCAATTGCCTGGTGAAGCAACCTGTGGGTTTCTTCCTCTATAAGGTGATCGGTGAAAAAGGATTCCTCTGCTTTTTTTTCGACTTCCGACTGCCTGAATCTCTCGACGATCTGATTATGCTTAAGCTGGTTAAGGCATTTATTTTTGACCGTCTTGTAAAGAAAGGAACGGATCGAGTCAATCTCCTTGAGTTTCTGCGGATCATTCAACAGGAATACAAATATTTCCTGAACAACGTCTTCTGCACTTTCGGCATCATCGAGATAATGCTGCGCAAAAAAGCATAATGCCGGATAATAATCATTAAAAAGGTCTTCAATGGCTCTTATGCCTGATTGTTTCGGCAAGGATGCGATTATTTTAACGGCTATGACAAGTGACTTTTAAATAAAAGACAGCCGGGAACAGGAAAGTTGCTTAAAAAGTGAGATTCATTATTGTTGCTGTTCCGGTTTTTGTAAATTTTTTAACTTCACAAAAAGACGAATTATCACTTTGGATTATTAATACCGGTCGGTTACCAACAGCCAAAACAGGTAATAATTGCGGCTTTATGGATAAAGTATTCGAATTTGACGGGAATAAATATAAAAAGGCCTCTTCTCATCAGAAGGAATGGGGCAACAGGATAATTTCAGAGTTCAATTTAACCGGCAAAGAACGAATACTTGATTTGGGATGCGGAGACGGGATTCTGACAAAACAACTCTCGGATCTCGTACCTCATGGATATGTTCTCGGGATCGACTCTTCTCAGGGAATGATTAATATTGCAAAAGAATTGAAATCTTCAAATTTAACTTTCAGATTACTCGGTATAAATGATATCGATTTCGTTGATGATTTTGATATTATTTTTTCAAATGCTGCTTTACACTGGGTTCCCGATCATAAAAGACTTCTTTCAAGATCATACAGGGCATTAAAGGAGAACGGGACAGTGAGATTTAATTTTGCAGGCGACGGCAATTGTCAGAATTTCTTCTCTGTAATAAAAGAAGCTATTGAGACAGATGAGTTTAAAAATTATTTTAAAGACTTTGAATGGCCGTGGTATATGCCGAAAATCGATGAATACAAGATATTGGTTGACAGTTGTTCGTTCAAAGATACAGAGATCTGGGAGGAGAATGCCGACAGGTTTTTCCCGACAAAGGATGACATGATAAAATGGATCGATCAACCTTCGATAGTTCCTCTTTTAAAACGGGTTGATGAAAAAGACAAGGACAGGTTCAGGAATATTGTGATAACAGAAATGGTCAGGAGAACTGAACAGACCGATGGAAGATGTTTTGAGACTTTTCGAAGGATCAACCTACTGGCAAGGAAATAACAATAATCAACATGAAAAGAAAAGCAATCTTTCTGGGGATCGTTCAGGTGATCATTGCAGTCGGAGCCATTCCCGCAGGGCTGTTCATGATTCTCGAACCCGATGGAAGCCGTGTTGGAATGTCTGTCGAAATGTTATCAGGATCACCATTCCGGAACTTCTTCATTCCCGGCCTGTTTTTATTGGGTATCAACGGAATATTGAATGCGACAGGGGCTTTCCTGTCCTTTGCAGGAAAGAAATATGCCGGGATTTCCGGCCTGGGGCTCGGCATCTATCTCGTAATATGGATTTGCGTTCAGGTTTATTTCATAGGCTTGACCTTTTTCCTGCAACCTTTATTCCTGGTAATAGGGATCATCGAAATATTCCTCGGCTATAGTCTGCTATCCAAAAGAAAATCAATAACCAATCAACATAATTAAAAATGGTAAGATTCATTATTGCTGCTGTCTTGACAGGGCTGTTATTCGGAACAATGGACGGATTGATCAATGGAAATCAATATGCATTGAAACTCATGGAGTGTTACGCACCTGTTGCCAAACAGACGATCAATGTACCGGCCGGAATATTGATTGATCTGATCTACGGATTCATCATCAGCGGTATATTCATAATTATCCGGCCATCCCTGCCAACAGAAGCCGGTATCGTAAAGGGCCTTGCTTATGGAACAGGAATGTGGTTCTTCAGAGTTCTGATGGGAGTTCTTTCGGATTGGATGATGCTGAATGTTCCCGTTAGAACATTAATCTATGTTTTATTGACCGGTCTGGTCGAGATGGCAATACTTGGGATGTTAAATGGGCTTATACTGAAAAGATAAAACCTGTTATTGATAGAGTATATCCATTGAGCGAGGCTGCCGAAGCCATTCGTTATCTTGAAACAGGGCACGCACGTGGCAAGGTGGTAATAACCGTACATCCAGATCAGTAAAAATAAAAAGATTGCCCTGCTGCCTTATTGCCTGAAAGATTTCAGTGCAGAATGCAAACCGTTGTATCCGGTGAATGGGTGCATTTCATAAAAACTCGGTTAATCTTGAACAACTGGAATTACTAATAAAAGCCAACAAAAATGATAAAAAAGATACAACGAATCATTGAAATATCTAAAACAGTAATTAAAGATTGTTCCTTGGAAAATGGTGGAATTGTGGCTTCGAATTCTACGAAAAAAAATTTTCCGAATGCAGCCAAAAATTACTTTTATATATGGCCTCGTGATGCATCCTATGCATGTATTGCAGCTGATATTTTGGAATTAGATAATATTCAGAAAAGCTTTTTTAATTGGTGTTTGAATCATACTGAAGGATTAAAAACCAATGGATTGTTTTATGAAAAATATTATCCAAATGGTTTAAAGGCATCATCTCGATTTCAGCCTGATCAATCAGGTACTGTATTATTTGCTGTTTGGCATCATTTCAAAAGGAATCAATTAAATATAAGTAAATCAAAATACGATGAATTATTGGTAAAAATTGCCAACGGTATATGCAATTGCTGGGAAAAAGACCATTTTATCGAAAATTCATATGATTTATGGGAAGAAAGAATATGCTTCCCTGATCTACGTGAGAATTTTTCATATTCTCTGGCTTCCTGTATAAAGGGACTTCAATGCGCAAATGATCTAATTCCAAATAGAAAATGGCTTCAGGTGGCTCAGGAGATGAAATTTCGTCTGGATCAGCACTATTTGGATTATTTCGTAAGATCATTTGGTGAATTGCCAGATAGAAGAATAGACGCTTCAATAATGGGTTTGGTTTATCCTTTTGAAATATATGAACCTAACGATGCCCGTATAATAGCCACCATAAATGAAATTGAGGATAAACTTTCTGTAAATGGAGGTATTCATAGATATGAACATGATGAGTATGATGGCTGGATGCTTAATGGAGAGCAGAGAAAAAAAGGTGCAGGAGCATGGCCATTATTAAACTTATGGTTGTCTGTTTACTTTCAAAGAAAAGGAGATAATAACAAAGCAAACTATTATTACAGTTGGGTCTTAGACAGGATAAAGGATAATGGTTTTATACCAGAGCAGATATTCGATAATGATATTCAGGTTTCTGTTTCTCCATTACTTTGGGCTCATGTAATGTTTATTATCGCATCTAAAGAATTGAATTTTTTTTAAAATCAAGAGAATGTAAACGGGAAATAACAATGCTGGTTAAAAGTTTTTAATAATCATTTTTTAATTAAGATTTTAAGGAAATTTTTAAAAAAATAATTTGTTATTTAAATATTTTGATCTATTTTTAAATAAAATATTTACTTATTTAATTTATTAGTGTATTTTTTAAATAATAGAGCTTATAATGGTAAATCTATGAGAAAGAATGAAAAAATTTAAAGCTGGAACTTTAATAAGTCATGGAACTTACAAATTCTTTCAACCAGAAGCGATAAATAGATCATGGATTGTAGATGACATGGAATTACTGAGTCTGTTAAGCCAGGCTGACAGACAGATAGGACGTCTGGATATGTATTCTGAATATATTCCAAACATTGAATTATTTATCCAGATGCATGTAATAAAAGAAGCTACACAATCAAGTAAAATTGAAGGAACACAAACGAGTATCGAAGATGCTTTACTTAAAAAAGAGGATGTCTCATCAGAAAAGAAGGATGATTGGGAAGAGGTTCAAAACTATATAACAGCATTAAATGTTGCCATCGACTCTTTAAAAGAGATTCCATTTTCAACGAGATTAATTAAGGAATCACATAAAATCCTTTTAACAGGAGTCCGGGGGAAACATAAACAACCGGGCGAATTCAGAAAAAGTCAGAATTGGATTGGAGGGGCTTCAACCAGCGATGCGATTTTTATTCCGCCTTTACATACTTATGTTAATGATTTGATGAGCGATCTGGAAAAATTTTCTCATAATGAAAAAATCTTTTTCCCTCATTTACTGAGAATAGCATTAATTCACTACCAATTTGAGACAATTCACCCGTTTTTGGATGGAAACGGCAGAGTTGGAAGATTAATTATCACTCTGTATTTGGTGGATAAGGGAATATTAAAAAGACCCGTTTTATATCTTTCCGATTTCTTCGAGCGCAACAGAAAATTGTATTATGACAACCTGACAAATGTCAGAGAGGGCAATGATATTACTCAATGGTTTAAATTCTTTCTTGTTGGAATCATTGAAACGGCAGAAAAAGGTATTACAACTTTTGATAATATTCTAAAACTAAAGACTGATATTGAAAATAAGGTTCAACAACTTGGTCCAAGATCAAATGCAGCACTCAGGGTTTTAGAGTATCTATATCAAAAACCCTTAATTGACACCAGTACAATAATTGAGTTAACGACCTTTTCACCTCCTACTGCCTATAAGCTGACTGCCGAGCTGGTTGACCTGGGAATATTGCAGGAGTTCACAGGAAGAAGAAGGAGGAAAGTATATTTATTTGGACAGTATCTTAATCTTTTCTATTGATAACGCCTGGCAGTCCTGCCAACGGTATTCCTCTCTATCCTAAAATATATTCTTTGCTGTAAATCCTATGGATTACGAGTATTCGGGTTTTCCGACCTTTCCGATAAAGACTATGGCTCCTGTCGAATTCTCTTTAATAAGATAAAGAAACGGCCTGTCAATCTTGAAATATACAGGGCTACCACCTCCGGCACTGGTTTCAATCATCTCTACAATGGTTGCTGCCGCAGCTTCGGTGCCTTCCTCCTGTACATCAATGAAAGTCTGGTGGATCACCCTAGAGATAAGCAGGTTTCCGGCAGGGTTGATCCTGGTGAAATCTGCTCCATTAGAGAAAGCCACACCAAGTCCAAGGTTTATCAAAGGATCATTCAGGAGTTCCTTAAACTCGTATTTAAACTTTGGCAAATCGACCCGGACGCCCACGAGCCTGGAGTTTTCGAACCATGAATCCCAATTGGCAATATCCATGCTGTCCACCAGGTCTGAAACTTCCTTCTCCCCATAAGGGAGCATCACCACCATACTGAATGTACTGTCTCCGTACGGGAGTTCTACTGCTGTGAAGTCCTTATCCGAGGTATATATAAAATCGCCTGTAACACTCATATAGTCGGTCCGGTGGATGGTCCCGTCCTCACGGGTAAAATCACCTTCGTAAGACTCCTCCTTGTTAAACTCATATTTCCATTTTGCGTTGAAATAGATGGCATTGATGAGGTACATCACGGCATCATCGGGGATATAATCCAGCATATCAATGATCTTACCGTTTGTTTTATCCTCGATCCATTGATTGATAATTTCCACGGTTTGAGGATCGGTAAAATCAATTTCTTTCACTTCGGCATCAAAATAGTCCCGGTTGGTTTCTATGAATTCTGATAAAACCTGGAATCCCAGGCAGTACCAGATACTGTTGGCAATGGAGAATTCAACCTTATCATCCAGGTTTACCAGCTGATCCATCAGGTCTTTGTAACTTTCATTGACCTCCTGGGTTGTGAGATCGCTGAAATGCAGTACATCGATAAAAGCCTGCAGAGTGGTTCCGGCAGCGCCGTTGTAAGTCATCCCCAGAGCATAGGATACACTCAGAGGAGAGATCATGATATTGTCTGCCTCACTCAGGTTATACACCTCCCGGAATAATTCGAAGCCAAAAGCTTGATCGGCCTCAATGATTTCTCCGGACTTCTTGTTAAGAATTATTTTGGGGGTTTCCGTCTGAATTGGCTCGGATTTCTCGCATGAAAGAAAGGTACTTGCCGAAAACAGAAAAATCATTGCATAAGAAAAATAACTTTTCATGATATTATACTTATCGATTATAACAGGTAGATGCATAATTTGCACTTACGGTTGCTTTAATGAGCAAAGCCTCCGGGAATTGATTCCCACACGTTTGATGAGTAAAAGACCGGATTGTTTTTATTTAGCCTACTAATGATTGACGAAAATATGGCGCAGAGAATATGGAGAGAGTATGTAGTATACTATAACTGTCTTTATTCCTGCTCAAACTGGTAATAGTTTGTTTTAATACTTTGACTGTTAATAAGATATATTAGAAAATAAAAATAAATGCGAATTTTCCTTGGATATTATATTATTTTTTACATATATTTGTAATATTGTTTATACTGCAAACTTAATTATAAAACCAAATATACTGAAATGGAACAAAAAATGAATCTGAAAAAATTGGAGAAAAATACTGCCGCGGTAGTTCTTCAGACAGGTATTGCAGATATCGGAATAGGACTGATCTGGATTGTTTCATCTTTGGCCATAATCCTTGATGATATAAGGTATTACATTGATATTCTTTTCATAGTTCCGGTAATATTCATCATTCTGGCCAACAGATATATAGCAAAGCCGCGAATGGGAGTGGTAAAATTTGCCAGGAAGCGTATTAAAAGGAATACATGGTTCATGGTGACTGTTACGGTTTTTTTAATCATCATGGTTTTACTTACAATTTCAAGCAATGGCCCTGCCCAGGATGAACTTATCAACGGGAGATGGATCGTAAGCGGGATCATTTTTTTCATATGTATTGCAATCGCATATTTTTTGAATTTCGGAAGAATGTATCTCTATGCGTTATTATTTGTTGGGGCTTTTAATTTTTCTGAAGAAATCAGGGAAAATCCTGGAATCAATTTTGAAGGAGTCTATGCCGACCTTTTTGTTTCAATTATGCTTATCATTATTGGATGCGTATATCTTATCAGGTTTTTAAAAAAATATCCGCTACCGGAAAATACATCATATGACAAATAAGGAAAACAAGGAAATACCGCAGGTTGAAATTGACAAAATCATTCATGAACCTGCACGCCTCAAAATCATTGCCCAGTTATACGTGGTTGAGAGTGCAGATTTTCTCTTTTTAATGAGGCAGACAGGGCTTACACAGGGAAACGTATCCGGCCACCTCAGCAAGTTAGAGGATGCGGACTATGTAAAAATTGAGAAAAGTTTTGTTGGCAAACGGCCACAAACAATGATTGCACTTACAAAGAAAGGCCGGGAAAGGTTTAAAATATATATTAAGTTCATGCGAGATATGTTTGATGATCTGGACAGTTAAATCCTCTTATATACTTATAAAAGAAGCCATGCGAATAAACAAGGCGTCCATCCTCTATTGGACGAAGAGGCGGTAGGAATTCTAAGCATGCTGCCAAATTTTAAACCAGCGATGCACGCAGGAAACACTGTAGATGTCTGGTATGTTGTAAGGGTCGAGTTTAAATTGCCAGAATGAGTATGTTGTGTGATATACCCAAAAACAATTGCAGATGTTCAATGATCATGCAGCCGGTTCACGACCTCCCTTAGTTTTGGTCTTCTTCCGTGAAGCAGGAAGTGTACCCTGAATATGCGAATTGAAAGGTTCAATACTCCGATGATCGATAAAACCATTATGCCGATACTGGCAATAATCTCCCAGAGCGGAATGTCCACCATGCCAAGACGGAGTATGACCTGGGCCGGTGCCGTTACCGGGAACAAGGATAAGATGACCCACACCGGGCTGTCCGGGAAGACCATGAGCAAGGACATCAGCCATAGAGGCACATAACCAATCAGTGTATAAATCAATGACAGCTGCTGCCCTTCGGTTGCATTCGGGCTGATGGCACCTACGCTGATCGATAGCACTGCAAAAAAAAGATAGCCAAGAATGAAGTAAATAATCCCGAATAGAATAAAATTGGGTGGCAACTGTATGCTTCTTACAAAATAATACGCGGAATCCGACAACAGGCTCACCAACAGGGGTGCGCACAGAAGCCAGACCAGCACCTGCAACAAACCCACGGCCCCAAGGCCGAGCACCTTGCCTTTCAGAAGCTGCCCTACCGAAACGGAAGAGATCAGCACCTCGATAAGCCGGCTTTCCTTTTCCTCCCCAAAACCTTTCAGGAGGTATGACGATGTGAACTGGATCGAAATGGCCAGGAGAAGAGCAAAAACGGCCGGTACGATAATGGCGCCGGCTCCACCCTGTTCGGTATCGATTCTACCTGTTTCCGTAAGTTTGGTATTATGAACAACGAAAGGTGTTTCGACAATCCTAATGATTTCCGGGGAGACTTTTTCCGATAATAGGTTGCTGCTAATGAAATTTTTTATTGCAGCAGTGATGTATGCCGGCGCCTCAATCTGCTTTTCCAGCAGGAACCTGTCAATTACCCCTGATCCCAGGGAATTTTCCGAAATGACAATGTATTCGTTGACATCATGATCGATCAATGCCTGCCTGGCTTCCTCTACCGATCCGAAGGGGACCAGTTGAACAATTCCCTGATCCTGATAATCGTCAAGCTGCCCTGTTTCGTCAACATATCCGATCGATTGAATTTCCGTGACGGCCTTGCCGGAGACATCTGTTTTGATCCTGCCGATTCCTATTGCAATGAGGACCAGCAGGGGTACGGTAAATGTCAATATGGTGAATCCCGGGCGTTTGACCGTATTGATAAATTCATGCCTGAAAATGAGGAATGTTTTATTCATTGTGTGTTACAAGCTTAATGAATATCTCATTCAGGGAGGGCATCCCGACTTCAAACCTGTTTACGGTTTTCCCGCCTGCGATTAACTGATCCAGTATATCCTGCGGTTTTGTATGATTGTCCAGGACAAGTTCGGTATACGATTTATTGTCCTTTCTTTCCAGGACACCTTTTAGCTCGCTCAATTCATCTTCCAGATCTACATAAACGGAGTGCCCTTTGTATTCCGACCTGATCTCTTTCAGGTTCCCGTACAATACCACAGATCCCTTGTTGATCATTAGAATCCTGTCGCAGAGTTCCTCAACTTCATTCATCTGGTGCGTACAAAGGATAATGGCTTTCCCTTTGCTCCTGAGTTCCATAATTATTTTTTTCAGTAATGATGTGTTTACAGGATCGAGCCCTGAAAAGGGTTCGTCGAGGATGATTAGGTCGGGGTCGTGGATGATCGTGATGATCAGTTGGATCATTTGCGCCATTCCCTTGCTTAGTTCTTCAATTTTTTTATTCCGGTCTTCATACATCCCCGTCTGTAAAAGGAACTCTTCTGCCCTTTTCAGAGCCCGGCCTTTGTCCATGCCTTTCAGCATTGCCAGATATGTTATGAGGTACGTAACCTTGTATTTCTTGTAAAGGCCTTTTTCCTCCGGCATATACCCGATCTTGTTTTTTAAGGATTCGTTCATTTTGGTGCCGAAAACGGAAATTTCACCGGAATCAGGCTTTAAAAAATCGAGTATGGTTTTTATTGTTGTGCTTTTACCGGCTCCGTTAGGCCCGATAACACCGAGAATTTCATTTGACTGAAGGGAGAATGAGACATTATCTACGGCAAGTTTCCCCGGGTATGATTTCTTTAAATTCTTAACCTCGATAATGTTCATTATGGGTTGGGCTTAGACTAAGAAATATTAAAGATAGGAATATGCTGGTTAATACGTTGTTTGATTGTTCGTTTGTTGTACTGGATGCTGAATTTTTAAGATGGATTCTTAAATGGTATGATTTCGCCTTCTAACCAAAAACCTTCCTAATAAATTTATCTGAAGATATCAACCTAATTTTAGTGATAAACTCCATTGAAAATTTGTATTCAAACGAAATGAGATTTATTTACAAATGCCACTCATCCTGTCAATATAGTCACTCTGAATAAAATTAATAATAGGATGGTTATTAAAAGGTTAGTCAGTCATATTATAAATGATCTTTCTAAAGGCCCAAGTTAAGTAAATGCTTAATCTTTCAAACATCGAACGGAGTAGCCTAAAGATTTTCCACTGCCTCCGACCGGTCTTTCTAAATCAGTAAAAAAGTATTTTAACGCTCTAACATATGAAAAAGATAAATCCTTTTCAGTTGAACACCACCACGAACCTTCTTCACCTAGGACTTGAAAACCTGAGTTACGAACTCCTGCAGGACGTGCAGAGAAATTACTACTATTATTACTGGTTTGGTCATTACCTATAGCACCTTCGGTTCCAGAACTTGCCCAACCGGTTGTATCTGCCATTGATTTAGCAATATCCGTTCCACTACCTTCGAATCCATAACCATTATCGATTAAATAGTTTTCTAATATTGTCCATTCGGCATCAGTTGGAACATGCCAACCAATGGGACAAAGCTTCCCAGTGTTCACTGTGTGCCAATTATATAATGCCCCATAAAGATTTTTATTAGTTAATGAGTCATTATTATACCAGCAATATGCTGGAGTTGTGGTGCTTGATG
>CAYOPZ010000003.1:0-20455 GCA_964406005.1 uncultured Bacteroidaceae bacterium
GTTGTATTATGGTTTGCAGGGCGTCTTTTACAGGGATCACAAACCGAACGGAGAGAGGTTTGTAATCCCTCGGATTGAGTTTATAATCGGGTTTTCAGGCCGTCCCGGGTTTTATTATCAAGTAATCATTGCAATTAATTGTAGTTGGAGAATATAATTCACAACTTTGTGAAAATGTATTTTTTATTTTAAGAAAGCTTAAGGCAGTCAATGTTTTATAAAGACTTCCATAAATATATTATGTCTGATCCCGGATAATGGAATGGTTCAAATTTAAAAGTAAGCTGGGCTGGAGGATCAAACTCAGAAGTACAGAATTGATCCATTACCTCAGAACGTCAAATGCAATATATTTTCTCTTATTTTCCATACTGGTCGGGTTAGGCGGCGGTTTCGGGGCAATACTCTTCCGGTGGCTGATTCAATCATTCCAGAATTTGTTTTTTACCAGAGGTGAGGATCTGCTTGGATTTATGGGACGTTATTACATCATCCTCATTCCTGCAATAGGAGGATTGATCATAGGACCTTTGATCCATTTTTTTGCAAAAGAAGCCAAGGGTCACGGGGTTCCGGAAGTAATCGCCTCCATATTCACCGAGGGGGGAAAAATCCGGCCCAGAGTGGCATTTGTCAAAACGATCGTTTCTTCAATCTGCATCGGATCGGGAGGATCTGCAGGAAGAGAGGGCCCGATCATTCAGATTGGTTCTGCCCTGGGATCCTCCATCGGGCAGATTTTCAGATTGACTGAAGAAAAAACAAAAACCCTGGTGGCCTGCGGGACAGCCGCCGGAATTGCAGCTACATTCAATGCCCCGCTGGGAGGTATTTTTTTCGCACTGGAAGTGATTCTCAGGGATTACGGTCTGCGAAATCTCTCATCTGTTGTTCTGTCGTCAGTCACGGCTACCGTAGTTTCCAGGCATTTTCTGGGAGATTCCCCGGCTTTTCAGCTTCCGGAATTCGAGCTCTACAGCCTTTGGGACATTCCATACTACTTTGCCTTTGGATTGATAACGGCCCTGGTTGCATGGCTGTTTATCAAGGTATTGTACAAGAGTGAAGATATTTTCAACAGCCTGAAAGTCCCTGAAATCGTCAAGCCTGGCATAGGCGGACTGCTCATAGGCCTGATCGGGCTTTATTTCCCCCAAGTATTTGGTGTCGGGTATGAGGTGATTGAAAATTCCGTAAAAGGAGCAGGATTCGGACTGTATTTGATCGTTGCACTTGTTTTTCTGAAGATCCTTGCAACTTCCATAACTCTCGGTTCGGGGGGGTCCGGAGGTATTTTTGCCCCTTCCCTTTTTATCGGGGCCCTCCTGGGCGAGTCCTTCGGACAATTCATCGGCCAGATCCTGCCTGGTACGGTCATACCTCCCGGTGCATTTGCACTCGTTGGTATGGCATCCGTTTTTGCCGGCACATCATTCGCCCCGATTTCTGCCATCCTTCTCCTTTTTGAAATGACGGGGAATTACAAGATCCTTCCTCCCCTGATGATCACTTGTGTTATTTCAGCCATACTGGTCAGATGGCTTGCCAAAAACTCAATCTATACTTTTAAATTGGTCCGCAGGGGCATAGATATAGATCAATACAGGGTACTGGACCTTATGGATGTCGTTACGGTTTCCGATGCCATGATATCCAATATTATCACAGTTTCGTCCCATGAATTGGTGAGAAATGTGGGCTTGAAGATCAAATCAACGAGCCACAGGGGATTCCCGGTAATTGAAAACAACGGTAAACTGGTTGGAATCGTAACCCGTAAGGATATAAACAGGGCCCTTGGCAAAGCGGAAGCCGATGCCGAGGTAAGCAGGATCATGACCAGGGATATGACCGTGTGCTTCCCGAACGAAAGTTTAAAAACAGCCCTTCATAAGATGGCAGAAAGAAATGTCGGCAGAATACCTGTAGTGGAGAGGGATGATAAGGAACATATCATCGGATTGATCACCCGCAAAAGCATTATTACTGCATATAACCGGGCCATGGAAGATACCAGGAGGAAGGCAGGGAGCCTGCATCAAAACAAATAACCGTTATTCAGTGATTGAACCCTTACCGGAATAATCCTTCTTTTTCAGGATCAGCAGCGGATCTTCATTGACAATCATTTCCCATTCCGGGTTATTGAGATACTTTTCCAGCTCCCGGTCGAATTGTTCCAGGCTGAGCGGATGTGTATCGTTCTTTGTGAACACCACAAGATATTCGGCATCATCGACCCAGGGAAAGTAGCGGATATTTTCACGGAAGGCCAGGTGGGGGAGTATGGTTCCCGATGCGCAGACGCTTGCATTTCCCGGAATCATACTGAGCCGGTCATTCACCCTGGAGACATCAAAAGTTGCCGAATACATTTCCGGGCTGAAAAAAGTGTATTTTGTAGTAATCCACCACCATGGCAATACACGGTTCCCGGCATTAAATTTATAAGCGGTTATGGAAAGTGTGGCAACACACACCAGTAATCCGGCAATGCTCTGAAGCATTTTTTTGCGAAATGATGCAATGAGAAGAAATACCGCAACAGGAAGAATGGAAACGAATTCAATGGAATAATACAGTTCAACACTCCAGCGGACCGGATCGTCATTGAGCATTTTCTTGGCAATAATGGGGATAAACAGTATAAGGTACCTGGGGCGAAGGAACAACAGCACCCCTCCGGATATTAGATAAACGGTGTAAAACTCGAATTTTACCCTGTCGAAAGCCGGGTCTCCGGAGAAGTTTGTAAACAGCAGTCGCAGGGTTTTGACAGGGTGCCTCAGGATGAATTCCACGGCCTGCCCGGGATTTTTCCCCAACTCGGAATAGTTGAACAGGGTAAACGTTTTTTCCGGCGTTTCGGCAGCGGGAATAATTACCCTGAAAACAATAATAAAATAAGCCAGAGAGATAAGAACCATAGAGAGCGCCCCCCATCTCATGGGTTTGACCTTCCGGTACGTTATCAAAAAAAAGAAACCTATGAACAGTGTCCACAGGGCCATATCTTCCCTGCTTGTAAGTATGAAAAAAAGGCATAGAGCGGCAGGGATCCATTTTTTCTTTTCGAAAAAATAGAGGAGTACCGGAACCATGGACGAGGCCATGATCGCGAGATTGCAATCACTGGTGAAGGATGTCCACCTGCCCAGGATCAGGAAATAATGCAGCCCGGCCAGTATGGGGAGCAGTTTGTTCTCGGATTTCAGTTCTATCAGCCTGTATACTGCCCAGGCTCCGAAAACAATGATAACGGACTGAATGAACAAAAGGGTATACGTGCCCGTAAGCCATGTAAGCACCCAATACAAGGGTATAAACAGCATAAGCGTAAACGAGACATGATCCTGGATAAATTTCACATTGCCGGGATAGACCGGGACGATACTGTTCTGAAAATGGGCATAATCATAAAAGGCAAAATTGTATGCACCATAGTCAAAGGCATTGGTGCGGAAGAAATAATGATTGCAGAAATACATTGTAAGGAGAAGCAGTCCCAGGCCAAGGAGCATAAAATGAAATATTCTGTCCCGTTTATGGCTTTTGAGTGCACCGGTTTTCGTCATCAGAGAACATATGGATGGATGAAATCCCGGCATAAAAATAGCGTTTTCCGTTGAAAATCATATACATTAATGCAACTGAGGGAGATCACAGCCCTTTGAATTCTTTATGACATAAATCATGGTCTTTTTTTTTGAAATAAATAATTTTGAGGTCCTAATCCTACTAAAATGATAGAATCAATAGAAATAATAGTATTATGAAAAATTACAAGATCAAACTTATTCTGATGGTAATTGTCCCGGTCATTGGGCTGAAGGTATTGAATGCACAGGCAACCTATGATCTTTCGGTTGACAAAACAGCCATCCGGGTGACCGGTACTTCAAACGTTCATGACTGGGAAATGGATGTTGAACATCCCTCGGGGCGTGCGGTATTTAATATGAACAGTACCTCTCCATCCGGTATTGAGAACCTGTATTTAACCATACGTTCCGACCGGATTGTCAGCGGGAAAAGCATTATGGACCAGAAAACAAGAAATGCCCTTCTGGCTGACGAATTTTCCGAGATCTCATTCAGACTTGATGAAGTAACCGAATTTACTGCGGGTGAAGGAAAACTCAGCGGGAACGTCAAAGGGACCCTTTTCGTAGCCGGCAGGATACAGGTCATATCCCTTCCTTTTTCCGGGACTTACCGGGGGGATTTGATCGAGATATCCGGCAATAAGAGTCTGAATATGTCGGATTTTGATGTTAAACCTCCGATAGCGATGCTGGGGGCGCTCAAGACGGGAGATACCGTTGGTATCATTTTCATTACTACCTGGGTAAGGCACAGGGAAGAAAGTGCTTTCCTGGGTGATTAACCTTTCATTATTAATATAAATCGTAATCTTATGAACAGAATGGCTTTTTTAATGTTGGTGCTGCTATTTGCCGCACAGGCGAATGGACAGCAATTCGAGGAGAAAATGCTGGATGCTGCGGAATTTGACGGGCCTGAGGTTGATGTAGGTGCAGATTTTGCCATACAATATCAAGGACTGAAACACACTGCGGACAGTGCACTGATTCCGCTTGGAAAGAATGTGAATCTCCCTACGGCAAACCTGAACATTTCCGCTGACCTGTCGCCCGGGATCAGGGTTAATCTTATCACATACCTTTCATCGAGGCATCATCCCGAGGCCTGGGTGAAAGGCGGGTATCTGCTGATTGATCAGCTGCCCTTTACAAATTCTTCCTTCCTGAACAGGTTAATGAATGTGCTTACACTGAAAATGGGTGTTATGGAACTCAATTTCGGTGATGCCCATTTTCGCCGTTCGGATAACGGCAGGGTAACTGCAAATCCATTCGTGGGGAACTATATTATGAATGCCTTCACTACGGCTCCTGCATTCGAAGCCATGGTAAGGAAAAACGATCTGATCTTCATGGGAGGGATAACCTCCGGTAGCCTGAGACCGGATCTTGCCAGTTTTTCCGGGAATACCTATTCCTCGTATAACCTGGGCGATGAGCTGGGTTTTTACACCAAACTGGGTTTCGACAGGCAGTTCACGGAAGATTTCAGGCTCAGGGGGACCGTTTCGGGATATTACTGCGGGAACCATCATTTCGGATCCCTGTATAACGGTGACCGTACCGGTTCGAGGTATTACCTTGTCATGAAACTCAAGACGGGAAACGCGGAGGATGTGGATATTTCGTCCGGCCATACATCCGGCCGATGGGGTCCGGGTTTTACCGATAAGAATTCGGCAATGATGCTGAATGTGTTTACGAAATTCCACGGCCTGGAATTTTTCGGGACATACGAGAAGACTACGGGAACAGGAGCTTTCAGCGGGGCTGAATTTGATTTTAACCAGTTTGCCCTCGAAGCCTTATACCGCTTTGGAAAAGACGGACAGTTCTACGGAGGCGGGCGCTTCAATGCCGTATCCAATGACCGTGACCAGGATATTTCAAGGTTGCAGGTGGAAGCGGGATGGTCTCTGACAGAGAATATCATGCTGAAAGCCGAATATGTTAAACAGGACTATAACAACTTTACCGGGTACGGCCAGAATGCAGGTTTCAATGGTTTGATGGTTGAAGCCGCCGTATCCTTCTAGCCGTTTTAAATGAACTCTCATTATGGAATCCATGGTGGCGATCGTTTCATTTTTATTTCTTCTGATTCCGTTGAATACGGAAGCGATGTCGGAGGGGGATCATGAGGATGCTTCCTGCGCCTGTTATATTAAAATACTGGGAAGCACCAATCTGAATTCATTCGAACTGGAATATTCGTTCGGTACACATCCCGTTTCATTTCACCTGGCTCCTGACGGATCTACAACCGGATCCGGCAGGCTGAACCTCCCGGTAAAAGAATTCAGAGGGAAGTCGGAAGGAATGGAAAAAGACTTTTATGCATTGGTAAAATCAGACCTGTATCCCTCAATTGTCATTGAATTCTATGAGATCACTGATTCAGGCCGGGACACTAAAAGCAATATGGTAAAAGCAGGCATTACAATGGCCGGTATCACCAGGGTGTACGATATCCTCTGTGAAGTGGAAAGGAACCCGGAAGGCGGTTTGTGCCTGAGAGGGGATAAAACCATTATGATCTCTGATTTCAAGCTCGATCCCCCGGTAAAATTCTTTGGCCTGGTTAGGGTGCAGGATTTTATCAATGTTGATTTTTCTGTTAATTTTACAGAAAGGGAGCAGGCAGACCTGATGATCAGCAAATGAAATTCAATACCAAAACCCGGTATGGAATCCGGGCTATGCTTGAAATATCCATGGCAGACCGGGAAGGGGGGATATATCAGAAAGACATAGCTCAGAACCAGGGTATTTCTGTAAAATATCTTGATCATATCATTTCTTCCCTCAAAGTGGCAGGACTCATACGTAATGCCAGAGGTAAAAACAGCGGCTACAGGCTGGCGCGTTCCCCTGCCGAGATCACTACCTATGATATTTACAGAGCCTTCAATTACGATCTTGAAGTCAATGACTGCGTTGCAGGAGATTCGGAATGCGCACGATATGATATCTGCTCGGTCAAGGATTTCTGGATCGATCTTAATCGTCTGATCGTTGACTACCTGCGTTCCCGGACACTGGAGGACCTCAGGCTTAAGGAGAGAAGATTATTGTCGGAAAAATCAGGGAACTGACAGACGGGATTTCAGGTACGTTTTATTCAGGATTTCCTAAATTTGTCGGGAAGAAAACGAAATCCATAAAGGATTGTATGGATTGCTGCAGTGATAAATGTTCCCGGACAAATCCCTTCGCCTGCCGGCATTTAATTAAAAGCGGCTGGCTTTATTCAGTTTTGTTTTTTTTCGTTTTCTGCCATCAGGGTTTTGCACAGGTTTTATCGGAAGAATGGCAGAAATCCGAATACCTCATTTTACTGTCCGGCTACATAAGCTGGGAGGATGAGGATCAGATCGACACCTTTGAGATCGGTGTTCTGGCATCAGAGCCTGTCTATACGGAATTAAGTTTCAAGGCGGAATCGAGGAGCATTAAAACAAAACCCTTTCAGGTGACCTTTTTTAAAAGGATCAGGGACATCCGGCCTGTGAACATCCTGTATGTCGGGGAGGAAATAAATGTTTCATTGCGCAGGGTATGGAACCGCGTCATCGACCAGCCCGTACTGATCGTGACCGACAGCAGCAACCTCTATGAATATACAATGATCAACCTTCTGAGCATGAACTTTGGTTCCGATCCGTTTGAAATCAACAAGGCCAATATCGAGGCCGCGGGATTGGCCGTTTCGGCAAAAATACTGGCATTCGGAGGTACGGAAGAAGATCTCCGTGAGATATACAGGGCATCGGAAGAGGAGCTTGCACAAAGGAAATCGGAAATAGATGAACTGAATGAAGAACTTCAGCATAAGCAGACCCTGCTGGATTCAAGCATGAGGGCGCTTCAGCAGCGGATGCTGGAAATTGACCAGCTGAACGGGGAAATCCGGCTGCAGACCATCCAGCTTGACAGCCTGTCGGATAACGTTGAACTGAAACAGCAGGATCTGGCCGGGAAGATCCGGCTGCTCGATGAACAGGAAGGGAAGATCGGGGCAAGGGAGGCAGAAATCAGCACGCTGAATGAGGAGATTGCAGGTAAGGAAAAGGAGATACAGAACCGCAGCGATACCATAAAGGAACAGCAAAGGGACATCCGGCAACAAAAAGCTCTGATGGATGAACAGCAGGCCATCCTTGATGATCAGAGCCTGCAGATCGAGTGGCAGAAGCATGTGCTGATTTTTTTCATCATTCTTTCCATGCTTGTACTGGTTCTGGGATTTTTCGTTTACAGGGCTTACAGGGTTAAAAAACGGACCAACAGGATACTCAGGGAGAAGAACCATATCATCCGGGAACAAAATGAGAATATAACTGCGAGCATCTATTATGCCCTGACCATTCAACAGGCTATGCTTCCTGTTGAAGATGAAATGAACAATCTCTTCAGTACATTCATCATCTTTTATCCGAAGGATATAGTTTCCGGTGATTTCTACTGGTTCTCTCACCTGGGGAAAAAGAAATCCGGAGAAGATACAAGCTTTGTCGCCGTAGTGGATTGCACAGGGCACGGTGTTCCCGGAGGATTCCTGTCGATGATCGGCGCCAGGATGCTGAGTGAAATCATTAACGAAAATAAGGTTTATCAGACCGACAGGATACTGGAACTGATGGATCAGAGATTGCGTCAGGCTCTGCACCAGCATAAGTCGGAAAATGATGACGGCATGGAAGTATGTCTATGTAAAATTGTGAGGCTGCCTCCTGAAAATGAGAAACGGCCGGAGATTTATATCAGTTATACAGGGGCACGCCTGCCACTGTTCCTGGTGCGGAACAATCAGCCTGTGGAAACCGTCAAAGCCGACAGGAGGACCATAGGAGGCAAACATTTCAATCCGTCGCCTTTTACAAAGAAAGAGTTATCGCTGGAGGAAGGTGACCGGATCTTCCTGGCCACTGACGGATTGATGGACCAGAACGCACCGTCCCGGGAGCGGTTTGGATCCCCGAGGTTTATTCAATTTATCAATGATCAAGGGAATATTTCCATGTGGGAACTGAAAGTCAGACTTGAAGAATTGATGCTCGGATTCATGAAAACAGAAAAACAAAGGGATGATATTACCATAATGGGTATAAAACTTTAACTTTAGTCAATTATTCAGAACAGGCATCCCATCATGGAAGATCTTATCATTTCTGCCGTTCAGGATGAGTACGATAAACCCTATGTCAGTTTCCGTGCCGGAACAGGAAAATGTGAATTATCGGGTGAAAGTTTTCCGGAAAAAGCGTCTGAATTTTACGGAAAACTGATGTCATGGATAGACCGGTACATCCAGGAGGTCAAAGGTCCCATCGAATTCGATTTTAGGCTGACTTATTTCAATACGAGTTCTTCGAAACGCATCCTCCATCTTATGATGAAGCTGCAGGAGTACGCCGAACAGGGGGGGAAGGTAAAGGCGAGATGGATATACCATCCCGATGACATTGACCTGGAGGAAGATGTGGAGGACCTGAAGCTGATTGCAAAGCTGGACCTGGAGATGGTACCGGATAAAAATATGGAGTTCAGAGACGCTGATCCCGGGGAATGAAACCTCTCCTATTTTGCCTGTTTCTGCATGAATTCCAGCTGTGCGGGTTTCAAAACCTCTGTTTCGGTAATGAAACCGTCAACCCAGCCTACAGGTGTTTTTTCAAAATAATAGTTCTCAATATCTATTCCCTGTTCGGCATCGGGCCAGAGTTCGTCGGCAGGTTTCGGATTTTCTATATATTCGATGTCCTGCTTTTCGGACGGGAGTGAGAACCAGTATTTCCGGCTGTCGGCCAGTACATAAACCGGAATGCCTGCATTTTTACCTGCAAGGCAGATATTGTATGTCCCAGTCTTGTTTATGAAGAACTCCTTGTATACGGCATCGGCCCCAAGAAGGATCATGTTTATCCTTTCAAGATGCCTGGAAAAGCCGGCATCCGGGATCAGCTTAACTTCGTAGCCGAGCCTGGAAAGACTGGCGGCCTGAATGCGTCCTTCCATGACGGGCCTGGATTCGGTCTGGATCACCCTTACTTTTTTCTTATTCCCGGGGTAAAGGTTGAATACTTCCCTTACTGCACTGCTCTGGCTGTGACTCAGCACTGTTTTCTGATTCAGATCGGCGACAGAAAGAGCCTGCAGGGCAAGCTTATGGTTTACTTTTGACCAGATGATCCTGTACTCCCTGAGGAACCCGAGCAACATGCTGCTCCAGTGTTCGGTTTCTTCTTTCAGTATGTCGATTACCTGGTTATAAAAGTGAACAAGTACGAAGAGGGTTTTATGGGTTTCCTGCAGACGGGCCAGATTTTCCATGAGGAAGGACTTGTCTTTTGAGGAGCGCAGGTCTCCCTTGTCCAGCCAGTAGAGGATAAGGTCAATATACTGTACCAGCAGTTCCGCGGATCCCGTATAGTTATCCGATTCGAATTTTTTAAGGTCTTCTTTCCATTTCATGGCTTACGGATGCATCTGCCGGGTGAAATGGAATCCCGGTGCAGCATAACCTGAAAATTACTAAATTATCGGGAATTCCTTATTAATTTTATGCAATCTGATATTAACCGGATGATGAACATTCAATACAGGGAAAAGGATAAATACGACCGGGATTATTTTCCCGATCCCGGGTTTACCGGTCAGGATGGAATCATTGCCATTGGCGGAACACTGGATGTGCCCGTGCTTCTTGAAGCCTACTCAAAGGGTATATTTCCATGGTATTCAGAAGGTTCTCCCATCCTCTGGTGGTCTCCCGATCCCCGGATGGTGCTGTTTCCCGACCGTATGAAGGTTTCCAAAAGCCTGAATCAGACGATCCGGAGGAAAATATTTGACCTGAGGATGGATACGGCCTTTTCAGAAGTGATTGATCATTGCTCGAAGGTGCCCAGGCCGGGCCAGGCAGGAACCTGGATTACATCTGAAATGAAACTGGCCTATCAAACACTGCATGCCGAGGGTTATGCACACAGCGTGGAAGCTTACCGGGAAGGGCAGCTGGCCGGAGGATTGTACGGGGTTTCCCTGGGGGGTGTTTTTTTCGGAGAGTCCATGTTCCATCTTGACAGGGATGCTTCCAAGGTGGCCCTCCATCACCTTGTGGAATTCGCCAGGAAACATGATTTTGACATGATAGACGCCCAGCAGTCCACTCCCCATCTGAGGAACCTTGGTGCCGAGGAGATCCGGAGGGAGCGCTTCAGGGAAATATTATGCCGGTCCTTAAAGAAAAATACTTTGCGGCAGAACTGGAAGGATCTCAGTTAAATCTGCTTACTGTTTTCATGTTGGTGAACTCCCGGATACCGGCTCCGGAGAGTTCCCTTCCGTAGCCCGAAGCTTTGATCCCGCCAAAAGGAAGGTTGGGATCGGATGCAACCATACCGTTTATGGCCACTGTTCCCGCTTCTATCAGCCTGGCAAGATTTTCCGCCTTCCTGTTGTTGCCCGTCCATATGCTGGCCCCCAGGCCGAACGGGGTATGATTTGCCATGAATATGGCTTCTTTATATGAAGTGAAACGGAAGAGGGGTATGACCGGGCCAAAAAGCTCTTCCATGTTTACGGGCGCATCTATCGGGAGTCCTGTAATGATTGTGGGCAGAAGTATAAGACTGTCTTCATCAAGTCTTTTCCCGCCCGTTTGTATCCTGCCTCCCTGGTCCGTCATTCTTCTGATCTGGTCTTCCAGTTCGAGTAGGAGATCTTTCCGGGCAAGGGGTCCTATCACCGTCCCGTAATCCATGGGATCCCCCGTTTTCAGTTTTTTTACCCGGCCTTCGAAGAGATCCAGGAAAGCATCGAATACGGAATCATGGATTATGAACCTTTTGGCCGAAATACAGCTTTGTCCCGTGTTCTGGAACCTGGCCGTAACGGCCACCTCCGCCGCTTTTTCCAGATCCGCATCGTCAAAGACCACAAAAGGATCGCTGCCGCCCAGTTCCAGCACTGTTTTTTTTCCCTGTGCTCCTGCCAGCGAAGCGATTCGGTTACCTGCCGCATTGCTGCCTGTCAGGGTCACGCCCTGCACACCCGGATGCCCGATTACGCTTTTCACCTGATCATAATCAATGAAAAGATTCTGAAAAACACCTTCCGGGGCACCCGCCTCCCGGAGGAGCATTTCCATGGCAACGGCACATTGCGGGACATTGGATGCGTGTTTCAGCAGTCCGCAATTTCCTGTCATGAGGTTGGGGGCAAGAAAGCGGAACACCTGCCAGTATGGGAAATTCCAGGGCATAACGGCGAAAATCGTACCCAGGGGATCAAATCTTACATAGCTTTTACCTGCAGCCGATTCCATCCCGGCAGGGGCCAGGAATTCCTCCGCCTTTTCAGCATAGTACCTTGAAACCCATGCACATTTTTCAATTTCCGCGGCAGACTGGCTGATGGGTTTGCCCATCTCTGCGGTAATGATCCCGGCATGATGTGTTTTATTCTTTTCAAGGAGGCCTGCAAGCCTGCCGAGTATCTTCCCTCGTTCCTCAAATGACCGCTCTTTCCATTCCCGGAAAACCGTATCGGCGAGTTTCAGTTTTTTTTCGAGCGCGGTGCCGGATATAAAATCGAATTTCATTTCCTCCCGGCATGTATAGGGATTCCAGGTCTTGTATGCCATGGCAGAGCGGATTTTAAGGATCAGATGAAGTTAATAAAAAAAAGGACCCTCTTCAATGATATGCAGACTGTCGTTGTATATATGATCAGATCCTGTGAAGAGCAACATTAAATCTTTGATTTGCCGGTTGCGGTTATATATGATCAGGTCCTGTAAAGAGCAGCATTAAATCTTCGATTTGTTGGCTGCGGTTTTACAGGACCTGATCAATTAATTAGATGTGCAAGCAGTTATCTTATGAGCATTTTAGACGTATAAACACCCTGGTTCACCACCAGCCTCAGGGTATACAAACCGCTGCTCAGGCGGGAAGCATTGTACTCGACACGGTAACTCCCCGATGGCTGCCTGTTCTCACTGACCAGTATATCCACCATCCGTCCCATATTGTCGAACAGGGCCAGGTCAACATCCGATGCCACAGGCAACTCGTACACAATGTGCGTGATGCCTTCGGATGGATTCGGATAGCTGCTCAGCATAAAATTGTTGTTCATATACCATTCGATTCCTGTTGCACTTCCCACGGTTACGGAATCACAGTCCGTGCTCGAAGAATCGGTGACAGGATCCGTAACGGTGAGGCATACCCAGTAGGTGCCCGGCGAGGCATATATATGGGTCGGATTCAGTGAGGTCGTATCGTAGGTGCCATCACCAAACGACCATTTCAGCTTGCCCGCATCTCCGAGGGATACACCGATGAAATCGACCGGGTAACTCTCCGCTTTCTGCTGGGTACTGTCGATGTCGTATTCGAAACCGGCCTGGATCCCCAGGTACTCCTTGGCAACATTTATCAGTTCGGAATGCCTGCTCGTACATCCTGAAGAAGTATTGTTTATCCTGAGCTTGACCACGTAGTAACCGGGATCGTCATAAGTATACACGGGATTCTGAACACTGGATTCGGTTCCGTCACCCAATTTCCATTTCCAGGCGTCGGGATCGCCGTAGGAGGCATCCACCAGGGTTACGGTCTGTGTCGCACTGTCAACCGAATACAGGAAATCCGCGAAGCAATCGTCGGCTTCCTGCGTGACCACCTGCACCCAGTCACAGTAAGTATTGGGAATGCCGTCGCTGTTGACCACGGTTAGGCAGACCATGTAATAATCTTCATTGTTATACACATGTTCGGGATTCGTTTCAAATGCATGCTCGCCGTCCCCGAAGTCCCATACCCATTTAACGATGTCTCCCCTGGACCGGTCATTGAATTTTACAGTCCGGTTGCCGGGATCGCTGCTGTAGATATAATCGGCCCGGCAGTCTATGCCTGCCCGTCCGATCAGGATGATCTCCTCATAGTAATCCATGCAGCCTGTAACTTCGTCGAGGGTGTTCAGCCCTACCGTATAATAGCCCGGCTGCGGGAACCTGTGCACAGGTTCTGTCCTTGTGGAGATACTGCCGTCCCCGAAGATCCACAGGTAATCGGTAATGCTCCCGATGGCTTCAGGGGTGAAATATCCGACATTGTTGGCCGAATCAATATAATACTTGAAGTTTGCCGCACAACTGATATTACCCACCTGTACCGGTTCCACGAAGTGATCCATACAGAGGTCGTCTTCGCTCACTACGGTCAGCGATACCTGGTAAAGCCCGGGTTTGCTGAAATTGTGCATGGGATCCTCTTCCTCAGAGAAATTGCCGTCGTCGAAATCCCAGAAATAATCAGCGATATTTCCTTTTGACTGATTGTAGAACTGGACATTGTTCGTGGATCCGTCGACCTTGTACTCGAATTCAGCCCGGCAGTCCACAGTGCCGATCTGCAGGAATTTCGCAGTATGGTCGGCGCATTCCGATACGCTGTCCCTTATTGAAAACGCCACCAGGTAAAAGCCTGGATCCGTATACTGATGTTTTGGATTTTTTCTGGCAGAAGTGGTTCCGTCCCCAAAGTCCCAGAAATAGTCCGTAATCGTGCCGGTGGACTGGTCGTTAAAGGTTACCAGGTTGTTTGTGATGTCGATGAAAAACGAGAATTCCGCATTCTGGTTGCATGCAGAGACGCCTACGGGTATCTTTTTGCATATTTCTGCCCTGCATCCCGAGAACTGGTCAAAGACGATCAGGCATACCCGGTAAATGCCCGTGTACTGGTAGCTGTGCACTGGATTCCTGTCCTGTATGAATGTACCGTCACCGAAGGTCCAGTACCAGTTGGTTATATTGCTGGAAGACTTATCGGTGAATTTTACGGAATTGTCTTCATCCACAAAGAAAGAGAAATCTGCAAAGCAGTAATTCGTGTCGGTAGCTCCCACCTCGACTTCCATGCAGAATTCGGAGAAACAATCGTTCCCAGAATTATAGATGGAAAGGCAGGCAGTGTAAAGGCCCGGCTCGTCGTACGGGTGTACGGGATTCTGCTGGTCGGAGAAACTTCCGTCCCCGAAATCCCAGTACCATTCCGAGGGTGTGGGAGTCGAACGGTCAGTGAACTGCACGGTGCTTGTAGCATCGTTGCTGTTGTACACGAAATCCGCCTTGCAGTTAAGCGTTCCGACCTGGACCTCATGACAGACCTGTGATGCACAGTCGGTTATGCTGTCGTAGATCGAAAGGCATACGAAGAATATCCCGTTCCGGGAGTAAGTGTGTTCCGGATCCTTCTCAGTGGAGGTGTATCCGTCCCCGAAATCCCAGAACCATGAAGTAACCTCTCCGCGCGAAATATCCCTGTAGTACGCTGTCTGGCCCACAACGGAATCGGTAACGAATTTTGCCTCGCAGTTCAGGACGGCATCCCTGATGTAGAGATAATCCGACCAGGTATCCGTTCCGCAGCCGTTTGTCAGGGTCAGTGTGACCATATACTCGCCGTCGCGTTCATATGCATGTGCAGGATTCATGGCCGTGGATGTGCCCCCGTCACCGAAATCCCAGAGGAAGCTCAGGTTCCCGGCCGGATCCCTGTACTTATCCCCCCAGTAGAACTGTACGGGCTCAAGCCTCGGGAAATCCCAGCCTTCATATCCGAACTGTGCATCCGGAAAGTTCGTGGTGTCGACGGTTACCGGTGTGTGTATGGTATCCGTCCGGCCGCAGGCATTCATGGCTATGACATATGCATCGTATATGCCCGGGGCCCCGTAGCTGTGCATGGGGTATTGCTCGGTGCTTGTGGCGCCATCCCCGAAATGCCATTCATAGGTATTGCCGCCTGCAATTTTGAACAGCACATTGTCTCCCACGCAGGCCGAGCGGTCCTCCGAACCCCCGAAATCCAGCTTTCTTATAAATGGCTTTGCCGTCATGTACTGCTGGCGGTCGGGGCAGGGATCTCCTCCCGTTGTGAAATCAATTTCATCCTGGGTGATTGTAAAGCTATAGGAGGCGATTCCAAGGCACTCATACGTGTCCGTCATTTCGATAAGGTTGCTCTCTACAAGTAAATACGTTCCGGATGAGATATCAGTCAGCCAGTTATCGCCTTCAATGTCGGAAGATGCGTACAGGTAATACTCCCCGTCGTCATCGAAATTCAGTTGAATGTAGTACCCGGTATTGATCTTGTAATAGTAATTGCGTGCAGGTTTCTCATAGTTGCAGATCCCGTCCCAGGTCTCGACCCCTTCCAGTGCAATGGGAGGCCCGAAGTCTGACATGTTGGTCATTCCTCCGATTGAAATGGGCATGCTGTTGATTGGTACAAGACTGTAATCTGTCTGCATGCCCCATACCTCTGGCTCTATCCCCTGGCTGTACTGCCCGTTGCAGGTCCAGCCGGCTGCAAACCCCACAGAAGGTCCGTACATGGGATTGATCGGCACGTATGCAAGTACCGAATCCCCGTTGACGATATCGCTGCTTGTAAACCTGACAAATCCGTGGGCCGGTCCCAGGTCCTCATTGGGATAGAAGCCTTCGTACCAGAAAAATACTGCAAAAGTATCCTGTCCCGGGGTATAACCGGGCCATGCAACGTGGATATTGAATTCATGGTCAGTGGGATCCTTCCTCTCGCTCCAGTCTCCCATGGGCTGGCTCCCTTCCATCATGGTGCTGTTATCGACATAATAAAAGGGTATTTCGCTGGTCTGGTCTGTGATCGTTATGGTCCCGTTCTTCGTGGCGGTATTTCCGCACAGGTTTGTGACGGTGAATACATAATTGAAAGTATCACCGGGTGCTCCCGTGTATACATGACTTGCAAGGGTTTCCAGGATGGTGTCGGTGGGTTCCGTTATATTGTCCAGTGAAGTGCCGTCTCCAAAGTCAATGTCATAAATATTGCTTCCTACATCCTGGTGCTCATCATCCCAGAAGAAGACCCTTTCTCCGTCGCAGACGACATCCGGGGCGGATCTCAGGTAGGTTTCGGGAGTCATCGTGTCATCCACCCAAACCCATTTTTCGAAAGTTCCGCTGGCATCGCAGACGGTAGTGGCCGTCAGGGTTACCTTCATATAGCCCGGTCCGGAATAAACGTGCGAGGCATCCTTGCTGTGCGCAGTCTGGCCGTCCCCGAAGTCCCACAGATACTTCAGGTTCGTTCCTTCGTATGAATAGGATTCGTTCCGGAAGCCTACCAGTTCACCCGGACATACCCGAACGGTGTCCCCCTGCAGTTCTTCCCAGTCCATTCCCTCAATGTCGAAGTAGAATTCGGTATATAGCCCGTCTTCGCCGTGTGCATAGATCTCTATTGAATCCGTATGGCTTGCCACATTCCCGCATCCGTTCATAAGTGTCAGTGTAATATAGTACCAGCCTTCCTGCGTATAGTAATTCACCGGGTAGCGTTCATTTGAAAAGCTTCCGTCACCCAGGTCCCATTCATACGATGCGGCCGGACTGTAGGGGTACAGTCTGACCTCGGTGTTCGGACAGGCCTGTTCCCCGCCCTGGTTCGTTTCTATGGAAAACCCCGCATTTGCCGGCTGGTCGGTAACCACGCTGACCATTATGGTATCTTTTCCCGTATTGCCGCAGGCATTTGTGGCCGACAGGATCACCTGGTAATCCGCTGCAACCTGCGTATCATAGAAATGCGAGGGCCTTCTCAGTGTGGATGTCATACCGTCCCCGAAAGTCCACAGGTAGGTTACATGTTTTTCCGAGGTATTGAAAATGACCTCTTCATTGGGACAGATCACATTGCTTCCTTCGGTGAATGCCTCTACCTTTGGTATGGCGCCGGGGCCTATGGTGATCGGCTGGGTGACGGTATCAGGGCCGCATAAATGATCCACGATCAGCGTTACGTCATAAGTGCCGGGATTGTAATAGGTGTGACTGACCCAGTTGTCGTCATAAAGGCTTATTGTCGTGTCACCGAAGTCCCATGATACGGAATACCAGCTGTCCAGGTTATCGAAATGAAAATTGACCGGTTCGCCCGGGCAGGCTTCCGCTCCGGTTGAAAAGTAGAATTCAGTCAGGTCGGGATAAACATTTATATATCCCGTATATGAATCCACGGGTCCCATATCATCCGACAGGGTCAGGGTAACTTCCCAGAAGCCGCCCTCTTCGAATAGAATCGGGGGCGGGTTCGTGCTGGTAACGGGCGGCATCGCCTGTCCTTCGATATACCAGTCCCAGTATGATGGTCCGCTGACAGCCGCAGTATCGGATGTATTTGTAAAATTAACCGTCAGGGGAGCACAACCGGAGTAAACATCGGCAGTCCAGCTTGCGGAAGGTGGCGACTGCGCCATGACGGTACCGCCAGTAAGAATGGCAGGCATGAGGATCAGGAAGAAGCGTAGAAATGTTTTCATGGTATATGTTTTTAGTATTGATCAGTAAGTTCTGATACGCCCGGATGGATATCAGGTTTCATTTGCGTACTTTTCTTTTTCAACAGTAGCTGTTAATTCGTCAAAACGGGTAAGAACGTTTGATGAAAGTTACAAAAAAAAACGGATGTTTCTCAATAGCAGAAGACCCGGAAAAACAGATAAAGGTTGCATCCTGATCAGATGCGAAGACCCATTACCAGGATGTCATCGATCTGATCGACATGGCCCATCCATTCCTCGAGGTTTTTATCAAGAATCGCTTTCTGTTCCTCCATGGGTTTGGCATTGATCTCAAGCAGGAGATCCTTGAAATTCTTCGACATGAACTTTTTCTGTTTGGGCCCGCCGAACTGGTCGACATACCCGTCTGAGAACATGTACAATGCATCCCCGATCTCTATATCAATGATTTGGTTTGTAAAGGAATCCTTTTTATCCTTATGTATCCCGATGGGCATTTTATCTGGCTTATATTCCGTCAGTTCGTTATTCCTGATGAGTACGAGGGGATTGTATGCCCCGGAATACTGGATCTTTTTTCCCTTCATGTCAATCACGCACAGAGCCAGATCCATGCCGTCCTGTGCCTCACCTTCCTGACCGGTCTGTCCGAGCGATTTCACGACATTGTCCCGAAGCTGGTTCAGTATCTCGTTTGCCTGGGTAGTGTCGCTCTTGTTGACGATTTCATTCATGAACGAGATGCCAAGCATGCTCATGAAGGCTCCCGGCACCCCGTGACCTGTACAATCTGCTGCTGCAACAACCGTCATATTGTCTTTCATGGTCATCCAGTAATAATCACCGCTCACGATATCCCTTGGCCTGAACAGGATGAAATGTTCCTGGAGCTTGTTTAACATGGTCGGGGAAGGCAGTATGGCATCCTGTATGCGGCTTGCATACTGGATGCTGTCTGTGATCTCCTGCTTCTGCTGGAAGATCTGGTCCCGTTGCTGCTTGATCTCGATATTCTGTTCCTCCAGCAGGATATTGGCCCTCTTCTTGGCCTGGTACTGCCGGTAGGTAACGAAGCCGAAGCCCAGTATGATAACCGATATGCCCATCACGGAGAAGAGAATGATACGCTGTCTTTTCAGTCCCGCTTCCTGGAGCTGGTTTTTCGTATTCAGCAATTCATTTTCCCTTTCCACACGCTCGGTTTCATATTTTGTTTCGAGCTCGGAAATCGCCTGTAGGTTGTCCTCACGCAGGCTGGAATCTTTAAGCATGTTATAGAGCTCATAGTTTTCCAGTGCCTGACGGTAATCGCCTATGTCCCTGTATACATCCGAAATGTATTTATACACGTCATACATTTCCTTTTTCAGGTTGAGTTCCCTGAAAATGTCAAGGCTCTGGTTAAAATAATCAAGGGCTTCGGAATATCTTTTCCATTCATAATATATCTGTCCGATATCCTTAAGGGCTCCCGCCTCTTCCTTGCGCTGCCCGATTTCCCTGTAAACGCTGAGGGCATTCAGGCTCGCCTCAAGGGCTTCCTGGTAGGATCCCCCGGCAAGGTACAGAAGCCCCATATTGTTCTGGGTGTTTGCGATTCCGACCATATTGTCAAGCTCCGTATAGAGGTCCAGTGCAAGGTTGAAATTTTCAAGGGCGAGGTCGTCCTGCTCGATCTCCTTGTAGGCGATCCCGATATTCAGGTAAACCTGTGCAAGGAATTGCTTTCCCTGCTGATCATCAGGATTGTCTGCCAGGTATTCCTTCATGTGGTCGAGACTCTGCTGGTAATAATCGAGGTATTTATCATAATCCAGCTCGAATGCATAATACACATTGGCTATATTGGCCTTACTCTGTGCCATTAACTTGAGATTGCCCAGTTGTTCCTGTATCTTAAGGTTTTCCTGGTAGTATTCAATGGCTTTCTCGTATTCCCCAAGCGTTTTATAAACCACCCCCAGGTTGTTGAGAAGCTGGGCTCTTTCCTGCATCAGGTCCATGCGTGCGAATGAATCCGGTTCCTCTGATTCTCTCCTGATCAGCAGTTCGACGGCGGCCTGCCAGTTAAGCAGCGCCTCGTCGTAATTGCCCTGGTAGTACCTGGCGGCTGCCAGCAAGGTCAGCGCCCTGTTTTCCTGTCTGATTGATCCTGTCTGCCGGGCCAGATCAAGGGCCTGGCTTGCATAGTCCACACTTTTCAGAAGGTCCCGGTTAAGATAATACTGCATGAGGGTCAGATAGGCATCGATCCTGACGGAATCGTTTTCTGTGGTCTCGGCAACCTGCAGCAGGCTGTCGGCGGTTTGTGCCTTCAGTTCAAATGCCAGGGCCAGTAACAGCAGTATTTGAAATACTCTTTTCATGGAAATTGCAGAACTAAATATAGTAAATTAATATATTTCCTGGTCTGAGATGCGTATGTTGACCGTCATTTTCAGACAGGTTGCCCTGAAGCAGATATAAAAACCGCAACCGGCAAA
>CAYOPZ010000003.1:20555-170760 GCA_964406005.1 uncultured Bacteroidaceae bacterium
AAACCGCAACCGGCAAATTTTGCTGCGCAAAACTTAATGCTGCTCTTCACAGGATCTGATCTTATTAAAGAAGGCAGATATAAAGAACAGCCTTAAATCTTTGATTTCCAGCTGCGGTTTTATATCTGCCTTCTCGATAAAAATATTGCAGACCAGGATTTACCGGCTGCGGTTTCACAGGATCTGATCATTACTCTGTCGCTTTTTCCAGCCTTTTCAGTATGGAGAATATTAACATTGCCGCAAGCAGGCAGGCTCCAACGAGGATCCCCCAGAAAAACCAGAGCTGGATCTTGTTCCATAACAACCCGACCAGCGCCACGCCGTAGCTCGCGATAGAAACGGCCGCGAGCCATGCACCCTGCATCATTCCCTTGTATTGTGGAGGCGATACTTTGGAAATAAAGGAAAGCGCCATGGGGCTCAGGAAGAGTTCTGCAATGGTCAGTATGAAGTAGGTGCCGATCAGCCAGTAGGTGCTGACAACTGTATTTTCAGGCGCCCTGATCTCCCCGAGATCACCGGGCGAATATCCTCTGAGGCTGAGGGAACCGATCAGCATAACGGTAAACCCGACCGAGGTGATGATCATACCGATTCCGATCTTTTTCGGGGCTGAGGGCTCTTTCCCTTTTGACCTCTGCCAGTTAAAAAGACCCACTACCAACGGGGTCAGTGCGACTATAAAGAACGGGTTGAAATGCTGGAACATCTGCGGGGTAAAATCGTTCTCCTCCGAATATCCTCTGATCCGCAGATAGGCAAGGACGGCAAATCCGGCGAAACACAGGAATCCGATGAGTCTCTGCATCCGGCTGCTTTTTTTCCTGAGCATAAAGATGAGCCCGAGCGCGGAAAAGAATATGGCCAGAAGTCCGAACAGGTCGAACCAGGTATTGGTCAGCCGGTTCACCGAGTCGACCGTGTAATCCCTGGCAAAGACGGTCATGGCTGCCCCGTTCTGGTGGAAGGACATCCAGAAGAACATGGCTACAAAGAATACCAGAAGGAGTGCGACGATCCTTTGCCGTACCTGTATCGGGGTCAGGACAACCATCTGCTCTCTCAGGGTTTCGTCTTTCGCTTTCTGTTTTTCGGTCAGGTCGGCATGCCTGTAATGCTTGCGGAATCCCCAGAAGATCAGCATGGAGGCGATGATGGAGAGACATGCAAAGCCGAATGCCCAGTGGTATGACTCCGCGAGATGGTTTATATAATATTCCGAAAAATTGACAAGGTCCCCGCCCATTCCTGCAAATGCAGGCTGTTGGGCCGCAAATCCCTGAAGGGTTTCCGCAACGGAAAAATCACCCCCAAGGTACCTGTGTGCCAGTGCGGGTATGTCGGCCTTGTAAAAAAGGTCATGCCTCTTCAGCATAAAGTTGCTGACGGCATCCGCCGCCGTAGGTGCGAACATGGCCCCGATGTTGATCCCCATATAGAATATATTGAAAGCCACATCCCTTTTGCCGCTGTATTTCGGGTCATCATAAAGGTTTCCGACAAGCGCCTGGAGATTACCCTTGAAAAGACCGACCCCTATGCTGATCACTGCAAGTCCGGCGATGACAAGGGGCAGTCCCCCGTTCATTGACGTAGGAATGGCGATCATCATTTTTCCGATTAACATGATCACCAATCCAATGCTGATGGTTTTTCCGTAACCCAGCCACCGGTCTGCAATGATCCCTCCTATAAGCGGTAGAAAGTATACGGCTGCAAGGAATATCCCGAAATACTGGGAAGCAATGGCATAGTCAAATCCGTATTTTGCCTGGAGAAACAAAACAAATATGGACAGCATGGTATAGTAGCTGAACCGTTCTCCCATATTTGCGAAGAAAGCGACGAGAAGCCCCTTTGGATGTCCTTTCAGCATGACAATTTGTTTTTTTGATATACAATTCGACAAATATAGAAATCTTTTTGTCACAGGCCACAGGAGGGTTCATATTATAATGAATTGAGAATTATTGTTTTAAATTTGTGAGGGAGAACCCGGGCCGGGAAAGTCTCTGCAGAAACAATGAAGATTTTTACTTCACAACAGGTCAGGAAGATTGATGCATATACCATGGAGAATGAACCTGTGGCATCCATAGACCTCATGGAAAGGGCTGCCGGGCAGATCGCTGCATGGTTATCGGATGCGTTCGGGCGGGATACACATTTTCTGGTTGTTACAGGCCCCGGCAATAACGGGGGAGACGGGCTGGCCGTCGCGCGTCTGCTGGCCGATATGGATTACCATGTAGAAGCCTGTCCTGTCAGGATTTCGGATCATCTCTCGCCGGACGCAAAGACGAATTACGAGCGTCTTGAAAAGGAGGGGAAGGTCAATGTCTCGGAAATCTCCGAAGACAGCGGGCTGCCTGATCCGGAACCGGGCACCGTGATCATTGACGCGATCTTCGGATCAGGGCTCGCAAGGGGGATAGAAGGACTGGCTGCCGGGGTAATAGATCATCTGAACGGACTGCCAAACCTGCGGATTTCAATTGACATACCCAGCGGCCTGTTCGGGGAGGACAACAGGGGGAATGATCCCGGAAGGATTTTCAGGGCGGATTACACACTTGCACTACAGTTCCCTTCACTGTCTTTCTTCTATTCCGAGAACCAGGATTTTGTGGGAAACTGGGACGTACTTCCGATCGGACTTCATGAAACCATCATCGCAGAAGAAAGCAGTCCTTATTATTATACAACTGCAGCCCATATTGCGGGCCTGATCCATCCGAGGAAGAAGTTTTCGCACAAGGGTACATACGGACACGCCCTTCTGATTGCAGGGTGCTATGGTATGATGGGAGCAGCCGTTCTGGCATCGAAAGCCTGCCTGCGTTCGGGCACAGGACTGCTTACAACGCATGTGCCCAGGTTCGGATACGGTATCATGCAGGCTTCCGTACCGGAATCCCTCGTCAGCATTGACCAGTCCGATATTATTTTCTCCGGGATCCCGGAACTGGATGTTTTCTCGGCGGTAGGGGCCGGACCCGGTCTCGGATGCAGATCCAATTCCGGAAAAGCCCTGCTGAAACTGCTGGAATCCGTAAGGGTGCCGCTGGTGCTCGATGCCGACGCGCTGAATATGCTGGCTGAAAATCCCGCATGGATTGAAAAACTGCCTGAGAACACAATCCTTACACCCCATCCCGGTGAATTTGACAGGCTTGCCGGTCCTTCTGCAGATGGGTATTCCAGGAATGCACTGCAGATGGAATACGCCAGGGAAAACAGGGTGATCGTCGTGCTCAAGGGGGCCCATACGAGCATTGCGTTCCCGGACGGAACCTGCTGGTTCAATACAAGCGGGAATCCTGGCATGGCCACGGCCGGCAGCGGTGATGTTTTAACCGGAATTATTTTATCTTTACTCGGCCAGGGTTACAGCCCGCAGGATGCTTCCGTTACAGGGGTTTTCCTGCACGGACTTGCAGGTGACCTGGCTGCGGAGGCATCATCGGAGGAATCTCTGGTGGCAGGGGATATCATTGATTTCATGGGTCAGGCTTTCAGGTTTTTAAAAGAAGTATAGGATGAGAAATATTATCGGACTTTTACTTGCCGGTATCCTTATTTACAGTGGTTGCACCGCACCTGCAGATATTTTCCAGACACAGCCTGTTACGGAAAATCACGGCAGCACGTTAAGCGGCTATGTATATTCACTTCCGCAAACCACACTGAAAATCCGGGTCGAGATTGTAATAACCCGCACAATTCGCGGGCCCTATTACAGGTTTGCCGAAAAATATATGGGGATTGAAAATGTTCCTGCCGAAAGCAATATTGAATGGAGCCTTGCCGGGGTAAGGCTGGAACCGATAACAGAAGCGGATCCTGCTGCCTGGTTTCTGATTAAATCTGTTTCTGGCACGCCTGACCTGTCCGCTATAATCGCACCCGGTATTGAAGGGTTCGTTACCGGCAGGAATATGTCCGGGGAAGAGAATCCGGCTGCGGAATACCTGGACCGTAGCACTCCGGGAACGCTGTATTACAAGGATCTGAGCATTCACCCCAACGTCGTGCTTTCTTCGGACACCCTGTATAAAACAATACTGACCGACACATCCTTCGTTAAGGTGCCTGTTTTGCAGGATCAGTTGCTCGTCAGGACCATCGATGAAAAGGCCCGGGAAGCAGCAGACCTGATATTCAAATTACGGAAGCGGCGGTTCCACATGATATCTGCAAACTACGATATCATGCCCGAAGGCGTTGCCATGGAGCATGCCCTGAAGGAGCTGGATGAACTGGAGGAGGAATATCTTTCTCTGTTCATCGGGAAGACGTTAACCCAACGTGAAACGCTGACCTTCTATTTTACACCTTCCGCCGGAGAAGACAGCGAACATGTGGATTTGTTCGGGATATCAAAAAACAACGGCGTAGTGAGCGGAGGCAGCAGGGATGCCGAAACGGTATCCCTGACCGTAATCCGTGAAGGCAAAACCGCGTTCCTGCATGGAAATATGCAGGGGGAACTGAGACCATCCCTGACAAACGCAATTTATTACCGGGTACCTGACATGGCCAGGGTAAATGTATTCCTGGGCAATCAAAAGCTGATCATGGACAGGATCCCTGTATACCAGTACGGGGCCGTATTGAGCATGCCGTTCGGTTCTGGAGAGTAAGATTATTCCTGGATCTGGCTGTGAAAGGTTTTCTGGTAATCTGCCAGGGTTTCTGAGATGTATTTATCTTCGGCGATATAGTTGAGCAGGAGCTCAATGTCCCGTGGGGTTTTATAGCCCGGGATGGCGCCCAGCAATTGCAGCTTCTCATTCAGGTATGCAATGGAGGGGAATGCCATCTGTCCGTTCAGAAGGCCTACGGCAAGTTCCTGGTAGCCTCTTCCTCCCTGTTCCATGTATTTATAGGTAGTCCCGTTGAATTTGATGGCTTCTTTCGATTCAGCATTCAGTTTGACCGCGTAATAGTTTTCATTGATGTATTTGGCAACAACCGGATGGCTGAAGGTTTCCTGGTCCATCTTCTTACACCAGCCGCACCAGTCGGTATACACATCCACGAGCCATTTTTTCGGGGTTTCCATGGAAAGCTTTTCCGCTTCTTCCACCGTATGCCACTTCACGGCGGCAGTATCATCCTGGGATATTGCAGGCAGGGCGATCATCATCGTGAATCCCATGAGTAATAATTTCCGCTTTTTCATCCGAATATATTTTGAGCTGTCAAATGCAAATTTTCACTAAAACTACGGATTCCCGGCCGATTTGGTTATTGATAAGCGGGATTTTAACATTTATTTATCTTTAATTTCTGTTAAGAAACATTCACACAGGAAAAAATTCACGCCGTTAATTTTTTCTTATTTTTGAAATTGAAGATTCCCCGCAGCAAGCCGCGGGGCATACGCTCGCAGTATTCGACAATATCAAGCAGTCATGGAAAAAATAAAAAGGACTTTGCGGGACTCGGCAGCCGCGCGCTGGCTGGTACTCGTACTGGTCAGCATGCTCATGTTTGCCACCTACTGGTTTCAGGATTTCTTTTCGGGCCTGAAAGGACTTATGGAAAGCCAGATGGGCTTTACAAGCGAAGAGTACGGACGGCTGATCGGTCTGACCACCATAGCAAATATGTTTGGTATGATCATCCTGGGAGGGATGATCCTTGACAAATGGAGTATCCGGCTTGCAGGGCTGGTTTTCGGAGGCCTTGCCACACTCGGCTCCGGAATTACGGCACTCGCCTCGCAGGGTTTTTTCGGGGAGCAACACACGACCGTCCTGACACTTATGATCATCGGGCGGATCATGTTCGGATCCGGCCTCGAGGTTGTTTGCGTGGTTGCCACGCGTACCATAGTGAAATGGTTCAAGGGATATGAACTGGCACTGGGCCTGGCCGTCAACATGGGGTTCGGGAGACTGGGCAGCGCCCTGGCAATCGCCGTTTCCATCGATATCGCCAACGGGAATGTTCCGACCGCCGTTACTTTTGCGGCTACGCTTATAGGCCTGTCACTGATCCTGTTCCTGGTCTATATGATATTCGATGTCAGGATCGACAGACAGGATGCCCTGCAGGAAGCCGGTGAAAAAGAAGAATTCAGGTTTACCGATCTTTTCAAACTGCTCAGGAACCCGTCCTTCATTTATATTACATTGCTTTGCCTGTCATTCTATGCCGCTGTTTTTCCCTTCATACAGTATGCCCCGGACCTGCTGGTGAACAAGTTCGGGTTCAGCTACGACCTGGCCCCAGGGGAAGGTGCGGCGGTATTGTTCGGGAGCGCTGTGCTCGGGAATACCTGTGTGATCATTGCCTTCTTTCTGTTCGGACTGGCTTTTTCACTGGTCCCTGTTAACATCAGGAACAGGAGCGGTAAGATCTTTTCAGTCATCATTATACTGGCCCTGTTCGGGTTGTTTATCGGAGCGCTCTGGGAGGATACCCTCAGTGTCTGGCTCACCAACGGGCCGAAAACCTCCAGCCTGATCCCGCTGGGGACCATACTTTTTACACCGATATTCGGTAATTATGTCGACCGGAAAGGGAAAGCAGCCTCCCTGATGATCCTGGGCTCTTTCTTATTGATTTTTGCTCACCTGTCCCTTTCGGTCTTCAACAGTCCCGCCCTGGGATACATAGGGCTTCTGTGCCTGGGAATCGCCTTTTCCCTGGTTCCTGCTGCAATGTGGCCTGCGGTCGCAAAGATCGTTGCCGAGAGCAGGCTGGGAACTGCCTATGCAACCATGTTCACCATACAGAACTGGGGTCTGGGCATCTTTTTCTGGGGTATAGGGGCCGTTCTGGATCTTACCAATAAACCGGATCTGGAAGCGATCAGGGCAGGGGATATGGCGTATGACTATACCCTTCCCATCCTTATGCTTGTTGTTTGCGGGGTCATCTCCATATACCTGGCCTATAAGCTGAAGGCGGCGGACAGAAAACAAAAATTCGGACTGGAATTGCCGTTCGGAGAAATCTCCGAATAGGTTATTTCGTTAAAATAAAATACATATGAGCACAGAAATCAGCAACCTCGAGCCCAAAGCCTTGTGGGGGATTTTTTATGAGCTGACCCGGATCCCGAGGCCCTCGAAAAAGGAGGGAAAAGCAGTTGAGTTTGCCAGGGCATTCGGGGAAAAGGAAGGCCTGGAAACCATGGTTGATCAGGCGGGCAATGTGGTCATCAGGAAACCTGCCGCCCCGGGCTACGAAAACAGAAAGGGAGTGATCCTCCAGGGGCACCTGGATATGGTCCCTCAGAAAAACAGCGAAACGGATCATGATTTTGAAAGGGACCCCATTGATGCCTGTATTGAAGGGGAATGGGTGAAGGCCCGTGGGACCACCCTGGGGTCGGACAACGGAATAGGCGTTGCCGCTGCACTTGCCGTGCTGCGGGACAAATCCCTCAGGCACGGTCCTTTGGAGGTTCTGCTGACCGTCGATGAGGAGACGGGTATGACCGGGGCTTTCCGTCTGCAGCGGGGAGTACTGGACGGAAAGATACTGATGAACCTCGATTCGGAAGATGAAGGTGAATTGTATATCGGTTGTGCCGGGGGTATGGATACAAGCGGTAAACTGAATTATAATGAAGAAAACGTACCCTCCGCTTCCACGGCTTTCAGGTTGTCGTTGACGGGCCTTAAAGGCGGGCATTCGGGACTGGATATCGGCCTGGGTCGCGGCAATTCGAATATCCTTATTTGCCGTTTCCTTTTTTCGGCCGGAAAGGAGTTTAAATTGCGCCTGGCAGGCATTGAAGGGGGCAACCTGAGAAATGCCATACCCAGGGAAACCATGGCGGTCGTGACCGTACCGGGAGAATCGACGGATGCTTTCCTGGAAAGTGTGAAAGCCCATGAGGAAATGTTCAGGGCCGAGCTGGGAAGCGTTGAACCCGGGCTTTCATTCAAGGCGCAGCCCTGCGGGCTTCCTGCCGGGGTGATTGACATGGATGCACAGGACCGGATGGTTCGCGCCGTATTCGGACTTCCCAACGGTGTCATCCGGATGAGCGCCGATATGCCCGGTGTCGTGGAAACATCCTCCAATCTTGCCGTGGTAAAATCCGGGGAAGGGAGCATAAATATGCTGTGCCTGGTCAGAAGCTCGGTGGATACTGCCAAACTCAGCATTTCCCGTTCCCTGCAGTGCGTATTTGAACTGGCCGGCGCCGAAGTTACCCACGATGGCAGCTACCCGGGATGGAAACCCAATGTGGAATCCGCCATCCTGAAAATCATGAAAACCGTTTACAGTGAGCGATTCGGGAAGGTGCCGGAGGTGAAGGTAATTCACGCGGGGCTTGAGTGCGGCATTATCGGCGATGCATACCCCGGACTGGATATGATCTCTTTCGGGCCTACCATACGATCTCCGCATTCACCCGATGAAAAGGTGAATATAGAAAGTGTCAAAAAATTCTGGGATTATCTCGTAATGACCCTTGAACAGATCCCGGAGAATTAAAATATCTCCCTGGCTATCTGTTTTATATTATCCGAGATGCCAATGGTGTAAAAATGGATCGCAGGTACGCCGGCAGCCTTAAGTTCCCTGCTCTGCCGGATTGTCCATTCCACACCCGCCTGTTTTGCCTCGGCATCGGTTTTGCATTTACTGACTTCCCGGACCAGCTCTTCCGGGATATCGACGGAGAATGTCTGGGGCAGCAGCTTTAAATCGTTCAGGAATGTTATGGGCTTGATGCCCGGTATGATGGGGACAGTGATGCCCTTTTCGCGGCAGAGTTTGACAAATTCGAAATAACTGGCATTGTTGAAAAACATTTGAGTGACAATATAATCCGCTCCCGCATCCACCTTTTCTTTCAGGAAATTCAGATCCGACTCCATATTGGGTGCCTCGAAATGTTTTTCCGGATAACCTGCCACGCCCACCGAAAAATCCGTTGGGGTTGCATCTTCGATCTCATCTTCCAGGTAAATCCCCTTGTTCATATTCATGATCTGCCTGACCAGGTCAACGGCATGTTCATGCCCGTTTTCTTCAGGAATAAACCTTTTTTTTCCTTTCGGGGGATCTCCCCTGAGAACAAGCAGGTTATTCATGCCAAGGAAATGCAGGTCTATCAGGGCATTCTCCGTATCTTCCCTGCTGAACCCGCCGCAGATCAGGTGGGGCACGACGGTCACCTTGTACCGGTATTTGATGGCGGCGGAGATGGCAACCGTACCCGGCCTTTTGCGTACCACTCTTTTTTCCACCAACATGGGGTTGATGGTTTTGTAGACCACTACCTGCTGGTGATAGGTAATGTTGATATTCAGAGGATTGAACTCCATCAGAGGGTCGATTGCAGCATATATCTTTTCTATGCTGTGACCCTTTATCGGTGGCAGCAATTCAAATGAAAAAAGGGTCTCCTTTGTCCTGCGTAGCTGATCTATTACTTTCACTCGACTTTATTTATAATTCAGATTGCTTGCAAGCCATTTTTCCACGGTTTCCAGATTCACTTTTTTCCTTGCCGCGTAATCCTTTGCCTGGTCGAGCCCGATCTTTCCCACGAAAAAGTACCGCGATTCAGGGTGGGCAAACATCAGGCCGCTTACGGAAGCGGCCGGGTACATGGAATAATTCTCGGTCAGGCCGATGCCTGTGGTTTTTTCTGCATCAAGGAGTCTGAAGATCGTTTCTTTTTCGGAATGATCGGGACATGCAGGATACCCGTGTGCGGGCCTTATGCCCTGATAATTTTCCAGGATCAGATCTTCCAGGTTGAGTTTCTCGTCAGGTTTATATCCCCAGAATTCCCTGCGGACTTTTTCATGCAGCAGTTCCGTGAAGGCTTCGGCGAGCCTGTCGGCCAGTGCTTTCAGCATGATGATGCTGTAATCATCATGGTTCTTTTCAAATTCCTTCAGGTGCTTTTCAATGCCCAGTCCTGCCGTTACGGCAAATACACCGAGGTAATCAATCCGTCCGCTGCTTTTCGGCGCTATGAAATCCGACAGGCTGAGGTTGGGCGCATTGCCGTCTTTTTTCTGCTGGCTCCTCAGGTTCATGAAAGTTGCCACGATTTCCGAGCGGTTCTCATCCCCGTACACTTCGATATCGTCGCCCACTGAGTTCACCGGAAAAAAACCCACCACACCATTTGCACTGAGCGCTTTTTCCTGCTCTATCCAGTCCAGCATGTTCAGGGCGTCCTTATAAAGCTTTCTGGCTTCTGTGCCCTGTTTGGGATCTTCCAGGATGTCCGGCCATTTCCCTCTGAGTTGCCATACAAGGAAGAAGAATATCCAGCTGATGTACTCCCTGATCCCGGCAACCGGGTAATCCCTGAGAACCTGAATCCCCATGTTTGCCGGGCGGTAAATGGGCGCATCCTCCCAGTTGATCCTGAGCCTGTTTTCCCTTGCCTGTTCGATGCCGAGGTACCGGACCCGGTCTCCTGCGCTTTTATAGCTTTCGCGGAGATCCCTGTATTCTTCCCTGATCATGGATGCGAAAGCCTTTTTTTTCTCAGGGGACAACAGCTGTGACGCCACGGATACGCTCCGTGAAGCATCTTTCACATGTACAACGGGCTGTGAATAGTTATCCTCAATCTTCACAGCCGTATGTATCCTGGAGGTTGTGGCACCGCCGACCAGCAGGGGCATGCTCAGCCGGTTCCTTTCCATTTCACGGGCCACATGCGCCATTTCTTCAAGCGAAGGAGTGATCAGTCCGCTCAGCCCCACGATATCAACCTTTTCTTCCCGGGCGGTTTGAATGATCTTCTCCGCAGGGACCATTACCCCCAGGTCGACAATTTCAAAATTATTGCAGCCCAGCACAACGGAGACTATGTTCTTTCCGATGTCATGTACATCTCCCTTTACGGTCGCCATAAGAATCTTGCCGGCACTCGAACCTGCTCCGGAGGTTTTCCTTTCCTGTTCAATGTACGGCAGAAGGGTGGCTACGGCTTTTTTCATTACCCTGGCGCTTTTCACTACCTGTGGAAGGAACATTTTACCTTCGCCGAAAAGATCTCCCACAATGTTCATTCCTTTCATAAGAGGGCCCTCTATGATCTCAAGGGCCGAATCGTAATGGTTCCGTGCCTCAAGTACATCCTGTTCAACATGATCGGTGATGCCTTTGACCAGTGCATGTTTCAGCCTTTCTTCCACTGTCCCCTTCCGCCATTCGTCCTTTTTTTCCTTTCCCCTCCGGCTCTGTTTCAGGTTTTCAGCATGGCTGATAAGTCTCTCTGTGGCATCTTCCCTCCGGTTCAGTACCACATCTTCAACCAGAATGAGCAGATCTTCCGGGATCTCGTCATATACCTGGAGCATCCCCGGATTTACGATCCCCATATCAAGCCCCGCCTGAATTGCATGATAGAGAAAAACCGAGTGCATGGCTTCCCTTACCGTATTGTTCCCCCGGAAGGAAAAGGAGAGATTGCTTATCCCTCCGCTGACTTTTGCCAGGGGAAGGTTCTTTTTGATCCACGCTGTGGCACGGATGAAATCCACAGCATAGTTATTGTGCTCACTGATCCCGGTTGCGACGGTTAGGATGTTGGGATCGAAAATGATGTCCTCGGCCGGGAAACCCACCTTTTCGGTAAGAATGCCGTAAGCCCTCCGGCAGATCCCTGTTTTGCGTTCGAAGGTAACGGCCTGGCCCTTCTCATCAAATGCCATGACGATTGCGGCGGCACCGTAATTTTTGATTCTTAACGCCTGTTCCCGGAAGACCTCTTCTCCATCCTTGAGGCTGATGGAATTTACAATTGCCCTGCCCTGCAGGCATTTAAGCCCTGCTTCAATGACATTCCACTTTGAAGAATCTATCATGACCGGCAGGCGGGCAATGTCGGGCTCTGACATCAGCATATTGAGGAAACTGGTCATTTCCTTTTCCGCATCCAGCATGGCATCGTCCATATTCACATCAATGATCTGCGCACCCCCTTCAACCTGGTCGCGCGCAATGGAAAGGGCTTTTTCATAGTTTCCTTCGGAGATCAGCCGTGCAAATTTTTTGGAACCGCTGACATTGGTACGCTCACCGATGTTGATAAAATTGCTTCCCGGGAATATGGTCAGGGCTTCCAGTCCACTGAGTTTCAATTCTTTCCTGGCTTCGGGCGGCTCTCTTTTTTCTGCCTCATCGGCGATTTTCCTGAAAGCGCGGATATGCCCTGGTGTGGTACCGCAGCAGCCTCCGATGATATTGACAAAACGATTGTCCGTAAAGTCTTTCAGGTATGAGGCCATTTCTTCCGGCCCCTGGTCATACTCCCCGAACTGGTTGGGAAAGCCGGCATTCGGGTATACACTTACGAAATGGTGGGTGCTGGCGGACAGTTCCTCCAGGTAGGGTCTCATTTCCCTTGCGCCAAGGCTGCAGTTCAATCCGAGGGCCAGTACATCGAGATGGCTGACCGAATGGATAAACGCCTTAAGGGTCTGTCCTGACAGCGTCCTTCCGCTGGCGTCCGTAATGGTTCCGGAGATGATCACCGGATAAGGGCGGCCCAGATCTGCAAAAAGCGATTCGAGCGCGTATATGGCAGCCTTGGCATTAAGTGTGTCGAATATGGTTTCTACGGCCAGAATATCCGCACCCCCTTCAATCAGTGCGGATGCTTGTTCACCGTAGGTTTCCACCAGTTCGTCGAAATCAATGGCCCGGTATCCGGGGTTGTTGACATCGGGTGAAATGGATGCCGTTTTATTGGTGGGGCCTATTGAGCCGGCGACAAACCTTGGCCTGTCAGGGTTCATGCCGGTGTATTTCAGGCATGCCTGTTTTGCCAGGCGTGCGGCTTCCCTGTTCATTTCCGGGACATGACTTTCCATATGGTAGTCACTCTGGGAGATGCGGTTTCCATTGAATGTGTTGGTTTCGATGATATCGGCGCCGGCTTCCAGGTAATTCTCATGGATCTCCCTGATGATGCCGGGCTGGGTAAGGGTTAACAGATCGTTGTTCCCCATCAGGTCATGCGGGAAGCTTTCAAACCGTTTCCCCCTGAAATCGGATTCCTTGAGGCGGTATTCCTGTATCAGGGATCCCATTGCACCGTCCATTACGAGAACCCTTTTCTCCAGTTCCCTGTAAACGGGATGTTCCTTTATTGATATTTTACGGTCCTTACTGTTCATATCGTTTTCGGGCAACCTCAGTTAAAATACATTAACCATATGGTTATTCCTCATCTAATCATACTGTTAACACTGCAGCGCTTAAATTATAATTCCCTTTCAGGGCCAGGTATTAGCACCTTTTCCCGCAAGCCGGGATGGTTGCTAGAGGTTCCCGGAGCCTGGTCTCTCCCCTCTTCTTTATAACCCAAACACTCCTGTTCACGGAGGGTGGAGTCAGGCAACAAAGGTAGTCATATTTGGAATTATTCCAAACTTCTAAACCCTGACACCGAGTACGAGTATATCATCCACCTGCTGGTATCCGTGCATCCATTGCTCGAGGATATCGTAAAGGATTTGCTTTTGCTTTGCCATGGGCTGGCTGTGCACTTCGGTAAGCAGTGCTTTCAGGGATTTGGACAGGAATTTCTTACCTTGCTCACCGCCTATCTGGTCCTGAAATCCGTCCGAGAAAATATAAAGGCAATCGCCCTTTTCCAGTTGAATTTTATGATCCAGGAAGCGGGATTCTTCACCCATATGGATACCAATGGGCATTCTGTCGGCTTTATATTCTGTCAGTTCTGTATCGCGTATCAGGTACAGGGGATTGAAGGCGCCGGAATACTGAAGGTTCATGTTCTTACGGTCCAGGATGCAAAGAGCGATGTCCATCCCGTCTTTCGATTCCCCCCCCTCGGATTGTGACAGCGTTTCCTTTACATGGTTCCTGAGTTGATCGAGTATCTTTCCTGAAGAGATCTGCCTGGATGTATTCACGATCTCATTCAGGAAGGATATCCCCAGCATGCTCATAAATGCTCCGGGTACCCCATGGCCGGTGCAATCGGCAGCTGTAAAAATGACTTTTTCGTCCTTGGAGGAGATCCAGTAAAAGTCACCGCTGACTATATCCCTCGGAAGGTACAGTATGAAATGTTCCGGCATGATGTTCTGTATGGAATGATCGGCCGGGAGCACTGCTTTCTGTATGCGCTGGGCATAATGGATGCTGTCCATGATCTCCTTCTTCTGCTCGGCAATTTCGTCCTTCTGCTTCCGGATCTCCGCGGTACGTTTCCTGACTTTTTCCTCGAGTATCTGGTTGTCCCGGCGCAACTTCCTTACGCGCCACCGGATGAGCAGGACCACAATTGTGATAAGCAGGGCGGAGGCCAGGCTGATAAACCACCAGCTCAGCCAGAATGGAGGTCTGATGACAATGGGAAAACTTTTCATGTCCGTGGTCTGGTTCAGGACGTTTTTTGCCCTCACATGCAGTGTAAACCTTCCCATGGGAAGAGCCGGGAAACTGAGACCGGGAACCCTGTCCCATTCCGACCATCCTTCCGACATCCCCTCCACGAAATACTGATATGAGGTGGAGTTTTCCTTCAGGTAAAAAGGTGCGGACAGGTCGAATACGATGGACCTGTCATAATAACCGAACTGGAGGGTGCCCAGGTCATAATGCCGTGTGTCGTCATACACTTCTTTCAGGAAGATATTAAAATCAGGCCTGTACCGGGGAACATTGTCGCTGACGATCTTATGGAGATGCTGCCCTTCGTGAAGAACCCAGACATTCCCGCTTTTATCGAGGAAAAGGTCGGAAATATCGCTGAAAAGGTTGAGGAACAGATCTATACTGTCGGAATAGTTTTCCTGGTTTTTCAGGCTTAACCATTTTTCTCCCGATCTGATCCAGGTAATGGCACCGGTGGATACCAGTATCCGGGAAACGGGCTGCTGTGTGATGTAGCCCGTTTCATAAAGGCTGTCTCCCGAATGATGGTAGATGCCGCCTGAGACGAAAAAAAACACGGTATCGTGAATGTTTCTCAGTGTCACGGGATCGTAGAACTCTTCATGGAATTCGAAGCTTTCCATGGTAGTCACCGAATCGTTTACATGGCATATCCTGTAGGCAAGGTTATCGCAGCCCAGCCAGACGGTGCTGTCATTTTCTTCGCAGACAGAATAGATATCGTCCTTTATGTACAGGTAGTTTTCGGTGCTTTGCCATTCACCGTCAATGAATTCCATGGTATGGACCGTCTCATCGGTCAGAACATACATTCTTCCGGGATCGGTGGTAGGGAAGATTCCTTCGACATACCAGTCCGGCCGGATGGCCCTCAATTGTTTCTCAACGATTTCGTAGAGGCCCGCATTGGTTGCTACGATGATCCTGTCTTCCATGGGGACCATATCCTTGGCCCTGCTGTCGAGTTTCCCCAGGAGGGTATATTCATGGCTGATCGCCTGCAGTGAATAGATTTTCTGCTTAATATAACGGGTACTGCTTACCGCACCCGGCTCCTCCTGCTCTTCCACTTTTACTATGCTTGTGATCTTGGAGATCAGCGATTTTAATCCCGTGGACTGATCTTCCGGGCTTTCCCCTTCAGCGGCTTCATTCCCCTGTCTCCTGGCCTCCCTTCTTTCCTGTCTCTTAAGTTGCCTGAGTTCCCGTGCGGAAAGGTTTTCCTGCCCGGGTGTTTCCTCAGGACCCGTTTCCGCTGAAGTTCCGGATGTTTCTCCTGCAGTTGAGGCCGGGGTGCTTACCCGCACCATGATTTCCTTTTCCTGGAATTCCTTTTTTTCTTCCAGATAATAAATCGCATCGTGTGTGCCTACATAAACAATGCTGTCCAGGACGGCAACGGCAGTCAGGGTACCGCTCAGGCCCGGATAGTTCTCGAACGAACTGATGGGAAGATCCATATCCGCCCTTGTCAGTCCGTACTGGTGAGAGAGCCAGAGCCCTCCGTTGTTATCCGTCCCGATGGCATATATCTCGTCGTCGGGCAGGCCGGTATTGTAATTCAGTATATTCAGGGTTTCTCCGCTGGCCACATCAGCGATCAGGCAACCTCCGAGAATCGTGGAAAACGCAAAAACATCCCGGTAAAGCCAGACCGCATCTTCCAGGTAACTCTCAGTGAGGTACTCCTGATCCTCCATCATTACCTGTTTAAAATTCATACCGTCAAACAGGAATACCCTGCTGTCGTCAAGGCCGAACAATGCAAGGCTGTCGGTGTAATTGACCCCGAATATGATTTCCGAAGCGGAAATGTCATTCTCTGTTTCGAACTTAAGGAATTCGCCTCCTGAAAGCTCATAAAGCCCTTTTCCGAGGAGGTTGACAAAAGCCCTGTCGCGGTATACGATGAGCCCGGAGAAGACATTCACGGAATCGGCCCGGTAGTAAGTGATGTTATATAATTCGTTCCGGTCTGCAATGGCAATCATGTCCTCCCCGTAATAGATGACATGCCGGGTTGTCTGGTAGATCCCGGCAATGTCACCCGGGTCATTTTCTTCGGAGTTAAGGCCGTAGTATTCATATACTCCTGCATCCGATTTCAACAGGTACCCGAAGAATCCCCGTCCCCCCGTATAGATCAGTGGAAGTGAGGAATCTGCCGATACCGCCATGGGGATGTTCGGAACCTGTATTACCTTCCATGCTTCCGAATCGAATGTGATGATCCCGGTATTTCCGGTGAATATCATTGTGTTCTCAAGATCATCACAGATGCAGGTAATCTTATTCCCGGGTACCCGGTCGAGCTTGATATGTCTCATGTAAGGTTCCCCCTCCTGGGCTTCTGAAAGGATAGGAATAAGGCATAGGAGCCATGCCATGAAAAGCTGGCCTGTTCGGGTGTATTCTGTTATCAGTTTCATGACTTGTTTTTTTATAATTCTCCCAGGGAGGAGATGTTTCTCTCATTGGTAATCTCTTTGGCTTGCGGGGTATAGATGAACCCCATAAGCTCCTTATTGGCCTCGGTTACCTTGCTCCGGACCAGCTTGTTCATGCTGTTCAGCTGCTGGTTTTCCTGGCTGAAAGGTTCGTGGAGTATGGCAATGGCAGACGGGAACCAGCGCTGCGGAAAAACGTCCTGATACGCACCGCCGGTTCTGAACTCATTGAGCTGTCTTTTCAATTCACCCAGTACGGCCTTTTTTGACTCTTCGGTCAGGGGATCCATTTTCTGTTCGCCAAGCCAGCGTTTCATGGCATCCTTATCGGGAACAACCAGCAATACGCTATAGGGATTCTGGTTGTTGTACATCATGCACTGTTCAAGGAACGGCACATACTCCGTGAAAGCTTCCTCGATTCCCTCGGGGCTGTATTTCTCCCCGTCATCGGCGATCAGCAGACTTTTAAACCTGCCCAGTACATACAGGTAGCCGTCTTTGTCAAAATATCCCATGTCACCGGTATACAGCCAGCCGTCCTTCAATGTTTCGGCCGTTGCCGACTCATTCTTCCAGTAACCCAGCATTACATTTTCTCCCCTGCATACAATCTCACCTCTTTCACCAACGGGTACTTCATTACCATCTTCATCGCAGATCTTCACTTCCAGATTGCTCACAATCCTGCCCGAAGAGCCCAGCTTGTGCCTGGCCTGGGAATTGGAAGATATGGTGGGGGCTGCTTCTGAAAGCCCGTACCCCTGGAAAATGGGTATGCCTATCGCATAAAAGAACCTGGCCAGTTCAAGATCCAGCAAGGCCGCTCCGCCGACGAAGAACTCCATGCGTCCTCCGAAGGCTTCCCTGACCTTTCTGAAAATAACCCTGTCAAGCAGCCAGATATAGGGTTTGAGCAGGATGGTCAGGCCCCTGCCCCTGTCATAACCAAGGCGGTAGTAGCCTTTGGCGACATTCACCCCATGTCGGAATAGCTTTTCCATGACGGCTCCTTTCTCCCGTATTCCCTTTTCAATGTTTTTCTTGAAGTTCTTGGCAATGGCCGGTGCGCTGAACATGAATACAGGCCTTACCTGCTTGATGTTCACAGGAAAATTCTTCAAGGCTTCCAGCTGTGTTTTCCCCAGTTGAACCGAAGCCAGGCTGGCTCCGGCGGAGAGAATGGTGTAAATCCCGCATGTGTGTGCGAAGGCATGGTCCCAGGGTAGGTACAGCAGGGTGGTCCACCATTCATACACGGGCATTACGCTGCGGGCCTGCTCCACATTGGCCGTATAGTTCCTGTGGGAAAGCAGTACGCCTTTGGGCTCTGCAGTCGTTCCGGAAGTGTAGCAGATGTTGGCATAATCGTTCTCCTGCACGCTTTTCCAGGTTTTTTCAAAAGTTTCTGCATTCTTCTCCAGGTATTCATCACCCGTGCCGCAGACATCGTCAAAAAACAGTTCATTCTCATCATAGCTTTCCTGCGGATCGAGGTAGATCACCTTTTCCAGGCAGCCGATCTCTTTTTTCATTTTCCCGATCTTGGAGGCTTCCCTTCCGGATACGATGATCATTCTTGACCCCGAGTGTTCGATCCGGAATTTTATTTCGGGTTCTTCCAGGCGGTTTGACAGGGGAACGTTGACCGCGCCGGCATACAGGATCCCGAGTTCACTGAATACCCATTTGTTCCTTCCTTCCGAAAGCAATGCAACACGGTCTCCCTTTTGAATGCCCCTGCTCAGGAGCCCCGCTGCAAACCTGTGAACTTCCTTCCTGGCTTCCCCGTAGGTTGTGGGTTTGTAACCGCTGCCCGCATTTTCAAGCAGATATACATTGTCCTTGTATTTTTCAACACAATCATTAAACAAAGAATTCAGGGTTCTCATAGGTATATGTCAAATGATTTTATTGAATTGTAAGTTAAAAAAAAACCGGCAAGAAGACAGGGATTAATTCATTTCAGCCTGATGAACTGTTTCCTGTCCGGGCCCAGGGATACCACGGATATGGGAACCTGAACCTGGTTTTCAATAAAATCGATGTAGGCAAGAAACTCTCCCGGGAGTTCATTCCTGCGTGTCATTTTTGAGATATCCGTCCGCCAGGAAGGGAGTTCCGTATATACGGGTTCGACAGGCTGATTGATATCGTAGGGAAGCTGCTGGCTTTCCTTTCCGTTAATCCTGTATGCAGTACAAATCTTCAGTGTATCGAAATGACTCAGCACATCTGATTTGGTCATCATCATTTCCGTAGCGCCGTTCAGCATAATGGAATATTTCAGGGCCGGAAGGTCAAGCCAGCCGCACCTGCGGGGCCGTCCGGTGGTGGCTCCGTATTCCGCGCCATGGTCGCGCAGGGCCTGTCCGGTATCGTTGTCAAGTTCGGTGGGGAAGGGACCGCTGCCAACCCTCGTGCAGTATGCCTTGAATATTCCGATTACCCGGCCTATTTTCTGTGGTGAGACCCCGAGACCTGTACAGGCACCGGCACAGATCGTATTGGAGGAAGTCACATAGGGATAGGAACCGAAATCAATATCCAGCATGGTCCCCTGCGCCCCTTCGGCAAGAATGGATTTGCCCTCCTGCAGGAAGCGATTGATAAGGTATTCACCGTCAACAAGCCGGAATGAACGCATCAGCTCTATGCCATCCATCCATCCCTCTGAATACTCCCGGAGATCGAATTCAAAATCATATTGCCGGAGGATCTCCAGGTGCTTATTTGTCAGAAAATCGTATTTCCCGGGAAAATCCGGAGATTCAATATCGCCTGCACGCATCCCGTTCCTCCCGGTTTTATCCATATAGGCAGGTGTGATCCCCTTGAGCGTTGACCCGATTTTGGTCTTTCCCTTGGCTGCCTCGGAAGCCGCATCGAGTATCCTGTGGGTGGGCAATATGAGATGCGCCTTCTTTGAGATAAGCAGGTTCGGTGCAGGATCCACCCCCAGTTTCCTGATCTCGTCGACTTCTCCCTTGAAGATGATAGGATCGAGCACGACCCCGTTTCCGATTACATTGATGGTGCCCTCCCCGAAGACCCCGGAAGGGATATTGTGTGCGATGTGTTTAATATTGTTGAATTCCAGTGTATGGCCGGCATTGGGTCCTCCCTGGAACCGGGCGATCACATCATAATCAGGGGTAAAAACATCCACAAGTTTCCCTTTCCCTTCATCGCCCCACTGAAGGCCTAACAATACATCGATTTTCATGAATTGGTGTAATAGGATTTCCGGAGCGTGAAGGTACGAATAATTTCCACTTTTCGGTCTGAGCGGAATACATTAATGTGAAAAGTTATCAAATCGTTTGGCCTGCCCCGGCCTACCCCCGGTTTTCCTCGGATGTGCCGTAGATGTAAAGTGAATGGTGTGAAGGACTGAAGTTGTTCAGCTCACAGGCAGTTTTAATGATTTCATCGATACGCGGATCGCAGAATTCGATCACCTTGCCTGACTCTACGTCAATCAGGTGATCATGCTGCATGCAATGATATGCTTTTTCAAACTGGGCAATATTTTTTCCGAACTGGTGCTTGATGACAAGGTTGCAGTCGAGCAGCAGCTCTATGGTGTTGTAAAGGGTAGCCCGGCTCACCCTGTAATTTTTGTTCTTCATGAAGATGTAGAGCGACTCGATGTCAAAGTGTCCGTCGCGGGAATAGATCTCTTCAAGGATCGCATACCGTTCCGGGGTCTTTCTGTGCCCTTTCTTTTCAAGGTATTCGGTAAATATCTTTTTCACCGTTTCCCGGGTCTCATCATTAACCATAACAAGACTAATTAAAAATAATCAGGCTAAAATTATATTTTTTTTTTCTATTATCCAATCTACTCTTCGATTGTTTCTACCCGTTTGACGGCATCCACACCCTTGATCTTGATAAGGTTCATGATCAGGTTGTTCAGGTCTTTTGTATTGTGAACGTAAAGATCTATGTTGCCTTCGAATATCCCGTCATGGCTTGCCAGCCTTATATTTCTCATATTCACGGAAAGTTCCTTGGAGATCAGTGTGGTGATATTGTTGTATATCCCGAATTTATCTACGCCCTGGATGTGGATCCTGACCAGGTAGCTAAGGATTTTATGTGTGGTCCATTTCGCAGGGATGATCCGGTTACCCTGGCTTGACATCAGGCGGACCGCATTGGGGCACTTGGCCGTGTGGATCACGATGGATCCGTCCTGGCTCCGGTACCCGACCACATTGTCGCCCGGAATGGGGTTGCAGCATCTGGCTATGCTGTATTCTTTTTCGGTTTCATCGAGGTTTTCACGGATCAAAAAGGGAGATTCCCTGTTCCTTTTCCCTCCGGGTCCCTTTTTTTTCGGTGCCGGTTTCTTATTTCTGGAGGAAGAGGTAAACTGAAGCTCCCAATAGCGTATCCACTTGTTCTTGGTGTTTTTCCTGAGGATTTTTTTCATTTCCTCGAGGGTAATGATCCCGCTTCCGATCTTGCTGTACAGCTCATCCTTGGATACGACCTCGTACGCCGGCAGAAGTTTCCTGAAAATCCTCGAAGAGGGTTTCAGGTTGTATTCGAGGAGTTTGTCCTCAAGCATTTTCTTCCCTTTCTCGATGCGGTTCTTGGTTTCTGCCTTGAGCGCTGTCTTGATGGATGATTTGGCCTTGGCCGTAATGACATAATCCAGCCATTCCCTTTGTGCCTTCTGGTTGTCCGATGTGAGGATTTCTACCTGGTCCCCGCTTTTCAGGGGCTGGTTCAGGGAAACAAGTTTGTGATTTACCTTGGCCCCGATCGCCTTGTTTCCGATTTCAGAGTGGATTTCATAGGCAAAATCGAGGGCAGTGGCTTTCTGCGGCAGGGATTTGATATGTCCCTTGGGTGTAAATACAAGGATTTCGGAGGCAAAGAGGTTCAGTTTGAAGTCGTCGAGGAATTCCAGTGCATTGGAATCGGGATTTTCCAGCATTTCACGTATGCGTTTGATCCATTTATCCAGCTCTGAGCTGCTTTCTTTTCCCTCCTGTTTGTACATCCAGTGCGCTGCAAATCCACGTTCTGCGATCTCATCCATGCGATGGCTGCGTATCTGTACTTCGACCCAGTTGCCGTGAGGCCCCATGACCGTTACATGCAGTGCTTCATAACCGTTGGCCTTGGGGGTTGATACCCAGTCGCGGATCCGGTCCGGTTTGGGCTTATAGGTATCCGTGATGGCCGAGTATATATTCCAGCATTGTGTCTTTTCAGGGATGCGGGGAATGGGTTCGAAAACAATCCGGATGGCCAGCAGATCATATACTTCCTCGAATGGCACATTTTTGATCTGCATCTTGCTCCAGATGGAATAAATGGATTTCGGGCGGCCCCTGATATCAAACTTGTAGCCCATGTCTTCCAGCTTGTCAATCAGGGGAAGCGAGAAGGAATTGATCATCTGGTTCCTTCTCTTCTCATTGTCTTTCACCCTGGCCACCAGGTCATGATAAATCTTGGGATACCTGTACTTCAGGCTCAGGTCTTCAAGTTCCGTCTTGATTCTATACAGGCCCAGCCTGTGGGCAAGGGGTGCATAAAGATATATTGTTTCTCCGGAAATCTTGATCTGCTTGTTCGGGGGAAGTGAATCCAGGGTTCGCATGTTATGCAGCCTGTCAGCCAGTTTGATAAGGATCACCCTTACGTCATCCGAAAGGGTGAGCAGCATTTTTCTGAAGTTTTCGGCCTGCAGTGAGGATTTGTTGTCGAAAACCCCTGAAATCTTGGTGAGCCCGTCGATAATGGAGGCCACTTTTTTCCCGAAATTGTTCTCAATATCCTCAATCGTATATTCCGTGTCTTCCACAACATCATGCAGCAGGGCGCATATCACGGATGTGGGGCCAAGGCCTATTTCGTGGGTTACGATTCTGGCCACCGCAATCGGGTGGATCACATAGGGTTCGCCTGACTTACGGCGCATTCCTTTATGGGCCTCACTGGCCATGCGGAACGCCTTACGTATAAGGCGCTGATCTGTTTTTCCCTCGCAGCGGGTGCAATGTTTAAGCAGATCTTCAAACTGGCTCTGTACAAGATTTTCCTCCGGTTTGGTAAGTACGCTCATACCTGTCAGGGGTTGATCCGGCAAAATTAGTGATTTCTGTCGATTTCCGGAAGTCCGGGTCAGGGATAAAAAACGGTAATCTGTCCGGTTTGTTCGACTTCGATACCGCTGGTGGTGGTCAATCTTATATGGTAAATAAAGACGCCTTCCGGAGCCTTTGCATTTCCCTTTACCCTTCCGTCCCATGCCGCCAGGGGATCGGTGGTCTCGAATATCATGGATCCCCAGCGGTCAAAGACCTGGAAAAGATATTTTTCAGGTATGAACGTAAGCGCCGGCCTGATCTCATCATTTATCAAGTCGTCATTGGGTGTAAATGCATTGGCCATAAGGATTTCCGGAACCACGGAAATGCATACGGTATTTGAACTGCTGTATCCCTTCTCCCCCCTTGAATAATTGTCATTTTCCTCGGCAACGACATAATAGCAGACATTGTCCTGTATCCGGGTTCCCGTTACACTGCCGAGATTGTCGGTATAGGAAGTATCGGAGGGATCCATGCTCCGGATAAGTTCCGTTTCCTCCTGGTTGATGATCCTGTAAACATTGTAGCTTTTGACCCCGGCTTCATATTCCTCATAGGGATTCCATTGCAGGATGCTCTGCAATCCGGCCGGCCGGGCGGTAAGCACGATGTTCCCCGCCGTATTCGATCCGGTTACGGGATTATCACATACATCCAGGGAATAGAGCCGGTACAGGTATCTTCTGTCCGTTCCGATCACAGGATCGGAATAAGTAAGCTGGCTGCCATTCACGCCTGTAAATGTTTCAATCTCAGTATAAGGGGACCCCGGCCTTGCCCTGAGAAGGCTGAAATCTTCCACTTCACCGGAAGGATCGATGTAAAAGGCCAGGTTGATGACGTTGCCGCCGCCCTCATCCACGCTCGCATATTCCGCATCGATATATTGCGGATGCAGGGGATGGAAAACATCCCGGCACAGCTTATTGGACAGGGATCTTGTATTGTCATTCCGGACCGCTTCCAATAAATAACAATAGCGATGGTTGTCGGCAACCGGGCCGTGGCTGAAACCGAGACTGCCCGAATCAACTTCCCCGATCTTAACGAAGGGATCATTCCCGGTCTTTGCGAACACCTCGTATCTGACCAGATTGTCCCAGCCCAGGTAGGGCGTCCAGGACAGTTCCATGGTAGAGGAGCATGAATCGTAAACAGCCGACAGGTGCATGGTGGTATGGGGGTCGGGAGTCAGACTGGGCTGGTTGAATGCATTTATGGCCTGCACGGTGAGCGAAAGGGAATCTTCCGGCAGGCCTGCCTTGTTATAGGTGTATTGAAATGTTTCCGCATTAACCGTATCGTACGCTTTGGGGTACCATTGTCCCTCGGTATCGGTAAAGTAATAAAACAGGGTATATTTTTCAACCTCTTCCGAGGTGCTGGCATTCCAGTAGATCACGGGAAGGTTGTCTGCCGTGTCAATGCTTACCCGGTCGATTTCCGGCGGTTCGGGACGGGGTGGCTGAGCCCGGCCCGTTATTGTCAGGCCCGTCATTGCAAAGAAACTGAATGTCAGTATTATAAGAAGACTTTTTCTCATATCCTTAAAACCGGTATCCTTTCAGGAGGCTTCGATCGCAAACTAAAACTACAAATATAAATCAAACTTCACAGTACGGTTTATGAACGGATGCAGGGGTGTAAATATTCTTACGGGGGAATCCTCGCAATTCCCGCGGGGAATATTAATTTTGTGTCTCATGAAAAAGCTGAGCATATACAGGCGCTTGCTGATATTGAGGGTCAAGCATCTGGGATCCAGGCAATTCATTCTTCTTCTGAGCATTGTAATAGGCTTAATGGCGGGTCTGGGAGCCGTTGTTATTAAAAAAATGGTTCATCTTATTGATCTCTTTTTAACCGGGGGTCTTGTACACCAGTTCCACCACTACCTTTATTTTATTTTTCCGACAATCGGCATCCTCATCGTGATCCTGTTTATCAAGTATGTCAACAAACATCCTGTCGAACACGGGATACCGGGAGTGCTGCACGCCATTTCAAAGCAGAACGGGATGATACACCGTCACAATCTTTATTCGTCGATAATCACCAGTGTGCTCACGGTCGGTTTCGGCGGCTCGGTGGGGTTGGAGGGGCCAACGGTGGCGACAGGGGCCGCGGTGGGATCCAACCTCGGGCGTTTGTTCAGGATGAATTACCAGCAGGTCATCCTTCTGCTTGGCTGCGCATGTGCGGGAGCCATGTCGGCCATTTTCAAGGCGCCCATTGCCGCCATCGTCTTTGCTCTCGAGGTAATCATGCTTGACCTCACCCTTGCCTCACTGGTCCCTCTCCTGGTCGCCTCGGTCACAGCGGCACTGACATCCTATCTTTTTATGGGACAGAATGTGCTCTATACAGTTGATATCAAGGACCCTTTCCTGCTGAACCAGGTTCCCTGGTATATCATCCTGGGCGTGATGGCAGGCTTCATGTCGGTGTATTTCACGCGTATGTACATGTTTGTCACCGAGTTTTTTGAAAAGCTGAAAAGCGACTGGCTTCGTCTTCTGACAGGGGGGATTTTCCTGGGCATACTCGTGTTTATGGTTCCCTCCCTGTACGGGGAAGGATATGAGCCCATCAACAGCTGCCTGAACGGCAATTACGGTTACCTGTTTGAGAATATCCTTTATGACCGTTTCAGCGGGAGCCTGGCGGTCATGCTCATCGTATTGTTTTTCATTCTCACCTTCAAGGTAATTGCAACCAGTGTCACTTTTAGCGCAGGTGGTATAGGAGGAATCTTCGCCCCTTCGCTTTTTATAGGCTCCAATATGGGTCTGTTTGCAGCCAAGATACTGAACCTGTTCGGAGCAGATATTTCAGAGGGCAATTTTGCCCTGGTGGGTATGGCGGGACTCATCGCAGGGGTGATCCATGCGCCGCTTACCGCGATCTTCCTGATTGCGGAGATCACCGGCGGCTACCAGCTGTTCATGCCCCTGATGATCGTGGCCACCATCTCCTATGCCACAACGCGGTTCTTTGTGTCCAATTCCGTGTATACCATACAGCTGGCCAAGCGGGGGGAACTGATGACACACGACAAGGACAGGAACGTGTTACTGCTGATGAAGGTTGAGCAGCTCATCGAGAGGGATTTCAATGCCATTGACCCGGAGGCCAGGCTCCTCGACCTGATCAGGGTGATCAAGCAGGCGCACAGGAACATTTTCCCTGTCGTGGACAAGGAAGGCATCTTTTACGGGATTGTCAAAATGGACCACATCCGCCACATCATGTTTGACAAGGAAAGCTGGGAAACCACCCATGTCAGGGACCTGATGTTCATGCCCCAGTATACCATAAACCTCGGGGAATCCATGGAAGAAGTGGCGAAGAAATTCCAGGAAAGCGGCAGGTATAACATTGCCGTGCTGGAAAACGGAAAGTACCTGGGATTTGTTTCCCGCGCCAAGGTTTTTTCATCCTACCGTGAAATGCTGAAAAGGATATCACGGGAATAAAGAAACCGCCCCTTCCGGGACGGTCTCTTAAACAATTCTTAAATCATTTCCCTGTATGTCAGGCGTCAGGCGCTGTAGCTTGCCTTGCCGAAAGCAAGAATGGGGAAGAAAACAATGGGCAACAATACCAGTCCGACTGTAAATCCGGCGCCTTTGCCGAATTTGGTGGAAATCCCGTGATACACCAGTATCAGCAGAATGAGATTCACAATCGGAATAAGGAGAATTAAAATAACCCACCATAAGGGTTTCCCGGCTATTCGCACCAGTTCGATGATGTTCCAGATGGGAATGATCTGCGACCATCCCGGACGTCCGGCTTTCCTGACGGTGATCCAGAGACTGACGATCATCAGAACGATAATCGCCAGGTAGAGAATAATGATTCCGGTTCCTACTCCTTGTCCTTGCATAATTGTTTGGATTAAGTTGATAATTGGGATTAATGATGCAATTAAATATATGGAAGATTATTTACAAATCAAATAGTACCTTCCTGACGGCCGGGAATTCCCCGCTTGTTTCAAAGTTATTTGCCGGGGGATTTTACCTACCTGATATCGGTCCGCAAGGGCGACCGGCAGCATTGCTTCTTCTTCCGGAGTGATTCATTCTGTTTTTATTCAAAATAATTTTTCACTCTCCCCATAAGCATTAATTTTGAGTGAAATATTCCGGCAGCGGTGTTTTTGCAGGTTTGGAACAAACTTAAAAGTCATACACATGCAGAAAGACAAAACAATCTTCGGATTAATTCAAAACGAGAAGGAAAGGCAACTGAACGGCCTGGAACTGATTGCGTCTGAAAATTTTGTAAGCGATCAGGTTTTACAGGCGATGGGTTCCTGCCTCACCAACAAATATGCTGAGGGGCTTCCGGGCAAAAGGTATTATGGCGGCTGCCAGGTTGTGGACGAGGTTGAACAGCTTGCCATTGACAGGGCCAGGGAATTGTTCAATGCCTCCTGGGTGAACGTTCAACCGCATTCGGGTGCGCAGGCAAATGCTGCGGTCATGATGGCCGTCATGAAGCCCGGAGATACATTTCTCGGTCTGGACCTGTCGCATGGCGGGCATCTGACACATGGCTCACCGGTCAATTACTCCGGGATCCTTTACAGGCCTGTGGCATACTCCGTTAAGAAAGAGACAGGCAGGGTTGATTATGATGAAATGGCTTCCATTGCCAGGAAAGAAAAACCAAAAATGATCCTTGCAGGGGCTTCTGCCTATTCCAGGGACTGGGATTACCGGCGCATGCGGGAAATCGCTGACGAAACAGGAGCATTACTGATGGCGGATATTGCGCATCCGGCAGGATTGATTGCCAAGGGATTGCTGAACCAGCCCTTTCCACACTGCCACATCGTTACCACTACCACGCATAAAACACTCAGGGGACCGAGGGGAGGCATGATCATGATGGGTGAGGATTTTGAGAACCCCTGGGGCCTGACCACACCCAAGGGCAAGGTGAAAATGCTGTCGCAAATCCTTGATTCGGCAGTTTTTCCGGGCACACAGGGCGGTCCCCTCGAACATGTGATCGCCGCAAAGGCGGTTGCATTCTCAGAAGCACTTTCCGGCTCCTTTCTGGATTACATGAAACAGGTCAGGGCAAATGCAGCTGTCCTGGCGGATGCTTTTATCGCGCTTGGCTACAAGGTCATATCAGATGGTACCGATAACCACTCCATGCTGATCGACCTGAGGTCAAGGTATCCTGAAATCACCGGCAGGACTGTCGAAAACACCCTTGTACTGGCAGACATCACCATCAACAAGAATATGGTTCCCTTCGACCACAGGTCCCCCTTCCAGACCTCCGGCATCCGGATCGGAACACCCGCACTGACGACAAGGGGCGTAAAAGAGGACCTTATGGGTCCCGTTGCAGAGATGATTGACAGGGTTATCAGGGAACATGAAAACGAGACTGTGATCCGTTTGGTGAAAGAAAAAGTCAACGGGATGATGAAGGATTTCCCTTTGTTTGCCTACTGAACGGGAGCAGGGCTTTACTGAAGGATAAAGTGATAGGTGATGGTTCCTGACTGTGTATAGGCGGCATCAGGATCGCTGTTGAAACGGGCTTTCAGGGCAGCCTTTTTAGCAGCTTCCAGCAGGCTTTCGTCCAGTATATTGGATCCGCGGACACCGGGTTCGGCGCTGATGACATTCCCTTCCCTGTCCACCCTGATCCTGACGACTATGGTTCCGGAAACCTGGGTATTGTATTCCGGTTTTGGAAGTGAAACCGGATTTCTTCCCGAGAGGCTGAAGTCGATACCCCCCTGGCCGGTACTCAGGGCATTTGAATAATTATCGGATCCGGGGGATCCTGTAATGCTCCCCTGGTTCCCTTCTCCTTCTGTGATTCCTTCAGCGTCTGCCTGATCGTTTTCATTGCTGCGACCCTGATACAGGGCTCTCTGATCCAGTTCCCTGGGCTCTTCCGCGGGAGGCGGAGGATTTTCTTCAACAGGTTCCTCTGTTTCTTCCCGGTCCGGTGAGGGAGGTGTTTGTGCAGACTGTTGTTCCGCCTGTGTAGTCTGTTGTTCCGTTTGTGAAGACTGTTGCTGTTCCACAGCCGGTGCCTCTTCGAAATCCTGTGAAATCACTTCTTCCGTACCCTCCGCGGGAGTGACCTCTTCCCTGGGCGGGGCAACGGACTCTTCAGGGATCCGGGAGGCCGAAGGTTCCTGGCTGCCGGAACCTGTTTCATCCGTACCGAAGTTCACAAGTATGCCTTCCTCCTCGGGCAGGGGGAGCGGGGTGGCAAATCCGAAGATCAACACGAAGACAAGTATGCCCGCATGAAAGACAATGGTCCCCAATATGCCTGTATTCCTTTTTTCCATACCTGCCTACCTGGGTGATGTGGCGATAATGAGCTTGTACTGGTTGTCCTTTGCAATGTTCATTACCGGAACGATCGCTTTTAAGGCTACATTTTCGTCTGCATGCAGGGATATCGTCGGTTCCTGTTCGTCCGACAGCATAATCCGGAGTTCGGATTCCAGTTGGGAGAGCTCCACCCTCCTTGTTTCGATGTAGTATTGCTGATCACGTGTGATCGAAATGGTCGTTACGGGTTTTGCCGCCGTCTGGTGTTTGCTCTGAGGCAATAATAATTTAAGGGCATTCGGGGCAATGAGGGTGGAGGTGATCATAAAGAAAATAAGCAACAGGAAAACGATGTCCGTCATCCCCGACATGCTGAACTGCACACTTACCTTATTTCTTGTACTGAGTGCCATACGGGATCATTTGCTGACCGGTTCGTTCAAAAGATCCAGGAATTCAGTGGAATTGGCCTCCAGTTTATTGACCACCTTTTCAACCCTTGCGACGAGGATATTGTATGCGAAATACGCAACAATACCTACAATAAGGCCCGCGACTGTGGTCACCAGCGCGGTATAGATACCGTTGGAAAGCAGGGACACATCAATGTTGTTTCCGGCCATGGACATGTCATAAAATGCCCTGATCATTCCCATTACGGTACCCAGGAAACCTATCATCGGCGCACCCCCTGCGACAGTGGCGAGGGTTGGCAAACCTTTTTCAAGCTTATAAATTTCTAGTTTCCCCGTGTTTTCGATGGCCCCGTTGATATCGGCCAGGGGCCTGCCGATGCGATGTATCCCTTTTTCGATCATTCTTGCAGTCGGATTGTTATACGACTGGCAAAGCGTCAGGGCATTTTCGACCTTTCCGTCATAGAAGTAATCACGGATGCGGTTCATAAAATTGGTATCGATCTCAGCTGCTTTTTTAATGGCAAAAAAGCGTTCGAAAAATATGTAAACGGCAATGACCGACAGGAGCAGGATGGGCAGCATGACCCAGCCCCCTTTCATGGCCAGCTCCCAGTATGACATCCTGAGCTCACCGGAAGCCCCGTCCATGGCCAGTGAGTCTGTCAATGCTACCTGCAGGAAAATCAAAAGCTTCATGGGACAATCAGTTTGATCCGGTCAAAGTTATTAAAAAAACGGGTTCCGGATGGGTTTATTATTGCCTGTCCGGCATTAGTTATTCACAGTTGGTTAAAATATTGCGAATGTCACATAGAATAAAGCTGCGCCGCCAAAATAGCCCGCCAGTGCCAGCAGGGAGATCCGTTTCATGTACCAGATGAAATCTATGTTCTCCATGCCCATGGCGGCCACACCTGCGGCAGACCCGATGATCAGAATGCTGCCGCCGGTACCTGCCGTATATGCCAGGAGCTCCCAGAAATGCCCGTCAACGGTAAAGAACGCTTCAAAACCGGTTGATCCCGGGGGCGTTATATCATACATACCTATGGAACCGGCAACCAGGGGAACATTGTCAATGACCGATGAAAGCAAACCGATAACGAGATCGATGAAATATACTTTATGTGTGTCGTTCAGATTGATGCTGTCAAGTTTTTCAGCCAATATGGAGAGATGCCCGGCAGACTGCAGGGCGGAGACGGCTGTCAGTATACCGAGGAAGAACAATACGGTTGGCGTGTCCACTTTTTTCAATACGCGGGATACCACCAATTGTCCACGCATTCCCCTGGCGCGTCTTCGATGAAGAATTTCCGTAGTGATCCAGATGATGCTCAGGCTGAACAGCATACCGAGATAGGGAGGCAGGTGTGTGAAGGTTTTGAATACCGGTACAAACAGGAGGCCACCGACGCCCATAAAGAGCATCAGCCTTCGTTCGAATTCGGTTATTGTTTCATTCGACAACTGTTGTTTGGTGCTCAGCGCAGGACGTTCCAGGTTACCTTTGGGATAGAAAATAGTGACAATGACAAGCGGGATGAGCAAGGTCGTCAGACTTGGAAGAAAGACTTCCAGAATGATGTTCAGGGTGGTTACCTGCCCGTCTATCCAGAGCATAATGGTGGTGACATCACCTATGGGAGACCAGGCTCCCCCTGCATTCGCCGCAAGGACGACCATGGAAGCCATGAACCAGCGGTCCTGCTGTCTGTCGATCAGTTTTCTTAGCAATGCGACCATAACAATGGTGGTGGTCAGGTTATCAAGTGCAGCTGACATGAAGAATGTCAGAAGACTGAGTATCCACATTAATTTGGTTTTGTTTGTGGTTCTGATCTTATCTGTAATGATCTTGAAACCTTCATGGGTATCCACCATTTCAACAATGGTCATGGCCCCGAGAAGGAAGAACAGTATACTCGAGATCTCTCCAAGGTGATAATAGATTTCATGCTCGGCAATGAACTCAATTTGAGTGCCTCCCGGGTTCTCAAGCAGGTATTCGGCATAGTACGGACTGTAGGGCAGAATGTATTTTGCAAAAACTATGTAGATGGTCCAGAGCAAGGTCCCTGTAAGCAGTGCAGTTGCAGCCTTATCGATTTTAAGGGGGTGTTCGAGGGCGATGAGGACATAACCCAGCACGAATAAACCCGCCATAAAAACAAACATATCCGGTATGATTTAAGATAATTCAGGGAAAGTGTAAATATAGAAATGATAAGTTTAAGAATGAGATTTCCGCTTAAAAATAATCTACGGTTCCGGGTCTCTTTCGTTTCTATTATTGCGCAATAAGGCATCCAGGTACCGCCTGCGAAGTTCCCCGAGGTTGTTAAAATCCTCCCTGTAAACAAATCCCACGCCCTGGGTATACGGAGAGGTTTTATAAAGCTGGTCGTGATTGTACCTGTTGTATGCCTTGAACCTGAATTTCCCGCTTTCCGTGATCTTGACATCCACGTCGAAATCTCCTGCTATGGTATTCGTCCTGGAATTTGCCACCGTGGAGGATTCCTGGCTGGAAACGTCCACGTTTGTATGAATGGTAACCCTGTCGTTAAGGATCTGCGTGCTCAGGGCCACTTCAACCTCGTCACTTGAGATTTCGTCTCCGGGCCTGTAATTGACCCCGATGTCAAAATCGTTGCTGATCTGTGACAGCCAGTTGCTCAGCTGGTTGGAAAGCAGCTCGCTGGCAGTAACACCGGCCATGCCCGCCCCGGTACTGCTGGCTGCACCGATTTCATTCTGGGAGCTGACGGATGAAAAATTATTAATTACCAGCAGGGAAAGAAACTGTTTGGTCAGTTCTTCCTCCGTGCTGATCGCATTTTTGAGGATATTCCTTGTTTCCGCCTCTGCAGTAGGTATTTGAATATCAAAACTTATCAGGGGGCTGAGTAAATTTCCTGTCATGATCAGGTGGCATTCGACCGGCATTCTTTTCATCAGGTATTCGGGCGGGTCAGGCACAAGTGTGCCGGGTGCCGCTTTTGCAATGTAAATGGCGTGCATGTCGATGACAGCACCCGTTGGATCGCCGTTCCAGGTAATTGTTCCGCCGTTCTGCACATTCAGTTTCTTATTTATGATGTTCTGCAGGGTGAAAAGGTACTCACCGCTTTCAATTACATATTCCCCGAACATCTGAAAATCACCCTGGGGATCTATGATCATCTGGATGTTGCCTGTACCGTTTCCTTTCATGATATCGCCAACCTGGGGATCAAAAATAATTTCCGCAGTGGCATCGCGGGTGACTTCAAGATTTATTTCAAGACCCAGGCCCGACAACCTGTCAGACCTTCTGTCTTCCCTTTCATATTCTGCATCCCTGCGCTCTCCCGTATTGATGAAAGTGATGAAATTATTTTCCTGTATGGATCTGCCTTCATTGGCAGGGATGAATATATGCGTCCCCCTTTCGGTACGTGCCGATACAAACAGATTTAAATCCCCCTGTGAGCCTGAAAACCTGAGAAGCCCGGAGGCAAATGCATCCCCGAAGAAATATTCATTCTGTCCCTCACGGGTAGCGAGGAAGTTAAAGTTGTCTGCTTCAAGGTTCAGGTCGAATACAAAATCACGCAGATATTTGTTTTTGATGCTGCCATTCAGGACCGACCTGCTGCCTGATTCATCGAAAATCTCGAAATCCCTGAAAAAGATGTCGTTATCCCTGATCTCGACGGCATCCGAAAAGCTGTATGAGGTTTGGAGATAATCCACCCTCAGGGATGTTTTCCGGATCTCGACCGTTCCGTTGAACAGCGGTTTTCCTGTCGTACCGCTGAGCCTGAGATCCCCGCTTGCAATTCCGTTCAGGTCGCTGATCTCTGTACTCAGGTATGGTGCGAAAAGGTTCAGCCTGAGCTTGTCAAGGGCAAGGTCAAAGTCGATGTTCCGGCTTTCCGGATAATAATCTCCTTTGAGTACGAGTGTTTTCAGCAGGCCGCGCAGTGACTGAACATCGAGCGCAACCTTTTGTTCGGGATCGATCCACCTGGCCGTGATGAAGGTGTTGCCCAGTTCCTCCCCGTTCAGTATCAAAGTGTCAATGGAGATATCTGACGTAAAAGTAGGTTTGTTGTAAACATCCGAGATCCTGGACGATCCGTTTAAAATTCCCTGCAGTTCAATCTCCTTGTTTTGAAAAGTCTGGTTCAGATGTGCCAGGTTGAAATCATCGAACCTGAACTCAAGAACGTCTGATGGCAATTCCGAGACCGTGCCTTCCATGAGGAACGACTGATTCCCATGTGCTATTCTGGCTTTATTCACCCTGACGGATGAACTGTCTATCTGCACGAGGGCGGGATATATATTCCATACGGTATCTCTTACAACGATTTGGCCGGGTTCCATTTCAAGTCTGATGCGGGGAATGACATTGTCAGGACGGAATGCAAAGGATGCCAGTCCGGCCAGATTGCCGCGGTTAATCTCTTTATGACCGGTATCCTTCCAGTTGGCATTATAAAATATACTGTCTTTTTCGGCTTTTATGCCGAGATTGAGGTGGTCAAGATGAATAAGCCCCCCGTATTCCAGCATGCCGCAATCCGAGGAAAACTCAGCCAGGGAATCGTTCGACACAAGATTTACCTCAAGGTCTTCCATTCTGCTGTCACGAAATCTTAATCCCGGGAAATGCCCGGTGCACTGCACTTTGTAACCGGAAGGATTGTAATTTCCGCTCAGCATGGAATTTTTTGATAATCCCAGCTCGGGGAAAAAGAAATCGGTAATTGGCTGGGTGTTTTTAAAGTGAATGCTGAAATCGAAATCATTCAGTTCAGGAACTTCTTCTGCATTCTGTCCGGTCAGGTTACGTAATGCGGGCAAATGGTGGGAAAGGAGCCGGGCGCTGGCCTTCCCGATATCCACAAATTCATACTGCCCGGTAATTTCTGCATCCACCAGGTCAGATCTGAGGATCATCCGGTTGGTATCCGGCCTGTGCTGTGCAAAAAGATTGAGATCATAAATCTGTATCTGTTTGTCTTTCTTCTGGAACAGGGAATTGACCAGGTTGATTTCACCGTCAAAATCATCCGGGTTGACGCCTGTGAAATTTGCCCTGAGATAACAGGAAAGGGTGTAACCGGGATCCGATGCGGTGATGTTCAGGGGATTCAGCAATGCCTTGTCAACATTGGCTGTAAAATCAAAAACAGGCAGTGTATCTGCGAAATCAATCTTACCGGTGAATTGCATCTTCAGGTTGGGATCTTCAACGGTAAAGGATCCGTCAAATTTATTGTTCGCCAGGTCGCCGGCCAGGTGAATGTTTTGATAGGGATAATCATTGAACTCAAGCAGGGAGATGTCGGCATCCATGTTTGCGTGAATATCCCCTCCCTTGTAATTCACCCCTTCCACATTCCCGCTCATGTTAATTATGCCGGCCGTTTCATCCATGTCGATCAGTCTTCCGAAGTCGAACCCTTCGGTGGTGAGCTTTCCGCTGTAATGCACGTTATCAAGCGAATCCGGCCTGATGGACAGGTCGGAGGAGATCTGTCCCAGATCCGTGCTGAAATCCCCGTATGTGACAAAATCATTTATAAATCCTGCATATTTCCCGCGATAGGTTATATTCCCCAGCTGTGCAAGGGGCTCCGACAGTGTACCTGTATCCGACGGTTCGCCCGGCCTTTGAAGGGATTCGATGTCGGTAACGGTTGTGGTCAGTTCGTCGATGTCAAAGAACATATAGGTTTCCTGGATATCCGGTAATCCGTCCATGTCAAAATTACCTTCGAAATGTGTGTGGTTATTGTAATCAAGCGTGATGTTCCTGCCCTTCAGGCTGCCGACCCTGCCCGATATACTGCCTGACAGCATTATTGTCCTGTCGATGCCGGATAATGCTGTGCTGAAAAATGCAAGATCGTCAAGGTACAGGGTGGAGGGCCGGAAATCGGAAAGAAATCTGACTTTACTGCCGAAGCCCTGATTACCGAAATCCTTCCAGGAATTAAACCGGAAATCAAGTCTGTCTGCCGTGATATCGGAAGATGGAGTAATAACCCGGAGGTTTTCCAGGTTCATGAATTGTCTGCCTATGCCTGCAAGCCCGGAAAATCCGGTAAGCTCAAATCCGCTTTTTTCGATGAAATCAAGATGCCTGATCCTGAAAGAGACGGTATCATTTTGTATGCTAAGATCTCTCATTTCCAGGTCCATACCTGCGATCGACACATTCGTGAAATCAATGCCCTTATCATTTATGTTTTCCGAAAAATGGTTTTCATATAAAAACCGGGAATCCTCGAAATCAATCGACCGGATCCCGATGGTCCACTTGTGCCGGTCAGGATCCGGAGGTTTCCTCAATATATTTATGATGAAACTCAGATTGAAAACCTTAGCCGTATCCGATGAAAGTCTGATCGTTGCATGCTCCATCTTCAGGCGGCTGAGCGTTATGGTCTTATGCTTGCGGTTCAGTGATCTCAGCGTAGCCACCATCCCGGGTGCGTACAGGAGGGTGTCAAGATGCCGGTCTTTTAAAAGAACATTTGTCATGACCACCCTGTTGAAAAGGATCATATCCACCGACCCGATGCTGAGCTCTGCTTCCAGGTTTTCCGATACGGACCTGGCAATTCTTTCTGCCAGGTAAGTCTGCACGTTCCTGTTCTGGAGCACGATAAAGCCCGTTGCCGGAATGGTAAATATCCCGAGCAGGATGATAAGGAGTATTTTAATCAGTTTTTTCATAATTTCGTCAGGCAACGGGTTGTATTGCCACGGGCCCAAACAGGAGAACGTAAAATAAGCAAAAATAGTTAAATCAGCCTCAGCTGCTTGTAATTAAGATGCCAGTTACCATACTTGGGATAGAATCATCATGCGACGATACTGCTGCGGCCGTGATCCGGGACGGGATTCTTCTTTCCAGTGTCATTGCAGACCAGGAAGTGCATAAAAAATACGGGGGAGTGGTTCCGGAGCTTGCCTCCCGGGCCCACCAGCAGAACATTATCCCGGTAGTGGACCAGGCACTCAGGGATGCAGGTGTTTCAAAGGAAGAAATCTCGGCCGTTGGCTTTACACTGGGACCAGGGTTACTCGGATCCCTGCTCGTGGGTGCTTCTTTTGCAAAAGGTTTTGCGCTGGCGAGGGACGTACCGCTGATGGATGTGAATCACCTTCAGGCGCATATTCTGACGCATTTTATACGCAGGCCCGCCCTTGAAACGGAACAGCCTTCCTTTCCTTTTCTCTGCCTGCTTGTATCCGGGGGACATACACAGCTTGTTCTGGTGAGGGATTATCTTGATATGGAAATCATAGGGGGAACGATAGACGACGCGGCCGGTGAAGCTTTTGACAAATGTGCCAAGGTAATGGGCCTCCCTTATCCAGGAGGCCCTGTTGTCGACCGGCTTGCGGCAAAGGGAGACCCCCTGGCATTCCGTTTCACAAAGCCGCAGATCAGCGGCCTGGACTACAGCTTCAGCGGGTTAAAAACAGCCTTTCTCTATTTCATCCGCGACCGGTTGAAAGCAGACCCTGATTTCATTTCCCGCAGCCGCAACGATCTTTGTGCATCCATACAAAAAACCATCGTGGAAATACTGACCGACAAGCTTGTGCTGGCATCAGGTCAGACCGGGATCCGTGACATTGCCCTGGCCGGGGGAGTCTCCGCGAATTCCGGGCTGAGGAAAAAAATCGGTGATCTTGCCCCGGTTCATTCCTGGAAAATACACATTCCCGAGATCGGGCTGACCACAGACAATGCCGCAATGATCGCTATAGCGGGATACCACAAGTACCTTGCAGGGAGGTTCACCGATCAGCGCATTGCACCTTCTGCCAGGCTGCTATTCTGAGACGTTCGGTATCTTTCATTGTTATTGAAAAAGTACTATCTTTAAAATCCTATAGAAGCGCATGGAGCTGGTTTCACTTGATAGCACAAAAAAGACCCCGGAAGTCTTGCTCGATCCGGAGGGGAAGATCCGCATCGGCGGCCGTTCCATCCCTGAGGATGCTTCAAAATTCTACGATTTCATCCTTAACTGGGTGCTCGAATACATCCGTTCACCCAAAGATTCCACCACCGTTGATATTGAACTGGAATACTTCAACAGCGGTTCCGCAAAATTTGTTATGCAGATACTGCGTGAGCTCAGTGAACTGGTGTCCAACGGAAAGGATCTCCACATAAACTGGTATTACGAAGAAGGGGATGATGATATACTTGAAAGGGGAGAGTATTATTCAAACATCCTCGACCTGGATATAAACTTCATCGAGACCGAGTAGGTCCGAGCCGGGCTGTCCGGATGCTCTTTTAAGCCACCTTCAGACTGATTTTAACCGGCCTGCTCATTCCGGTCCCTTGTTTATATGTTTGAAAAATATATATTTGATATATATAAAAATATTATATATAATATTTGGATATATCACTTAATTATATATAAATTTGCAGTATGGTTTCAAAAGATTTACTCAAGGGTACGTTGAAAACAATCGTGCTGAAGCTTCTCGAAGAGAAGGGCAGGATGTATGGTTATGAGATCACCAGGGAGGTGGAAAAGCTAACGAAGGGGAAAATACAGCTTACCTGGGGCGCGCTTTACCCGACCCTTCACAAGCTGGAGGCGGACGGCCTGATCACGGCCGAGGAGGTAAACATCGGTAAAAGGGTGCGAAGGTATTACAGCCTGACGGATTCGGGAAGCAAAACGGCCAGGGAAAAGGTGCAGGAATTCCTGGATTTCGTTACCATTATGGGACAGATCCTGAATCCGGAGCCCGGCCTGAACATTGCCACCGTACCATGGCGGAACTGAGCGAAAAGGAAATACGGATCCTCAACAGGGAGATCGAACGGCAGGGGCTCACCTACACCGAATTGCAGCAGGAGCTCCTTGACCACCTCTGCTGTGATGTCGAAGCGGAGATGGAGGAGGGGCTTGCATTCGTCAAGGCCCTCGAAAAGGTCAGGAACGGGATGGGGGAAGACCGGATACGCCAGGTACAGGAAGAAACCTTGCTGCTTGTTAACCAAAAATACAGAATCATGAAAAAATTAATGTATGTACTGGGAATGCTCGCCCCAGTTGTGCTCATTATTGGGACCATATTTAAGACACAGCACTGGTTGGGGGCCGGAATTCTGATAACGCTGAGCCTGTTCCTCCTGGGGGCCATCTACCTCCCGTTATTCGTCATGGTCAGGATCAGGGATACCCGCAAAAAGGGAAAACCCGTCAATATGCCCATGTACGTTGCCGGCATGATCGCCGGGATCGTTTTTATCGCTGGTGCCATGTTCAAAATCCAGCACTGGCCGGGGGCCGGCACAATGCTCACCCTTACCGCGGTCGTTACCGTCCTCGTATTCATCCCCATCCTGGTTGTCCAGGCATTGAGGGACAAGGAAAACCAGGTCCAGCATTTCACCGTCCTGATCTTCGTTCTGGCCTTTGCGGCCGTCTGGTTTATGACATATGCGCTGCGTGTCAGCAGGAATGTGCTGGATGCATTCACGATGACCGCACAAAACCTGGAGCGCACGACAGGGATCATTGAAAACAGGAATGAGGCGCTCGCGGACCGATTCGACCTGTTTGCCCCAAGTTCGGAAATCCTCGGCGCAAAGGTGGAGGAAATCAACAGGAAAGCGGATGAACTGGATGCTTATATCAGGGATATGAAGGTGCAGATGGTAATGGCGGCGAACGGGGACAATCGTACAGCCGTGACCGGGGACCGGGGAATCGACTATTCACAGCTTGACGAGAAAGACAATACGAGCAGTGTGGAGACTGTGATTTTCGGGGACCAGGGCATCCCGGGAAAGGGAGAGGAACTGAAAGGCAGGATCAGCGAATACAGGGAATTCCTGCAGAAAGAGGCAGATCCGGACCTGGCAGGCATGATCGGGCGATTGCTGGATACCGGCAGCCCTGAGGAATACCTCTCCTGGGAAGAATACTGTTTCCGCGGGATGCCCATGATGAGCGCAGTAACTATGCTGGGTAACATGCAGACCGGTCTGCGGTTCGCCCAGGGAGAAGTGCTTTCCCGCCTGCTCCTTCAGCAGGCGGCAGGGCAGGAAATCTCCGGGATTCCTTAAGAACCGTGTTTTACCAGTTCGCGAAGGATAAGGCGGACGTCCCGGATGCCTTCGACGTAATAATCGGCTTTGGTGGTCCTGGTGCCCACCTTGATCGTAAAGGCTGTGTCCGGCAGGGCGTCAAAGGTGTATTCGTCCGTCCAGTCGTCACCCAGGGCCAGGATGAAGTCATAGGCCGTATCGCCGATCTTGAGCAATGCGGCACGGCCCTTGTTGATCCCCGAGTTCTTGATCTCGATCACCTTGTCGCCGTCCATGATCTCGAGGTTCAGGTTTGTGACCAGTGCTTTCAGCTCGTCCTTTAACTCCCATGACCTCTGGTTCCCGAGGTCGGGATCCGCATTCCTGTAATGCCAGACCAGCGAATAGTTCTTTGTTTCGATAAAGGAACGGGGTGTACGTTCAACATAGAATTCCAGGATGGGACGTACGGATTCCATCCAGTCCCTGTCGATCTGTTCGATCATGCTGAACCGTTTTCCGGGTTCCCTGGTCCAGACCCCGTGCTCGGCGATGATGTCGAGGTTCCAGCCGTCCGGAAACCATTTGCTGAGGGTTTCCTTGTCGCGCCCGGAGATGATCACGATCCTGTTCTTGCTTATTCCGGAAAGTTTTTTAAGGAGGTCGTACAATTCCTTATCCGGAACCACTTTCTGCGGATCTTTGTTGAATCCCATCAGGGTGCCGTCGTAATCCAGGAAAAGTATACGCTTTCCGGCCTTTGCATAACGAATACCTATGGTATTGACGAGATTCTGCGTGATTTTCCTGGTCAGCTTGATCTCCTGGTTTTTCTTGACCTGGCCGAGGCTGTTGAAAAAGTCATTCGCCCATTTTGCCACGGTGTTGTGGCTGAGACGTTTCGTCATCATCATGTTTGCCCTGATCTGGTTATCTTCGTGCATGTCCAGGGCGCATTTTATGGAATTGCTGATTTCCCCGAGGTTATGCGGGTTGACAATGAGGGCTTCCGTAAGTTCCTTTGAAGCACCTGCCATTTCGCTGATGATCAGTACCCCGCTTTTCCCCGACCTCGCTGCCAGGTATTCCTTTGCAATGAGGTTCATTCCGTCCCGTATGGGAGTGATCAGGGCTATGTCACACTGGGCATACAGGTCAATTCTTTCCTCCACTTCAAGATGCCTGTAAAAATACCATACAGGTACCCAGTTCAGTGTACCGTACAGGGAGTTGATCCGGCCCACCAGTTCGTCAAGTTCTTTCTTAAGTGTCTTGTACAATTCAACCGATTCCCGGGAAGGCATGACAAAAAACATCAGGCTTACCTTTTCGAGGTATTCCGGATAGGATTGCAGAAAATGTTCGAAGGCCTTCAGCCTGATCTTGGGACCCTTGGTATAGTCGAGCCTGTCTATTGACAGGATCAGTTTCCTGTCCTTCCCCGTGATATGCTGTTTGATCATGTCCCGTTTTATCCCGGTGGCCTTTTTACCAGGCTCCGCATCGCTGCCGCGGGTAAAACTTTTATAATCAATTCCGAGCGGAAAAAAATCCACCTTCACAATGCGTTCCTGCAGGTGTATGTTGTTGAAAACAGAGTCATATCCGAGCAGCCTGCGGACGCAGCTCATGAAATGACGTTCGTAATCATAGGTATGGAACCCGACCAGGTCGGCTCCGATCAATCCCTCCAGTATCTGCCTCCGCCAGGGCAGCAGCCTGAATATCTCATAGGACGGGAAAGGAATGTGCAGGAAGAAGCCGATGGGAACATCCGGGAAATGTTCACGGATCATTTGGGGAAGGAGCATGAGGTGGTAATCGTGGATCCAGACCTTGTCCCCTTTATCGAGAACGGGAATGACCCGATTTGCATACTTCCTGTTGACCTTCACATAGCTTTCCCAGTATTCTTCCCTGTAGACCGCATTCTGCGTGAAATAATGAAAGAGTGGCCAGATTGTCCGGTTGCTGAAGCCTTCCACATACTTTTCATTTTCTTTTTTTCCGCTGTAAACAGGCAGGCAGTTGATTTTCAGGAATTCTTTTTCCAGTTTTTCCTTTTCAGCCTTCCGGATGTCATGTCTGGCTATTCCGGGATGTCCGATCCAGATGGAATTTTCCTTTTTATAGAACTCTTCCAGTCCCCTGGAAAGCGCATGAGATCTGGGAATGACCGAAAATTTTCGGGACTCTGTCCACTTCAGGTTTACAGGCAGTTCGTAAGAGACGATAACCAATTTGCTCATGCTGGTAAATTCTTTTTTTTTGTGTACGTTTGAGATATGTTCAAGATATGCTTAATCGGTCTATAATCAAAATCTAAAACGGATAATGGCGCATCATTCCTTTTCCGCCGTCATTTTTGATCTGGATGGCGTGATCACACAGACCGCACTGGTGCATTCCAGGGCATGGAAAGAAATGTTCGACGGATATCTCCGCTTCAGGGAAAAAAAGTACGGGGAAGCGTTCAGGGAATTCACCCATGCCGGCGATTACCTTCCTTATGTGGATGGGAAGCCAAGGTATCAAGGTGTGGCTTCGTTCCTGGAATCGAGGAAAATCGATATTCCTTTCGGAGACCCTGCCGACGATCCGGATGCCGAAACCGTATGCGGGCTGGGAAACAGGAAAAACGATATGTTTAACCGGATCCTCGAAAGGGACGGTGTAAAGTTGTACGATTCCACGGTTGAGCTGATCCGTGAACTGAACAAAGCAGGAATCCATACGGGTGTGGCTTCCTCAAGCAAGAATTGCAAGGCCGTACTCGAGGCGGCCCGCCTTCCGGACCTGTTCGAAACGAGGGTAGACGGAACCGTATCGGCGGAACTGGGGCTCAAAGGGAAGCCCGAACCGGATATTTTTACTACCGCATGTGACAACCTGGGTGTGGACTATGATCTCTCTGTGGTTGTAGAGGATGCCGTAAGCGGGGTACAGGCCGGAAGGAAAGGGAATTTCGGCCTGGTCCTGGGGATTGCCCGGGAAGACAATGCACGTGAATTGCTGATAAACGGGGCGGATATTGTTGTGGAGGACATGTCTGAACTAGGAGGTATCGCTGGCATTGATTCCTGGTTTCAGAAAGGGCTCGATGAAGATTGCTGGTCCATATGCTATCATGATTACGATTCCGGGAAGGAACGTTCGCGCGAAACCCTCCTGACGGTCGGCAACGGATATTTTGGTACCCGCGGGGCCATGGAGGAAGCGGGACAGTGTAAGATAAACTATCCCGGAACCTACATGGCGGGTGTGTATAACCGGAGGGTATCAAGGGTGGCCGGCAGGGATATAGAAAATGAAGATCTTGTGAATGTCCCGGACTGGAGGTCTGTGAATTTCAGGATCGATGACGGGGAATACATGGATCCCAACAACACAGGCATACTGAGCATTACCAGGCGTTTGTCGTTTCGTGACGGCTTGCTGAGCAGGGAAATGGTGGTGGAAGATGATAAGCGGCGGCAAACCCGGATCACATCGAAACGGATAGGCAGCATGGACGATCCCCATCTGGCGGCCCTGCAATACCAGGTGACCCCGGTGAATTACTCGGGCAGGATCACCCTGCGTAGCAGCCTTAGCGGTGACCATGTCAATGACGGAGTGGAAAGGTACAGGCAGCTGGATCAGCAGCACCTTGAAGTCCTGGACCAGGGGGGAGACAAACATATGCAGTTCCTGCTTGTGCGCACGAACCAGTCTGAAACGGAGATCGCAATGGCGGCAAGGATACGCGTTTTCCTGAACCAGGCGGAACGGGAACCGGGTCTTTTCCATCTTTCAGGACCGGGAAGGATTGATTCGGAAACGGAACTTGGGATCAGGCAGGGTCAGACGGTAACCCTCGAAAAAAGCGTTGGCATTTTTACTTCACGCGAAACAGGTTCGGGGCTGGCCTTGAAAGCTGCAAGGGAAAGCGCAGCACAAAGCGCCGGCTTCCACCGGATACGGTCGGGAAGCGAAGAAAAATGGGAGGAAATATGGAAGAAGGCCGATATTCGGCTCGAAGGAGACAGGTATGCCCAGAAACTTTTGCGCATGCATATTTACCACCTGATGGTGACGGCATCCCCACACAATGCTGTGCTGGATGCAGCCATCCCGGCAAGGGGACTGCATGGCGAGGCTTACCGCGGTCACATATTCTGGGATGAATTGTATGTCATGGCATTTTATGCGTTGCATTTCCCGGATATTGCCAGATCCGCACTTATGTACAGGTACCGCAGGCTGGACATGGCCAGGGAATATGCAAGGGAATCCGGCTACAGGGGAGCAATGTTTCCCTGGCAGAGCGGAAGCGATGGCCGGGAGGAAACCCAGGTCGTGCATCTCAATCCCGTATCGGGAGAGTGGGGTGACGATTACAGTTCCCTGCAACGCCATGTGTCCCTGGCCATTGCATATAATATCTGGCATTACTACTGGATTTCGATGGACGAAGAATTCATGCTGAACGAGGGAGGTGAAATGATTCTTGAAATATGCCGGTTCTGGTCAAGCATGGCCATCCCGGATACGAAAACAGGAAGATATTCCATTGAAAGGGTCATGGGACCGGATGAATTTCACGAACAATTGCCGGGAACAGGGAAAGGTGGATTGAAAGACAATGCCTATACCAACCTTATGGTGGCCTGGCTGTTCGGGAAGGTCATCGCATTCCTTGAGTCTGTCCCTGAAGAAAAATCCGCCTCCCTTGGAAACAGGATATCCCTGAAGGGGGATGAGATTGAACGCTGGAAGGACATTGCCGGGAAATTGAAACTGGTAGTATCGGCAGACGGAATCCTTTCCCAGTTTGAAGGATATTTCGGGCTGAAGGAGCTTGACTGGGACCATTACCGCGGGAAGTACGGGGACATAAACCGTATGGACCGTATCCTGAAGGCGGAAGGGGAATCCCCCGATGATTTCAAGGTTTCAAAGCAGGCGGATGCCCTGATGATATTCTACAACCTCGAGCAGGAAGAGGTCGGCACATTGCTGGAAAATATGGGATACGGGACCGGCAGCATCACAATGGAGAAGAACTTTGATTATTATATTGAACGCACATCCCACGGTTCGACACTGAGCAGGATCGTTCACGCCAGCCTGGCAAGCCGGCTGTCCAGGCCGGATGTGGCATGGAAACTTTACATGGAGGCCCTGTCGAGCGATTATGTTGACATACAGGGTGGAACCACCGGAGAGGGTATCCATGCGGGGGTTATGGGATCCACCCTGTTGTATGTGATCCGGTCCGTTGCGGGGATACGTTTCAATTCGGACACCCTCAGGATTGATCCCAGGCTCCCGGAGCGGTGGAAAAAGATCGGTTTCGGTTTTGCATTTCGAAAAAAATATTACACCTTTGAAATCTTTTCTGAAAAGATTTCAATATCGGTAGATTCGTCTGACGATCAGCCCGTTGAATTTGTATTATCAGGAAAGGTTTACAGGCTTAAACCCGGAGAAAAAGTTGAAGTTGGATATTAGTTCAGAACGAAAATGACAATTATGCTTGGAGATGTTCTTTTAATACAAGAAACACACAAAGAAGCCGCTGCCGAGATCAAGACATGCCTGATGAAAGATCTTGAATCCAAACCGAAAGGATACAAGTACATCATAGCCATTTCAGGCGAATCCGGCGCCGGGAAATCCGAACTGTCCCACTCTCTTGCCAAATTGCTCAAGGAGGAACAGATACGAGTGAAGGTTGTGCATACCGACAATTACTATAAGGTTCCGCCGCTGCTGCGCAACGAATGGCGCAGGACGCACGGACTCGATAGCATAGGCCTGGATGAATACGACTGGAACCTTATTCATCAGAATATCCGGGAATTCAAGGAAGACCGGGAAGCCATGATGCCCTGCATAGATATCATCCCCGAACAGATTGACAAACTGATAACCGATTTCAAGAAAATAGACCTGCTTGTCGTAGACGGGCTTTATGCCATTAAAATAGACGATGCCGATCTTCGTGTATTCATAGACCTTACCTACCATGAAACAAAAATGACACAGATCATCAGGCTGAAGGAGCCAATGACCGAATGGCGCACCAAGGTCCTTGAGCGTGAACATCAGAATGTCAGTGCATTACGTCCTCTGGCAGACCTCATCGTGAATAAATCTTATCAGGTCGAACCTGCCGAACGCTGCAAAGATTCGTCAGTTTAAAAAGTCAAGCTTGATGTAAAGCGCCCCCTTGTGGTCGTCCCGTTGCGGAAGCCGGGACATCCCCCAGATCGATTTTAATATTAATTTAGATCACACGTTGTGCGTTATGAAAACCATCAGAATTCTCATCCGGATACTGCCCGTACTGATCATACTGATCGGTATTGCAGTTGTACTGCTCGTACGCAATATCTCAAGACAGGCCGTTCCGGATTACAACGACGATGTCAGCCTGCCGGGATTGACAGGCAGAGTTGAGGTCTACAGGGACGGGTATGGCATCCCGCACGTTTATGCTGAAAACGAGACGGACCTTTACCGTGTATGCGGTTACCTTCAGGCCCAGGACAGGCTCTGGCAGATGGACCTTCTGCGCAGGGTCACAACGGGCCGCCTTTCGGAAATTTTCGGGGAAGATTATATTGAAGCGGACAGGCTGTTCAGGGCCTTGATGCTGCCTGAGAAATCAGCGAAGGTCATTGCGCGTTCCGATCCGGTGATGATCGGTCATATGGAAGCATTTGCTGAGGGAGTTAACCGGTACATTGAAGATCACAGGGGAAAGCTGCCATTTGAATTTACCGTCCTGGGATACGTACCCGACCCATGGGAAGTTACCCATACGGTCAACCTTACCGGTTACCTTACCTGGAACCTGTCGATGGGATGGAATATTGAGGCCGTTCTTTACAAAATCTCCCGGGTAGTCGATGATGCCAGGCTTATGGATCTTGTGGCTGACCTGGATATACAGGAAGCCATTTTCCCTGACTTCATGCTTTCGGAAGGTACGGAAATGGAGGAAAACATGCTTGCGGAAGCGCATGTAATCAAAGACCTGGGGCTGGAGGTTTTTTCGGGCAGCAACAACTGGGTGGTCGACGGGAAGCACAGCAGTACGGGGAAACCCATCGTGGCCAACGATATGCACCTTGAAATTGACATGGCGCCGGGGATATGGTACCAGATGCATCAGATGGTGCCCGGCAGGCTGCATGTCAGCGGGGTGGTACTGCCGGGTACTCCCTTTGTCGTATGCGGACACAATGACAGCATTGCATGGGGAATGACAAATGTGATGCTTGACGATATGGATTTTTATCTCGAAACCCTCAACTCCGATACTACGCAATACTTGCTGGACGGGGAATGGCGGGATCTGAGGATCATCGAGGAAAAGATCAGGATCAAAGGGGGGGAAGAGGTAACCAGGATCAACCGCTTTACGCACCGTGGTCCCCTGGTATCTTCATTCAAAGGCATAGAGGACAGGGCCATTTCCATGCGATGGATCGGCAATGAGTTCAGCAATGAACCCCGAACCGTGTACCTGCTGGACCGGGCAGATAACCTGGATGATTTCCTGGAGGCGATCCCTACCTTTACAGGGGGGAACCAGAACATTGTCTACGGGGATGCAGCGGGAAACATAGGTTTGTTCGTCGCTGCGGGTGTACCCGTCCGGAAAGGGAACCGGGCATTTGTCATGCCCGGTGATACAAGCCTGTATGACTGGCAGGGGCTGGTTCCTTTCGATCGCTTGCCCTACAGCATTAATCCTGATAACGGAATCCTTGTTTCCGCAAACAACCGTTCCGCGGGCCCCGGCTATCCTTATCACATCAGCCACTGGTTTGACCTTCCCAACCGTTACAACCGGATCCGGGAATTGCTTGGCGAAAAGGAAGTGTTTACGCCCGGTGACATGGAAAGGATCCAGGCGGACCAGACCTCCAAATGGGCGGAGAAATTCCTTGATACGGTAAAGGAGAAACTGGAACAGGCCGGGCTGGAAAACAGGGAAGCCGAGGCATTTGAATTGTTCCGCAACTGGCAGGGAGATATGGCTGCAGACCGGATCGCACCCAGCCTTTTCGAAGTTTTTTATCTTCAGATGGCAGAAGCCGTTTTCAAAGATGAACTGGGAGAGGAACTTTTCGGAGAACTTCTACGGGAGGACCTGCTGGTATCCTATGTTTTCGACCGCATTCTTGAAGGTCAGGAAAGCAGCTGGTGCGACAATGTGAACACGGAAGCAAAGGAAAGGTTCGGGGATCTGATCGTCCCTGCGTGGAAGGCAGCCATTGGCTGGCTGTCTGACAATTACGGGAATGACATGGATGCCTGGAAGTGGGGGATGTTGCATCAGGTCTCCTTTGTTCATCCCCTGGGCAGTGTGAAGCTCCTGGATAAAATTTTCAGGCTTGAAAGAGGACCTTTTCCGGTTGGCGGGAGCTACCATACCGTATGCCCTTATTCATACGATCTGACAGATCCGTTCAATTCCAATCATGGCGCATCTCAGAGGCATGTTTTTCCGGCAGGTGACTGGGATGATTCCCGGGTGATCATACCGACAGGTGTATCCGGGATCCCGGCAAGCCCGTTTTTCTGCAATCAGGCTGAAATGTATATTGCAAATCAATATGTGCATGAATTGTTCAGCAAGGAAAATGTTGTTCAGGGTGCTGCATACAGATGCACATTTACGGGAACCTGGAAATAGGAGGATCCGTTCTGCGCCTGCATCAGGGGTATGGCAATTCGTCCGTTTTATGAAGGAAACGGTGCATGGTTCCCAGTAATTCAAAGGTATTTATCGGCTTTGACAGGTATGCATCACAACCTGCGGCCAGGGCCTTGTCCCTCTCTTCAATGAGCGTGTGGGCAGATTGCACAATGATGGGAACGGGGCGGATCTCCTTTATCCGCCGGACGATTTCCAGCCCGCTTATTTGAGGAATAAGCAGATCAAGCAGTACGATGTCTGTATCCCCGTTCCTTTTAAAAACATTCAGTGCTTTCCTGCCTTCGTCGGCCGTGAGTATTGTGATTCCTGTGTGCTGCAGTATTTCCGTCAGCAGGAAAATCGATGACGGGTCATCCTCAACGATCAGGACCTTCCTGTCCTTCCAATTGTATCTGCGTATCGAGCTGCGAATCATTTCACATCATAATTACCTGAGCAGAAAATTTCACTTTCATTATTTGGTCGGATTATGTGAAACCGCAGCCGGCAAATTTTGCTGCGCAAAACTTAATGCTGCTCTTCACATAATCCGATCAAACATAAGACTCCTGTATTGAAATTTGTTGTTTCCCGGAATCTGATTTTATTTGTTTTGACCGGATACCGGGAAGAGCAGCCTTAAATCTGTGATTTCCGGCTGCGGTTTCCCGGAATCCCATCAATTCTATTAATAGTAAAGAACCCATGCGGCAGTATCATATGTCCTGCGTATCCTGTTCATTTCAGCAAGCGCTTCCGACCGGCCGGAATAAGCATTGAAACAGACCGCATGCAGGTTCTTGCGCATGCCGAAGATCCGGGCATCGTATCCCAGGTTTTTCAGCGCAATCACATAAGCCTCGGCATTGGCAATATTTTCAAAGCATCCGGCTACGACATAATACCGGCTTTCTGCAGGTTCCGCAGAAGGGGCCGTACCGGCGGGCATGGTTTCTTCAATGGGAACCGTTTCCCCGTCCCCGGAGGGGTTTTCCCCGACCGTTTGTTCCTCCCCGGAAAGGGGGCCTGTTTCAATTGTTCCGGTAACCGTTTCCCCCTTTTTCAGGAAATTCCCCTGTTCGGGGAAAACAAACCAGCCAACCACGAGCAGGGCAGCAATCAGGGCGGCTGCTCCTGCGATCCATGGCCAGACCTTTTTCTTCCTTCTGTAGGTATAGTGTATGGGAACGGGTTCCTTGATATCTGTCTTATCATTCCCCGTGCCGGGCCCCTCTTCCGGTTTCTCAGCCCGGCCTGCTTCTGCATCAGGTGGTTCATTTACTTCGGGAACCTCATCCTGTTCCTGTTCCTGTTCCTTTTTCCCTTCCTCCTCCATCGTAAACGGCGGTTCCTCCCTGTCCGTATCAAGGGGGCTGTCTTCCGTTGCATCCACCTCTACTTCAGCATCCTTTTCCGAGAGGGTGAAAGATTCCATGTCTCGGGATTCCTTACCGGAGGCTGTTTTTCCTTTTTCAGCAGGTTTCTTGTCACTGTTTTCCGAATCCGGCTTTGTCTTTCCTGTGGGAGTAGGTTCGAACCCGATCTTTCCTGAAGCATCCATCCTCAGAATGCCGATGCCATTCAGGGCAAGCGTTTTCTCTTCTGCAAGCGTTTGTTTCAGCTTATCCACATAGTCCGTGATTCTGGATTCGGCCTCTTCCCGGGACAATCCTTCAGTTTTTTCAATGAACTCAGACAGCATACCGTCGTCGAAAGCCAGAAGATCATTGAATACCAGGTCCAGGGGATCCTCCTGCCTTATAATAAAAGCACCCAGGCCGGGCAGGATTACCCGGCTGTTCGAATTCAACAGGCTGAGCAGATATTTCTCCATGGCGCCGATGATTAATTGTACAATTTACTGAATTTACAGAAGATTTGAAACAGTGTGTGCAGGGCTTCAGACAATTCCTGCAAATCCGAGGAAAGCCAGGGCAAGCAACCCGGCCACCACAAAGGCAATGGGAACGCCCCTCATGGCTTTGGGTACATTCATCAGCTCAAGATGTTCGCGGATTGCGGAAAAAATGATAAGTGCAAGACCGAAGCCCAACGCATTGGCGAAGGCAAAAACCGTGCTTTCCAGGAGATTATAATTGTTCTGCACAGCCAGTACGGCGACCCCGAGAATTGCACAGTTGGTTGTGATCAGCGGGAGGAAGATTCCGAGTGCCTGGTATAATGCAGGGCTTACCTTTTTCAGTATGATCTCCACCATTTGAACAAGAGAGGCAATTACAAGGATAAACGTGATGGTCCTCATGAATGTGACCCCCAGGGGGATCAGTATATACTGCTGGAGAAGGTAGGTTACCATCGTGGAAATGACCATGACGAACGTAACCGCGCCGGTCATTCCAATGGCGGTCTCAACCTTATTCGATATTCCGATAAAGGGACAAATCCCGAGAAACTTTATCAGAACGATATTATTTACAAAGATTGCCGATATTATGATAATGATTACGGATTCCATTATGTCTTTTTTCCTTTAAGTATGTTTACCAGAACAATAAGATAACCCAGTGCCAGAAATGCGCCTGGTGCGAGGACAAACACAAGGATCCCGTCCCCCGGGATGAACTTCAGTCCGAACAGGGATCCGTTTCCCAGGATTTCCCTGATTCCGCCCAGCATGGTCAGCGCCATGGTGAAACCCAGTCCCATTCCCGTACCGTCGAGCGAGGCTGTCCATACAGTGTTCTTCGAGGCAAAGGCTTCCGCCCGGCCAAGCACCAGGCAGTTTACGACGATCAGGGGGATGAACAATCCCAGTGCATTATAGAGATCCGGGACAAAGGCCTGCATAACCAGTTCCACCACGGTCACAAAAGATGCAATGATCACAATATATGACGGAATCCTGACCTTATCGGGAATGAGCCGCCCTATCATTGACACCACTACATTTGACATAAGAAGCACAAAGGTGGTAGCCAGTCCCATTCCGAGCCCGTTGACAGCAGATGTGGTTACACCGAGTGTGGGACAGAGTCCCAGAAAAAGCACGAAAACCGCATTCTCCCTGAAGAATCCTTTGCTGAAATTTTTCCAGTGGTTCATATCTTTTTGTACTTATTCATTTCGACGGTCCTGATTCAGATCAATATTCCATTCGGGGGCAATGGCCAGTAAACCATCGTATGCCCTTTGCAGGGCATCGCAGTATGCCCTTGAACTGATGGTCGCCGCCGTGATGGCGTCAACATCTCCGTTGTCCTGTTTCACCTTGAGGGAAAAGGTTTCCGGGTTCTTTCCCCGGAACTGGCTGCTCCAGGACAGGCCTGTGGCCTTGTCAAATGATTTTGCATTATCCATTTTATCGCCCAGTCCGGGCGTTTCACGGTGTTCAAGCACTGCAATATCGTAAATACTCCCTTCAGGCAGAAAGCCAACCATAAGCTTAATCAGCCCTGAAAAACCTTCGTATGTATATGTCTCCACGGCTATTCCGGTCAGTACACCTTCCTTTCTGGCAGGATAGAAATACACGGTATCCCGTCCCAACAGGAGTTTTTTCATCCCGGATACCGGATCATTGTCGAAATCAGGGACAACCTGCCTTATGGCCATGGCTTTTTTCAGTCTTTTTGATTCTGCAATGGGCCCACTGGTCAATTCGTAAATAAATGCGAGTACCGATGAGGCAACGAATGTTACCAGGAACAGCGTAATGACCATATTCAGGAAACCGGACTCCTTTTTAGACATTGTCCACCTCCTCCCCGAATCTTTTGGGTTTTATGTATTTATTGATAAGCGGGGTAAATGCATTCATGATCAGGATGGCGAACTGAACACCCTCCGGGTAGGAGCCGAATACCCTGATCACGACGGTGATCACGCCGATTCCGGTGCCATATATAAGCATCCCCCTGGGATTCATGGGACTGGTTACATAATCGGTCGCCATGAAAACTGCACCCAGCAGCAAACCTCCGCTCAGCAGGTGGAAAAGGGGATTCGCATTGTTTGCAGGGTCTGCCAGCCAGAGTATACCTGTAAACAGGGTTACTGTAAGCAGGATGCTCACGGGTATGTGCCATGTGATGATCCTGCGGATGAGAAGGTATGCGAGACCCAGAAGGATGGCGGCAGCGGCCGTTTCACCGGCAGAGCCGCCTACCTGCCCGGTTAGCATTTCGCTGTAGGACGGGACTTTTGAAAGGATGGCATCCATGGCCTCCCCGCTATTTATACCGTGCTGAACGATGGACAGGGAAGTGGCACCCGTTGTGGCATTGACGTAAGCCAACCGGTTTACAACAGGTTCCGGCCAGTTTGTCATGTAGACGGGAAATGAAATAAAAAGGAAAACCCTTCCGACCAGGGCAGGATTGAAAGGATTGTTGCCGAGTCCGCCAAATGACATTTTCCCCACTCCGATTGCCACCAGACTGCCTGTAATTACAAGCCATATCGGGATATTTGCGGGCAGGCAGAACGCAAGGAGCACCCCGGTAACCATGGCAGAACCGTCTGAAATGCTGGTTTTCTTCCTGAAAAGGAATCGCTGTATCAGATGCTCAAAAAGGATACACGATACAACCGCAGTAGCTGTAATGATGAGGGTTCCTATGCCGAAAGTGAAGAATGAAACCAGGAAAGCAGGCAGAAGAGCGATGATCACCCCGTACATGAGCTTGCTGATGGTGCCGCCGGCATAATCATGAGGAGACGGTGATACGGTTAGCAGTTCCATCCCTTATCCCTCATTTGATTTTTTTGTTTCGAAGGCTGCTGATCTCGGCCTTGCCGAGCCGGATGTAATCCAGCAGGGGTCTGTTGGCCGGGCATATGTAGCTGCACGAACCGCATTCCAGGCAATCCGTTGCCTTTTCTTCCTTCATCCGTTCGAACAATTCCCTTTCGGCCAGGGCCATCAGCAGGTAGGGCTCCAGCCCCATCGGACAGACGGTAATGCATTGCGAGCAGCGTATGCAGTTCTGCACTTCCTTTCTTTTCGACGCCGATTCCGGGATCACGACGATTCCGCTCGTTCCTTTGGTTATGGGGACATCCAGGCTGTTCAGTGCCCTTCCCATCATTGGCCCGCCTGCAATGATTTTTCCGGTACCCTCAGGGATCCCGCCTGCTGCATCCAGCAAGGCAGATACAGGGGTACCTATCCTGACCGTGAAATTACCGGGATTACGGAGATTCTCTCCTGTTACAGTGACCACTCTTTCAATGAGAGGTTTGTTTTTCTGTATGGCCTCATAGACGGCAAACATGGTCCCGACATTAAAGACGACTGTGCCGACATCGATGGGCAGCCCGCCGGAAGGGACTTCACGTCCGGTGAGGGCCTGTATCAATTGTTTCTCTCCCCCCTGGGGGTATTTGACCCTGAGTCCTTCTGTCTGTATTCCCCTGAAACCCTCTGCCATATCGGCCAGATGGAGCAATGCGTCAGCTTTGTTATGCTCGATGCCGATGATGGCCTTTTTAACTTCAAGTGCTCTCATAATTGTTTTGACACCGATGAGGATCTCACATCCCTTTTCCATCATCAATCTGTGGTCAGAAGTCAGAAAAGGTTCGCATTCCGCCCCGTTTACGATCAGGTATTCGGCTTTTTTTTTTCTCGGAAGCATCAATTTGACATGGCTGGGGAAGGTGGCTCCCCCCATACCCACAATGCCCATCTCATGCACCTTTGAAATGATCTCTTCCCTGTCAAGCTTGATGACCTTGCCTATATTTGTACCGCGGTCAATGCCCTCCAACCACTGGTCACCCTGCACATTGATTACGACAGACATTCTTTTGTATCCTGACAGATCGGTCATTTTGCCGATCTTGATTACCTTGCCGGATACGGACGCGTGTATGTTTGCAGAGATAAATCCCTCCCCCCGGGCGATCAGTTGTCCGGTACGTACAAAATCTCCTCTGTCAACCAGGATTTTTGAAGGCGCGCCGATGTGCTGGCTCAGCGGGATGATTACCTGCCCGGGAACATCAAGTTGGCGAATTTTTTCGCTGGCCGTGATCTTTTTTTCCGGAGGATGGATGCCGCCTAAACTGAATGTCTTAAACACTGTGCCTGATTTTTTCGCTTTCCCCGGTTTTCTTCCTGGGAGGAAAATTGATTTCAGGGATCGCGTTCGTGGGACATACCTCTACACATTTCCTGCATAATCTGCATTTGACCGGGTCAATGTAGGCCAGGAAGTTTTCAATGGCAATGGCTTCATACGGACAGACCTCTTCACATTTTCCACAACCGGTACATGCAACCGAACAGGCTTTTTTGGCAATCCCTCCCTTGTCCTGGTTGATACAGCTTACAAAAATTTTCCGGTCCCTTTTGTTTTTCTTTCTCAGTTCGATGATGTCTTTGGGGCATGCATCCACGCAGGCACCGCATGCGGTGCATTTGTCATCGGTAACCACAGGGAGGCCGGTTACGGGATTCATATGAATGGCGTCAAAATCACATGCCCTGACACAGTCACCGTGTCCCAGACAACCGTACTGGCATCCTGTATCTCCTGCATAGAGGGCGCTTGCCAATGCGCATGAGGATGCCCCGTCGTAGTGGTTGATCCTTGCACGGTGTGCAAAGGACCCGGCACATCTGACAACAGCCACCTGGGGATCCTGCTGGGGAGCCTCCAGGCCGAGAATCCCCGCAACCCTGGCCATTGTATCGTTTCCACCCACGGGGCAAAACAGATTGTCCAGGTTGTCTGCTTTCACACATGCTTCCGCAAAATTACGGCAGCCCGGATATCCGCATCCTCCGCAATTGGCTGCAGGCAATACTTCATCCACCTGGTCTATCCTGGGATCTTCTATGACCCGGAATTGCCGTGCAATGAAATACAAAACCAGGGCCGCAGCCACTCCGACAGCACTCAGTGTTATGATGATATAAAATACGCTCTCGCTCATGATTTTTTTTCAGATTTTGTTCACCGTAAATGAAAAATGCCTGTCGATCCGGTTTTTACAAAGTCCCAGCACCAGGTAATAGGGAATCAGAACGGATATGGATACGGCTCCGCAGACCAGTTCATTGTCTGAAATACCGCTCATTGCAAGCAGGGTGGCAAGTACAAGAAGGAAGGGGAGTATATAACCCAGGAACAGGGCCCTGAATCCCTGGGATTGCGCCAGTATCACCTGAACCTTCTCCCCGGTCCTGTAAAGGCTTCCGCCCGAGGGGACGTTCAGCCTTTTCTCCGTTGCTTCGGAGATTTGACAGGCTCCCTTTGCATGGCAGCTGCTGCAGGCAGAATGGCTGGTAATTCTCACGCGGACCCTGTTCCCGGACATGCCCTCTACAATGCCTTCGTGTGAAATACGCTTCTCTGCCATAAGATCCGTCCCCGTTGATTTCCGAGTACAAAAATATGGAGGATAAAAATTGATTGAATTGCTTTTTGTCAGTTTTTGGTTGCCCGAACTAATTTATAATTTGTTTAAATAAGCAGGTTTGATCTCTAGCTGATCACACTCCAGTCGAAGGGCCCTTTTGATAATTTTTTAAGTTGTCTGAGCAATACGGAGTTCTTCGGCTCATCCAGCATGGGATCCTCTTCCAGGATTTGCAATGCCATGGTCCTTGCCATCTGGAGGATCCGGCCGTCCTCACCCAGGCTCGCTATTTTCAGGTCGAAGGGAATGCCGCTCTGCTGCGTACCTTCAATATCGCCCGGCCCTCTGAGTTTCAGGTCCGCCTCTGCAATTTCAAAACCGTCATGGGTCCGTACCATCGTTTCGATCCTGCGGGCGGCATCCTCTCCGAGCCGGTCCGAGGTCATCAGGATGCAATAGGATTGATCCGCACCCCTTCCTACCCGTCCCCTGAGCTGGTGCAGCTGTGACAGACCAAACCGCTCGGCACTCTCAATGATCATAACGCTCGCATTGGGAATATCCACCCCCACTTCAATGACGGTTGTTGCCACCATGATATGGGTCTTTTTTTCGATAAAACGCTTCATTTCGAATTCCTTTTCATCCGTTTTCAACCTCCCGTGAACCATGCTGACTGCATAATCGGGTGACGGGAAAGCCTGCCGGATACTGAAATAGCCGTCTTCCAGATCCTTGTAATCCATTTTTTCGGATTCCTTGATCAAGGGGTATACTATGTAGATCTGCCGGCCTTCGGCAATCTGTTTCCTCATGAAGCCATGTACCCTCAGTCTTTTTGAGTCGGTATATGCGACCGTCCTTACCGGTTTCCGTCCCGGCGGAAGTTCATCTATCACGGATACATCCAGGTCTCCGTACAGGGTCATGGCAAGTGTTCTGGGAATGGGCGTTGCCGTCATTACGAGCACATGGGGCGGTTGGGTGTTTTTCTGCCACAGGCGGGCACGCTGGGCCACACCGAAGCGGTGCTGCTCATCAATTACACAGAGGCCGAGATTTTGAAATTGAACACTTTCTTCAATGAGGGCATGCGTGCCGACAATGATCTGAAGGCTTCCGTCGACCAGGGCCTCATGAATGGGAATCCTCTCCGTCTTTTTTGTGGAACCGGTCAGCAATGCAAATTTAACCTGCATGTCGCCCAGCATCTTTTTCAGCGTATCGTAATGCTGGCCGGCAAGGATCTCCGTTGGAGCCATGATACAACCCTGGTACCCGTTGTCGAGGGCGATCAGTATAGCCATTACGGCGACAAGGGTTTTCCCGCTTCCTACGTCTCCCTGTAAAAGCCGGTTCATCTGGCGTCCCGAACCCATGTCTTTGCGGATTTCCCTCAGGACCCTTTTCTGGGCTTCTGTCAGATGGAAAGACAAATGCAGCCGGTAGAAATCATTCATGTATTTCCCGACTTTCGGAAAGGGCAATCCCTGGAAATGGGTTTCCCTGTTGATTTTCTGTTTTAAAATATTCAGCTGGATAAAAAAAAGTTCTTCGAACTTGAGTCTGTACCGGCTGCGTTCAAGGGTCTTCAGGTCGGCTGGGTAGTGGATATTAAAGATTGCTTCCTCCAGGGAAGGGGCATTCAGACTTTTAAGAAGATCGCCTGTCAGTGTTTCGGGGATCCTTGGCCTGTGCGTATTGTACAGGTTCGAGATCAGTTTTTGAAGTGTTCTGCTTGTAAGGCGGTTTTTCTTAAGTTTTTCAGTTGTGCTGTATATGGCCTGCAATCCGGACGACAGTTGTCTGTCAAATTTTTCCGAGGCTTCCAGTTCCGGATGGACAAGGCTCAACCGGCGGCCGTACAGAACGGGCTTCCCGAAGGCAACGTATTCACGGTCCGTTTTCAGCATATCCCTGATCCAGGATATGCCCCTGAACCAGACCAGTTCAATTTTCCCTGTGTCGTCGGCAAATCCGGCAATCATTCGTTTCTTATTCCTGGAACCGGCTATTTCAACTTTGGTGATGCGGCCCCTGACCTGGATATAGGGCAATTCGGAATGTATCTCACGGATCTTGTAAACACGGCTTCGATCGATGTATTTATAGGGGAAATGGTACAGCAGGTCTTCAAAGGTATGAATATTCAGTTCCTTCCCGAGAAGTTCCGCACGTTTGGGCCCGACCCCGCTCAGGAACTTGATATCAGTCTGCAGCAGATCTGCCATGGAATGCCCTGGTTTATGTTATAAATATCGGAAATCTATTCCTAATTTTGGGAATACTCCGGAACCTTGCCTGACGCATCACTGCCATACAGATACCTCGGTTACAGGATCAGGGCCCGACACCGTACCGGAAGGGGCGTTCATTCCCCCTTTGCATATCATTTCATAAAGCAGGTATTTTTCGGGGATGCCGTAGCCGGCCTTGAGATCGTCGAGCATATCAGGAAGACTATGCAGGCCGACAGGAAAAAGATCGGGGTCAGGGATTTCGGCGCCGGTTCGCATACGGGAATGCGCAGAAATCGCAGCATCCGTGATATTGCCAGGTTCACCACGGTGTCCCGGAAATACGGACAGGTCCTGGCCAGGCTGGTAAGAATCCTGCATCCGTGCACTGTTGTTGAGCTGGGTACCGGTACCGGCCTCTCCGCCATGTACATGGGGCTTTCTGATCCCGATGTTAAGATCCTTACCTGCGAGGGTTCGGATGCAGTTGCTGAGATCGCCCGATTAAACCTCCGGACTGCAGGTGTGTCTAATGTTAAAATATTCACCGGGATGTTTGAAACATTGCTGCCAGACATGTTGAACCAAGCGGATGACGAACTGTTACTTTTCATGGACGGGGACCACCGGGAAGAGAGCATATGGTCGGTCTTTTCACGCATCATGGATTCGGGAAGATCCCCGGGGACCATGGTTTTTGATGACATCAACTGGTCTCCGGCCATGAAACGCGGCTGGGACCGGATGAAAGAACATCCCGGAATATCGCTCAGTGTGGAAACCTTCCGGATGGGGATAATCATGTTCGGGAAGCCGGTCGGCCGGGAACATTTTACAGTTCATTTTTAAACAGATTTAAATTACCTCTTATATAATATATCTTACATTTGTAAAAATTTTGACAGCGCATGGAAAACATTATCACATTAAGGAAGATCGTTAAGAATTATAAGGTTGGCACTTATATTGTCAGGGCACTGCGATCTGTTGACATAGAGATTGACAGGAATGAATATGTAGCCATCATGGGGCCGTCAGGTTCCGGTAAATCCACCCTGATGAATCTCATCGGATGTCTGGACACACCTACTTCAGGCCAGTACATTCTGAATGGCAATGATGTAAGCAAGCTGGATGACAACCAGCTTGCGGACATACGTAACAACGAGATCGGGTTCATCTTCCAGACATTTAACCTCTTGCCCAGGTATACCGCACTCGAGAATGTCACGCTGCCGCTTATTTACGCCGGGATGTCGAAAGATGAACGGATAGAGAGGGCAAAAGAGGTTCTTGACAACGTCGGTCTTTCAGATCGTATCACGCACAGGCCGAATGAGCTTTCCGGTGGACAGAGACAGCGTGTGGCCGTGGCACGCGCACTGGTAAACAAGCCTTCCATAATTCTTGCGGACGAACCAACGGGTAACCTGGACTCGAAAACAACCCTGGAAATCATGGATCTTTTCAGGGACATCCATAAGCTGGGAAACACAATCATTGTAGTAACTCACGAGGAAGATATTGCCAAACGTTCCCGAAGGATCATACGTCTGATAGACGGTGAAGTCGAATCGGACGTAGTTAAGGAAAAAGCTGAAGCTGCAAAGGAAAAATAAGCGTAATTACTTTGAAGATTTATACAAAAGCAGGAGACAGGGGGAAGACATCTCTGCTGGGCGGCAGCATAGTCCCGAAAGACCACCCGCGTCTGGAAGCCTGCGGGACCGTGGATGAATTGAATTCCATGCTGGGCCTGCTTCGTGATCAGGTCCCTGATAAGGGGATGGAAAAAACGCTTCTGATCATTCAGGACAGGATTATGACGGGTTCTGCAATACTTTCCGATGAACGTATGGAAAGCGAATCCGGAATTCCCCGGATAAAAGAAGAGGACATCCTGTTCCTGGAGAAAAAGATAGATGAAATGAACCAGGTGCTGGAACCTTTGCGGCATTTCATTCTTCCCGGAGGACATACCATTGTCAGTTACTGCCATATGACAAGAGCCATCTGCAGAAGAGCTGAACGTCAGGTGGTTAAATTCATTAAAGACTCCCGGCAGCTTGCTCTTTTCGCGAAATACCTGAATCGCCTTTCGGATTTCTTATTTGTTCAGGCCAGGAAAATAGCCAGAGATTTCAATATTGAAGAAATTCTCTGGCAAGCCAAATAGGAATATTCATTTTTTTTTATATTTGCACGAATTTCCGGGACCTTTAACAGGGCTATAATTAACTTGCGTATGTACTGGACATTAGAGCTGGCATCGAAACTGGAAGATGCACCATGGCCGGCAACGAAAGACGAGTTGATCGACTTCGGAATTCGTTCCGGAGCCCCCCTTGAAGTGATTGAAAACCTACAGGAAATTGAGGATGAGGGGGAAATATATGAAAGCATTGAAGACATCTGGCCGGATTATCCGAGCAAGGATGACTTCTTTTTCAATGAAGACGAGTATTGAAAAGCCCGGCGGCCTGCCGGGCTTTTTCAGTCTCCTGTCCAGTCAAAGATTTCCTCTTTCCTTCTCGGCCTGTACCGGTCCAGCCAGACAAATCCACCCAGGTATAATTGATCGTCAGGAAGTCCACCCGGCGGGTAGAGGGTTCCCGAGGGCTGGGAGATAAAGACGATGCGCTTGATTTTACCTTCGTCTATGTAAATGTTAAGATTGCCGCTGATGGCTTTGTTTATCCCGATCAGCTCAGTGCTGTCCCTGGCATAATAGAGGGTCTGGCCATTCCCTTCCACATGGATCCGGCTCAGCTGGTCCTCGATGAAATAGCCGGTCATCTGCCTGCCCTGTATCTGATTGAAACGTATGGAATCATCCTGTGAGATGATGAAAGCCGAATTGTTCATCTCTATGTAATCCGGTTTCTCGTTGGCCAGATGAATGAAGATCTGGTCCGCAGTAAGCTGGTGTTCCTCCGACCAGAGGACGGGTTCTCCCAGGAGATGGAACACGGAATCGCCCTCAAGGTATACCAGGGAATCACATTTCCCCTGGATGTCCGTACGGTAGAATTTAACCCTGTTCCAGGCTTTTACCACCTTGTGCTGTCCGGATGTGTCGGGTACCGACCTGATTGTATCCGAATGCAGATACAGGGTATCCTCGCCGGAGATCTGCAGGAATTCGGCGCTGTCGGTAAGCAGTGCATATTCAGGTTCCTCGGTATAAAGGGCATATTTCCCGCGAAGTATGACATTGCGGACCGAATCGTACAGTTCCACATTGTCAAATGCCCTTCCTGTTCCCGTATCCCTTTCATAATAGAGACTGTCTCCGCTAAGGATTTGTCCTTCAGACTCGAGCCAGGCATTCCTGTTGAACTGGGAAATGTTATTCCGTGTATCATACCAGCCGTTTTCGCAATATATATAATTGTCCGGACTGATGATCCGGGTAGGCCCCAGGAAATGGGCAACTTCGCCGACCGTGTTGTACCTGAGGGTATCTGCGTAAATGGTATAGTCGGGATTCACTATGACCACACTGTCCCGGAAGTACAGGTCTTTACTCCTGCTGTAATAATAGCCTGCCCTGCTGTCCAGAACATTGTCCCCGCTGATCACATGACCGTGATGTTCATAAAAGCCGATATTGTTTTTCAGGTCGAAATCAAGGGATTGCGTGGTCAGGGTTGTTTCCCTGTCTATCAGGGTAACATTCCGGCGGATCTCGGCCATCTTTGTGTTCCCGAAATATTTGAGCAGATCACCATACAGGTGGAGCGTATCCCCCTGTACAATGTGGACATTCCCGTAGGCGTTGACGGTGTTCTCGCGCGTAAAGAGATGGGCACTGTCACAATACAGGTACATATTTTCCTGCCTGAAAGCAACATCACCCACGTATTTGACGACACCTGTTCCCACATTCCGGTCGTATTCCAGATATTCGGAATGGAGGATATCGATTTGCCGGCCTTCCTGTGCAAAAGCATTCCCGGTATTTCCCGGGAACAGGAAAATGACAAGCAGAAGAAATGGATACCGGGGGTATGTTATTGCTTTGTCCATCCTTGCCTGGAGAACCGGCAGCCTGCAAAGGAATCATCGATCCTTATGAAAGTCCCCTGTATTTTTTCATCAATCCACTCCTGGAAAGCCTTGTTCTTTTTATCATCCAGCGCCATTGCCTTCAGCGTCATGTAATCATCCTTCAGGTTGGCGCGATGCGGCTCACTCTGCGTCTTGATCCTGATGATTTTGTATACTTCCTTCTGGTTCTCATCCACGGATTTAAAGGCTTCCGTAATATCTCCAACCTTGAGGCCTCTCAGTGCGGTATATGACTGTTCTGTCAACTGGTCCATCTCGAAGCGCGTGGTGTTGTCTAACGGGTTGATCATAACACCTCCGTTCACCGCAGTGCTCCTGTCCTGGGAATACATCCGTGCGGCCAGTTCAAAGCTCAGGGAATCCATCCGGATAAGTCCGGCGATGCTGTCCAGCTTGTTTTTCGTTGCCAGTTCATCTTCGGGATTCAGTTCGGGTTTCATCAGTATATTCCTGGTATTTACACGGTCTTCCCTTCGCTCGATCAGCTGGATTAATTGGTAGCCTGATGGAGTTTCGACGATGGTTGATACTCCACCTTTCTTAAGACTGTATGCGGCTTTGGCATATTCAGGATCGAGTTCAGCCCGTCCCTTGAACCCGATCTCGCCCCCCCTGGGGGCGGAGGAGGGATCTTCGGAATACAATACCGCCAGTGTTGAGAACTGTTCCCCGTCGAGAATGCGTCGCCTGAGGTCCAGCAGTCTCTGTTTTACCTGGAATACAGCCTCCTCATTGACCGGAGGGTACATGGTAATCTGGTTTGTTTCAATACGGGAATTGATATACGGCACGGACCCGGAGGGCAGATTATTGTAATATTCCCGGGTTTCAGAGGGAGTAACGGTAATATCTGCCGTAATGGTCCCCTGCATCCGGCCGGTTATTAATTGTTCCCGGACAGATTCCCGCATATCTTCCTTGATTTCGATGATGCTTTTGCCGAAGTAATCTTCAAGCGCTTCCTGTGAACCTATCATGCCTATGAAATACTGCAGGCGGCCGTCGAGCTCCATTTCCACGTCATTGTCACCGACTTCGACACTGTCGACTTTGGCCTGGTTCACCAGCAGTTTCTGAGTAAGGAATTCTTCAAGTATATCGCATTTCATATCCCCCTGTGAGACGATTCCTTCGGCTTCGTTCTGGAGCTTCATGGATTCGATATCGGACTGCAGTATATAAAATTCCCCGACCACGGCTACAATCCTGTCAATGATCTTCGCCTGCGCGTTTGCTGCAGGAGTTAATACGACCGCCAGGATCATGGACAGCAACACGAATCTTGTCGTTCTCATATGTCAGTATATGATAAAATTCCCTTTGTTTAACGCATCCAGATAGATATTATTTTCCAGGTTCTTGATAAACTGAACCTTGCGCTGGTTCAGGATGATGCTCCTGATTTTATCCTCCACGTATTCGAGCGGGGCAACGGAGCTGGCCGGGTCGTATTCCCGGACATTTACCAGGTATCTGAATGCCGAATCCTGTTGTTCGATGTACCTGTAAGACCTCAGGTAGCGTTCCGGGTTGGTGATTTCATCAGGCAATTCGTCAGTGATGCGCCCGAAGGGTACCCAGTCATCCTCGAAATAATCGTATTTCACTGCATACTGGTAGCAGTAGCTTTCAAGCTGGCGGATATCCTCTTCGTCTTCCGATGTGTAAAGCCGGCGTACGGTTGCATAATTTGGTGCGTCCAAGGGAAGCTTGATATACAATGCCTTAACGATGTTCTGATCCAGAATGAAGTTGGATGAATTCTCATTGTAATAGGCTTCTATCTGCCCGGACAGGATGATTGTATCCAGCTTCTGGAGAATCAGGCTTTGTTCATACTTGAAAATCAGGAGGGAGGACCTGTACTCTTCGATCTGCTGCCTGACGTCTTTCTGCTCTCCCGTAAGGTTGAGTTCGGCTTTCTGCAATATAAGCTGCTTTTTGATCCACTTGTCAATGTAATTCTGCAGGATAAGGACACTGTCCTCCACCGATACGTTGGAAGGAAAAACATCACGGATCTCCGACAGGTATAGCTCCCTGTCAAAAACCCTGGCAAGGGGCTTTTCCTTATTTCTCGTATCCAGGCCGGTACATGAGAACAGGGCAAAGATCCAGAGTAAGGCCGTACAGCCTGTCCGCCATTCAAAATGAAGTTTGCGTGCTGTTTTTTGCATTTTTATCAATCCTTGATGCGGGACAGGAGCTCCCTGTTCACATTCACCTCATACTTTTCCCTGAGCGACTGTACCCATTTCTTTTCCAGGTAGTTCTGGTAATCCGCCATAACGAGCCCCCTGCATTCATCCAGTTCCCGGGGCTCGGGTTTCAGGATCTTGTTATTCACAAGGAAAACCGTTTTACCATTCATTTCTTCCATACCCGACACTGGCTCATTCCAGTCCATATTATCCACCAGGCTTTGATCACCCTTTTCAAATTTTCCGGTTTCGTAAGTTATGCAGGTGCTGTCACCGAACTCGCTGATGACAGATGCCTGGATTCCTTCCGGATCGGCATCCCTTTTTCTGGATTTCAGAATGAGTTCTCTTGCATACTCCGCAACTTCCCGGTCACGGCAGGTAAACAGGACGGCGTCCATCCTTTGCCCCCACATGTAATTATCCTTATTTTCCCTGTAATAGGATTCCAGCCCTGCGGTATCGCTTGCCGCTTTTGACCAGATCAGTTTGTCGGTCAGGTCGAACAACAGTATCCCGTCGTGGTATTCCTGAATAAGGTATTTGAATTCCGGATACCGTAAGGGAAGCCTGTCCTCCTCGTATTGCAGGACCGTTTCTTCTACAAAGCGTTCATAGGCATTGTTCACATAGACTTCGATGTCGATTTGCCTGCCTCCCTGGTTGTCCATCAGATAGCCGGTAAAATCATCCTGCCCCAGTGTTTTATCCCCGATGATAAAAAGCCGGTCCCTGAGCCCGGAGGCTTTGCCGGCATCCCAGGCTCTCTGAAATATGCTTGAATCCACCAGTACATAGAAGGGTTGAAGGTTTCCGGGATATTCCATGAAGCCATTGTTTCTTTTGATTCTTTCGATCATGGCTTTTTTCGCGTATTCGTTCCTGTCGCTTTTAATCACATTGCTCTGCAGGTCGGCCTCTATATTTTCATATTTATCAAAGGTTTTTCTGTCCAGTAATTTGATGATGTGCCAGCCGAAAGAAGTCTGTACCGGTTCGGAGACATCTCCTGTATTTCTCAGGTTAAAGGCGGCATCTTCAAATTCCGGGACCATTCGTCCTGTGCCGAACCATGGGAGCTCGCCCCCGTGTGCCGCAGAACTCCTGTCCTCGGAATACCTGGATGCAACATAGGAAAAATCCATCCCCGACCGAACACTGTCATACAAGGCCATAATTTTGTCCCTTGCCCGGTTTTTTTCATCATCTGTCATTGATTCGGGAACCATGACCATGATGTGCGCCACATGTATTTCACCGCGGGCCGGGCGCATATCCGTCACATATATAAGATGATAGCCAAAACGTGTCCGGACCGGCATGGAAATCTGTCCTTTTCCGGTCCGGTATGCGGCGGTTTCGAAAGGGTACACCATCCTGAAAACGGTAAACCAGCCCAGATCGCCGGAATTGCTTTTTGCAGAAGGATCGTCCGAAGTTGCCCTGGCTACTGTGCCGAAATCTTCTCCGCCACCAATGATCCTGTTGCGGATGGCCATGGCCTTGTTCCAGGCAATTAAGGTATCCCCGGGGGAGGCATTTTCTGCCAGCCGGATCAATATATGACTGGCTCTCAATTCTTTCTGAGCCCGTTCATAGGCTTCCTTTTTGAGCATTTCAACTTCTTTCTCGTCAGACAGGTAGGGTTTTGCGAGCTGTGCCTTATAGCCGTTGAATTCACGTATAAAAGCGCCGGTTGTATCCAGACCCTGCTGTTCCGCCTCGATCACCTTCAGTTTGAAATTAATGAACAGTTCAAGGTATTCCTCAGCGCTTTGTTGTTCGAGTGACGCAGCGGAGTTGTTTTTCCTGTATATCCGTTCAAATTCGCCAAGGGTGATTTGGCGGTCATTTATGGTCATCAGTATTTCTTCTTCCGCATCCTGTGCTTTTCCCGGGAGGGGAAGCATCGCCAGAAAGATCATGTACAATTGAAATCTCTTCATCTTTTTATTCTGATTTGGGTCCGCAAATGTACCTGTTCTGTTAACGGCTGTAATTAGGGGCCTCGCGTGTGATCGTAACATCATGCGGGTGGCTTTCGATGATGCCGGAGTGGGTGATCTTGACGAAACTGGCTTTCCTGAGTTCCGCTATCGTAGATGTTCCGCAGTAACCCATTCCTGCACGCAAACCGCCTATCAACTGATACACCACTTCCGAAAGCGTACCTTTGTAGGGAACTCTTGCTGCAATGCCTTCCGGTACGAGTTTATTGATGTCGTCCTCGGCATCCTGAAAATACCTGTCATTGGATCCCTTTTGCATGGCTTCAATGGACCCCATGCCACGGTACGATTTGTATTTTCTCCCGTTATAAATGATGGTTTCCCCCGGCGATTCCTCCACGCCGGCAAAAAGCGCTCCGGTCATGATACTGTGTGCACCGGCAGCAAGCGCCTTGACAATATCTCCCGAGTAACGTATGCCTCCGTCTGCAATGACCGGAACACCGGATCCTTCAGCCGCCTTTGCGACATCGTATATGGCCGTAAGCTGTGGAATGCCAACGCCGGCAATTACCCTGGTTGTGCAGATTGAGCCCGGACCTACGCCCACCTTCATTGCATCGACACCTGCTTCGATGAGATCCCTGGCCGCGTCCGAAGTGCCAATGTTCCCTACGATAAAGTCAATTTTGTCCGTGATCTTTTTTGCGTTTTTCAGGGTGTCTATCACTCCCCTGGTATGCCCGTGCGCAGTATCGATAATCACTGCATCCACACCGGCTTCAATCAGGGCTTCTATCCGTTCATTTGCATCGAGAGTAACACCGACAGCTGCAGCAACCCGCAGCCTTCCCTGGGCATCCTTGCAGGAATTGGGCCGGTCCTTTGATTTTGTAATGTCTTTGTAGGTGATCAATCCGATCAAATGGTTCTGGTTATCCACCACCGGCAGCTTTTCGATCTTATGTTTCTGCAGGATATCAGCCGCCTGAACCAGATCTGTTTTCTGAGATGTGGTTATGATATTGTCGCGGGTCATCACTTCACTGACGGGTCTGCTCATTTTTGTCTCGAAGCGAAGGTCACGGTTGGTTACGATCCCGATCAGTTTCCTTTTGTCATCCACCACGGGGATTCCGCCGATCTTGTATTCCTGCATAATCATCAGCGCATCGGCAATGGTTCCGTCTTCAAGGATTGTGATGGGATCGAGGATCATGATGTTTTCAGCCCTCTTTACCTTGCGGACCTGCCGCGCCTGGTCCTCTATGCTCATGTTTTTATGGATTACACCGATGCCTCCTTCCCTGGCAATGGCAATGGCCAGTTTGGCTTCCGTGACCGTATCCATGGCGGCGGAAACAATGGGTATTTTCATTTTGATGTTCCGGGAAAAGACGGTTTCGAGGTTTGCTTCCCGGGGCATGATTTCGGAATAGGAGGGGACGAGCAGAACATCGTCAAAGGTCAGTCCTTCCGATAATATTTTATCTTCCTGCAGGGACATGACGGCGGATTTTAAAATTTAGCGAAAATACAAAAAAAATAGCGATATTGAAGGGAAAAGATCATCAAGAAAAGTGAATATCTATCAGCAGATATTGAACCGTTACTGGGGATTTTCGGATTTCCGGCCCATTCAGGAGGATGTCATTAAATCGGTTGCAGCCGGTCATGATACCCTGGGCTTGTTGCCCACAGGCGGCGGGAAATCCATTACATTCCAGGTGCCGGCTCTGGCGGGAAACGGAATGTGCCTTGTCATCACACCCTTGATCGCATTGATGAAAGACCAGGTGGAAAAGCTGAACCACATGGGCATAAAGGCGCTGGCCGTACATTCAGGATTGTCAGCAGATGAGATAGATACATGCCTGAACAATGCCGTTTACGGGAATTTTAAATTCCTGTATATTTCTCCCGAGCGCATTGAAACAGAAATATTCCGGATCCGGCTGACCCGGATGAACATATCGCTTGTCGCCGTTGATGAGGCACATTGCATTTCACAGTGGGGGTATGATTTCAGGCCTTCCTATCTGAAAATCGTCCGGCTCCGTGAGTACCTGCCCGGGATTCCTTTTCTTGCACTCACTGCAACAGCTACAGCGGATGTCGTTGAGGACATTCAGGAAAAACTGAAATTTAAAAGGAAAAACGTGCTCCGGAGCAGTTTCGAACGCAGGAACCTTGCATACACGGTGAAACAGGCAGAGGACAAGCAAAGGTACCTTCTGGATGCACTCCCGGACCTGAAGGGCACGGGCATCATTTATGCCAGGAGCAGGAGAAAGACCAGGGAACTGGCACAGTTACTGCAATCGAACCGGATATCCGCGGACTACTATCATGCCGGACTCCGCCAGGATATCCGTAACCGGAAACAGAACGAATGGATGGCCGGCAGGATCCGCATCCTTGTTGCCACCAATGCATTCGGCATGGGGATCGACAAAGCGGATGTCAGGTTTGTGATCCATGTGGATCTGCCGGATTCCATAGAATCCTATTTCCAGGAAGCAGGGCGGGCAGGGAGGGACAATAAGCCGGCCCATGCCATTTTGTTGTATTCCCCGGCAGATAAAAAAACGCTTGAAAAAAGGGTGGAAGCAAACTACCCGGAGACAGAACAGATCAAACAAATATACAGGTCTCTCGGGAACCATTACCAGCTGCCCGTCGGAACGGGTAAGAACCAGGCGTTCGATTTTCATATTGCGGATTTTGCAGCCCGTTACAGGTTGTCTGTAATGACGATTTACAGCAGTTTGAAATTCCTCCAGATGGAGGGATACATTGAACTGACCGAAGAGATATATAATCCTTCCAGGATCAAATTTCAGGCCGGCAGGAATGAACTGTACAGGTTCCAGATCGCCAATGCGGATTTTGATGCCTTCATAAAACTTCTTCTGAGATCATATTCCGGAGTATTTACCGATTACGTAGCCATTTATGAGAGCGTGCTGGCCAGGCAGGCCGGCGTGGAGCCGGAGCTGATACTGCAATACCTGAAACGCCTCAATGCAATGGGCATCATACGGTATATACCTCAGAAAAGGACCCCTGTGATCATCTTTACGGAAGAGCGCCTGGACGTAAAATCCCTTCGCCTGAGCAAGGCACACTATGCGGAAAGGAAGCAGCAGTATATAAAAAGACTTAAGGCCCTGCTGGAATATGCCTCGACGGCCGGTACCTGCAGGAGTCTTTTCCTTCTCGCTTATTTCGGGGAGAAGGGAAAATCCCGTTGCGGACAGTGTGATGTTTGCATGAAAAACGATAATCTGGATATCAGCCGCTATGAGTTCGACCATGTACAGGAGAAAATCAAGACCCTGCTTCGGGAGAAGCCCAGATCCCTTGAAAACCTTGTACGGGAACTGCCCCGGCCTGAAGAGAAATCCATTCAGGTGATCCGCTGGCTGATAGACCATAACAGAATCCTGCACCGGCCTGACGAAAGCCTGTGCTGGGAGAACTAGAAGCAATCCCGTATGCCCGGGTTTGGCCGCATTGCACAATTTCTTTTTCTTTGTGTAGTTTTTGAGTATGCTTAACCCATGTTCATTCCTACCATAGATAATAAGGAACTTGAAAAATTACCGCTCGGCAGATTTTCAGGCAGCATTCGGTTTATCGATACCCTGCCGGAGGTACGGAAATATACCCCCCTGCTGATGCAGGAAAGGCTGCTTGGATTTGATACGGAAACCAGGCCGTCCTTCAAAAAAGGCAGGCAGAACCGGATTTCCATTCTTCAACTGGCCACGCGGTTTCATGCCTTTCTCTTTCGCGTTGCCTCGGTGGGTCTTCCCGACGAAATCATCCGGCTTTTCGAAGACAGGGATATCATCAAGGTGGGTGCAGCCGTGCACGATGACCTGCTGGAACTTCAGAAGATCCGGTCATTTACACCCGCAGGGTTTCTTGATCTTCAGAAATATGTGGGTGCCTTCGGTATTGAAAGCAAGGGGCTGAGTAAAATGGCCGGGATCGTCCTGGGATTCAGAATATCAAAGTCCCAGCAGGTCTCCAACTGGGAAGCGTATCCTCTGACGGATGCACAGAAAGCTTACGCTGCAACAGATGCCTGGGTCTGCTGCCGGATCTATGAGGAATTGCAGGGGAAGCACAGAGCGAACCCGGGATAATACATACAAATTTTACTTACATTTACATAAGCATAATCAGGATATGCAGTCCATGGTCCAGTCAAAAAATAAAACAGCTACTGTACTGTATGTAGATGACCTGCAGACCAACCTTGTACTTTTCGAGGCAACATTTGCAAATGATTTCAATATCATCCTTGCCGAATCCGCCCGGAAAGCCCTTGAAATAATGAAGGAACATGAGATACAGGTACTGGTCACCGACCAGCGCATGCCGGACATGACAGGTACGGAACTGCTTCAGGAGGTCGCGGAAAAATATCCTGAAACAAGAAGGTTTCTGCTGACTGCATATACGGATTTTGAAACTGTGGTGGAAGCTGTCAACAAGGGACACATTCATGGTTATATCAACAAACCCCTGCAGGTTGACGAGATACGCCTGACCATCAATAATTCGCTTGAGGTGTATTACCTGCGCCAAAAAAACAACCAGATACTCGAAGAGCTTGAAAAAGCGAATGCGGAGTTGCTCAACCTTGACGAACTGAAAACAGGGCTCATTAAAGTGATCAGCCATGAAATAAGGGATCCGCTCAACAGGATCATGGGGACCCTTCACATGCTGAAAGATAAGATAGAGTCCAGTGATCTCATCCAGGTGATCAATGTTCTGGACAACTCGGTTTCGAAGCTGGAAGACTTTTCCAGCATGGCCGAACAGATATCCATCCTGAAATCCCCGGATCACAAACTGAAGGAAGAAGAGGTAAAAATAAACCAGTTGATCGAGTACGGCCTTATGGAGGCAAGGGGGGAAATGCAGGAGAAATCCCTGAAGCTTGACCTGCAGAATAAAGCGGCAAAAAGTACTGTACGCGGGGACATGCAACTGCTGGTCGGTTGTCTTGCGAACCTTGTAAAAAACGGCATAGACCATACCCATAACGGGGAAACACTTACCATCAGGACCACTCAGAATAAGGAAGAGATCAGGTGCGAGATCATCGACGGGGGCAGTGAATATTCCGACTCCCTCCTGGAACAACTGGAAGGGCAGTTCACGGACCGCGGCAACAAACTGAATCTGAACCTGGGGATTGAACTGGGTCTTGCCCAAATGATCATGGAAGCGCACGGGGGCCGCATCGTTTTTTCAAGAACCGGGGACAACGGGGCTACCTTCAGCATGGTATTCAATAATACAGATCCTTCCCGCCAGGAATCCCAGCACCATGAATGAATCCATGCTCAATTCACTGATGCAGCTGTTCGCCATCACGGCAAACATCAGCAAGGAAGCCGTACATGGACTTGCAAGGAACTTTGTGGAGTCTTATCTCACAAGGCAGTTCAGTCCGAAGCTGGCGGAGAAATACCTGCTTGTCTTTGACGAATACTTCAAGGAGTACGATTCTGTGGAACAAGGGGATAAGAGCAAGAAGTTATCCGCGCTTTCCGTAAGGGTGCTCAGCATATGCAGACAGATCAATAACGAGCTCCATATGCGCCATCGTTTCCATATATTGCTCAGCCTGATTCAGTTTGCCAGGTATTTTAAAGAGGCTTCCTCCAGCACTTCGGGGTATGCCAGTGCAATCGGAGATGCCGTCAGAACGGTTTCGGACGGCCTGTTGATCACCGGGGAGGAATTTGCAAACTGCAACGCTTTCATTGTTGACAAGTTCTATAATGTGCCCGACAAGGAAAACCTGCTCGTGATCAGCGACGATCCGGGCTTCATGTTCACAGAGATCAGACACCTTCAGAAGGACGGCCTGTCCGGTCAGATATTTGTACTTCGCATCCTGCGTGCGGAAACATACCTTATCAGATATATTGGAAAAGACAGGCTGGAACTTGCAGGAAAGCATGTATTTCCGAGGCACGTCTATTTTCTGCCCAAGGGTTCTTCCATTAAGGGAGAGCGTTTTACGCCCATATATTTCAGCGATATCGTATCCGGTTTTCTGAAGGACGAGGAAGGGGGGCGCGTGGATTTCCTGGCAAAGGACATAGAATTCCGTTTCAGGAACTCCGCCAACGGCATACGGAAGTTCAGTTTCCATGGGAAATCGGGACAACTTACGGGCATCATGGGAGGAAGCGGGACGGGGAAATCCACTCTTTTAAAGGTATTGAGCGGTTCCCTCAAGCTGAATGCCGGTGATATTTATATCAACGGGCACAATCTCGCAGAGGAGAAGAAGGAACTGGACGGCATGATCGGATTCATCCCGCAGGATGATCTATTGCTTGAAGAACTGACCGTGTACCAGAATCTTTATTTCAATGCCAGACTGTGCCTTGACGGCCATTCGGAAGCTGAACTGGATGAAAAGGTGAAAAGCCTGCTGGCAGAGCTGGGCCTTTTCGAGTCCAGGGATCTGAAGGTGGGATCCCCTCTAAATAATCTCATCAGCGGCGGACAGCGGAAAAGATTGAATATAGCGCTGGAGCTGATAAGGGAGCCTCATATCCTGTTCGTGGACGAACCGACTTCCGGCCTTTCTTCCACGGATTCCGAAACGGTTATGCAGTTGCTTAAAGCACAGGCGTTGAAAGGAAAACTGGTACTTGTCAATATTCACCAACCCTCTTCGGATATTTTCAAGATGCTCGATCATCTGGTGGTTCTGGATAAGGGGGGATACCCGGTCTATTCGGGAAATCCCGTGGAAGGCATTATTTATTTCAAGCAGCTGGTCCGGAGGGTGGATGCAGGAGAAAGCGAGTGCCAGACATGCGGCAATACCAATCCCGAGGAAATACTCCAGATTATAGAGTCACGCGATATCGATGAATTCGGGGAGTTTACCAGCAAAAGGAAAACCCCTCCCGGGTCATGGTATGAAAAGTACGTTGAAAAAATCCAGTCAAAACAGGATTTTTCCCTTGAACAGAGCAATGTTCCCGGGAGCCTGTTCAGTACCCCGGGAGGCCTGCGGCAGTTCGTGATTTTCTTTAAGCGGAACCTGCTTTCGAAGATGGCAGACAGGCAGTACATCCTGGTTTCTCTCCTGGTGTCCCCCATACTGGCGGTCATACTCGGATATTTTACAAAATTTATCAGCGGCAACGGTGAAGATCCCCATGCCTATGTCTTCAGCCAGAATGAAAACATTCCGGCCTATCTTTTCATGAGTGTGATCGTTGCGCTTTTTCTCGGACTCATAGTCAGCTCGGAAGAGATCATCAAAGACCGGAAGATCCTGGCCCGTGAATCTTTTCTGCATTTAAGCAGGACATCCTATCTGCTGTCCAAAGTGGCCTTCCTCTTTATACTCTCAGCCGTACAGATGTTTTTGTTCACAGGGATCGGGAATGCCATTCTCGAGATCCGGGGAATGACTTTTTCCTACTGGCTCATTCTGTTTTCAAGCGCCTGTTTTGCCAATGTGCTCGGGCTGAATATCTCTGACGGGCTCAGGTCGGTGGTGGCCATTTACATCGTGGTTCCTTTCCTTCTCGTTCCCCAGATACTGCTGGCAGGTGTCATCGTGAAGTTTGACAAGCTGCACTACAAGGTATCGTCGCATGAGCATGTTCCACTGGTTGGGGATCTTATGGCATCCAGGTGGGCCTACGAGGCACTTGCCGTGAACCAGTTCGAAGAAAACCGTTACCAGAAGTATTTTTTTGACATAGACATGCGGGAGAGCAATGTCACCTATGATTTGCAATTCCTGGCTCCCGCGTTGATCCAGAGGCTGGAAGACGTGCGCGGGCTCGCACAGCAGCATCCCGGTCATCCCGATATCCCGGGAGACCTGGAAATCATTCGCAACGGGTTTGAATCCATCTACCTGACCGCTGCATTTCCGGGGACCGCATCGCTCACGGAAGACCGTTTCAGTGTACAGCTGGCCGATTCGGCCATAGCCTGGCTGGAGGATTACAGGTTAAGATTGAAGGATTACAGGGAAAAACTGGCTTACGAGCGGGACGCCATCTATGAAAACCTGAAGCACAGTCTTCCGGGCAGCGGGGACATCATCGACCTGAGAAGGAAGTATTACAATGAAAAACTGGCGGATTTTGTTTTAAACCGGGTTGATCTTCATAAAATCACCGAAGTGGAAGGGAGGCTTATAAGGAAAATGGAACCGGTTTACCAGTACCCCCTTTCCCGGTCGGGCAGGGCACAGTTCTATGCATCGGTCAAGGTCATCGGGGATAGCTACGTTCCCACCCTTGTTTTCAATGTGATCGCGTTGTGGCTGATGACACTTGTGTTCTACTTTTGCCTTCAAACGGGCCTTTTGCGCCGGGCTGTTGATCTTGCCGGGGTAATCCGGCACAGGGACAGAGGGGAGACCCGGAAGGAGACTGAGTAAATTTTTATATATTTGTTAAAAGACCGGCCGCAACCATGGATTTTGGTTTTGATGAACCTTTTCATCGCGGGCCAATATGTATATTGAAATTAAAACGTATGCAAATGAGAGCAATGAAGATCAGTTCCTGTATCGGATTCCTTGCCATCCTCATACTGGTCGCAGGCGGATGTAAATCAGACAGCAAGGAGCGGAGGGAATCCGGATTGATGGATGAGGAAATAACCGGCATCCGTTCACAGATCGAGACCATCCAGAACGTCTATAATCTTTCTCCGTCACCGGCAGAGATGCTCAGTGTGATAGACATGGCTGATTTTACTTTCGACGGGGACCTGCTCAATCCCGCTGAAAATGTTGAAATGTACCTCGATACGAAAGCACAAACCCTGAACCTCGGCGTATATACTACGGACCTGGCATATGCAGCACTTTTCGGACGGCATGAAGAGACCCTGGATTATCTGGATGCAGTACGGTCCCTGGCCGAGAATATCCGGGTTACAGGAGCCATTGATGAAGAAATGATTGAAAAGGCCAGGAACAATGTTGAGTATCTTGATTCGCTGTTCGAAATATCCAATGAAGCTTTTGTCAACATGCTGTTTTTCTGTGAAAAGAACAACCGGCCCAATACCATTATAATGCTGTCGGCCGGTGCATTTGTTGAAAGCCTTTACCTGGCAATAAGTATGGCCGGGGATTTCGAGAATTCCGGTCTCATCGTGCAGCACCTTGCCGAACAGAAATATGTCATTGACAACCTCATACTGTTTGCAGAAAGTATTAAGGATCAAGATGCCAATGTGGCATCCGTGATCGAGGACATGAAACCCATAAGGGAAATTTACGGGAACCTTGAAATCAAAAGCGGATCCACTACCGTTACAAAGGAATCATCCAGCAAGCTGGTCATCGGCGGTGGGAGCCAGCCTACCCTGAGCCGGGAAGAATTTGAGAACCTGGAAAGGGCCACACTGGAACTGCGGACCAAAATCATTGAAAGTTAAAACGATCAAAAACACATAGATATTATGAAACATCTCAGGCAAGGGTTTACGGTCATTTCTCTTCTGATCCTGCTTCCCGTGTCAACCTTTGCACAGGATTGCGTGGGATACTATGAAGTAGGCGACTGCCATATGGACATGGAGAGGGGATACAAGGTATACAGTCAGTCGACAAGCGTAACGATTTCCGCAAAAGACACGGTAGCTCTGAACATAGTGTTCTACGGTCAGAAGGATTATATTTTTTCGTTCTGTACCCACACAAAGTTTTACCCTGTTCATTTCCAGATTATTGAACCGGAAACAGGGAATATACTGTACGATAATGAGAATGACAGATACATCGAATCACTGGGAATCGGCTTTGATGTGACCAAATCATTGACGATTAAGGTAAACGTTATGGCAAGAAGAGCTTCCGAGGAGGAGATCGAAGATTACCTGGGTTGCCTCGGTTTGCTGATCCAGTACAAAAATTACCCGAACAGGAAGGTGAACCTCAACATTTAAGGGGAGGGGAACATAACCGTGAAAAGTACCGTGTTTGCGTTTTTGTCATGCCTGGCTTTATTCATTACGGTTACGGCATGCAGGAATACCCATATGGATGAACAGATGAAAGCACCCGTTGCAGAAAAGAGGGAACAACGGCTCACCATCCACGGGCACACCCGTGTAGATCCCTACTACTGGCTTAAGGAAAGGGATAATCCGGAGGTAATGGCCTACCTCAAAGCGGAGAATGATTACACCCGGGCCATACTGGCAAAAGACAGCACCCTTGAAAAAAAACTGTACGGGGAGATCATCGGACGGATAAAGCAGGACGACATGTCCGTTCCCTATCTGCACAAGGGGTATTATTATTATTCACGCTACGAGGAAGGCCGGGAATACCCGTTATACTGCCGGAAAAAAGGAGACCTGGAAGCCGCGGAGGAGATCATGCTAAATGTCAATGAACTGTCAGAGGGGCATACGTTTTACCAGATCGGCGGATGGTCGGTAAGTCCCGACAACAAGAAACTGGTTTACGGGGTGGATACGGTCAGCAGGAGGAAATATACGCTTTACATCAAGGATCTCGGGACCGGCTCCCTGTACCAGGAACATATCCCCCTTACCGTCGGCAATGCCTCCTGGGCAAATGACAGCAAAACACTTTTCTACGCCCTGAAGGATGATTCCACCCTCCGGAGTTATAAAATTTACAGGCATACACTGGGAACCCCTGCCGGGAAAGATACGCTGGTTTACCATGAAAAGGATGAGACCTTCAGCACATTCGTATACAAGACCAAGAGCGAAAAGTATATCATTATCGGCTCGTCCAGCACCCTTTCGGATGAATACCGTTTTCTCGATGCAGACACGCCTTCGGGAAGATTCCGGATCATCCAGCCCAGACAGCGGAACCTGGAATATTCCATAGGACATTACAAGGATAAATTCTATATACGGACAAACCTGGAGGCAAAGAATTTCAGGCTGATGGAGGCACCGGTATCAAATCCTTCCAAAGAAAACTGGAAAGAGATCATTCCCCACCGGGAAGATGTGTACCTGCAGGATATGGAGCTGTTCAGCGATTTTCTCGTCCTGAATGAACGCATGGAGGGACTGACCCGCCTGAGGGTCATTTCAAGCAAAAGCGGGGAGGAACATTACCTGGATTTCGGTGAGCAGGTTTATGTTGCAGGAATATCAGTCAATCCGCAGTTCGATACGAAGATCCTGCGCTATTCCTATACCTCACTTACCACCCCCCAGTCGACATTTGACTATGATATGGAAACCAGGGAGAAGATATTGCTGAAACAGCAGGAAGTGGTGGGTGATTTCGATAAGGCGAACTACGAGACGATCCGGGTATATGCCACGGCCGGCGACGGGACCCGTATACCCATTTCAATGGTTTACAGGAAAGGGATGGGGAAAGATGGCCGTAATCCCCTGCTGCTTTACGGATACGGTTCGTACGGCATAACCATTGATCCGTCATTCAGCTCGTCCAGGCTGAGCCTGCTGGACAGGGGCTTCATATATGCCATTGCCCACATCAGGGGAGGACAGATCAACGGCCGGGAGTGGTACGAGGACGGAAAACTTTTCAACAAGAAGAATACGTTTACCGATTTCAATGATTGCGCCCGGTTCCTGATTGATGAGAATTACAGCGGTCCCGAAAGGATGTTTGCCATGGGGGGAAGTGCAGGAGGATTGCTTATGGGCGCCGTCGTTAATTTGCAGCCCGACCTGTACAGGGGGGTGATCGCACGGGTTCCGTTCGTGGATGTGCTCACAACCATGCTGGATGAGGACATCCCGCTTACAACCTCCGAATACGATGAATGGGGGAATCCGAACCGGAAGGAGGATTACGACTATATACTTTCCTATTCTCCCTATGACAATGTTAAAGCCATGGATTACCCGGCCATGCTTGTTACAACGGGATTGAACGATTCACAGGTGCAGTACTGGGAACCGGCAAAATGGGTGGCCAGGCTCCGGGACATGAAAACGGATGACGACCCCGTTCTGCTTTATACGAATATGGACACCGGGCACGGCGGAGCTTCGGGCAGATTTGAGTATTACAGGGAAGTGGCCATGGAATATGCATTTCTGCTGGAGTTGGCCGGGATCACCGAATGATGTCATCCAGGTCCCGGATGACGTGCTGATCCCCGGTTCTGAAGGTAAAAGGCCAGGACCCCTCCAAGGATTACCAGTTCTCCCGCGCAGAACAGCCACCAGTTGAATTTACGGGGGATATAGTTTGCGGCCAGGTCGTACAGCCGGTCTTTCGGTATGGTCCATATCTCCCGGAAGGAGAAATGTTCCAGGATGAATCCGGAGTAATCCCAGGTAAAGGAAAGGACCAGGACAAGGGATCCTCCGATGAGGATGAACCAGTGCAGCGGAGAAATGCGTACCCGGCCTGTCTCCAGGCTTGTCCTGAGAATGATCACAGCAAAAGCGATCATGGTAAGGGACAGGATCACGGGAGCAATTACCGGACCCGTCCAGGTCACGGGGATCAGGAACAGGATATCCCAGGTCAGAAGGGAAGAGGGCCATCCGGTCAGCAGCCGGAGAAAAACATAGTAAAACAGGTCCCAGACGGCAAAGCTGTAAAGGAACCAGGCGAACCGTTCCGGAACATTGCGGCCTGCAAGGATACCGGCGCCCGCAAGCATCATAAGGGTCGCAAGCTCACGCAGTACCTCGGTCAATGCGAGTCTCCCTTCTATCGTTGCAAGCGGGAACGCAAACCCTCCGGGATAGAGGAGCTCCCTCATATATATGACTACGGCACTCTCGAGGAAGCCCATGGCGATGCTGAAAAGGCTGACTGTGACCAGGACTCTTTTCATATCTGTCGCGGAGGCTTTCATTTTACGGAAATATACACAATTAAGTTATAAAGGGGTATTTTAATTATTCCGTTATTTTTGTTTATATATAAAATCCGTCTTATCTGTGATATTCCCCGAAGATTTTGAAGCAAAGACCGGTTTTGACCGGGTCAGGGATTCCGTACGCTCCGCCTGCATGACGGAAGCGGCGGAGGAAATGCTCGGGAAGGAGGGATTTCTGACCGCAGCGGAGGAAATAAGGACCCGCTTGTTCAGGGTCAGGGAATTCATGCGGATGTCGGATGAAGAGAACTTTGATCTGGAGCCCTACGTTGATATAAGGGCCTCCCTGGACAAGCTGAAGGTTCAGGGGAGCTATCTGGGAACCGGGGAAGTGGCCGGTGTGAGGCAAAATCTCCTTGCAGCCCGGGCCGTTCTGAATTTTTTTAAAAAAAAGGGCTGCAGCGGAAGATACCCCGGCATCTATGCTATGAGCCGCCCGGTAAAGGTATATCCTTTCATACTGGAGCGTATCGACAGGGTTCTTTCGAAAAAGGGCATGATCCGGGATCGTGCCTCGAAGGAGCTGGCCGGGATCCGCAGCCGCCTGTCCGCTCTTGGAACCCGGGTGTCCGGAATGCTGCAGGGCATCCTGAACAAGGTCAGGCAGGAGGGAATGACGGAAACGGATTCCGGCATTACCATCCGTAATGGAAGGCCCGTAATACCCGTACCTGCCGGGAAGAAAAAACAGTTGACAGGGATCATCCATGATGAATCGGCCAGTGGAAAAACGGTCTTCATCGAACCTTCCCAGGTGGTCGGGATCAACAATGAGATACGTGAACTGGAATATGCCGAACAGCGTGAGATCATCCGCATACTTACCGGACTGGCAAAGGACCTGAGGCCCTATGCCGGAGAACTGGAGGAACTGGCCGGTTTTCTGGCCGGAATTGACCTGGTCCGGGCCAAGGCAAACTATGCCGGATCGATCCGGGCCGCAATCCCCGAAGTTGTGGACACTCAGGTAATCGAATGGAAGAATGCAGTGCACCCTCTCCTTTACCAGGCGCTGCAAAAGGAAAAGAGGAAAGCCGTCCCCCTGGATATAAGCCTCAACCGAAAAGCCAGGATACTGGTCATTTCCGGCCCCAATGCCGGGGGTAAATCGGTTTGCCTGAAAACGGTGGGCTTGCTCCAGTATATGGTACAGTGCGGGTTCCCGGTGCCCATGCATGAAGATTCACAAGTGGGAATCTTCAACCGGATCTTTATCGATATCGGTGATGAGCAGAGTATAGACAACGATCTCAGTACCTACAGCTCCCACCTGCTCAATATGAAGTTTTTCAGCAGGCATGCCGATGCGGCCACACTTTTTCTGATCGATGAGTTCGGGACAGGCACGGAGCCGGCACTCGGAGGAGCGATAGCCGAAGCGCTGCTCGACAGGTTCAACGGACTTCAAGCCTGGGGTGTGATCACGACCCATTACAGCAATCTGAAGCATTTTGCATCCGCCGCACCCGGCATTGAAAACGGGGCCATGCTTTTCGATACGGCAAAAATGCAGCCCCTTTACAAACTGGAGATCGGGCAGCCGGGAAATTCATTTGCCTTCGAAATAGCAAGAAATATAGGTCTGCCGGACGAGGTTGTCAAGTCTGCCTCCGGAAAGGCCGGAAAGGACCATATCCGTTTTGACAGGCACCTCAGGGAGATCATCCGTGATAAGCGGTACTGGGAGGGAAAACGTGACAGGATCAGGATTTCCGAAAAAAAACTGCAGGAGGTCCTGGACCAGTATACCAGTGAACTTGAATCCGCCCGGCAGAAACGGAAGGAAATCCTGGAGAAGGCGCGGGCGGAGGCAGAAGAATTGCTGAGGGAGGCAAACCGGAAAATAGAAAACACCATCCGGCAGATCAGGGAAAGCCAGGCAGAGAAACAAAAGACCAGGCAGGCCAGGGAAGCGTTGCAGGTCTTCAGGGAACAAACAGGCAAGGGCCGGGAAGAAAAAGAGGAAGCGCTTCAGTCCCGGATCGAAGAGATCGGGAAAGAAAAGCAAAAGCTGGGCCGGAAACGGCAGCGGTCCGGACAGTCGGAACCTGCCGGCGGAAGTGTCCGGGCAGCTCCTGATCCCACCATCAGGGTCGGTGATTTTGTACTGATGAAGGGACAGGAAATTCCCGGGGTGGTGCTGGAAAGAAAGGGCACTAAACTGAATGTCCGTTTCGGACACCTGACCACACGTGTGGAAGAAGATAAGCTGGAAAAGAGTACAGAGGAAAGATTCAGGAACCATGAGAAGCCTCCCGCTTCAGAAGGGGATTATGCCGACTGGGATCCGGCCCGCAGGAAAATGTTTTTTCGTCCGGAAATCGATGTGCGGGGAAAGAGGGCCGATGAAGCCCTCCGGAGTGTGGCAGGGCTGATCGACGAGGCCGTTCTGGTGGAATGCAGCCAGCTGAGGATCCTGCATGGAAAGGGGGACGGCATACTCAGGCAGGCAATCCGGGAGTACCTCGGGACTGCGAAACTGGTCAAATCCGCCCGGGACGAACATGTTGACCTGGGGGGAGCCGGGGTAACCGTTGTAATACTCGACATCTGAACACCGTTAATATCATGAAGGCAGCATGATGATCTATACAAAATACCGGTCGCCCCGTCTGAATTATGTCCTGAACTTTATTTTCGGGGAGGTATTCGGGGCTTCCTACCGGGTCACGGACCTGCCCGCGGCGCTTGAAAACCACAGTGGCTGCAGGATCGCTTATTCGGATGAGGAGACCGGCGGGGCATTCCGCATACCCCCTTCGGGTCTTCTTTCCGGGACGGGCATCAGGAGTGTGGATCCCGGGATCGGTACGCTGAACGGTTTGAAGGTACTGTTTGCGTCTCCCGGTTCCGCCGACCTGGATTACGACATATTTTCAGCCGTTTTTTACATGATTTCCCGGTATGAGGAGTATCTCCCGTTCAGGGAAGACCGCCACGGCCGTTTTGAAGCGGAAAGCAGTCTTGCCTTCAGGGAAGGTTTTCTTGAGATTCCGGTCGTTGATCTGTGGCTGAAAGATCTCAGGGAGAAGATCATCGCCCGTTTCCCCGGACAGCAAATGTCTGTGGGCAGGTTCACCTTTATTCCGACCACGGATGTGGATCTTCCCTATGCTGTGCTTCATCACGGAACCGTCAGAACCCTCGGCGGCAACCTGAAAGCCCTTCTGGCTGGGCCGGCTGAGCGCACCGGGCGAAGGAAGGTGCTAAGGGGGGAAATACCCGATCCCTTTGACACCTTCGGGGACATTGAACGGATCCATTCAAAGCACAATTTGAAGCCAACGTATTTTTTCCTCTGTGCAGGCTACGGAAAGTACGACAAAAGCATTTCACCCCGCTCCGGGGCATTCGGGAAACTGGTTCGTGAAACAGCCGGTCATGCCAGACTCGGAATACATCCCTCCTACAGGTCAGGCAGGAATCAGGGGACACTGGCTGAAGAGATCAATATGTTCGAACAGATTACAGGTGAAAGACCCCTGATAAGCCGGCAGCATTACCTGAAGTTCAGGTTTCCCGAAACATTCCGGAGATTGATCGGGGAAGGAATTGCGGAGGATTACAGCCTGGGTTTTGCATCTGCCGCCGGATTCAGGGCGGGCACCTGCCGGCCGTTTTTCTTTTATGACCTGGAAAGGGAGCTTCAAACCGGGCTCAGGCTTTACCCCTTTCAACTGATGGATCGCACGCTGAAGGATTACATGGGGCTTACGGCAGAAAGGGCGTATGAAAAAATGCGTGAACTGGCGGACAGGGTGAACAATGCCGGGGGAGTACTTGTAAGCATCTGGCACAATGAGACCTTCAGTAACCGGGGCGAATGGGAAGGATGGAGGGAAGTTTACATCCGTATGCTGGATTATATTGCCGGTAAAAGTTAAGCCATGATAAAATACCTGAGCCATTCTGAAATTGACAAGATAAAATGGGACGACTGCATCGCTTCTGCGGTTTTTGAGACCATTTATCCGTACTCCTGGTACCTGGATGCGGTCTCCCCGGGCTGGTATGCCCTTGTCGGGGATGACTACGAGATGGTCATGCCGCTTACATGGAAGCGTAAATACGGGATCCGTATGCTTATGCAACCGGTCCTGACCCAGCAACTTGGCATTTTTTCACGGGTTGCACTCGACGAGGCGACGATCCGGCGTTTCATCGCGTCCATTTCCCCGAAGTACCTGCTTGTTGATATTTGCCTGAACAGGGAAAATCACTTCGAGGGGATTTCCGTGAAACAGGAAAGGAAACATAACTTTGAACTGGATATTTCCGGTCCGGCCGTGGAAAAGCTTTATTCAGAAAATACGCGCCGCAATCTCCGGAAGGGAAAGGCAACCGGGGACCGCATGGAGGAAATTTCCCTTGATGCATACCTCGATCTGAAATTTTCAATAAAGGGGAACGCCCATTTGAAGCGGTACAGGAAATATTTTGAGCGCCTGTACGGCAGCCTGGCGGAAAAGGGGAGGGCCCGGGTTATCGGGCTTGAGGCAGAGGATGGATTGCATACGGCAGCCGTTCTCGGCGTTTCAAAAACCAGGGCTGTTTATCTGAACGGATGTTCCACGGAAACCGGGAAGGAAAGGCGGGGCATGTTCGTTATGATGGACCGCATGATCCGGATGTCAACGGGGAAGCAGCAGGTGTTTGATTTCGAAGGGTCCGACATACCCGGTGTGGCCCGTTTTTTCGAGGGATTCGGGGCGGTAAGGACCACCTATCCGAGGATCATGAGAAATCCTTTCCAGATTTTTGGCATTACATCTTAAATGCGTTGAGACAGGGGTTAAGGAAAATATCGGGAATCTGTGCGGGCTGGGCGCCGCAGGGACTGCTCACAGCCCTCAGCCGGCAGAGGTTTATTTTTCCCTATTATCATACGGTCTCGCCCGGGCCCATGATCCATGTAGGGAATGTTTTTCCATATCGCAGCCCGTCAATGTTCTCCAGAGATCTTGATTATCTGCTCAGGCATTTCCGCCAGGCCGATCTTGGCACGCTCCAATCCTGGCAGGAAGACCCGGCATCCGTCGGGGAACCTCATTTTTTCCTCAGCATCGACGACGGGCTGAAAGAGGTATACGAGATCATCGCACCCATGCTCTACGAAAGGGGGATCCCGGCTGCTTTTTTTGTAAATACGGATTTCATTGATAACAGGGATCTGTTTTTCCGTTATAAGATCAGCCTGATCCTTGAGCGCCTTGAATCGACAGGATACCCGCCTTCGGTCACAGAGATCCTGCAAAGCAGGTTTCACCTGGAGAGCAAGAGCCGCAGGCACATCCGGAAATTTATTTACGGGACCGGATACCTCAAAAGGGAAATCCTGGACGAGATCGCCGCTTTGCTGGACCTGGATTTCAGCACTTTCCTGCGTGTAAAGAAACCCTATATGACCTGTGACCAGATCAGGGAGCTTGCCGGGCAGGGATTTTATATCGGAGCGCACAGCAGGGATCATCCTGAGTTCCGGGATCTTGAACCCGGGCAGCAGTGGGAGCAGTTCCTCGAAAGCCTGGCTTATGTAAAGAAGGAATTCCGGCAGCACGAAGGATTATTCGCTTTTCCGTTCGGCGACGAGGGAGTGGGTCCCGGGCTTTTTGAGGACATCCGGAAGTCAGGGGAAGTCCTGGCCACCTTCGGTACGGCCGGCCTGAAGAACGACCCCCTTTCATTTCATCATCAGCGCATCTCGATGGAATTACATGCCCTGCCCGCCTCCGCCACACTCAAAGGGGAGTATGCCTGGTATATGGCAAAGGCCCCCTTCGGGAAAAACAGGGTAAAAAGATGAACCTTAGGATCGAACGATACAATGCCGGGAGGCTGGGGGAATTCATCGAATCGCCCGGGTTCAGGGAAATGCCTCATATTCCGGTAAGTTACCACAGGGGCGTTTCCTGGCTCCACAATCCCCGCATGGATCCTTCGGATTGCCTGATGTACACCGCCCACGACGGGGATAAAATGATCGCTTACCGCTGCATTCTGCCCGACCGCCTCGGGAACCTGAGGTTCGGCTGGCTGAGCGGCAACTGGGTCCTGCCTGAAAGAAGGAGGCTGGGAATCGCAAGCCGGCTGCTTGAGGAGGCCATGCGCGACTGGGACGGGCTGCTTATATATACCAATTATTCTCCGGAATCCCGGTCAGTTTATGAGAAGAGCGGATACTTCAGGCAGTACGCCGAAAGCACGGGACTGCGCTATTATTGCCGCCTGGCATCTGCCGGATTGCTTGGACGCAGGAACGCATTTTTCAGGGCCATACGTCCGGTTCTCCGGATTTCGGACGTGCTGGTAAATGCCTGGCAGGATCGCAGGATCCGTTCTGCACTTAAAAAGATGAAGCCCGGCCTGCAGGGAGCCGAACCCATTCCCTCTGTTGACCAGGAAACATATGAATTCCTGGCAAGTCACGACAGGCTCGGATTTTGCCGGCGGGATCGGGAGATGTTCGACTGGATTAATGCATATCCCTGGATCGTGACGGGCAGCCGGAATGACAACCGGTATTTTTTTTCTTCCCATGCATCGCGTTTTTGCAACGACTGTCTGAAGATATCCGATGCGGGCGGGAAACCGGCCGCTTTTATGATGCTGGTTATAAGGGACGATACAATGACCGTTCCCTATGCCTGTTTTACCCCGGAAGGATCGGCACATGCCATGGAAATCCTGGAACATTACATGGCAAGCCTCGGGATTTCCTACCTGACAACGTACAATAGGGAGCTTCTGTCGTTGATGGACCATTCCGGCCTGCCATTGCTGGGAAGGCGGAAAATGGCCCGGAAGTACTTCGCCACAAGGGAACTGCTCGGCAGGCTCCCGCCGGTGCCGGGTGTATTTTTTCAGGACGGGGACGGGGACGCGGTATTTACCTGAGTCAGTCTGACAGTCTCCCGTCTTCGCATTTCAGTGTGCGGGCGCTGTATTTATCCAGCAGGTTGTAGTTGTGTGTGGCCATTACAACGGCCCTGCCGCTTTGGCTGATGCCGGTCAGGATATTCATAATGTCATCCGATGTTTCCGGGTCAAGGTTTCCGGTGGGCTCGTCCGCCAGAATGATCTCCGGATCATTCAGCAATGCGCGTGCGATTACCACCCTTTGCTGTTCCCCTCCGGAAAGCTGATGCGGCATCTTATATCCCTTTACGGCAAGACCCACCTTCTCCAGGACCCCGGAAATCCTTTTGCCGATCTCAACTTTGTCCTTCCATCCGGTGGCTTTAAGGACAAACCCCAGATTGTCGGTGACGGTTCTGTCGGTCAGCAGCTGGAAATCCTGGAATACGATCCCCAGCTTTCTCCGAAGATAGGGCACCTGCCTCCTTTTCAGGGAGTGCAGGGGGAATCCGGCTGCAAATCCCTGTCCTACACGCAGGGGATATTCTGCATTTATGGTCTTGATCAGGCTGGTTTTACCGCTTCCGACCTTGCCGATGAGATAAACAAATTCTCCTTCGTGGACACGGAAGCTTACATCTGAAAGCACAAGATGATCCTGAATGAAAACGGAAGCTTTATCAAAACCTATGACGGCATCCCGGGGCATTCGGCTAAAATATTACATCGGTGGAAACTATCAAAGGATTTTAAGTATTGTTGATAAATATGTTAGTTGTTCGCTCCCTGTCCACCCGGGCAGGTAGTGTAAAATAAACTACTTTTAAAATCGTTAAACAGTGAAAGCTTCTGTCCTTCCGTATGAAACCATTTCGCCTGCCGGCCATTATACTGATTTTTACAAACCTCCTTGCATCACCGGGTGTTCATGCGCAGGAACCGTCCGGCCTGGCTGACCCGTACAGGGTATTTGCGGACGGGCAGGCCCTTTTCGAAAAAGAAAAATACGGTGCCGCACAGGCTCTGTTCAACAAGTTTGCCGGCATGGACAGGACCACGCCCGGACCTCTTGCCGAAAGGGCGGAATACCTCTCTGCACTTTGTGCCGTGCGCCTGTATAATGACGATGCCCGGTATCTCCTGTACCGGTTCGTCAACACCCATCCGGAGAGTCCGCTTTACAATGAAGCCGTATTTGAGATGGGGAAGCTGGCATACCGGGACAGGCAATATGCAAATACCGTAAAATGGCTGGCCCGGGTGGATCCCCTGGACCTGACCGGAGAAGACAGGGCGGAATATTACTTCATGGCCGGATACAGTCATTTCAGGAGAAAGGAATACGCCCGGGCGAGGGTGGATTTCTATGAGATTCTGGACGCCCGGAATAAATACAGAGCTCCGGCGCTCTACTATTATTCGCATATACATTACGAACAGGGGAACTATGAAACAGCCCTGAAAGGATTTCTTGAACTGGGCCCGGATGATACTTTTTCGCCCATTGTCCCCTATTACGTAACCCAGATTTACTTTATCCAGAAGAAATGGGACCAGGTGATCAACTATGCGAAACCCCTGCTTGATTCGGTTACGGAATCACGCTACGGTGAAATGGCCAAGATCATCGGGGAGGCTTATTTTCATAAGGATATGTTCCGGGAAGCCGTTCCCTATCTTGAGAAATACCATGAGAAGGTAAGTTACAATACGAGCGAGGATAAGTATCAGATGGCCTATGCCTATTACATGGCAGGCAATTATGAAAAGGCCAGGGATTATTTCAGAATGGTTTCCATCGGCAATACCGAATTAAGCCAGAGCGCAAATTACCACCTGGCGGATTGCTATATAAAGCTGGGCGACAAGCCACAGGCCAGACTTTCGTTCTATGCCGCTTCCAATATGGATTACGATGCCGAAATCAAGGAGGACGCCCTGTTTAATTATGCGGTGGTCACCTATGAATTGTCCATTTCCCCGTTCAATGAAGCAGTGCAGGGATTTTCAAAGTACATCTCCCTGTACCCGGCCTCCGAAAGGACCGATGAGGCCTATAACTACCTGGTCCTGGCCTTTATGGACACCAGAAATTACAGGGCGGCGCTGGCTGCACTGGAAAGGATCAGGACAAAGACGCCCGATATTGAGAAATCCTATCAGAGAGTGGCGTTTTTCAGGGGGCTTGAACTTTTTAAGAACCTTTCGTTCACGGAGGCCATTGAAAAGTTTGACGCTTCCCTGGAATACGGGAGGTATGATCCGGCCCTCAGGGCGCTATGTTACTACTGGAAAGGAGAATCCTGGTATCGCCTGGAAGATTATGACAGGGCCCTGGAGCAATACCGGAATTTCCTGCAAACGGATGGAGCGGTCGGGCTCGATGAATATGCCGTTGCGCATTACAATACAGGCTATGCAGAGTTCAAAATGGGGAATTACCGGGAGGCCCTGAACTGGTTCAAGCAATACGAAAGCCTGGACCGGGGAAAGAACCAGCGGATCCTTGGAGATGCCTACAACCGGATCGGAGACATGTATTTTGTGGATGCCAGCTATACCCGGGCAATCGAATACTATGACAAGGCCATTTCACTGGGTGTGACCGATGTGGATTATGCCCTGTACCAGAAGGGGATTTCCGAAGGGGTGATGAATCATCACCGGGAGAAGATCGCCATCCTCGGTATCATCCTTGACCGGTACGGGAATTCGACCTATACGGCCGATGCGCTGTATGAATCGGGGAGGAGTTATTTCATCCTGGGGGAAGCGGACAGGGCCATCCCGTTCTATATGCGTATCCTTGATGAGTATCCGCTGAGTTCCTATCTTTCAAAGGCCCTTGTTCAGCTCGGTCTCATCTATTATAACAAGGAGGACGAGGAGCAAGCCCTTGCCTATTACAAACGCGTTGTATCGGAATTTCCCGGCACGCCTGAGGAGAACAATGCACTGCTCGGGATAAGGAACGTATATGTTGAGGATAACAGGGTGGACGAGTACATTGCTTACGTGGAATCGCTCGGCAGGGGTATGGACGTTTCCAGGAGCGAGCAGGATTCCCTGTCGTACCTTTCTGCTGAAAATATATATATGAGCGGCGACTGTGAAGAAGCGGTAAAAAGTTTCGAGTCCTACATTGCAGGCTTTCCATCCGGGAGTTACCTGCTGAATGCGCATTTTTACAAGGCGGAATGCCAGTTGAAGGCTCAGGATACCGGAAATGCACTGGCATCCCTGAATTACATCATCCGGCAGCCACGCAATACATTCACCGTACCCGCCCTGCTTGCAGCTTCCAGGATCAATTTCTCCTCGGGGAATTACCCTGAAGCGCTTGAAAACTATATCATGCTCGAGGCCCTTGCCGAGACGAAGGTCAATATCACGGAAGCACGTGTGGGGGCGATGCGCTGTTACTACCTGCTTGAGGAATACGCAGATGCCATTGATGCGGCACGTGCAGTGCTCAGTGATCAGAAAATTGCCGGCGAACTGATACGGGAAGCACATTTTAGAATCGCAAAGTCTTTTCTTATGCAGGATCGCTTTGCGCTTGCGCTGGAGGAATTCAGGATCGTGGCAGGGGAGGTAAAAACGGAGGAAGGGGCCGAATCCAAATACAGGGTGGCGGAACTGCTTTATATCCGGAAGGAATATGACGAGGCCAGGGAAGTGATCTTCGACTTCGCGGAACAGAATACCCCGCACCAGTACTGGATGGCAAAAGCCTTTATTCTGCTGGCCGATATTTATATGATCGGCAATGACAGTTTCCAGGCCCTGCCTACGCTGCAGAGCGTCATAGATTATTACGAGGTGACCGACGACGGAATCCTTGACCTGGCCAGACGGAAAAAGGCAGATATCATACAGCGGGAAAGTCAGCAGCAGGAAGTTCCCCGGGAAGAAGCCATTGAACTGGAAATGGAGGAGGGCAGTCCATGAAAAACATCGCATTATACCCTGTGCTTGTTGCTGTTTTCCTGTGGACAGGAACCGGCGAAGCGTTCTCGCAGGAGAGCATAGATAAGGAAATCGTTGTGGTGAAACCCTACCAGCCCAGCCTGTCCGATGCAATCAAGATCAATGTGATGCCGAAGGTAAGTGACAGCATTCACATTCATCCCAGCTTCGATTATGCAATCGAACCCAGGAAATACGAAACCCGCTTTCAGGTAAGGCCCATTTCTGCGGCCAGACTTGTCGGAGTGCCCCTCAGCAAGCTGTATAAGAGCTACCTTGAGCTGGGGATAGGCAACCATATGATGCCGCTCGCGGTACTTGACATCAATTCGCTCAGGTCAAAGAAGAGCCAGTGGGGAATTGCCTTCAGGCATTATTCCATAAACGGGAAACTGAAACTGGACGACGGGCAGAAGATCGCCCCCGGATTTTTCGAAAATTCCGGAACCATCCATGCGAAAAGGATATTCACCAACAGTGCTCTTTCGGGCAAAGCAAGGTTTGCCTATGACGGCGGTAATTTTTACGGTCTCTCCGATACTACACTGGCCAGGGATGACATCACGCAAAACTACCTGAAGATCGACGGTATCCTGCGGCTGGGTTCCATTTACAATGACTCGCTGCATCTGAATTATTCAGGGCAGCTGGAATACAGGTATACAATGGACCATTACCGGCATGAAGAGCACGGAATGATCCTGACGGCAGACCTTGACAGGCTTTTCGCGTCGGGGTCCACCTACGGATTCGAGTTCCTGGGGAGCTACTACAATTCCGGCGGATCCATCGATTCTGCCAACAATACGGTTATGGAACTCAGCCCGTGGATGAGCAAAACCACCGGGGAATACAGTTACAGGATCGGATTGAAACTCTCCGCAGATGCACACGGAAAAAGTTTCAATCCCTATCTGCATCCTGTTGCAAGACTGCAGATCAACGTGGTAAAGCGTATACTGATGCCGTATTTCGGAGTGGACGGAGGATTGCAGGTCAATGATTTCCGCAACGTGGCTTCTGAGAACAGGTACGTCACACCCGGATTGAAGGTCCTGAATACCCATCAGAAGATCAGGGGGTATGCGGGTCTCAAAGGCAGTTATACATCACAGCTTTCCTACGACATGGGATTCAGCTACGCTCTTTATCAGAACATGCTGTTCTTTGTCAACGATACCGGAACGGTTTTGGGAAATACCTTTGATGCGGACTACGATGATGCGGAATTGCTCGAATTGTATGCCCGTTTACAATACAACGGGTCGGAGAAGCTCCGTTTTGTGCTGGAAGGAAGTTATGATCAATATAAGCTGGACACCCTTCCCCATCCATGGCACAAGCCTTCCCTGAAACTATCCCTGAACACACGGTATAACCTGAAGAACAAGATCATTGCGGACGCAGGCATACACTATGTGGGCAAACGCTTTGCCCGGAGCGATCCGCCCTCCCTGTCGCCCGTAACCCTGGCAGGCTATGCGGACCTGGATGCAGGTCTTGAATACAGGTATACAAAGATACTTTCCGCATTCATCCGTTTCTATAACATCCTTGGTACGGAAAACTACCTCTGGAACCGTTATCCCGGGGTCGGATTCACTGTGCTGGCCGGTATTTCATACGTTTTGTAAAGCGGATATTCGGGGTCTCCGGTTTCCTGTTGATTTTATGTTGATAAACCGGCTGATTTTTAGGAAGTTTTATGTCCCAAAAGTGGTATAAATTTTGTATTTTTACTACATCATTGGGAGTTGTGGAAATGAATTTTTAAGATTTTGATTTTCAATAGATTAGAAAGATATTGTTGAGTCCGATATATCATCCTGCACATTTCCTGGGTAAAACCTGCTGAAACATCTGGTTAGACCTGTAAAATCACCCTGGTTTACCGGCTTATATGACCCTGGTAGAAGTGTTTTTATGTGTCGGATTCAATAATTAAGAAAGGAATGTCATGGAAGAGAATGAAAAGACTGGGAATCAGGACGGAACGGTACTTCAGAACGGCGATACGGATTATTCCGCAGAGAGCATTCAGGTTCTTGAAGGACTTGAAGCGGTAAGGAAGAGGCCGGCGATGTATATTGGTGATGTGAGCATCAAAGGATTGCATCACCTGGTTTACGAAGTCATTGACAATTCCATCGATGAAGCCCTGGCCGGATATTGCAGCCAGATCGATGTGGTGATCAATGAAGACGGTTCTGTGACGGTAACCGACGACGGGCGGGGCATTCCCATCGAAATGCATGAAAAGGAAAAGAAATCGGCCCTCGAGGTTGTCATGACGCTTCTTCATGCAGGAGGGAAGTTCAATAAGGATTCATACAAGGTTTCCGGGGGCCTGCACGGCGTGGGCGTTTCCTGTGTGAATGCACTCTCGAAGTCCTTGCGTGCAGAGGTACACAGGGATGGAAAAATACATGTTCAGGAGTATGAAAAGGGGAAACCTGTTTCCGGGGTAAGGACGATCGGGGATACGGACAGGAACGGAACGATCATCTCGTTTACACCGGATGATACCATATTCATTACAACGGATTTTAATTTTGAGATCCTCGCTTCCCGCCTGCACGAGCTGTCTTTCCTGAACAAGGGTATCAACCTTTCGATCACCGACATGCGGGAAAAAGAGGAAAACGGGAACGGGAACGGAAACTTCCGCAGTGAACAATACCATTCGGAGCGCGGTCTCAGTGAGTTTGTCGAGTTGCTGGACGCCACACGGGAAAAGCTGACCGAGAATGTGATCCAGATCGACACCGAGAAAAATAATGTACCGGTTGAAATTGCACTTCAGTACAACACCTCGTTCAGCGAAAATGTACATTCCTATGCGAACAATATAAATACCATAGAAGGGGGGACCCATCTGGCAGGATTCAGGCGCGGCCTTACCCGTACACTGAAGAACTATGCTGAAAAATCGGGAATGCTTGCCAAGCTGAAGTTCGACATCAGCGGGGATGATTTCCGTGAGGGGCTGACAGCGATCATATCCGTGAAGGTACAGGAACCGCAGTTCGAGGGGCAGACAAAGACCAAACTCGGGAATTCAGAGGTGTTGGGAGCGGTTGATCAGGCCATCAGTGCGGATCTGTCCAATTACCTGGAAGAAAATCCCAGGGATGCCAAAACCATCGTTCAAAAGGTCATTCTTGCGGCCACTGCGAGGCATGCTGCCAGAAAGGCACGCGAGATGGTACAGCGGAAAAACATTTTGTCCGGGGCGGGATTGCCCGGGAAGCTGGCCGACTGCGCTGAAAAAGATCCTGCGCATTCTGAGATATATCTTGTGGAGGGCGATTCTGCCGGAGGTACGGCCAAACAGGGTCGTGACAGGCATTTCCAGGCCATCATGCCGCTTCGCGGGAAAATACTCAATGTGGAAAAAGCCATGCAGCATAAGATATTTGAAAATGAAGAGATCAGGAATATTTTTACTGCCCTGGGCGTGAATATCGGAACGGAAGAGGACAGCATGGCCCTTAACCTTGAAGGGCTCCGTTATCATAAGATCATTATCATGACGGATGCGGATGTGGACGGCAGCCATATTACCACGCTGATCATGACCTTTTTCTTCCGGTACATGATCGAGCTGATCAGGGACGGATATCTGTATATCGCCACGCCTCCCCTCTATCTGATCAGAAAGGGAAAGACCGAGAAGTATTGCTGGTCGGAGGAGGAACGTATCAGGTTTGTCAGGGAAATGAGCGGGGGTGGAAGCGATGGAGGCATTCATGTCCAGCGATACAAGGGACTGGGTGAAATGAATGCGGAACAGCTCTGGGAAACCACCATGAATCCGGAAAACCGGACGTTGCGGCAGGTGACCATTCAGAGTGCTGCGGAAGCCGACAGGATATTCTCAATGCTTATGGGAGATGACGTGCCGCCGCGCAGGGAATTCATTGAAACACATGCCAAATACGCCAATATCGACGTTTAGACCTTGCGTGATTTCTTCCTTTCAATGACTTTGAGGGCTTCGCGCCGGCTGAGGGGGGAAAGCCGGCGGGAGGATACAAAATCGACAACCGCCTGCGGACGGGTTTTTGAATACTCCCTGAGTGCCCATCCGATGGCTTTACGTATCCAGAATGACCTGTGATCTGAAAGCCGTTCGATAAAACCGAAAAGCAGATCCGTATCTGTTTCCTCCTTATATCCCAGCTGGAAAAGCAGACAGGTCCGTTGCAGCCATATATTCCCGGAGTCCATCCAGGTGCTTGTTTTGGGCACGATGGTCTCAGGATGGTTGTGCATGACTGCACCCACCAGCCGGGCGGCGATTCCGTCTACAGTATCCCACCATGATTTGGTGATGATGAGGTATTCGAGCAGGGGGAAATGATACGGTGTCAAATTGTTTTTTATACGCTCCAGTAAAGACAATGCCGCATACTGGCATTCGCGCATTTCCTCCAGCCATAAAGACCTGCAGACATCTTCCAGGTTTTCCATGCCAGGAAGCCCGTGGTTTTTCACAAATTCCCCGGTGATTTTTTTCCGGGACGGTGTGGGAATTCCGTAATACCCGAACTGATCCTTCATATACCTTTTCATGTTTGCGGCATACTCAGGGTCCCTGCCGGCTTCAAAGCTGCGTATCAAAGGTTCTGTATAGGGGTGTGACATGTCAGGATTCTTCCGCGGTTCGAATGCTTCCCTTGTAAACGTATGTTGCAGCTCCTTCGAGCGTTACATCCTCAAACGAGGCAGGCCCGGTCTGCCGAAAGGTAACCCGCAGGCTGCCGCCCCTTGTTCTGACCCGGAATCCCGGTTCACCGGATTTTCCGCCTGCGGCCGCACAAACGGCAGCCGCCACGACACCGGTCCCGCAGGAAAGGGTCTCTTCTTCCACCCCTCTTTCATAGGTCCGTACGAATATTTCCCCTTCGCCGGCCTGCACGAAGTTCACATTAATGCCTTTTTCCTTAAACGCCCGGCTGAAGCGTACGGACCTCCCGGCCTGGTTTACGTCCAGGCTTTCCAGTTCATTTACGAATTTCACGTAGTGCGGGGAACCGGTATCCAACAGAAAATGATCCTTTTTTACGGTAAGGTCATTTACATCCTTCATCCTGAGACGGACGGTTTCCCGGTCCAGGAGAACCGCCTCATGGATACCGTCAATTGTTTCAAATACAGCCTGTTCTCCGCTCAACCCCAGGTGGAAGGAAAATGCAGCGGCGCATCTTCCCCCGTTGCCGCACATACTGCCTTCGAATCCGTCGGCATTAAAATATACCATCCGGAAGTCGAGTGTGCCGTGATCCCGGATCAGGATCAGGCCGTCTGCGCCTATGCCGAATCTCCTGTGGCAGAGCCGGCGTATGAGATCCTCATTCTCAGCCGGGAAAGAGAGTGTACGGTCGTCGATCATTATGAAATCATTCCCGGTACCGTGGTATTTGGAGAATGGGATCTGCACTGGCCTGTTTTGTTAAATATCGTTAAAAATACTAAGTATTTGTAACATTGAAAATCCTTACCTCGTTTTGAATTTGTAACTTTGGTTTTACGGAACCGAAAGGCATGTTTTTTGTGGGTGAACCATTCGGGTTCCGGATTGTTACAGAATCAGATTGTTTTATGTATTAGCAGTGAGAAAAGATGAAAATTAAACGTTTTGCAGGTTCATTGTTGCTGGCGGTTCCGGTCGCCCTGGCAGCCGTGATTATATATGCCGCCTTCGATAAGAAGGAACAAACCGTTATTGTGGAGGAAACTCCGAGGATGCAGTATGTAAGCCTGCCTGCCCCGGATTCGGATGCTCCGGCAAGTTTTGAGGTGGCCGCTGAAAACGCGGTGGATGCGGTTGTTCATGTGAAAACCAAGTCTGTGAGAGAAAGCAGCGGAAACCCCTTTTATGATTTATTTTTCGGGTACCAGGATTCAGAACCCGCTCCTGTTCTGGGATATGGTTCGGGTGTCATTCTGACTTCCGACGGATATATCGTGACCAACAATCATGTGATTGAAGGATCACAGGAAGTGGAGGTGATACTGAATGACAGGAGGGCATTCGATGCCGAGGTCATTGGGACGGATCCTTCGACCGACCTGGCCGTGCTTAAAATCAACGGCGACGATGATTTCTCGTTTTTAAGCCTGGGTAATTCGGACAATCTCCGGCTGGGAGAATGGGTACTCGCCGTAGGCAATCCCTATAACCTGACCTCCACGGTCACAGCAGGGATAGTCAGTGCCAAGGCAAGGAGTATCGATATTCTCGTGGATGAACCACTGGCCATAGAATCCTTTATCCAGACCGATGCAGCGGTGAATCCCGGCAACAGCGGCGGTGCGCTGGTGAACACACGGGGTGAGCTGGTGGGGATCAACTCTGCCATCGCTTCGCGCACGGGGGCTTTCTCGGGTTACTCCTTTGCCATACCGGTGAGCATAGTAAGGAAAGTTACAGAGGACCTTATCGAATACGGCGCAGTGCAACGGGCCCTGATCGGCGTAACCATCGAGGATCTGACGGCCGAAAATGCCGGACAATACAATATCGACCGTATAGAGGGCGTTCTGATAACCGGGATCAGGGAGAACGGAGCTGCAAAAGAAGCCGATATCAGGGCGTACGATGTGATCGTCGCCATCAACGGGGTGAAAGTGAACAGCCCTGCCGAACTTCAGGATCAGGTCAACCGTTACAGGCCGAAAGACAGGATCAGCGTGACTCTCCGGCGGGGAAACAAGACCCTGCAGAAGGATGTTGTGCTGAGGAATCCGGCAGGGGGAACGGGAATTGTGGAGAAAGAGGAGATCATTTCGGCGCTGGGGGCGAGTTTCGAGGATCTGAGCCCGTCCGAAATGAGGGAGCTCGGTGTCCGGAACGGCATAAGGGTCGTGGATATCAAGGGCGGAAAGTTCCGCAGTTCGGGGATCAGGGAAGGATTCATCATCCTCCAGGTCAATAACGTTCCGGTAAAAGATGTTGAAGATTTTGAACGCATCCTGGAAAGTTCCGGAGAGGGTATATATGTGGAAGGAACATATCCGGACGGTTTAATTGCATATTATGCAATACGTTTGTAAGCAGGTGCGTTTATTTGCATTCCAAAGATGTTATTTATATTGTTTAAAGATAGAAAAGGGTCTAATTTAACTGGAAATTCTTTCAGGGAGGTGAAATGAGACAGCTGAAGATCACGAAATCAATTACCAACAGGGAGAGTGCCTCGCTGGACAAATACCTGCAGGAGATCGGGAAGGAGGAGTTGATCACAGTTGAAGAAGAGGTGGAACTCGCTCAGCGGATAAAAAAAGGGGACAGAGGCGCACTGGAGAAACTGACGCGCGCCAATCTCCGCTTTGTCGTATCCGTAGCCAAGCAGTACCAGAACCAGGGACTCAGTCTGCCGGACCTGATCAATGAGGGGAATCTTGGATTGATAAAGGCTGCAGAGAAGTTTGACGAGACGAGAGGGTTCAAGTTTATCTCCTATGCTGTATGGTGGATCCGCCAGTCCATCCTTCAGGCGCTTGCCGAACAATCGCGGATTGTCCGCCTGCCCCTGAACCAGGTGGGATCCCTGAACAAGATCAATAAAGCCTTTTCGAAATTCGAGCAGGAATTTGAAAGAACGCCTTCTCCCGAGGAACTCGCCGATGTGCTTGAGCTTCCCAAAGAGAAGGTTTCCGATACCCTGAGGGTGTCCGGCCGCCATGTTTCGGTGGACGCACCTTTTGTGGACGGCGAAGACAACAGCCTTCTGGATGTATTGCCCAACAATGATTCTCCAAATGCCGACAAGGCCCTGCTGAACGAATCCCTTACCCGGGAAATCGAAAGGGCGCTGGCGACGCTTACAGAGCGCGAACGTGACATAATCAAATTGTTCTTCGGCATAGGGGTACAGGAGATGACACTTGAGGAAATCGGGGAGCAATTCGGACTGACCCGTGAAAGGGTGCGCCAGATTAAGGAAAAGGCCATCCGCCGCCTGCGCCATACCTCCCGCAGCAGGCTGCTGAAATCCTACCTCGGATGACTCAGGCCAGGTAGATTGACAATGCGTTCAGCAGATCGTGAGACCAGATGGGTTTGATAAGGTACTTATCGAAGTATTTTAATATCTCAGCGTCCTGTGTATCAATGGAATAGGCTGTCTGGGCGATCACAGGTACCTTCGGGTTGATTTTCTTTATCAGACGGGCAGCTTCATAGCCGTCCATTTCAGGCATGAGGATATCCATGAGAACCAGGTCAAAATGCTTTTTCGATTTATACAATTCAACCGCCTCGCTGCCGTTTTTGGCCCATTCCACCTGTACACCTGAAGGAACCAGGATTTCCTTCAGATAGAGGAAATTGGACTCCGCATCATCGGCAATAAGAATTTTTTTATTTTTCCACTGAACCACACCGGAATCCTCGTCTGAAACGATTTCCTCCCGGGTATACACCTGTACCTGTGTCAGGGGAATGGTGAAGTAAAACGTCGCTCCCTGTCCCAGTTGTGAAACGGCTTTCAGCTCTCCTCCCAGGATACTGACAAGGTGTTTGCTGATGTTGATCCTCATCGCGGCGATATCGAACGGTCTCCTGCGCTCGTCCATGACCCTGCTGAACCGTTCAAAAACCATTTCCAGTCTTTCGAGCGAGAAACCTGATCCGGAATCCTTTACAAAAAATTCAATGAAAAGATCGTCTTTCCGTTTATAGCCGAATTCTATGCTTCCCTGTTCGGTAAAGGCGAGGGCGTTTTCCAGCAGGTTGACAAGCACCTGTTTGATCTTCCCTTCATCCGCCATGATTGTGAAATTTTCATCGCTTACGGCTGTTTTTAACTTGATGCCAAGTTCGCTCTTACCTTGATCAACGGCCAGATTGACGTAGCGGTCATATAATTCATTGCATAATTTATTGATCTGGCACTCGTTTTTCCGGACCGTCAGCTGCCCTGTCTCTATTTTTGTTATATCGGCTATATTGTTGATCAGTTCCATCATGGAGCGGGCGCTGATGTGGATATTGTGTGTGTAAAGGTTCCTGGATATTTCGGAAATATTCTTGTCCCTGAGTAATTCAGAAAATCCCATGATGGCATTGAGTGGGGTCATGAGCTGATGGGACATATCTATGACCAGGTTGGGATCGCCGGATATATTCCCTGTCTTTTCCTCATGGCCTTCCTGTCCCTTAACGGCCGTTGACCGGGCAAGGCGGTTGGATGCATATACGGCCGTGGCCATAATGCATGCTGCTGCCAGCAAACGAATAAAAAGGTCGGTCAGCCCGGGCGTCAGCAATAACCTGTAGAAATCCGATTCGGGATGTGAAAAGATTTTACATATGGCAGTATGTGCAATATAAAAAAAGAGGCTTATAAATACCCCTGCTATGATTAAGCTTCCCGGTTTTTTTATTATCGTCATACGGATTCGTTCAACCGACCTTCCGGCAATTTGCCTATATTCGATCCAATATAATGATTTCCATTCATTTTTCAAGGTATTTGGTTATGATTTCCATCGGTTTAATGGCAGCGGACATGGTTTGTTCCACCTGCCGGGGAGGTGATTGAAATGCCTGGTTTTCAGGATTTTTTCTCCAGGATTTCACGGAGTTTGTACATCTCGTCGCGCAGTCTGGCCGCTTCCAGGAAATCGAGTTCCCTTGCTGCCTTTTCCATGGCACGCCGGGTGTTCTCCATGGTCTTTTTAAGGGCGCCCGGATCCATATAGCGGATCAGCGGATCGGCGGCGATATCCGTTGTACCGGATTCCACATAGTAGGATCCCCCCGTGATTTCAGAAACAGGCCGTCCCATGATGGATTTGGTCGCTTTGATGATCTGTGTGGGCGTGATCTTATGCGCTTTGTTGTATTTCAGTTGTTTGTCCCGTCTCCGGTTGGTCTCGGCTATGGTCTTTTTCATGGAATCCGTTACCCTGTCGGCATACATGATCACCTTTCCGTTAAGATTCCTGGCGGCCCTTCCCGCGGTCTGTGTGAGAGAACGTTCCGAACGAAGGAATCCTTCCTTGTCCGCATCCAGAATGGCCACAAGCGACACTTCCGGGAGATCGAGGCCTTCGCGAAGCAGGTTTACCCCGATCAGCACATCGAATTTCCCTCTCCTCAGACCATCCATGATTTCCACCCTCTCGAGGGTATCTATATCGGAATGGATATACCTGCAACGGATGCTGAGGCGGGAAAGGTATTTTGTCAGTTCTTCTGCCATTCTTTTTGTCAGCGTGGTCACAAGGACCCTTTCCTGCAAAACGACCCTTTCACGGATCTCTGCCATCAGGTGGTCGATCTGGTTGAGGCTCGGGAGTACCTCAATGGCAGGATCGGGGAGGCCGGTAGGACGGATAAGCTGTTCCACGATCACTCCTTCACATTTCTCCAGTTCATAGTCGCCGGGCGTTGCACCCACATATATGACCTGGTTGACGAGCTCTTCGAATTCCTTGAATTTAAGGGGCCGGTTGTCCACGGCAGCAGGCAGCCGGAAACCATATTCCACAAGCGTTTTCTTTCGTGAATGATCTCCTCCGTGCATGGCCCTGATCTGGGGAAGGGTTACATGGGATTCGTCGATGACGGTAAGGTAATCATCCGGAAAATAATCCAGGAGGCAGAAGGGCCGTGTCCCGGGCGGGCGGCCGTCAAAATACCGGGAGTAGTTCTCTATTCCCGGACAGTGACCGAGTTCCCTGATCATTTCAAGATCATACTTCACCCTTTCGGAGATCCGCCTTGCTTCCAGGTCTTTCCCGATATCCCTGAAAAAGTCCGCCTGCCTGACCGCATCCTCCTCGATCTGCGAGACGGCTGCCTGCATCCTGTATTTTGTAGTCACAAAAATGTTTGCCGGGTAGATGATTACATGGCCGGGTTTTTCGAGGGTGGTCCCGCTGACAGGATCAAACGATTCTATTTCGTCTATATCGTCTCCCCAGAATATGAGTCTGTATCCCAGGTCCGCATAGGCCAGGCAGACATCAACATGATCTCCCCTGACCCTGAAGGTGCCCTTTCTGAACTCCACTTCATTTCTCGAATACATACTGTCCACAAGCTTTCTGAGTATATCGTTCCTGGCGATGCTCTGTCCCTTTTCGATCCTTATGGTGTTCGCGTGGAAATCTTCGGGGTTCCCTATGCCGTACAGGCACGATACGGACGACACAACGATCACATCGTTCCGGCCGGAAAGAAGGCTCGATGTGGTGCTCAGCCTCAGTTTCTCGATTTCATCGTTGATGGAGAGATCTTTTTCAATGTAGGTGTCGGTAACGGGCAGATAAGCTTCGGGCTGGTAATAATCGTAGTAGGATACGAAATATTCGACGGCATTGTCCGGGAAGAACTGCTTGAATTCACCGTATAACTGGGCTGCAAGGGTTTTATTATGGCTCAGCACAAGGGTGGGTTTCTGAACGTTCTGAATGACGTTTGCGATGGTGAAAGTCTTGCCTGAACCCGTAACGCCGAGCAGGGTCTGGAATTTATCCCCCCTGCGGATGCCCTCGGTCAGCTCCCGTATGGCCTGTGGCTGGTCTCCCGTCGGCCTGAATTCTGATGTAATCCGGAATTCCATCATCCGGGCCTTATTCCACGGTTCCGGTAAGGGTCACACATATGGGCAGATGATCGCTGATTCCGCCGTAATAAACCGGTCCTCCGTAAGTTCTGTCGGGTACATACTGCCGGTACTCCTCATTATAGTATAGCATGAAATCCTCTTTGAGGATGCGGGCCGAATCATATCCTGTGTGCCATCCCTGCCTGTCTGTAAGGAGTGACCGTGTAACCATGAACTGGTCGAGCATGTTCCATGTACCCTGGTAGTTGTAAGTACCTTCATTGCCGGTATTGTGCAGGTCATACATCAGGTTGTACAATTCCCGGCCACCTGCATTCTTTCTTTTATTATTGGCCAGAAGCATTTCAAAAATGCTTCTGTTGGTCGGTTCGTCATTGAAGTCTCCCATGATGATTATCTTGGCTCCGGGTTCCCTGTTCAGGATGGCATCGACCTGCTTTCTGAGCGTTACCGCGCAAAAAATCCTTTTTGGCTCTGTTTCCCGCTGACCGGCAGACCGGGAGCTCCAGTGATTGACGAAAAGATAAAGCTTCTCTCCATTCCCGGTCATGCCTTCGACATAAAGAATGTCCCGTGTTGTTTCGGTGGAGTCAAAAGGGAAAATAACACTGACAGGCTTGCTGCCGGTCACCCTGAATGCTTCCTTCCGGTAAAGGAGGGCGCAGTCTATCCCCCTGGAATCCGGACTTTCATAATGTACTATGCCATAGTCCCCTTTTCTGAGTGCACGGACCTCCAGGAGGTCATTGATCACCTTCTTGTTTTCCACCTCACAGAGCCCGATTACATCGGGCAGGTCCTTTTTCCAGGCTGCCTGGATCACCCCGGCTATGTCACCGAGTTTTTTGGAATATTTTTCCTCGTCCCATGCCTTTTCCGCTTCCGGGGTGAATTCTTCATCCATTTTATCCGGGTCGTCGCTGAGATCGAAAAGGTTTTCGACATTGTAGAACATGATCCTTAAATCGGAGTCCGGTTTTTCTGCAGGGTAAAAAGCCACCAGGAAAAAAGCTGCCAGAAAGAATCCTGTTTTTTTCATTGGTCGACGGGTCTGAGCGTTGTTGTAAAAATACTCAGTTATCCCGGAAATTATTATATTTATTCTGAATTCTCCGTAATACCACGGCCTTTTTTACGGTACTTTCATGTATGCCGGGAAAGCGGACCGTTATTTTGAAAAATTCTTTCCATGCCCCAGAAAAGCGATGAATTAATTAAAAGGATCGCCAAGCTTGTCAAGCAAAACCAGGAGCTCATTGAGCAGCATGAACGCCTGACAAGGGAGAACGAGAAGCTGCAGACGAAAATAGACAATTTCAAGTCCATCCTGGCCGATCTCAGGGAAAAGGGAGAGGTGGTGGATGAGAAGGAACTTGAAAGGCCGCGCTCCCTGAAGTTTAAAATGGCCACGGTGCTTTTTGCCAATGTGCATGGCTTTTCCAGGATCTCGGAAGGGATGGATTCCGAGAAGCTCATGGATGAGCTGGATACGGTCCTTTTCCAGTTCGATGTCCTGCTGAAGAAATACAACATTCATAAGATCAAGACCATCGGGGATTCGTACATGTGTGCCGGAGGCATCCCCGTCAAGAACATTACAAATCCTGTGCAGGTTGTCCTCTGTGCCCTCATGATGCAGCAGTTTCTCGATGAGCTGCAGGTGAAGGGGAAGACCGGGCAGAGGATATGGGAACTGAAAATAGGTATTCATACGGGACCCGTCACGGCAGATATCATAGGCAGGCGGAAGATATCCTACGACATCAAGGGAGATACCGTGAACATTGCCAGCCGCATGGAGTCCTCCGGGGAGGTCGGAAAGATACTGATCTCGGTAATGACCTACGAACTGGTAAAGGAATTTTTCATGTGCGAATATTACGGCAAGCTTCCAGTGAAGTATAAGGGGGATCTCGAAATGTTTTCGGTCAAGGGTCTGCGGCCGGAATACTCGGAAAACGGGGGAGGCCTGATTCCAAATCAGATGTTCGATACGAAATTCAAGCTCATCCAGTTCACCGACATGCAGGAGATCATTCTTGACAAGCTGGAAAAGGAATTGCCCCAGTACCTTTATTATCATAATGTGAAACACACCGTGGATGTGGTTACGGAAGTGGAACTGATCGGCTGGGCCGAGGGCTGTTCTGATGACGAGGTATTGTTGCTGAAGACCGCAGGACTTTTCCACGATGCCGGGCATACCATAGGATATGACAACCATGAAAGTTACGGCTGCGACCTGGCGAGGGATTTTCTTCCCAGGTACGGGTACACGGATGAACAGATTGAAAAGATCTGCAAGATCATCATGGCAACCCAGTTGCCGCCGAAGCCCGAATCCTTGCTCGAAAAGATCATATGTGATGCCGATCTCGATTACCTGGGCAGAAGCGACATGATCCCCGTTTCGAACACCCTTTACAAGGAACTGAAAGAACAGGAAAAGATAGGCACCTTCAATGACTGGAACAAATTACAGGTGAAATTCATCAGCGGCCATCAGTATTTTACACAGACCGCCCGGAGCCTGAGGGAAGTCAACAAGCAGAAGCAGATCGAACGCATTCAGAAGCTTATTGTCGGGGACTGACCGGCGGAATCCCGGGAGGAAGGCTGAAAATACTTAAGCAGTATGGATTTAAGTTCAGCGGTATTGATGGGTTTTGAGATGTAGTCATTGCACCCGCAATTCATGGCCTCTTCCCTGTCTGTCTCGCGGGCATAGGCGGTTTGGGCGATAACAGGCAGGTCGGGGTATTTTTCCCGTATCCTTGAAGTGGTCTCCATTCCGTTCATTTCCGGCATCCTGATGTCCATCATAATCAGGTCGTAATTTGATTCCGAAAGATTTGCCAGGGCCTGCACACCGTTGCGGGCCCTGGTGACCGCAGTATGGTATTGTTTAAGCAGGGTTTCGAGCAAAAGGTAGCTGGCCTCGTCATCTTCCACGATCAGGACCTTCTTCCCTTTCATGTCCGGTTCGGCCTGTTTGCTGTCTTTTTCATGCTTTGCTTCTTTCCCGTCCTGTTCCCCGGGTAGGATATATTTTAAGGCAAAGGAGAATTCCGATCCCTTGTTTTCCCCGGAAATGACTGATAATTCTCCTCCCATTTTTTGAACCAGGCTGAGTGAAATGGTAAGACCCAGGCCCGTACCTCCGCTTTGCCTGGTATGGGAATCATCGATTTGCCGGAATCGGTCAAAAATGATCTTCTGTTTTTCCCTGGGAATCCCGATTCCCGAATCCTTGACATAAAAACGGACCGTATGGTCTTTCTGCAATTCGAATCCCATTTCGATATATCCTTCCGGAGTGAATTTTATGGCGTTCTGGATCAGGTTGACAAATACCTGTTTCAACCTGGATGGATCTGTATTGACGATAACCGCTTTACCCCTGTCGGGAAGACTTAACCGGAACTGGAGATTCGATCTGCTTGTGAACTGGACATCCTGTTCGTATTCATTGTAAATTTTCCGGATGAATTCATATATCATAACGGGTTCCGTCCTGACGGACAGGTCGCCCGCTTCAATGCGTGATACGTCTATGATATCTGATATAATCTTCAGCAGATCCTTTCCCTTTGTATCGATGATGTCGATATAATAAGCCTGTTTTTCCCGACTGATGGCAGGATCCTTGAGCAGGGAGGAAAATCCGAGGATCGCATTCATGGGAGTACGGATCTCGTGGGACATATTTGCCAGGAATGCGGATTTGAGGCGATCTGATTCCTCGGCCGTCTCCTTGGCTTTCTTGAGTTCCTCTTCGTATGTCTTTCTTCCCGTAATATCCTCCAGAATTACAACATAGTGTGTGACCCGGCTCGCTTCATCAATCACCGGTGATATGTTGTAGGAAAGCCATAACCGTTCTCCTGTGCGGAGGGTGTATTCCGACTCGTCCCTGAAGGTCCTGCCTGCCCGGATGGTTTTCAACAGTTTCCTGTTTTCCGATATCCAGATTTGTCCCCTGGTAATTATATCCGGTGTAGCACCGATCACTTCTTCCGGTTTCATTCCGGATAATTCCGTGAAGCTGTTGTTTACGTAAAGTATCCTCAGATCAGTATCCGTAATGATCACGGGAACAGGACTCTGCTCCAGAGCCGTGGAAAGCTGGCGGATCTTGATCTCGGCTTTTTTGCGGTGGGATATGTCAACTACGGACCCGACAATACTCCGGGGATTGCCATCCTTGCCGTAGATGAGACGAGATGAAAGACTCGCAGGGATGGGAGAACCATCCTTGTCCTTGAAGTCGAACTCGAAATCCGACACATAGCCTTTTTCATGCAATTCCTTCAAGAGCGGCTCCCTCACTTCGGGCTTGTGGTAGAAAATGGTCATAGGCTGACCGATAATTTCGTCCCGTCTGTACTTGGTAAAGTGTTCAACCGAAGGGGTTACGTTGATCAGTTTTCCGTCGAGGCTGGCCTCAAAGAATACATCCAGAACGTTGTCGAAAATCTTCCTGAATTCCTGTTCGCTTTTCCGGATGGTATTTTCTGCCTGTTTACGGTTTGAAATGTCGTGTGCGAAAGCAACCAGGATTTCCTTTCCCTCGAAATCCAGCAAATTGGCAGTTATTTCAACGGGGAAAATATCCCCGTTCTTTTTTTTATGGACAGACTCGAACCTTTCGCTGCGCTTTGATTTCAGTCTTTTCCACTGACGGTTCAGCCTTTCCTGATCATAATTGGAATCGAAATCATATACATGCATGGACAGCAATTCCTCGCGCGTATAGCCAAGCGCATCACATGCACCTCTGTTGACCTCGAAAAGTCTGTATTCCGGGGTGATCCAGAAAACGCCGTCGGTGTACCGCTCAAGCGAAAACCGGGCAAGCCTTAACTTCCGGTATATATCCTTTCTCCTGTTTGCACTTAACAGAACCGTAGAAATGTATTGCAGCAAGTGGCTGAACTGTTTTGGCCAGTCGTATTCCTGACCGTATTCACCTGCAAAATTCAATGTGGCCGCAATCGTATCTTCTGAAATGATCGGCAGGATGTAGAGTGGGAAAAATTCACCGGTTTTATAGAACTCCCTTTCAATCCCGGCATATCCGGGGAGATCCGAAGGCCGGCAGATCACATAATCCTGAGACCGGTCAAGCACGGAAGCCGGGAAGCAGTATTCTTTGGCAGGGGTGTCCGCATTATCTCCGGGTCGCTTATGAGACGGATCGGAAAACCACTCATGAGAAAGGCATAATCGTTTCCGGTCTTCGGAGACCAGAAACAATCCCGCCCATTTTGCACCTATGTGGGCTGCCACTGCCGCCAGGGCATTCCCGATACCTCGATGAACCTGTTCTTCGGGCATGATTAAAATACGGCTTGAGATGCGTGAGACCAACTGGTCAAACCGGCGGTAGAGCTCATTGTAGTGGTCCTGGCTTTTTTTCTTGCTGATATCGCGGAAGACAGCTTGTATGGCAAAGGATTTATCCTTCCGTTTCAGCAGGCTGGCATTGATCTCTACCCAGATTTTTTCCCCGTCTTTTCTTGTTGCCTCGATCTCCAGGGGATCCGGTTCCTTCCTGCCTTTCAGCATGCTGAACAATGCGGAAACCTTTTCCGTCTGATCCTTGTTCAGGAAAGGCATTTCAGTCAGCCTGAGACCGCAGAGTTCTTCAGATCTGTAACCGAAAATTTTATGGTTGGCGGGATTGCAATAGCCCAGTGTTCCGTCGGGATGAAAGATGGCAATACCATCCTTTGAATGTAAAAGATATGCTTCGATGACATCTGACGGAAGGATTGGATCTGTTTTTTTTGCAGGCATATAATTACATTGATTACTCTCTGAAAATTAGCATAATATCAGCCCGTCATCGACCGGATGAGGGTTTCGAATAATCCGACTCTTCCCTGAGTTCTTTCACCCTGTGTTGTTTTTCCTCCGTTGTCAGTCCCAGGCAGTTTACCAGGATCACAACAAATGAAGCGACGCCGGAAATGGCAAGCAGGATGACCAGCAGTTTCCCGTAAGGCACCAGGTAATATATGGCTACTATGATGATTGCAGCCCAGACACCTGCGCACCAGGGGCATGTTATGATTTCCCGGACAACATAAAAGATCAGGTACCTGGCACGGGCCTTGACAAAATCCCTGAACAGCTTGAAGATAGCATCAAATACAAGAAGTCGCGTCAGGCGGTATGTGGCAAGTATCATCAGGGTCATATCCCTGAATTTGATGTCCTCGGCTCCGATATCACAAAGGCTCAGAGCATAACCCAGTGCAATGAAACAGATTATATAGAACAGGGCGGCAAGGAAATTCCATGATTTCTGCCTTTTGTTTGGTGTATGGGATGATTGTGCCATATATGCGGCGTAGATTTCCGACCTGAATTTAGTAAAAATGCCCGAACTTCCAACAGGTTCGTTTCCGTATCCGGAGGATCATTTCATGCCCAGCGGTTTGCCTTTTTCGAGCAATGACAGGATTTCATCCATCCTGCGCTGTCTTGTTTCCGGCTTTTTTGCATCCAGGAGCCAGCGCAGGTAATTCCGCTTGTGCGAGGGGGGTAATTTTGTGAAATATCCGTATGCTTCAGGATTCTTTTTCAGGAGGCCCAGAAGATCCGGGGGAATTTCCGGAATGCTTTTATCGGGTTTCTCATCCGCGTCGGGAAGCATGCCGTGCTGTTTTGCATACAGGTATGGCTCAAGGCCCTTCCGGTTTACTTTCTTATCTCTGATGAGTCTTTCCATCCGTTTGACATTCAGAGCAGACCAGGTGCTTTTCAGGTTCCTTGGTGTGAATTTCTGCATATACCTCTCCTCATCGATCTTCTTGACCGTACTGTCGATCCACCCGAAACAGAGTGCTTCTTCCACAGCCTCATGATAGGGAACAGAGGGTTTCCCGGTATGTTTCTTATAGTAGATCAGCCAGATTCCGGGTTTAGAATCATGGTTCTTCTTAAGCCATTCCCGCCATTCTTCACGGGTTCCGGGGTAAAAGGAGTTTTGCATAAAAACTGAAATTAAAACATTTCGTTAAAATGTAAAAACGTAATTTTGTAAGACATGGCGTGCATTACACAGGCAGCCTGAGCCTGCCCGGAGCCTCGCAGCAAAGGATTGCCGGGATAAAACGCAGGCATTATGTCCATTATAGAAAGAATACACAAACCGGTATGGGACCTGACCGGGGCGGGAAAGCTGAACAGGCAGATCTCATGGCTGGCCGCAATGAATCTTTCCACACTGGCCGTCGGCGTGTTTGCATACGGGGACAGGTTTACTTTCTGGGAGCATGCTTTCAGCCACCTGGGAGGCATTCATACCATTTCCGGGAATCCAAACCTGCTTTCATGCCTTTTGTTTTCAACCGGAATGATTTCCTGCGGCATTCTTTGCCTGTACATGGGATCTGTTCAGGACAGATTGTTTAAATACCTTTTTCGTATCTGCGGGGTGGGATACTTCGTAATGCTTACGCCGTGGGACATTAACAATACGGTTCATGCGGCCGGCGCCGCTGTGGTGTTCGGAACGCTCTGGTTCTTTACGGTTGTCGTACTCAGGGATCTGTACAAACGGATCAAAAAGGCCAGGTGGCGGTTGTACCAGCTTCTTCTGCAGGGAACGGTTTTACCGTATGCCTTCCTGTATGCAATCGATTCACCCCTCAAACAGGGGTTCCAGAAATTTGCCGTGCTCGGTCTGATCCTGGCATTAAAACTCTCCGCAGCGGAATATGCAGGAGTTCTTAAAGAAAGCAGCAGTCAACCTGCCTGATGAGGTTTTTGCCGCCGGGGCAGCCATTATTTTTAATGATTCTAAATAATGCAATTCCGGTTAAAAAAAGACAAATTACCAGCTACCTTTTGCCCCTAACCCGATTAAACAACAGAAGATCATCATCGGGCGAAAGAAATACCGGAAAAAACTGCCATGAAAACGGACAACAGAATCATCTGGTGGGGGATTGCAGTGGCAATCCTTTTTTACCTGGCGGCTTCCCTGGCAGGATCCCTACTGTCCGCAGGGACCGGCTTCGTTGATTCCGTTATGTTGAAAGTGCCCGGAGCCGAGGTGTTCACCCGGCTGGCCGCAGTCATGGCAATTGTCATCGTTTCGGTCGTCTGTTCGCTGCGGATACAAACAGGTACGGACCGTGATCAGAAAAGCGCACTTCGGACCGGTCGGGCAGCTTCCTCGGTAAGTTCGAACCCGGCACTTCTTTCCGCCATTCTGAATCAGTTCAAGTTACAAATGATTGCGATTGCCGGATTTGCTGACCTGTTGAACAGTACGGATCTCGATGAAACTGCCAGGAGCCTTTACTCCAAGTATATTTATCATAACAGCAAACCCTTGTTATTGCTTCTGGAAAACCTTACAGACCTTTATGCCATTGAAACCGGGCAGATCACGCTGAAACATGAGGAATGTCCGGTAAACGGGATCTTCGGGGAAGTCTTTTCCGATTTTACCCAGAGGAGAATCCCCGATCTGCAGGATAAGGATCCGCCGGAGTTGCTGAGAAGCGGGCATAAGGAAGAGCTTGTTATCTTTTCCGATAACAGGAGGCTTAAGCAGGTACTTTCGAATCTCCTGACAAACTCATATCAGTTTTCCCGCCTTCCCGGGATTGAAATAGGCTATTCCGTCAAATCGAAGTTCCTGGAATTCCAAATCACGGACAACGTTCAGAGCCTTCGGGTTGATCATCTTGATGTGATCTTTGAAAATTACAATAAAAATACTTCCATTCGGAACCAGTCGCTGATTGTGGCCGCCATCCGGCTGAGAATAGCCCAGGGTATTGTATCTGCTTTCGGGGGCCAGATATGGACGAAAACAACACCCGGGGAGCCCTCCGCCACCTGTTTCACAATACCCTTTGAAGAAGTTGTCAAACCTGTCGAGATTGAGGAAGAACCTGATATGAAAGCAGAAACCCCGGTATGGGATCAGTATAATATGCTTATTACCGAAGACATTAAGACCAATTATATATACCTGGCCGAGCTGTTGAAACCCACAAAGATTAATATCACCTGGGCCAAAAACGGGAGGGAGGCCGTTGAAATGGTTCGTAAAAGTACGGGTTTTGATGTGATACTGATGGATGTCCTGATGCCTGAAATGGACGGGTTTGAAGCCGCCGCGCTGATCAGGAAAACCGACAAAAAGGTTCCGATTGTTGTACAGACAGCCTATTCTCTGGAAAATGAGCCCGCGGAGACAATCTCAAACTTTGATGACTTTCTTACGAAACCCATATGGTCCAACGACCTGATCCGGACACTGTCAAAACATCTCGGGAGAAAATCCGCTCAGTGAGCTTTTGCATTGATCCTGTATTTTTTAAGCAGGGAATGAAAATTTGTCCGCTGCATTCCGATGTTCCTTGCCGCCCTGCTGACATTCCCGCCTGCATCTTTCAAGGCAGTGACAAGAAAGTCCCTTTCAATTTGCGTTATGACTTCATTTTTTAATTGCTGCTTGTAGGTTTTGAATTCCTCCCAGGTTGCGGGTGCATCATTTTCTTCCCGTTGAATTCCTGATTTCCTTATTTCTTCCGGCAAATGCTTCACTTCAATCACCTCGGCATCACAGAGTATTGCCACCCGTTCCACAAGGTTTTTCAGTTCCCTGACATTTCCGGGCCAGGAATATCTTTCGAGGATACTGATTGCTTCAGGAGAGAAAAAACCGGCACGGATTTCGCCGTTTCTTTTAACAATGTCCAGAAATATGTTGGCCAGCCTTAGAATATCATCGCTTCGCTCACGCAGCGGGGGAAGTTTAATGGGTACGACTTCCAGCCTGTAGTAAAGATCGTTGCGGAATTCACCGGCTTCGACCAATTTTGCCAGATCCCGGTTCGAGGCGGCAACCAGTCTGATGTTGATGTCCCTTTCCACCGTGTCACCGACTCTTCTCAGCTTCCTTGTTTCAAGTACCCTGAGCAATTTGCTCTGTATTTCAAGGCCGATATTGGATACCTCGTCCAGAAACAGGGTCCCGTTACTGGCAATTTCGAACAGGCCCTGCTTGGTCGAGACGGCCCCGGAATAGGAACCTTTTACATGACCGAAAAGTTCACTCTCGAGGAGTGTCGGCGTCAATGCACCGCAGTCGCATGCGATGAAAGGCTGATCCTTTCGCAGGCTTGTCCTGTGTATGGCATGAGCGACAATTTCCTTCCCCGTGCCGCTTTCGCCGGTGATCAGAACATTGCAGTCCGTGGGAGCAACCCGTTTGATGAGGGTGAAAACCTTCTGCATGGCCTTGCTCTCGCCAACGATGCCCATAAAACCTTCTTTCAGGTTGAGCTCCTTCTTAAGGGCGATGTTTTCTTTTCTGAGATCCAGATGCTGGAATACCCTGTTTATGTTGATGATCAGTTCATCCGGTGAAAATGGCTTGCTGATATAGTCTGTCGCACCCAGTTTCATGGCCTCCACAGCAGTTTGAACAGTGGCATATCCGGTTATAATGATCACTTCGGATTGAATCCCCTTTGATTTGACGGTCCTGAGAATATCCATCCCTTCAATTTCCGGCAGCAGGAGGTCCAAGAGAATGAGATCGTATTCCCCTGACAGAGCCTCTTTCAGGCCGGTTCTTGCGTTCTGATGGAAGGTTACCTCGAAATTTTCTTTTTCAAGCACCCGTTTGCAGCTGGTGCCGATGGCAGGCTCATCATCTATGATCAATATCCTCTTACTCATCCTCAACGTGGTTATAGGGGAATGTCACAATGAATATTGTGCCTTCACCCTCTTTGCTTTTGCACCGGATTTCGCCCCCGTATTGCCTGACAATGCCATAGCTGACGCTTAATCCCAGCCCGGTGCCTTTCCCAACAGGTTTGGTCGTGAAAAAGGGGTCGAATATTTTATCCAGGTCGCCGGATTTGATCCCGCAGCCCGTATCTTCAATGGAAATGCTGAATTGGTCGTTCAGGCTTCGGGTGTTCAATGTTATAGTACCTTCCTGTGCAATGGATTCCGCCGAATTCAGCAGAAGGTTCAGGAATACCTGCTGAATGTGATTTTTGTCGGCCAGTAACGGTTGCAGCTTGTCATCGTAATCCTCGATGAACCGGATGCCGCGGAATTCCTTTTGTTTTACGACCAGGGCCACGAGTTGCCTCAGGATCTGGTTGATATCCAGTTCTTCCTTTCTGGCGGGTGATTGCCTGGCAAAATCAAGCAATTCCCCGACGATCTTGCGGACCCTGTTGGTTTCTTCAATGATGACATTCAAATCCCTTATATCTTCTTCATCGTTTGTCTTTTTTTGTTTGATCAGATGTGCAAAGTTCAGCACGGAAGTAAGCGGATTGTTAATCTCGTGCGCTATGCCCGCAGCCAGCCTTCCGATGGATGCCAGCTTTTCGCTCTGGCCGATTTGAAGTTGTGTTTCCCTTTGAAGGTTTTCCTGGTATCTTTCAAAGGAATCGGCCATCTGATCAACGGTGTTGCACAATAAGCCCATCTCTCCTGCCGGCCTGATCCTGCAACGTGCACCGAGCTCTCCCTGCATAAGCTTTCTGCACATCAGCACTATGCTGTCAACGGGATGCATCATTCGTTTCATATAGAAAAACGTCAGCAGGAATGCCGATAAGGCGGTGAAGCAGAGCATAAGTAGTATGAACAGGATCAGGATCTTCCCGGGTTGTTTGTACGGGGCTTCCAAAACGCCTACGTAAAGGGATCCGATGATATGACCGTCAATGTCATGCAGGGGTTCATAGCAGGTGATGTACCAGTCGTTGACCACGAATGCACGACCCGACCATATGTTCCCGTTTTGTATAACATGTTCGTACACTTCTTCACTGAGGCGGCTGCCAATGGCCCTTTCATTTTCCTGCATCAGAACGTTAGTGGATATCCTTAAATCGTCGAAGAAGATCGTGGCGGTGCCTGCATCCGTATGCCCGAGGACCGGATCTCCGAAGACTTCCTCTTTGATCCTGTCCACGATCTCCTCGTTCCTGTTCAGCAGATACCCTCCTACAAGAATGCCCAGCCTTTCATTGTCGGGAAGGGATACAAACGGTACTGCGGTGGCAATGAACAATCCCCTTTCCTCGGTTACCCGGGATGAAGGCCTTGCTTTCGGAGTAGGCAGAATCCTGATGGATGCCCTGTCCGAGATATCTTTTCCTTCCCTTGCCAGCATTTCCGGTGAAAGTACAACCGTTCCCCTTACAGGTTCCCAGGTTTGCATGACCTTTTCCACAATTGGATTATCGGAAACATCATCTCCCCGGCTTCCGGGATTATGCGCCCTGTAGAGTACTTTTCCTTCCGGGTCGACAAGCGTGAGTATGTCTAATCCGCTGTTGTTGTATATGCCCCGGAGGACCTGTCCCAGGTCTCCTTCGATTTCATTCTCCAGGGGAGATTTCATGGTCCTCCTTATGGAAACCGCCTGCAAAATCAGGTCAACATTTTCTATGTAGCCATCGTATATTTTATGTGCCGAAAAAAGATCATGCCGGATGCTTGACTGGACCTGGTTGATAAATACCCTGTTTACGTAAATGCTTATCACAACCGCCAGAATGATGTAGGACAATAAAATAATGCCGATCGATCCTATCGTTATTTTATTCCGGAGCGTCATGATTCTGCCTGTTTGGTATCAAAGTTACAAAAGATCGGTATACGATATAATAAAAGTGTATAATAATTATATACATTGTATATAAAATAATTACAAATATTTCTTTTATAAACGTTGTATTTGTTCACAAATAATATCTTATATTATTGATATACAATACAATAAATATTAAATAGTATATTTTAATAAGACATGGCATACAAATTGCTTTCCCCCTTGCGAAATGAATCATGTCTTCTGAACATTAAAAACCGAAAAAAATGAACGCAACACCTTACATACTGGTAATCGATGATGAACAATACATCTGTGAGAGCTGTAACAGGATCCTGTCGGATGCCGGTTACAGGGTTGACACAAATATCAGCGCAACAAACGGATTCCGCCAGGCGCTGACGAATCCGTATGATGCCATTGTTCTGGACCTGAATCTGGTCGAATCGGACGGCATGAAATTGCTGTACGGGATCCGTAAAAGAAAGCCATATGTTCCGGTAGTGATCATAACGGGTTATCCTTCTGAAGAAACCAGGCAGAAGTCGACCACGCTGGGCGTGACGGACTACATCACAAAGCCTTTTGAACCGGCAGAGATACTGGAACCCATCCGGAGGGTTACGTCCGAGGAAGAAACAGCCGTTCCGGGAAGGATCCCTGCGAATCCTCATTACCGGTATTACCTGTCTTCCTGGTTCTGTCCGCAATCGAACGGTATGGTAAGGGTCGGGGGATATGTCCCCGATCTGTCAAATCATGTTCTCAAATCGGTAAAGCTTCCGGAGGCGGGAAGCTTCGTACACAGGGGCCTGCCTCTTGCCGAGGTGACCCTGGGCAACGGGACCCGTCAAATCATTCCTTCTTCCGTTTCGGGAAAGGTGTCGCTGGTTAATGAGCAGATCAGTGAACATCCGTATATTCTTGAAAAGAACATCCACAAGAAGAGCTGGATTGCGGTTGTGGAGCCCGAACACCTGGAAGATGATCTCGGGGCCAGCTACATCAGAAGCATTCTGATCTTCGCGGGCAAAAGCAGCGAAGAAAATGATTTATACAAGCAATTTATTCATAAGGGATATATTACGAAAATCACCAGGGACATTAAAAGTACGCTGAAGATACTGTCGGAAGGCGCATTCGGGGTGCTTGTGATGGATGCAGGGAATTTATCGCACCAGGGGCCGGGATTCGTGAAAAGGATAAACCAGGAATTCCCGGAGGTCAAGGTAATTGTTTTCAATGATCCCGATATCAGGCTTGAAAAGCTGTACCGTGAAAACACCATTTTCTATTATGGTGTAAACCCGGTTTCAAACAATGAAATGGTCGATTTGCTTCATTGCGCTTTCAGCCAGGACAGGAAAAAGATCACGATGAAAAATCCCCGGGCATCCAGGTTCCTGCCGTCCACCATAAGCAAGATATCCATAACCAACAGGTACGGCAGGAAAGTCACCCTGTTTGCCTGCAACGGTATCCTCCAGAACAGTGAAGGCCTGGGATACCTGCTTGCCCAGGAATTGATCGACATGGAATTCCCCGTTACAGTAAATCTCAGCAGATCCGGCAAATCCATGGCGAACCCCGGGGAGATCAGGGACATCGCCGGGGAAAAAGAAAAAAATGACCGGATCATCATTCTCCAGTCGAAAGACCTGGGCAGAATTCCCGGAAGCCTCGTGAAAGAGGTGCAGGAATACCAAAACCAGAATGCTTCGGGGAATTTAATGGTCAGCATATTTGTACAGCCTCCGGACAAAAGCAGCGGAGAAGCAGGTTATGATGAAAACACCACGGTGGCCCTCAAGGAGATTATCAAGACGGAGATGTTATCAATGTAGCTGGAAGGAAACCATTTTACCGGCCGGCAGATTCCGAATGAGATCAGATCGCTGCTTGTTCAAGGATGAAGGATTGTACCGGGCTTCACGGTAACCATCAGATAGGCAAACTGTGGAAAACGGATGAACCTGCCGCGCACACCTTTTATCTCTTCGATCGTTTTTGTTGTCAGATAGAATGAATATCCGGCCTGCAGGTTTACCCCCTTCAGCGGGGACCAGTCAAGCACAAGATCGAATTCATGTCCCAGGTTCCCGTTCATCCCCGTACCTGGACTTTCAGGATCGGACATCCCGGCAGCCAGCATGAAATGATGGTAGTCGGCCTGAAGGGACAGATTCGTTCCGGGTCTGTATACCGTTTTGACCATCAGATCCTGCAGACCCTGCTCCGGCAGGGTACTGAAATAATCCATGTACCCGTACCAGGCATGTCTTCGTCCGTACAGGATGTCGAATGCATGATCGGTGTTTTGATAATCCGCTTTTGTATTCATCTCGTCCTGCCCTGACAGGCAGTCATACCCCAGGCCTGCGGATGCCTTGTTCCGGAACAGGCTTTGTCTGATAAAAACAGACGCACAATAAGCACTCACTCGGTTGCCGTGCAGGTTAAGATGATGCTGGTAATATACGGAGGCCCTCAGGCTCAGACCTTGATCCGCATAATTTACATTCAACCCCCAGGTGCCTCTCAGGTACACGGCTTGAGACGTATCGCTGACCGTATTCCCCGTAAGCAATCCGGTGAATGAAACCCCGAAGGGATCGAATCTTCTTTCGTACCGCACAAAATCAAACAGCCTGAACTTTTCGTCCGGGTAGTGCGTACTGTTCGGGGATTCTGCATTCCAGGACAGGGCAATATCCATCCTGCTTGTCGTATCGTCGAAACGGAACAGTACGGCATCATAGGTGACCTGGCAGTCGTTCCATGATCTCGAGGCGAGGATCCGCTGGTCGTCATAAGAGAACAATTGCCTCCCTGCTGTAATGGAAACCGTATTTGCCGGTTCCAGCCTGAACCAGGCCTGGTGCAGTGACAGGCTTTCCGTGTTGCCCGATGTGCCGTTTCGACTGTAAATATTGTCCCCGCCCCAGAACCGCACATCCTGAAGGGAGATGCAAGCTTCCAGGGGGCCGTCCCCCCAGCCGGCGTTCAGCCTTGTCCTCTGGGTTACATATGCAAAGGGTGTTTCGCCGGTTGCTCTGGGCTTTTTGTAACCCGCATCGAGTATGATCCTCGGCCGGAATTCCGCGTTGATGTAAGATTGAGACCAGGCGGAACATGCCATGATAAGAAAGCCGGCAGCGGCAAATGGTCTGCAATTCATGCTTGTGATTTCAATTGATGCTTCCTTTCAGGTATGCCCTGGTAATCTCAGTCCGGGGATTTTCAAAGAATTCCTTTGCGGGAGCCTGCTCGATGACTTCCCCCAGGTACATGAAAACCACGTAATCGGCAATACGGGCGGCCTGCCTGAGTATATGGGTCACTATGACAATGGTGTAGGCGCTTTTCAGTTCAAGGAATTTCTTTTCGATCTCCTGGCTTGAGATAGGGTCCAGGGCCGATGTGGGTTCGTCGGCCAGTATGATATCGGGATCAACGGCCAGACCGCGGGCAAGACAGAGGCGCTGCTGCTGACCTATGGACAGGCCGGAAGCCGGTTCCTTCAGCCTGTCCTTGACTTCATCCCAGAGGCTCGCCTGGTTCAGGTAATGCCTGATCCTTCTGTCGAGAAACCGCTTTTTCCTTCTGCCGCTGATCTTGAGCCCGAAGGCAATGTTCCTGTAAATGCTCATGGGAAGCGGGTACGGCCTCTGTGAAAGCAGTCCCATTCTTTTTCTTATGCCGGTAACATCGTTATGCGAATGCAGTATTTCTTCATCGTCGATATAAATATTGCCGCTGACCTTCATGTCGGGATACATGTCGGTCAGCCTGTTCATGCTTTTCATCAGGGTGGTTTTCCCGCAGCCCGAAGGCCCGAGGATAACGGTTATCCTGTTTCTCGGGATCTCGACATTGATGTTTTTCAATATGGGCGTTGTGCCGATCCTCAGGTTCAGGTCTTCGACCTTTATCTTTATTCTATGGTCCATTTTCTTAAAATTTTATGGCGTTTTTTTCATACTTATTGGTAAAAACCCTTGACAGGACGCTGACAAGGAGAATGATTACGGTCAGGACCACCGCTGCCGCATAGGCCCTGTTTTTTACTTCGGGAATGGGAGAGGATAGTTGAAAGAATATCGAAAGGGGCAGGGTTGCGGAGGGCTGGTTGATCGAGGTGGGGATACGGTCCGTAAAGCCTGTCGTGAACAGTACAGACGCGGCATCACCGATGGCCCTTCCGAAAGAGAGAAGAATGGCCGTGACGATACACGGGAAACATTGTTTTGCCATTACCCTGAATGCCAGTTCCGACCGGGTCGATCCCAGGGACCAGGCAGCTTCCGTCAATCCCGGTGGAACCGTTTTCAAACCTTCGTCGGCCGCCCTGATCATGATGGGCAGGATGAACAGCCCTACCACCAGGATCCCTGCAAGAAGCGAAGCCTTTACACCCAGAAAGATCATTACTGAAAATCCGAATGCCCCGTAAACGATGGACGGGATCCCCCAGAGCAGGTCAAGAATAAAACGTACGGTGTTTACCAGTTTTTTTTTCCGGATCAGCCAGGTATTCATAAAAAGGGCTAACGGCAGGCCGATGATAAAAGCCAGCATTGTTGCACCTGCCCCCAGGTAAAGTGAACCGACGATGGCATTCAGTATTCCGCCTTCCCTGCCGAAGTAATAGCCCCCTTTCGGGGTCTGTGTGAGCATTTCAATGGACAGTGAGGGAATTCCTTTCCTGAGTATGCTTTGAATGATCAGCAGCAGGGTGAAGATGATCAGGCATGACGATAAGAACATGATGGCCCGGAAAAACTTTTCCTCCGCGCGCTGTGCCTTTTTTCGAAGGCTTTTGCTTTTACCTGAACTTTTTTTCATAGCGTATGATCAATAGTCTCGATGCGAGGTTGAACAGCAGAACCGTGACAAACAGTAACAGTGCCGCAAGCATCAGTGCGGAATCGTAAAGAGGGATGGAAAGCATTTCCCCGTAATTGTTCGCGATCAGCGCCGGAAGGGGATAGCCGGGCTGAAAAATACCTCCCGGAATAGCAGTGACGTTGCCCACCACCATCAGTACCGCTATGGTTTCACCGAAAGCCCTTGACACACCCAGCCCCATGGCTGAAATGATCCCCGGGAATGCCTTTCTCATGAGCACGAACTTGATGGTATGCCAGCGGTTGGCCCCCAGCGATAGCGAAGCTTCCTGCAATTCCTTCGGGATGGAGTTGAAGATATCCAGGAGGATATTGAGGATGAACGGAATGATCATTACCGCCAGTACGATTGCACCCGAAAGAATGCTGTATCCTGAAGTTCGGGCGCCGAAAAGCGGGGCCAGTTTCCCGGAAACAAAGGGTACGATCGCAATGATGCCCCAGACCCCGTATATGATGGAAGGTATTCCCGCAAGAATATCGATGCCGGGTTGCATGATCTTCAGCACCCTCCAGTTGGCATACTGGGTCAGGTGAATGGCCGACAGAAGGCATACGGGGCCGGCAAGGAGCAGGGCCAGGAGGGTAACCCATATCGAACTCAGGATGAAGGGAGCAAAGCCGAATTCCCCCGAAAGCGGTTTCCATACACTGGAGAACAACAATTCGATCAGCGTATGATCCTTCAGCAGCAATGAGGATTTCCTGATCAATCCGGTACCGATCACCAGGGGCATGAGTACAATGCATGCCAGCCAGAATGACATCCAGGCGCTGTTCAGCCTGTTTTTCAGCTTTCGTGTGAATTTTATTCCTTTCAAATCACGAAAGGCTTTGCGTTCTAATCATGCAGCTTGTCGAGTTCTGCCCGAATCCTTTCTTCGGACAGCTGCACGTACCCTGCTTCTTCCACATATTGCTGTCCTTCGGTAAGGATCCACTCTATGAATGCAACGACGGGTTCACGCTGCGGTTTTCCTTTGGAGACGAAGTACAGGTCCCTTGCAGGGGGGGCGGGGTATACGCCGGTTTTAACTGCATTCATGATGCTGTCGAGCCGGCCGTAGAAGTTCTCCCCGCTGTCAATCAATCCATTTCCGTTCAGATCGATGGGTATGACCCCCAGCCGTTCGTAAATTCTCCGCGTGGTGATGTCATAGACGTAAATGACATTGTTGTATCCCATGCCGTATACATCACTTTTTACAGCATCGGCCACGCCTGGATCGCCGAAGACCCCGAGACCCAGCAGTTCTTCCTGGGTGGTCCCCAGGTACCGGCCCCACATAGAGGCCGCGCCGCAGGCATCGGAACGGGTGTATACCGTGATTTTACTTCCCGCGGCGTCCTTACTGAGTGCATCCCAGCTTGTTATCTCACCGGTGACAAATATTTTTTTCAGTTCCTCTCTTGTGATGCCGCGGTTTAAGAGTTCCTCGAGGAAGGGATTGGAAGCATTGATGGTGGGCAGGACAGCATCTTTTGTCAATGCGATATACCATGCTCCCTGTTTAATTTCCTCCGGGGTGACTTCACGGGAAAACATGCCCAGGTCCACCATTCCGGAAAGCGCATCTGCCATTCCCTTTCCCGCTCCGCCCGCAGAGACATCGATTTTTACACCCGGGTATTCTTTCCGGAATTCCTCGGCCCACCTGACCGTTATGGGGTATATGGCAAAAGCACCGGAAATGCTGATGTTCCCTTTAAGGTCTGAAGCACCGGCCGTGTCGTTTTTTCCGGCTGAACGGCATCCGAAGAAAAAAACTGTGAACATGATCGGCAAAAGAATCGCGCTTTGTTTCATCGTAATGTTTTTAAAAAAACCATGAAACAAAGCTATGCATGAAGCATTGTCCGTGCCACAGCGTAAAAACGTAAAATGAATACTACGTTTTTATACTTAGATGGAATCGCAAAAATGGTTCATACCTCGATGATTCCGTGCCTGATGGCATACATCACGAGTCCGGCTGTATTTTTCGAATTTGTCTTGGAAAGTAGGTTTTCCCGGTGTTTGTCGATCGTCCTTTTACTTAGAAAGAGCATATCCGCGATTTCCTGGTTGGAAAGGCCTTTGCAGATATGGTATAAAACCTCGGCTTCCCTTACGGAGAGTTCGCCTGTTCCCGAGGCAGGCTTCTTCCTGCCGATGTTCTGAAGCAGGCCGGGCAGGAGTTCCTGGGAGAAATAATTCTTTCCTGCCAGGATGTTTTCCATTGCGGTTTCCATTTCCCCGATATCCGAGTTTTTCAGGATAAATCCCCTGGCGCCGGCATGGATCATCCGGCTGCAGTAATCCTCGTCTCCGTACATTGAAAGGGCGACAATGCTGAGACCGGGATCCCTTTCCAGCGCCTTCTCCGTTGCCTCAATGCCATCCATTACGGGCATGTCGATATCCATAAAGACGATATCGAAGCTCCTGTTTTCGATTTCCCTCAGGAATTCCTCCCCGTTTGACGCTTCCCGTACCTCCCCGACCACAGGGAGGTTGCTTAGCAACAGATTAAGGCCTTCCCTGAAGAGCCTGTGGTCGTCAACTATCATTACGGAGCATTTTCCCATTTCAGCCGGTGTTTACGGATACCTGGACATTCATACCCTCGTCGGGATTTGCCGTGACCTGGTAAGTCCCGTTGATGGATTTGATCCTGGTCCGGATGTTTGAGTAACCCATGCCCTTTTGCCCGGATTCCGGATCTTCCGGATCAAAGCCTATCCCGTCGTCGTAATATTCGAGTGTCAGCGTATCTGACCTGGCAAAAAGGTCTATGTTGATCTGCCCGGCAGACGCGTGCTTCAGTGTGTTTGTTACCAGCTCGCATATGACCCGGTACAGAACCACTTCTATATTGTAGGAAAAACGCATGTTTTCGATATTGCTGTTTACAATGATCTTAGGTTTTTCATTGATCTGCAGTTTGCCGATAAACGAATTCACGGCTTTCAGCAAACCGAAATTGTTCAGTATGTGCGGACTGAGCTTGTTGGAAATCTCCTTCAGCGTGGTAATGGATTCATTGATCAGGTTCTCCGAATTGTCCAGGATTTTCCGTTTGTCCCCGGTTCCGGTATCCCTGTTCAGGGCTGAAAGTGCCGTTTTTACAGAAGACAGCAGGGGGCCCAGGCCGTCATGCAGCTCCTTTGCAAAATGCTGCCTTTCCTTTTCTTCTGTTTTAATGATGGCCGATAATACCCGTGATTCATTTTGTTTCCTCAGATCGTCGATGCGTTTCTGGATATTGAAGATGCGTTTGATGAATACCAGGCTTACAAGCATAATGAGAGAAATGGCTACACCGGTCCAGCTGCTCAATATGCCGTTGATCATCCTGCTGTCGGATTCCAGGACCTGGAACAGTTCCATAAGCCGCCGGATGGCCATTAAAAGAAAAGCAAAAGAGATCAGCCACCAGGCAATATTGTTGCGTGTTCTCTTGATCAGGCTTATGGCAATAATGGCTGCGGCGAATTGCAGGAATACGGACAGTATGAGGGCTATTTTTATCGGCATGATCGTCAGGGCAATCAATTATTTCCCGGAAGTCGGAATGGACAGGATAACCACCGAGCCGATGACTCCGAGCAATGCAATGATTATCTTCAACGACAGTATATCTATAAATACAAGAACCGACAAACCGATCATTGTCCACATCAGGGAAAGGGAAATGATCTTACCGCTCCTCGGCATGGACCGGTTTTCCCTGAAATTACGGATGTATTTCCCGAACAATTTATGATTGATAAGCCAGGAATAAAGGCGGTCCGAACTTTTTACATAACATCCTGCAGCCAGGAGTAAAAAAGGCGTGGTCGGGAGAACGGGCACGAAAACAGCCAGAAAACCAAGGCCGATGAAAGCCGACCCCAGAACAATAAAAAGCAACCTGATCATACGTTTTTACCGGATTTCCGTGTTTGCATGTACAACCTCCCGGCAAAGGTAGTTTTCTTTCCGGACCTGAACAAAACGGAATTGGAAGCAGGCATTCCGCCATCAGGATTCAGCCGGTTTCAGATCAGGATCCCTTCAGGGTATAATGACCTTTTTCTTTCATCCCAGACGATCCAGGAATAAAGAAGGAACAGCAGCAGCAGCAATCCCGTATATACATCATAGAAGCGTATGGCGAGATAGATCCTGCGCCCGAACGTATCGCTTCCTTCTATGCCGAGAAATACAAAAACCGCGATCAGGAACCAGAATACCATCTTCATGGCTGAAGGCAGCTTTTTTACATCCATCAGCAAAACGGGAAGCAGGCAGAACATCAGGGTCACAAGGTGGGCAGTCCAGGTGATTCCGGAAGCCAGGTGTGCATACAGAATGATGGAGGCCAAATAAGCCAGGCTGAAATACCTTTTCCGGCGGTAAAGTAAAAAACCGTTCAGTATCAAGACCATGAGCAGCAAGACCTGGATGATCGAAAGCGAAAGCGCAGTGCCCGGGTACCTGTCAATGTCAACATCTTCATTGCCCCGTGTCTCCGGATGCAATGCCTTAAAAATCCCGGCCTTCAGATTGTGGTTGACCTGATCGGCCACCACCCTGCCTTCGACAACATATTCCTTTAAAAAGGACTCATAATAGCCTTTATAGTCGTTTGCCAGTTGCCTGCCGCCACGTGATGCAGCCGGCAATACAAGGCATATCAGTCCTGTCAGGATGATGTATGCGGCCACCTTCCTTGAAAAATGGAAAGTCAAAGTATAGACCGCGAGAAAGACCGGCGTAATTTTTATCATCGCGACAAGGGTAAAAAGCATGCCGGCCAGATGCGGTTTCTTTTGCACCAGGAAATATATCCCGGCAAGCAAAAAAACGAAGATGATATAATTGGTCTGGAACATGATCTGGTTGTTCCAGAAATACTTCAGCGTAAACAGCACTGCAAGCGTCAGGGCCAACCGGGCTTTTTCCGGTTTCACCCCGGACTTCAGGAGGATTATCCGGATCAGGTAAATGGACAGGGGCAGCAGGACCAGGGCGTTTAACAGGTAAAGTATATGCGCCGAAGCCTTCAGGGGAAGGATATGAAGGGGCTGGAAAACAAATGCGGCGAAAGGGGTATAGGTAAAAGGCCTGATCCCTGTACGGTAATACAACTCATGGTGATCGAAGAAATCCTTTCCGGCCTGCCAGATGATCCAGTGATCCGACCGTTCGTTGATCTTCCGTGCTTTCGGGCCGGAGGTGGCGATCATGGCAGCCATGTATACCACTGCAATGATGATCAGCCATAAGCGCTTCCTGATGAAGGCGGCCATATTTCCGGTCCTGAATCTCATTGCCTAAAACTAAGCAAAATAAAGGCTTGCGATCCTTTTTATCCGGCATTTTGTGTAATGTGACCGACAAGGGGGTAAGCAGGGATAAAAAGCCTTGGTTGCAGAATGCATAAAATATCATATATTGGCCCGGGTTAATGATTCTTTATGGCGTTAAGTGGTACGGAATGGATCCCTGTAAAGGTCGAATGTCATTCCGGTTATAAGGCCGATGAATATCCGAAATGCTTTTGCCGGAACAATAAGAGGTATGATATATCGGAAATAACCGACCGGTGGTACCAGTCGGATCCGGGCCCTGGCTGGCCCGCTGCAAACTACTTCAAGGTAACAGCTGTCTCCGGAGGGCAGTATATCCTGAAACACGATCTCCGGGAAGACGAGTGGTATTTGCACGGAAGCTCCCGCTGAAAAACCGGTCCGTACGGTTTCATAGCATTGTATTCACATACCGGGATCAGGTACCGCCTTTATTTAGGATATTTATCGGGAAGACACAGGAAGGAGGATTATTATTATAAATTGGGAGTTGTTTTCCAGCGAGGGGATTGGAAGGAGTAGCTTATAGAGCATTCGCATTTTTCAAAATATTTACTAATTTTGTGAACTATACATATGATTTATTAAAATGTTAGGTTCACAGAATAATTCTGGAAACGTACTCCTTGCGATCTACAAGGATACCCGGACGGTTTTCCGGTTTAAAGACATTGCCTTACTGACCGCTTCAACGAATTTTCAATCCCTGAATAATAAACTGAACTACTATGTCCGTAAAGGAGATATTATTAAACCACGCAAGGGAATATATGCAAAACCAGGTTACAATCCAGAGGAGCTTTCATGCAGAATTTATTCTCCATCATATATCTCTCTTGAATATGTCCTGCAGAGAGCCGGTGCCATCTTTCAATACGATCCGGGTATTACAGCCGTATCCTATTTGAGCAGGAACATCAAAGTCGATGTCTTATTTTTGCGATTCAGAAAAATTAAAGACGAGATCCTGGTGAATCCTGCTGGAATAATCCAACAGGCGGGTCATGTAAATATTGCCTCAGCTGAAAGAGCCTTCCTGGATTTGATGTACCTTGATCCGGGATATTACATCGATAATCCAGTCCCGTTGGATAAAAAAGAGATCAAAAGACTTTTACCTGTTTATGATAACCTTGCCCTTTGTACAAGAATCAGTGAAATGATTTGAAAATGCTTGATATCAACCGGCATAGATTTTTACTAGTCCGGATATTAAAGGACATTTATTCAGATATCGATCTTGGTAATTACCTGGGATTTAAAGGTGGTACAGCCCTGATGTTTTTCTATCAGCTTCCCAGGTTTTCGGTCGATCTGGATTTCAATCTCCTGGATGATTCGAAAGAAGAGCATATTTATAGAAAAGTCAGGAAGATCCTGCTAAAATATGGTAAAATCCACGATGCAGCCATGAAGCATTACGGCCCTCTTATCGTACTGGATTATGGGATCGATGAACGGAAGCTTAAGGTAGAAATTTCCAAACGTGATTTTAACGACCGATATGAAATCAAAAACTTACTGGGCATCGATTTAAAGGTGATGTGCCAGGAAGATATGTTTGCACATAAGCTGTGCGCCTTACTTGACCGTGAAACAACGGCCGGAAGGGACATATTCGACTGCTGGTTTTTCATGCAGCGGCAAACCCCCGTCAACAGGACCATAGTGGAAAACAGGATGAAAATGACCTATAAACAATACCTGGATGCCTGTATTGACAAGATTGAATCCATGCCCCAAAGAGGATTTCTGCAGGGTATAGGGGAACTGCTGCAAGACGACATGAAGAAATTCGTAAAAACCAAGCTTCGTATCGATCTCATCAGATTATTCAGATTCTATCGGGAATATCCGATCTGAAGCACCCTTTATGGAAAGAGTAAATAAAAAGGATTTCCTGGCAGAACGACGGAACTTGTTGTAAAGTGTGGATCCCAGCTTTTTATTTCAATGATCAATTTCTGATAGAAGAATAATCAAAGGATTAAAATTTAGCTCAGATATTCTGCTGATATCAATCAGAATAATTCATAAAGAAACAGCAGAGATATTACCCGCTATGGATTCTAGCACTGACAGTATAGCGATTCCTGACGAACTTATCACCAGTAAGATCTATGTGATAAGAGATAAAAAGGTGATGTTGGATGAAGATCTGGCAGAACTCTATAATGTTACTACAGGTAATCTGAACAAGGCTGTCAAAAGAAATGCAGCTCGCTTCCCTGATGACTTTATGTTCCAGCTCACTAAAAAGGAATTCAGCAACTTGCTATTCCAAATTGGAAGATCAAGTTGGGGCGGCCGTCGTACACCTCCAATTGCGTTCACTGAGCAGGGTGTAGCAATGTTATCAGGTGTGCTACATAGTGAAAGGGCAATCAAAGTAAACATACAATTCATGCGTGTCTTTACACGTATGCGTCAAATGCTTGAAACTAACAAAGAGATCCTGAAAAAGCTCGATAATCTGGAAAGAAAGGATATCGAGCAGGATGCCCCAGCGAGAAGCCGGAACGTCCCGTTTTGTCGGGGTGAGAGATTACTCGGCACTGCGTGCCTCGTGATCGACCATGGGATGGACCTGAATAAAAAGCCTTGATTCGCTTCGCTCATCCCGATCTTTTTTTATCCGGCTCCTTTCTTAAGCAAGCTTAAGCCGGAGCCGCACAAAAAAACCTCGCACTCCCGTGCAAGGCTTTTTATTCGTCGGGGTGAGTAGATTCGAACTACCGACCCCACGCCCCCCAGACGTGTACTCTAACCTGACTGAGCTACACCCCGAACAGTGTGTGGGTGTGGGTTTGCCTGTGGCAGTGCCGGCGAAGGGTTTGCCACGGGCGGTGCAAATTTACGGATTTCGTGATGAATGAACAAGGCTGTTCGATGAATGGCTAACTTAATTTCCTTTTTCGCTCAGGTAACGTTCGGCGTCTATGGCAGCCATGCAGCCGGAACCGGCTGCCGTAACGGCCTGCCGGTAGCGGGAGTCCTGGACGTCGCCGCAGGCAAAAACGCCCTCGAGGCCCGTTTGGGCCGTACCGGGCAGGGTCTTGATGTAACCCACCTCATCGGTTTCGAGGTAAGCGGCAAAGATCTCCGAATTGGGCTTGTGGCCGATGGCGAGGAAGAATCCCTGGACATCTAGCTTATAATCCTTACCGGTCTTTTTGTTGTGCAGGATCACACCGTTCACATTCTGGTCGCCCACCACTTCCTTTGGCAGGTGCTCGAAAAGGATTTCTATGTTCGGCGTATCGAATACCCTCTGCTGCATGATCTTGGATGCCCTGAAAACATTGCGCCTGACGATCATGTAAACTTTTCTGCAGAGCCCGGAAAGGTATATGGCTTCCTCGCAGGCCGAGTCGCCTCCGCCGACCACCGCCACGTCCTGCCCCTTGTAGAAGAAGCCGTCGCAGGTCGCGCAGGCGGAAACGCCGTGTCCCATGAATTTCTCTTCAGATTCGAGCCCGATGTACTTTGCCGTTGCACCTGTGGCAATGATTACCGTATCCGCTTCTATGACATGTTTGTCATCGATGGTGATCCTGTGTGGAGGGGAGGAAAGGTCGGCGGATGTCGCAATGCCCCAGCGGATATCCGCACCGAATCTTTCCGCCTGTTTTTTAAACTCTTCCATCATAACAGGGCCCGTAACACCATCGGGATATCCCGGGTAATTTTCCACTTCCGTTGTGGTGGTCAGCTGGCCTCCGGGCTCCAAGCCTTCGTAGAGGATGGGCTTCAGGTTGGCGCGGGCGGCGTATACCGCTGCCGTATAACCGGCGGGGCCGGATCCTATGATCAGGCAGCGTGTTTTTTCCATTTCCCCGGAGGGTGCTTTCTTTTCCTGTTTGCTTTCCTGCGTATCGAGCGGTTTGAAATCCATTTTACGTTTTTAAGATGGGTTTGAATTGTAAAAATAACTTATCCCTGCAAAGGAATGTTTTTCCCTTACACAATAAACATACCATGTGAAGTAAAACTGCTATTTTTACGGGAGCCTGACAAAGCGTCATATGTATGGAAATCAAGCTGGTCAAAAACGGTATATTCCCGATCACCCGTGGTGCGGACGGGAAAGCCCTTGAGGACGGGCCGAATACCGGGTTTTCCTTTCCCGGAACCCTGCAGGGCGAGGGGAAGCTTCTCGGGCTGCCGGTGCTGTTCATACGCACCAGCGGCTGCAACCTGCGTTGCACATGGGCTACGGAAGATGGCAGGGTGAGTATCTGCGATACGCCTTATGCCTCCCATTATCCGGGGGAGGCCGAAATGTGGGAAACCGGTGATGTGGTGGCCACCGTCAAGGCCAATAGCGGGAACATCAGGCATGTGATTATTTCAGGGGGCGAACCGACCATACAGCCCGAGGCCCTGGTGGAACTTGCACGACGCCTGAAATCTGACCTGAAAGTTCACATTACCCTGGAAACCAACGGGGTTCTGTATATCCCCGAGCTGTCAACCTGGATAGACCTCTTCTCGGTCTCTCCCAAGCTGGCATCCTCCGAACCGGACACGGTGAAGAACAGGCAGTTGGAAAAGGGAGTGGACCGGAACCATATCAGGGATCATAAAAGATTCAGACGCAACCCGGACACCCTTCAGAAGTACATCAATGCCTGCATGAACTTCGGATCCTATTACGGGGAGCATCCTGCGCGTCCGCCCACCAGGAAAACAGGCAAGGATTTCCAGCTGAAATTCGTGATCAGCCGTGAATCAGATATTAAAGAGATACAGGAAGACTTCCTGGATCACCTCAGCTTTGTGGAACCCGGGGATGTTGTGCTGATGCCGGCAGGGGAGAACCCGGATTTTCTTAAAGATACCTTTGAAATGACGGCCAGGCTGGCCATACGGCATGGTTACAGGTTTACGCCAAGGTTACAGATCGACCTGTTCGGCGACCGTCCCGGAGTCTGACGGGATTATATGCCGGCAGGATTTGCCGCTACCATTTGGCGATTTCCTTCGGATAACCTCCTGCATTCAGTTTTTTTGCAACTTCCGTAAATGCCTTGATGGTGTATTCCACATCCCCGAGCGTATGGATTGCGGTTGGGATGATCCTGAGCATGATCACATCTTTCGGGACTACGGGGTAGATCACCATCGAGCAGAAGATCCTGTAGTTTTCACGAAGGTCATAGATCACCTGTGTGGCTTCTGTGATCCCTCCCTTCAGGAATACCGGAGTTACGGGCGATTCCGTCACACCCAGGTCGAAGCCGTTTTCCTTCAGGCCGTCTTGCAATGCAAGTACGATTTTCCACAGGTTTTCCCTGAGTTCAGGCAGTGTACGCAGCAATTCAAGCCTTTTCAGAGCGCCGAACACCAGTGGCATCGGCAATGACTTGGCGAAGACCTGGGACCGCATATTATAGGCCATATAATCGATCACGTCCTTTTCACCGGCGACAAAGGCTCCGATGGCGGCCATTGACTTGGCAAAGGTGGAAAAATATATATCGACCTGGTCCTGCACACCGAAATGCTCTCCGGTTCCGGCGCCTGTCCTGCCCATTGTACCGAATCCGTGAGCATCGTCGACAAGCAGCCTGAATTTGAATTGCTTTTTCAGTTTTGTGATCTCTGCCAGGTTGCCAAGGTCACCGGCCATACCGAAAACACCTTCAGTGATCACCAGGACGCCGCCGCATGTTTTTTCCGACAGCCGGGTTGCTCTTTCCAGTTGCGTTTTCAGATTTCCGATGTCATTGTGCGGGTATACGTAGCGTTTCCCGAGGTGCATTCTCAGGCCGTCCAGGATACAGGCATGGGAGTCGGAATCGTAAACCACAACGTCATTCCTGCCGAGCAGGGAGTCAATGATGGAAGTCATTCCCTGGTAACCGTAATTCAGGAGATAGCCAGATTCCTTACCAACAAAGGAGGCGAGTTCCTGCTCGAGTTTCTCATGCATTGCCGTCTGACCGGACATCATCCGTGCACCCATGGGGTAGCCGAGTCCCCACTCTGCAGCAGCATCGGCATCGGTTTTTCTTACTTCGGGGTGATTGGCCAGCCCTAGATAATTATTGAGGCTCCAGACCAGGACCTCCTTACCCTGGAACATCATGTGGGACCCGATTTCCCCTTCAAGTTTCGGAAATAAAAAATAACCGTGCCCGACTTTTTGATGAATACCCAGCGGGCCACGGTTTTCCTTGATCTTTTCAAATATATCCACGTTGAGAATTTATTGGTTGATACTGCCGGTAAAATTATTGATTTTACGATTACGGAAAAAGAAAAAAATAAAGCCGGGGTTAAAATCGTTGAAAGTTAAAAATTGTGTATTTTTGCACGATGTTTTATGCCAGGACTAATATTATCTTATTAGTTATCATTGCTTTAACAGGATTTTCGTCATGCACCGGGTATGAGAAACTGTTGAAAAGCACGGATTACCAGCTCAAGTATGACAAGGCCATAGAATATTACAATGATCAGGAATATGTCAGGGCCGCAACACTGATAGACCAGATCGTTAATGTTTTCAGGGGAACGACCAGGGCGGATACGGTTTATTATTACCAGGCGCAGTGTTATTTCATGCAGGGCGATTACACGCTTGCAGGTTATCATTTCGGCAACCTGGCCAGGAATTATCCCGGCAGTGTCTACGCGGAAGAATCGAACTTCATGACCGCATACTGTTATTACAATCTCTCGCCCAGGCCCTCCCTCGACCAGGAAAACACGGTAAAAGCCATCAACGCATTTCAACTCTACCTGATCCGGTATCCGGATTCGGAGCGAAGGCAGGAAACACAGGAATATATTGCAGAATTGAGGAACAAGCTCATTGAGAAATCCTATTTGAACGGCAAGCTGTACTATGATCTCGGAGAGTATAAGTCAAGTATTATCGCCCTTCAGAACAGTCTTGAGGAATTCCCGGATACAAAGCACAGGGAGGAGCTGATGTACCTTCTGCTGAAATCCAATTATCTTCTGGCCGTGAACAGCATTATTGAGAAACAGGCCGAAAGGTATCAGAACACGGTCGATGAATATTATTCGTTTGTCGGGGAATTTCCCGACAGCAAGTACCGGAAGGAAGCGGACGGGATGTATGACGACTCACTGCAGCAGATAGGAGGCACCGATCTGCTGGGAGAACAATAACATTATCATAAATCGTATAAAATGGATTATAAAAAATCAAAGGCTTCTGTAACGACAGAGACCAGGGATGTCAACCGGCTGGACCATGATACGCAAAACATATACCAGACGGTTATGATCGTAGCCAAGAGGGCCAACCAGATAAGTGTTGAATTAAAGCAGGAGCTGAACCGCAAACTGGAGGAATTTGCCTATTACACCGATAACCTTGAGGAAGTATTTGAGAACCGGGAGCAGATTGAGATATCCAAATACTACGAAAGACTTCCCAAACCCACGCTGATTGCCACACAGGAGTTTCTGGAAGACAAGATCTATTACAGGATGAGTGAGCAGGAACCGGAATCTCAGTAATTATAACTACTTTCGGTATGCTATGCTGAAAGGTAAAAAAATATTGCTGGGTGTTACCGCCAGTATTGCAGCCTATAAGACCGCCACAATAGTGCGTCTGCTGGTACAGGAAGGTGCCGAAGTACAGGTGATCATGACGCCCCTTTCCAGAGAATTCATCACCCCGGTCACACTTTCGGCGCTTTCAGGAAATCCGGTGCTTTCGGAATTTTTTTCAGGAGAAGACGGTAGGTGGACTTCACATGTCGAACTGGGCCTGTGGGCCGATCTTATGCTTATTGCACCCCTCACTGCCAGCACCATGGGGAAAATGGCCGGCGGTATTGCAGACAATCTCCTGCTGGCAACCTATCTTTCATGCAAATGCCCTGTTTATGTGGCTCCGGCAATGGACCTCGATATGTACAGGCACCCTTCCACGGCACGCAACATTGAGTTGCTGAGATCGTACGGAAACCAGGTGATCGAACCCGGTACGGGAGAACTGGCCAGCGGCCTGTACGGGAAAGGCCGGATGGAGGAACCCGAAGCAATTCTGAAGATTATACGGAAGTTCTTCTCTGCTGCCGGAAAAGGGAATCAAAAAAAAAAACCGGCAGGGCTGAAGGGGCTTAAGGTGCTGATCACTGCCGGTCCGACTCATGAAAACATCGATGCGGTCAGGTACATCGGCAACCATTCGACAGGAAAGATGGGATATGCCCTGGCCGAAGCATGTGCGGATGAAGGAGCCAGGGTAATCCTGGTCAGCGGTCCCACAAACCTGTCTCCCGTCCACCCTGCCATTGAACGGATTGATGTCAGAACGGCCGCAGAAATGGCTTCCGCCTGTTTTACCTGTTTCCCCGATTGCCGGATCGCAATAATGGCGGCGGCAGTTGCCGATTATTCGCCTGTTGATACAATCCAGAACAAGATGAAGCGCTCTGCCGGGAAACTGGTCATAGAGCTTGAACCGACGGCCGACATTGCCGCAGAGCTGGGTAAGCGCAAGAAAGCCGGACAGGTGCTTGCGGGATTTGCCCTGGAGACGGATAACGAAAGAAACAACGCCATGCAGAAGATACGTGCAAAGAACTTCGATTTTATCGTATTGAATTCATTAAGGGATAAACACTCGGGTTTCGGTTATGACACGAATAAGATAAGTATTATTGATGCGAATAATAATATCAGCGATTTTGAGTTAAAACCCAAGGAAGAGGTTGCCATTGACATTGTCCGTAAACTGTTTGAATATGTTGCATCGTAAACTGCCGCGAGGATTGTGCCTTTCACTTGCACTGGTCCTGACCCTGAGCAGGATGGCTTCTGCCCAGGAACTGAAATGCAATGTTCAGATCGTCACCCAGCAGATACAGGGTACCAACAAGCAGGTGTTCCAGACGCTTCAGACGAGCATCTACGAATTCATGAACAATACCACATGGACCAATCATGTTTATTCCATCGATGAAAGAATAGAATGCAATCTCCTTTTCAATATTACCGAACAGGTATCTGCCGATGAATTCAAGGGAACCCTGCAGATACAGTCCCGGCGTCCGGTATACAACACGAACTACAATACCGTGATGCTGAATTATATGGACAACGATATCCATTTCCGGTATGTGGAATTCGAACCGCTGGAATTTGACGAGACGCAGCATCTTTCGAACCTGACATCCATACTGGCCTACTGGGCATATATTATTCTGGGAATGGACTACGACTCATTTTCCTATATGGGAGGCGATCCCTACTTTGCGCAGGCCGAAGCCATTGTAGCCCATGCACAGAATGCCAGGGAAAGCGGCTGGAAGCCATTTGAGAGCCTTGATCATAAAAACCGGTACTGGCTTGTTACCGATCTGCTTAACGACAGCTACAGGCCCATACGTGAGTTCAATTACCGTTATCACAGGCTGGGACTGGATGTCATGGATGAAAAGGTCAACGAAGGAAGGGCCGTGATCGCGGAAAGTCTTGAGAGCCTGAGGGAGGTTTACCGGGACAGACCTGATCCGTTCATGTATGTGCTGAAGGTGGTCCTGGATGCCAAGTCAGATGAATTTGTCAATATTTTTTCGGAATCCTTCACGGAAGAGAAAAACAGGGCCGTTACCATCCTGGAGGAGATCGATCCGGCGAATAAAAACAAGTATGAGAAAATCCAGGCTTCAAATTAACCTCCGGATTACCATATGTTCTTTTGTTTTTTTATTTTTATTCTCATCAATCCGTTTCTATGCTGATTTCCCTTCATGTTCGTAACTATGCCTTAATCAGTCATTTGGAGATTGAGTTCAAGCCCGGTTTCAGCATTATCACAGGAGAAACCGGGGCGGGTAAATCCATCCTGCTCGGCGCCCTTTCACTCCTGCTGGGCAACCGTGCCGATTCATCTGTACTGAAGGATAAGGACAGGAAATGTTTCGTGGAGGGCAGCTTTGATATCGGCAGGTACGGGCTCCAGTTGTTCTTTGCCGGGAACGACCTGGACTATGACAAGCTGCTGATCATACGGCGGGAAATATCACCCGGAGGGAAATCCAGGGCCTTCATCAATGACAGTCCGGTGAACCTGGGCCTGCTCAGGGATCTCGGCAGCAAACTGGTGGACATTCACTCTCAGCACCAAAACCTGCATCTAGGCGATCACCTTTTCCAGCTGACCGTGCTTGATACGGTGGCAGGGAACGGCGAACTGCTGGATTCCTATAAGGACAGATTCCGGGTATGGACCGGTCTTCAGCAGGACTACGCCGGGCTCACCGAGAAGGCAAAACAGTCACAGGCCGACCTCGATTATTATACTTTTCAGTTCAGTCAGCTTGACGAAGCACGCCTGGAACCCGGAGAACAGGAACAGCTTGAGCAGGAACTCGAGATGCTTGACCATGCAGGGGAAATCAAACGGAACCTTCAGCAGTCGTCTTACCTGATCTCGGAGCAGGACAACTCGGTAGTGAGCCTGCTGCAGCAGGTTTCCCAGGCATTTGCATCCATACGGGAAGTGTATCCTGCCGCAGGAGAGCTCGGAGAAAGGATCTCATCCGTCCTGATAGAATTAAAGGACATTTCTTCAGAAGCGGAGGCTTTCGGTGAGAATGTCGAGCTGGATCCCGGCAGGCAGGAGCTTGTAAGGGAAAGGCTGGATATGATATTTACGCTCCTGAAAAAGCATTCCGCCCGGGATGTTAAGGAATTAATAAACCTGAAGGAGGAACTGGACAATAAGATAAGGGATATTGCATCATACGACGAACAGCTGAAGGAAATGCGGAAAAAGCTTTCCGGGCTTGAGGAAGAACTCGGGCAGCTGGCCGGCTCACTGAGCGACCGGAGGCATAAGACCATCCCCGTTATGGAAAAGGAAGTCGCAGGAATGCTGAAATCACTCGGGATCCGGAATGCCGTCTTCCTGGTAAAACAGTCCGGGCTGGATGCATTCGGTCCGTCGGGAAAAGACAAGGTGGAATTCCTGTTTTCAGCCAACAGGAATGTACTTCCCAGGGAAATCTCCCAGGTTGCTTCCGGAGGAGAATTGTCGAGGCTGATGCTGAGCATCAAATCCCTGCTCACGGATTCCCTGGAACTTCCGACCATTATTTTTGACGAGGTGGATGCAGGTGTATCGGGTGAGATTGCCGAAAAAGTTGGGTCAATCATGAAGCAAATGTCTGCAGGGAAACAGGTCATCAATATAACCCACCTTCCCCAGGTGGCCGGAAAGGGAGATTTTCATTACCTGGTATACAAATACGACAGGGACGGGGCTACCCGTACGGACATCAGGCTGCTCAAAGATGAGGACAGGGTCCTTGAAGTCGCAAGGATGCTGAGCGGAGAGGAACTGACGGAAGCTGCCATATCCAATGCCAGGGAACTTCTCAACTGACCCTTATTTGTAATCGGTCTGATTTACTATCTTTGCAGCCAGCAAAAAAACGCAGAAAATGGCATACGGATTATTGAAAGGAAAGAAAGGGATCGTATTCGGCGCTCTGAACGACATGTCCATCGCATGGAAGGTGGCGGAAAAAGCACATGATGAGGGAGCCCGTTTTACACTTACCAATACGGCGGTAGCCCTGCGCCTGGGAACCCTGAAAGAGCTTGCGGATAAAACCGGTTCCGAGATCATCATAGCCGATGCCACGCAACTGGAGGATGTGGAAAAGGTGATCAGAAAATCAATGGAAGTGCTCGATGGCAAGCTGGATTTCATTCTGCATTCCATAGGGATGTCTCCCAATGTCAGGAAAGGCCTTCCCTACGACAAGCTGAATTACGATTATTTCCTTCAGACCCTCGATATATCGGCACTTTCGTTTCACAAGCTGCTGCATGTCTGCAGGAAACTGGATGCCATAAACGAGTGGGGCTCCGTGATCGCCCTGTCTTATGTTGCAGCGCAGCGTACACTGTACGGTTACAATGACATGGGAGATTCCAAGGCCTTGCTTGAATCCATTGCACGCAGTTTCGGGTATATATACGGCAGGGACAAGAAGATCAGGGTGAACACCATATCCCAGTCTCCTACAATCACGACTGCCGGGAGCGGGGTAAAGGGCATAGATACGCTGATTGATTTTACCGAAAGGATGTCCCCCCTGGGCAATGCCACGGCGGAAGATTGCGCGGGTTACTGCGTTACCCTGTTCTCCGATCTTACCCGGAAGGTGACCATGCAGAACCTTTACCATGACGGGGGATTCTCAAGCATGGGAATGAGCCTGAAAGCCATAGAGCAGTATACAAAGAGTTTCGAAGAATGTGACTGAGGCCGGATCCTGAGGATGAAACAGATCATCGAATGCGTGCCGAATTTCAGCGAGGGAAGGGATATGGACCTGATCCGGAAGATCACGTATGAGATCGAATCTGTGACGGGTGTGAAGCTCCTTGGTGTGGATCCCGGAATTACTGTCCACCGCACGGTCGTAACGTTTGCCGGGGCTCCGGGAAATGTGGCGGAAGCGGCCTTCAGGGCTGTAAGAAAGGCAACACAACTGATAGATATGCGCAGGCATAAGGGTGTACATCCCCGTTTGGGTGCGACGGACGTATGTCCTCTGGTACCCGTATCGAATGTCACGATGGAAGAATGCGTAGAATATGCCAGGAGGCTGTCCGGACGGATAGGAACGGAACTCGGGATACCGGTATACTGTTATGGGTCGGCGGCCCTGAAGACGCAGCGAAATGACCTTGCAGAGATCCGTACAGGAGGGTACGAGGGTCTTCGGGAGAAACTGGAAAGACCGGAATGGAAGCCGGATTTCGGACCTGTGAAATTCCTTCCAAAGACGGGGGCGGTTGCTGTCGGGGCAAGGGATTATCTGGTGGCATTCAACGTGAACCTGGTTTCAGCGTCCGTCCGCCAGGCCAGCGCCATTACCCGTGAGGTAAGGGACAAACGGGGAATTCCGGTCACGGTCCCGGGAACCCTGAAAGCGGTGAAGGCCATGGGATGGTACATAAGGGAATACGGGGCGGCTCAGGTTTCCATGAATATTACCGACCTTTCCGTTACGCCCGTGCATGTGGCATTCGAAGAGGTACGCAATATAGCAAATGCGCGGGGTATAAAGGTAAGCGGGTCGGAGCTCGTGGGGCTCATACCCGTAAAGGCCTTGCTGGATGCGGGGAGGTACTTCCTTAGAAAGCAAAAGCGGTCCCCGGAAGTGCCTGATGGTGAGCTGATAAGGATCGCGATCGGTTCACTCGGACTGGATGACCTGTATCCTTTCGATCCGGGGAAAAAGATCATTGAATACCTGATTACCGATGATCAGGAGTAACTGTCCATGTAACTGCCTGTTTCAGGAGATTTTAATATTAATGTTAAATATTTTTTAACATCAAAAATTTATTTATTAGATTTGGTTTATTGATAAACCACTGTATTTACAAACCAAAAACCTTAATTTATGAAAAGATTTATTGTGCTTCTGGCATTTCCGGTGCTGGCAGTTGCTCTTTTGCATGCGCAGGAAGTGCAGATTACCGGAACGGTAACCAGTGCTGATGACGGGGCCACCTTGCCCGGTGTATCTGTTCTTGTCAAGGGTACCACCATCGGGACGGTTACCGATATTGAAGGCATGTATAGCATTACGGTTCCGGAGAGTGCCACAACTCTCGTCTTTTCTTTCGTCGGGATGCTTACACAGGAAGTATTAATTGAAGGCAGGAGTACCATCGATATTATGATGGAAGTTGATGCGATTGGAATTGATGAAGTTATGGTAGTTGCATACGGCACCAAGAGGAAAGGCGGAGTCACCGGATCAGTGTCTGTTGTTGAATCTGAGGCCTTTGACGCGAAGCCTATTTCCAGCTTCGATCAGATGTTACAAGGTAAGGCACCTGGTGTGCATGTTGTTACCAGCAATGGTGCACCCGGTTCCACTGCTTTAATTAATATTCGGGGTATCGGCTCGATTACTGCAGGTAATCAACCGTTATACATTATTGACGGGATACAGGTTGATCCAATTTCCTTTACAGAACTGAACCCAAATGACATCGAATCATCCTCAATCCTGAGGGATGCTTCAGCAGCGGCTCTTTATGGGTCCCGGGCATCCAACGGGGTTATCCTGGTTACCACCAAGGTCGGAAGGCCTGGGGAATCCAGGATCGATATCCGTTACAGGCGCGGACTCAATACAATGATTAAGCCCTTTTTCGAGATGATGGATGCAGACCAGAAACTGCAATACGAGATAGATGTCGGCTTCAGGACCGGAGCCGATGCCTCGGCTGCAGTGGTTGATTCCCTTAAGGCTTACGGACATGATTGGATTGAGACCCTTTCAAGGGACGGAATGGTCCAGTCGATGGAAGCATCTGTTACCGGTGGAACTGAAAAGACCAATTATTTCATGTCTCTGCAAAAATATGATGAAGAGGGCATTGTGGAACTGTCCGAGATTCACCGCCTGTCTGCCAGGATCAATGTGGACCATAAAATCAAGGACAATTTCAAGATTGGAAACACCTTTACGGTGGGAACCTCAGACATGCAGGAGATAAGGGACCGGAGGAATGTTCAGAATCCCTTTTGTGCCATGGTAACCTACAATGCCTATGAGCCTGTATTCCTTCCCAATGGCGAATATAACAGGACACACCAGGGCTTCAGTATCTCGGAAGCACTGGTAAACAATCCGGAAGACATCAATCAGCTGGTGGGTCTGGGCACGATCTACGGTGAATGGGAGATCATCCCCGGTCTTACCCTGACTACCAGGGGAGGTATGAACTTCCGCGAATATGTAAGGGAGTATTATTGCGAGCCGGGTTCGATTCTTGCGCAGTACGTAGGAGACAGCAAGAGCGATAACTGGAACAGAAGATACACCTATACATGGACCAATACCCTGAACTACATAAAGACCTTCAGTGAAGTACATAATCTGAATGTTCTTCTCGGATCGGAATACAACCAGTACTATTTCAAGTCCATGTTCATCCAGGGTGAAGGATTTCCATCTGCAAAGCTGAGTACCCAGGCCAATGCAGCAACCATTGTGGATGGTGATACCGAACGAAACGACTGGTCACTGGTTTCCTATTTTACTTCGGCTACTTATGACTACGATCAGAAATATGTGGTTGAAGGTTCTTTAAGGAGGGATGGAAGCTCCCGTTTCGGGGAGGACAATAAGTACGGAAACTTCTGGTCGGCCGGAGTAAGCTGGAATATGCATCGCGAATTCTTTATACAGAACATACCGATCATAGACAGGTTGCAAATCCGTGCCAATTCCGGATCCTTAGGGAACTTCAATATCGGTAATTATGCTTCACTGGGATTGTATGGATTCGGAAGTTACAACGGTCTTTCGGCCAGTTACCCGACACAGCTTGAAAACAACGAACTTACGTGGGAAAAGTCGATAATCTCCTCCGCGGGTGTTGAATTCTCCTTGTTGCGTTACAGGTTGAACGGCACGGTTGAACTTTATAACCGTGACACAAAAAGCCTTCTGCTTGAAAAACCTCTGTCGGCTACCAGTGGTTTTGCCGGCAGGAATGAAAACATAGGTGAATTAAATAACAAAGGGATAGAAGTCGCACTGAACGGAGATGTCGTAAGATATCAGGATTTAACATGGAATCTGGGAATCATGGTTTCCCACAACAAGAACAGTGTAACAAAGCTGTACGGTGAGGAGGGAGAACCCATCCAGAAGCGTTATACCATCATACAGGAAGGAAGTCCCATAAACACCTATTACATGGTCAGATGGGCCGGGGTGAATCCGGCCACCGGAGAAGCGCTTTACCTGACCAAAGACGGAGGGGTCACCGATGTCTGGAGCGGGGACGATAAGATAGCACTTGATGAAACTGCCGATCCGCTTTATTACGGAACCATCAGTTCGGAACTTACCTGGAAGGGGGTATCGGTGAGTGCGTCGGCTTATTTCTCCTATAAAAACTACATTGTAAACGGGCTCTCCTTTTTTACCCTTACGGATGGTGGGGATATACAATCGAACCAGGATGTCAGGATGCTGGATTACTGGAAGAATCCCGGCGATGTGGTTGAAAATCCGGTCCCCGTCGTGGGTGCTTCAACACATTACAGCACCCGCTTCCTGGAGGATGCATCTTACCTGAGACTGCGCGATGTCACAATCTCGTATGAATTTCCTGCTCCCCTGATTACACAGTTCAGGGTCCGGTCTCTCAGGGTCTACTTCACCGGCCGGAACCTGTTGACATTCTGTCCGTATTTCACCGGATTCGATCCTGAAGTAGGTCTGCCCAGCGAGGAGAGTTCTACGGATGCCGCGGACGGGAGCTTCTATGATTTCAGCTATCCGGCTACGAAATCATTTACTTTTGGTGTGGATATCGGGTTTTAGTCATATTTTGATCAGAAAAACAGAAGAATCATGAAGAAAATATTATTTATTATCAGCATTACCGGACTGGTGTCGTTGATCGGATGTGAAGACAGACTCAATCTGGATCCGCATCAGAGCATCTCGTCCAGTCAAGCTTTTGAAACCATTGATGACTTCTCTTATGCGATCAATGGTATGTATGCAGGTGCACGTGACGAAAGTCTGTACGGAGGATACCTGATGATCTATCCCGATATAATGGCGGATAATCTTACCCGTGTCCTCGAAGGAAGGTTAACTTTTACATCTCTCTTCAACTGGACAATATCCTCCGATTACTACCTGATGGAGAGTGTTTTTGACCAGGCTTATATTGTGATCCTGAGGGCCAATAAGGTGATCGAGGCCGCGAACGATTTCAGTCCCGCTGCCGATGAGCAGACGGAGCTCAACCATTACAAGGCCCAGGCTCTGGCCATGAGGGCCCTTATGCATTTTGAAATGGTAAAGATGTTCGGCAAAGCATATTCACAGGCAACAAGCAGTGACCTCGGGACACCTTACATTACTTCCAGTGAGGCCACCTTTCCGGGCAGGGACGGTTTGATGGATGTTTATGACAAGATTGTTACGGACCTGAGTGATGCATATGGCCTTATTGATCCAACCTCCGTCGACAGGGATCGGTTTTCAAAACCTGCAATTGCAGCACTTCAGGCAAAAGTTGCCATGGAAATGGGTGATTATGATATGGTTATTTCCAAAGGTAAGGAGGCTCTTGCAGAAGTCCCGGTTTCGAGCAGAGCCAACTTCTATGGGATCTGGAAAGACGAGAATAAGGACGGGGTCTTGTTGTACATTGCAGTTGAGAAGAAAGACGATTTGCAACTTGGAGTACAATACAGCCAGTCCAGTGCGGCAGGCATCAGATCCGAATATGTTTGCAGCTATGAATTATACCAGTTGTATGATTCAGCCGATATCCGTCTGACCAGCTACATTACAACGTCGGAATTTGAAGGACATACCTATAATCATATCGAGAAGTACAGGGGGCGTTCATCATCTGTGGAGAGTAATCCGACTCCGGATCTTGTGGACCTCAAAGTGATAAGGGCGGCAGATATATCATTGCTCGTGGCTGAAGCCGATATGCTCAAAGCATCCCAGGACCCGGCAGAAGCTCTCACATATCTGGATGATGTCAGGAACAACCGGTATGATCTTACCAAGATCACATTCCCGCCGCTCAATAACGCGGAGCTGCTGGATGAGATCTACCTTCAAAGGAGGCTTGAACTTGCTTTCGAAGGCGACCGTCTCTTTGTATTGAAGAGACTCGGGCTTGATATTCAAAGGACTGCTGCGGGAGCATATTTCGACGGTACGGGTGTGGGTGCAGAAAACCTGTTTCTGTCAGCCAGCAGCTACAAATGGCAGCTGCCCTTACCTCAGAGTGAGCTGGATGTAAATCCGGCCATGAGGACTCAGCAAAATCCCGGATACTAACCTTATTCAAAATTGTGAACAATGAAAATAACTATTATAAGAAGTATATCGGCAATGATCATCCTGGCGATGGGATTAATGTCCTGCCAGGAGTTGGATCTGACATTCGACCAGAGCAATGCGTTTATTGCATTCGAAAATGCATCCGGGGCATTGGCAGAGAATGCCGTAGCAACGGATACAATTGGGCTTTACTATGCCTCTACCTCTCCCGGTCCTGTTTCCGTAACTGTCGGAACAGATGCAACAGGCATCAGCAATCCGGCTGTGGAAGGCGTTGATTTCAACATTCTTACAAGTAAGTCGCTGAGCTTCGCCAGTGAGCTGTTCCAGGTCGTGGTCATTCAGGCCATCGATAATGACGTAAGGGATAACGATAAATCTGTATACCTTACCCTGACCGGTGATGGCGGAACAACAATAGGTATGGGCGGGGGAGCCAATGCAACCTATCTATTGACTATCCAGGACAATGAGCATCCGCTTGCGGCATGGATCGGAACTTATACGGTTGATGCAGACAGTTACGGTGATGTACTGAGCGGTTATGGAGACGGAGACTGGGATGAGCAGTGGACGGTTACCACAGCCCCTGTAGCGGGAGACGAAACAAAGCTGTCGGTGGTAGGAATGGCATATGGAGATTTACCGGTTGAAGCTGATGTGGATGTTAACGCAATGACCATTACATTCCCTGCAGGTGCTGATGTCGGAGGATCGGGATATGGGTATGATGCGACATATATATGGAAAGGCAATTTTGAGTCGGTTGCGGAAGAAGATGTCGTCGGGACCATCAATCCCGACGGGAGTATGGATGTGGATTTACTGACAATGATTATCGAATTTGCGGGAGATCTCTATCTCTGGGATTCCTTCAACACCACCTGGACCCCGGCCAAGAAAAAATCCGCACCGGCACTTCCTCCGAAGATCAACAAGCTGGACAGGTAATGCCAGTTCAGCAGGATATAAAAGGTGCTCCGTCTTTACCGGGGCACCTTTTTCTATCTCGTGTAAATCTGAACATATGAAAGGTATATCACACAGGTTTATCCCTGTAACAGCAATCCTGATAGGGGTCGTCAATGTCACCTGTGCCCAGAACAATGTGGAGGTCGTTAAGAGTCTGCAGACTTTTAAAGCCGCAAGTTTGGATTATCGTCAAAAGGATCCGGATATAAGGGATGTAAAGGGAAGTCCCTACCTGACAGAAGATTTTAAGGAGGGGATGATACTGATGGGCAATACACTTTATAAGGGGATCCCTCTGCGATATAATGTCTATAACGACCGTTTTGAAGCCCGTTTACAGGAAGGGACAATTGAAATTGATCCTGAAACGAATCCCATAGATACGCTTTATTACAACGGATTGAAATTCGTACGAAGGTTCCTTCAGCCCGGCAGTAATAAAATAATATCGAATGTAGCGGTAATTTATAATGCGGGTGCCGTTTCCCTGCTCAAGAAGTACAGGATCGTCTTCAATCCTGCTGCAAATGCCAGGGCATATACAAAAGCCAGGCCGGCTGAATTCAAAGTTGCAAAACCTTACTATTACCTGGCCAGGGGAGAGGAACAGATCATGGTCAGGGGAGTAAAATCCATTTCCGAAATGTTGCAGGCGGACAAGAAGGAGGTCAGATCATATATCACGTCAAACCGGATAGATATCGATGATGAGGTTGGCCTGATACAGATCTGTTCGCATTTTTCGGAACGCGGGACACCCTGATAACTATTGTATATAGGCCACACAGGTCTTCGAATACCGGTTGCCTGATATCTTGAAGATCAGCAATCCACTTTTTGAAAAGTAAAATTCATTCGATCCCGGCGATATCTCACGGGCAAGGACAATCCTCCCGGTAAGATCATATGCCCTGAGAACTGCCGGTTCACCTGAATCGTTTTCAATCCTTATCAATCCTTCCGGCCCCGTCGAGATATAATATACGAGTGATTCCAGGTTCACCGTGATTTTTCCGGCACCGGCCGTCGATGCCGTACATCCTTCACTGTTTGTTCCGCTTGCCGAATAAACTCCATTCCTTTGCAGGATAAGTGATTCGTCATGGATATCCGGCAGGAGGGTGTCGTTCCTGAACCAATTAACCTCAGAATAGTCTGAGAAATTCCTGATCAGGATTTCCTCCAGTCCTTCGATCGATGAGGGCTGAAGCATCAGGTCGGGAGGGTCGGGCGAGGGGGAGAGGAAGAACTTCCTTGAGGCAAGGGTATCACCGCACTTGTTGGATGATGTGACATACACGGTCCCTTCATCTCCGCTGCCTACCATTACATTGACCGTACCGATCGAATCGGGGCCAAGGATCTCCCAACCGGGCTCTACCTGCCAGAGGTAGTCAACCTCATCTTCTTCCGTAATATAGAACGATTGAACGGCATTCTGGCAGGGACTGGTTCGTTCACTATTAATAACTGGGTTCCTGGGCAGGGATTCCGGATTGACCTGGAGTCCGATCTCATCTGCCTCACCACAACTGTTCCACGGAACTACGGTGATCGTTCCCGGACCTTTCTCAGGCGTAATCAAAATAGAGGAGCTGTCACTGCTTCCCCGCCAGCCTTCAGGCAGTATCCATCGGTAAGAGGCTGTGGAGTCGTATCCGGTGCTGTACAGGTTATCTGTGTTTGTACAGGGAAGTGTATCCCCTGAGATCATGGCCCCGATTGAAGGCGGAGCATTCAGCGGATGCATCCTCCTCAGGCTGACCTCTCCGCTGCCGCACTGGTTAAATGGAGTAACTGAAATGTCGAATGGATCACCCGGAACCACAACATATGACATGGTTCCCTGAATGATGGCCGAGTCCTGAATATTGGCAGAGAGATCCCAGGTGTAGGAAGATTCAGGAAATCCCTGAAATTGGAAAATCGCATCCGAACCGTTGCAGGGGTATTCAGGCCCCGTAATCTCTACCTTTTCTTCCGGAGGGACAGTGCAATACCGGGAGGAAAATCCCTTGAATCCTTTTTTGTTTCCGGTCCGGAATTCTATGAACACAGCTCCTCCGGAAGAGGTCAGCAAAGTGTCGGGATCGGACAATGTGCCGCTGAAGCTGGCCAGCAGCGGTGAAAGAGTATCCGGCCCGTCATAAATGTACACGATGTCACCGGTATCGGTACTGAACCCGGTGAAATCCAGATGAACGGGCAGTTCGTTCTCAGGTTCAATAAGCCATACAAACCGTCTGCCCAGTGGATATTCCGGGGCATTTGTGACCTGCAGGAACCCATTATTGCTGTCGAGATGGGAGGAATCCTGCGATATGAAGACCTGATTCATTCCTTCCACAACAAGGCTGAAGTTCTGGATGGTGCCGAAAATGGTATCTTTATGGGTAACCGTCAGATCATAGAACCCGCTTTGAGGATCGGACATATAAACCTGTTCTACATTATCCCGGAAGTTGTCACCTGTTTGCGCAGGTGCATCAGGAGTTTCCGGGGAAAGAACGTAGGGTGAATATTGTGTTGAGTCGGATTGTCTTATTACCCTGATATCCAGGTCATTAACAAGAATTGTATCCTTCGGATCCAATGAGTGAGAAGGAATTGATCCCCCGGGATCTGTCCAGCAGAGGGTTACTTTTATGGCTGAATCACCTGAAGCATAAAATGTATGGTTGAGATTCTGCTGGTTTTCAATACTGTCTTCCAACAGGTTCAAACCCTTATGAAGAATAAATTTCGCTGCACTCAAAGTGTTGAGCAATCCCCATCCGAATTTGTAATCGGGACCCGGATTTCCTGCATCATCGGCCGTGTGCAGAACCAGTCCCTTCAGGGTGGAAGATTTCATAAAACCGCCGAATTCCCCGTAGTAGAGCTCCTGTAAAAGGGCAAGGGAACCCGATACATTCGCGGTTGCCATGGAAGTTCCGCTGAGCGATCTGTAACTGGTATCATTATCGTAGTAAGGGGAGAAAAGGTCCGAACCATTCCCGACAATGTCGGGCTTGACCCTTCCGTCATCCGTAGGTCCGAAGGTGCTGAAATCGGTTATGATCACATCTTCCGGATTTTCATAGCCGTTCTCAATATCGTGGACTGCTCCCACTGTGAGGATATTCTTCGCAGTGGCCTGCGTACCGATACAATCAAATCCATCGGGCCCCCCATCCTTGTTCCTTACCTTGTTGCTCTCTTTCCATCCGTTGTCCCAGACATAATGTTCTGCTCCCGCACCGGGTCCCTGAAGCCGGTCATTTCCGGACGATTTAACAATCAGGTAATAAGGATTGTCATATGCAATGTTATCCCAGATTCTGGCATCCGTTCCGTAAAAGCCGAATTTGTAATCTTCCACCTCACTGATGGATACATCCCCATACCATTCCCACCTTGACTCTGACGTATTGTAGTCAAAACCCTGAATAAGGCCATAGGAATGATTTGACAGCAACAAACCATCCTCTGCCGCAGTACGCATCTCCGTATTGTCATTGTCCCAGTCATAACCTTCAATAAAACACCGGTTGGCCATCCCTATGGCACCGGGTTTTATTCCTGTGGCACCTATGGTTCCAGCCACATGGGTGGCATGACCGACAATTTCAAACTCCGAATCAAGAGAGTATGCGCGGGACCCGAATTCAACATGTGTGGTTCGGATCCTGCCTCCATCCCAAACACCTACCAGAATGTTCATTCCTCTCAGATCCAATCCTTCATACGTTCCATTCCACACTTTATCCGTGGATACCGTCCTGGCTGCATTCAGATTTTGTGTGGTTAAAAACAGGGGATGATCGTCTTCAATCCGCATGATTTCCTTAATCCTGCCGAGCGAATCAATTTCCCTGACGGGAAGGCCGTAACGCAAAGCATACTCTATGGCATCCGCCTTTTCGGGTAGGGGTTGCAACTCCCTGGCGATCCTGGCTCTGTTTTCGACAGCTTTCTTCGATAGAACCCTATCCTGCCCGAAGGATACCGAAATCACCGAACCGGAAAGCAGTATCCATAATATCAGTCTCCTCATGTTGCGTTTATTCGAAGGTTTACACGATCATGCCTGCGCCGACGGTATTGTGAGTGGCTTCATCGATCAGGATCATGCTGCCGGTGATGCGGTTCCGGCGATAGGGATCGAAGTACAGGGGCCGGGTAGTACGGATCTTCAGCCGTGCGATTTCATTAAGTCCCAGTGTTTTGTCCTGGTAATTCTTCTCCAGCGTATTGATGTTGATCTTGTAGGGAAGTTCCCTGACAATGCATTTTGCATCACTTGTGGCATGTTGTACCAGGTACTTTTCTTTTATCGCCATGGGTTTTTCACTGAGCCAGCAAACCATCATTTCTATGTCCTGGCTGGTTTCCGGCATCTTGTTCTCCTTTACGATCATATCCCCCCGGCTGATATCGATATCGTCTTCCAGGGTAATGGTGACGGATTGCGGTGCAAAGGCTATGTCCAGGCTTTCTTTCATGGTATCGACCGTTCTGACCCGGGTAGTCATACCGGACGGGAGTACCGCGACCCGGTCGCCGGGCTGGAAAGTACCGCTGGCGATGCGTCCTGCATAACCTCTGTAATCGTGGTGATCCCGTGACTGGGGCCGGATCACATACTGAACCGGGAATCGCCCGTCGATGTAATTATAGTCGCTGCTGATGTGGATGTTCTCGAGGAGGTAGATCAGGGTGGGGCCGTCATACCAGTCCATGTTCAGCGAGCGCTCCACGACATTATCTCCCTTAAGTGCGGAGATGGGGACAAACCGGAGATCCTGGACATCGAGTTTTACGGAGAGCTCCTTGAATTTCTCCTGTATCCCGGTAAATACTTCTTCACTGTAATCCACCAGATCCATCTTGTTCACACAGACGATGACATGCGGTATGCGCAGAAGGGAGGCAATGTATCCGTGACGTATGGTCTGCTCGAGTACCCCGTTGCGGGCATCCACGAGAATGATGGCGACATTTGCGGTGGAAGCTCCGGTTACCATATTCCGTGTGTACTGGACGTGACCCGGTGTGTCTGCGATAATGAACTTACGTTTGGGTGTGGCAAAATACCTGTATGCCACGTCGATCGTGATCCCCTGTTCCCTTTCGGCACGGAGTCCGTCTGTCAGGAGGGCAAGGTTCACATGCTCGTCCCCCTTTTGCTCGCTGGCCCTTTCTATGGCTTCCATCTGGTCCTCGAAGATTGCCTTGCTGTCATAAAGCAGACGTCCGATCAGGGTGCTTTTTCCGTCGTCCACGCTGCCGGCGGTCGTGAACCGGAGCAGTTCCATATTCAGGTAACCTTTCTGAAAATCCTTGGTTTCTGCCATGATTCCGTTTGTCATTAAACCTTAGAAATACCCTTCCTTCTTCCTGTCTTCCATTGCCGCTTCGGAACGTTTGTCGTCATACCTGCCCCCGCGTTCGGTAACCCTTGTCGCAGCCACTTCCTGTATGATTTCCTCGAGCGTGTTTGCCTTCGAAAGGGTAACGCCCGTGCATGTGATGTCCCCTATGGTCCTGCAGCGAACATCTTTTTCGATGACCTCCTCATTTTCTTTTTTGGCCATGAAAGGTGCGTCTGCCAGCCAGACCCCGTCACGGAAGAAAACTTTTCTTTTATGTGTGAAATAAAGGCCGGGGATCTCCACATCTTCCATATAGATATACTGCCATACATCCATTTCGGTCCAGTTGCTCAGGGGAAATACCCGGAAATGTTCCCCCATGTTTTTCTTTCCGTTGAAAATGTTCCAGAGCTCTGGCCGCTGGTTCTTGGGGTCCCATTGACCGAACTCGTCCCTGTGAGAAAAAAAGCGCTCCTTGGCACGTGCCTTTTCCTCGTCCCTGCGTCCGCCGCCCAGCGCGGCATCGAATTTGTTTTTTTCAATTGCATCCAGAAGGGTTACTGTCTGGAGTACGTTGCGGCTGGCGTTTATCCCTGTTTCCTCAACGACCCTTCCCTGGTCTATGGTATCCTGCACCAGGGCGACGATGCATTTCGCTGCGGTTTTTTCCATCAGCCGGTCCCGGAATTCGAGCGTTTCCGGGAAATTATGCCCCGTGTCTATATGCATCAGGGGAAAAGGCACCTTTGCAGGCCAGAAAGCCTTCCTGGCAAGGTAGAACATAACTATGGAATCCTTCCCCCCGGAAAAAAGCAGTACAGGTTTTTCAAATTGCGCTGCCACTTCACGAATCACAAAGATGGATTCCGCTTCCAGCTCGCGCAGATGATTCAGGTTATACTTGTCCATTGCAATGCTTGCCCTTTTCTTTTCCAAGAACGCAAAGATAAGAAAAATAGCCAATCTGTATGCCAGGAACCGGCTCCGGTTCAGGCCAGTTTCACTGCCGTACCGTAGGCCAGGATCTCGGAACACCCCTGCATTACCGCTGAGGTCATCAAGCGGACATTGACGACGGCATCGGCCCCCAGACGATCGGCATCGAGTACCATTCTGTTCAGCGCCTCGTCGCGTGCCTCGGTAAGCAGCTTTGTATATTCAGAGATCTCTCCCCCTACGAGGTTTTTGAGCCCTGCGAAAATATCCCTGCCCAGGTGACGCGCCCTGACGGTGCTTCCCCTTGCAATGCCCAGGGTTGACCTGATCTCTTTCCCCGGGACGGTTTCGGTCGAAATTACAATCATTTTCTAAATTTTGGTTATTTATTGATCATATCCTGTAAAAAGCATCAAGAAAGCCTGATCTGCGATCCTCGGTTCCTATTTGAAGCAGATATAAAACCGCAGTTGAAAATCAAAGATTTAAGGCTGCTCTTTATATCTGCTTCAAATATCAAATCCTGCTTCGAAATGTTTACAGATATTATGTCTGATCGGATCCTGTGAAGAGCAGCATTAAGTTTTGCGCAGCAAAATTTGCCGGCTGCGGTTTCACAGGTTCCGGTCATATCAGATCATATCCTGTGAAGAGCAGCATTAAGTTTTGCACAGCAAAATTTGCCGGCTGCGGTTTC